>CAWKGG010000113.1:0-58652 GCA_963848985.1 uncultured Methanosarcinaceae archaeon
CGAGGACGGCAGAACTTCCCGGACCCGGTAATTGCCAGTATCCACGATGAACAGGTCGCCGGCGGCGTTCACCGCCAGGCCCGTCGGATCCGACAACGCCGCAACTGTGGCCGGCCCTTCATCGCCCCAGTAGCTTGCATTCCCATTTCCAGCGATCGTGGTGACGTTCACCTTGGCCAAATTGAACTCGGTCTGTTCGACCCCGATATTCTGCAGGAAATCGGTCACATTAAACACGGCCGCCTGCCCCAGGCCTCCGATGATGTCATTTGCAGCGATTTCCTGGACCGTTATCCGAGGAATTGGCGATGTAAAGATCGCCGGCCGCATCAACCGCCAGTCCTTCTACGTCTGTAGCGGTGAAGTTCGTACGGTGAAGAGGTCTTGGTACGTGGCGCTGGGGGTTAAGGTCGAGGTACTGAACTGCACCCCCCTCCGCAAGGCTGAAGTAGAGCCGCTGCGTCGCGGCATCATACGCGAGACTCGTCAAGCCAAATGGTGACGAGCTATTCGACCTGCCAACGGCCAATCCGGCGATGAACTCAATCCCGTCATTGGGGCTTACCTCGAGGATTGCGTTCTGGTAGTAGTGGTTATTTGCGTCTCGAACACCGTTACCCACGGCGATAAAGACGTCGCCAAAGTCATCTACCGCAATCGCCTCCGGCGATCCCACCGGGGCCAGGGTCGCCGCTTGGCCGTCATAGTAGCCGTTAGGACTATAGCTGTGAGACCCGTGGATGCCCTGAATATCGAAATCGCTCCCTGTTCCGTCGCCGGCAATCGCGATGATGCCGCCCTTGGCGACTGTTTGGCCGAAGAGCGTCTCCGTATTTCCAGTTAGATCGACCATTTGGACCAGATTGGCGCCGGTATCGGCGATATACAGATTACCCTGAGAGTCCACCGCGACGCCCTCGGGTTGGTCCAAGCCGCTTGTCACTGTGGCAATTACGCCGTTGGGCGTTACCTCGCGGATCGCGTTATTAACGGTATCGGCGATGAACAGATCGCCCGCTGAATCAACCGCCACGCTGGGCGGTGATCCGTTTCCAAGGGCAAGAGAGGCGCTCTGGGCAGGCCGCCATCGCCGCTGTCACCGAACGTCCCGTTTCCCGCCACCGTGATAATCGTGGGGGCCAATCCCAGCGCGGCGCTGCTGCGTGCATAGTTATTGGCCGGATCGCTGTAGGCGGCGGTGACCGTGTAGGTTCCCGCCGGGAGCGTCGGAACCGTCGCGTTTGCCACGTTGGTGCCATCGAGTTGCACTGACTGGGTGGATGCAAGATTTCCGTCTTGGTAGACGTCGAACTCCACCGTCCCTTCAGTGAGTGCACCGGCGCCTGGGGCAACGGCGACCGTGGCCGTCATGGTCACCGCCTGTCCGCTCGGCGCCACCGTAGGTGAGGCCTCGAGCGAGGTCGTGGTGGCAGGTACAACGGTCACAACGCTGCTGCCGCTGTTTGCCGCGAAGAAGTTGATGTCGCCCCCGTAGTAGGCGGTGATGTCGGCTTGTTCGCCCCAGCCGATACTGGCGAGTTGGTCAGTGGTCAGCGTGGCGACCCCATTGACGACGGCCGCCTGTCCCAAATCGGTGTTCGTCGTCGTATCCACGAAGTCGACAGAACCGGTCGGGGCAACGTTGCTCGGAACACCGGGGTCGGGCGTTGTTACGGTAGCGGTAAGCGTGACCGGACCGCCCATGCCTTGGGACGCCGCCAAAGGGCTGAGCGTGGTGGTGGTGACGGCCGAGACGGTAATCGCTTCGCCGGACTCGATCTCGCGGACGCGGCCACCAAAAAGGTAATTCGAGTCCGAGATCAGGAGGTCCCCCGCCCTGTCGAAACTTAGGCCGACGATTTGGTTGGATAACTCGGCTTCAATCGCGCTCCCTCCGTCGCCGAGTCCCGAAGTCCCCTGTCCCGCGATCGTCGAGATAATACCCGTGCTCGCGCTCACCTCGCGGATAACGCTGTTGCCCGTGTCGGCGATGAAAAGGTCCCCGGCAGAATCGACGGCGAGGCCGCTCGGCCAGCCCAGTTCGCCGCCGTCGCCGCCTGGCCGTCGCCGCTGTAGCCTCCTCCAGCCGCGTAGTTTCCGGCAATGGTCGTGATGTCGCCGGCCTGAAGCTGACTCCGTCGAGAGCGGTTATCGGGCTTGGCCGGTGTTTACCTCGCGGACCACATTGTTGCCCGTATCGGCGATGAAGAGGTCTCCGGCAGCATTGACGGCGAGGCCGCTGGGACCGTTGAGCAGTGCCTGGTTGGCCGGCTGGCCGTCGCCGCCGTAGCCGGCCGTGCCGTCGCCAGCGATTGTCGCAAGGTCGCCGGTCGTAGGGTCGTAGGCGAGAACCCGATTGTCGCCGTTGTCGGCGATGTACAGGATACCGTCGCTCTGGTCATAGGCCAGGGCCGCCATCGTCTCGTATCCGTAGCCGGGCAGCGTATTGTTGGGCAGGTTCAAGTTGACGTTGTCAACACCCGCGGGGCCGCCAAGGACCGTAGCGATCTGGCCCGGTGCGAGGAGGCCAAGGCCGTTGGGAAGCGGTACGGAGTTTGTCGCGGACAGGTTGAGTTCATCGATCGCACCATTGTCCGAGTCGGCGACAAACAGCAGGTGGTCCGCATTATCGATCGCCAGGGCGGTCGCCGTACCACCACCGCCGGCGTAACCTTGAGTCCAGTTGCCGGCGATCGTTGAGATCAGCCCCGTGTTGGCGCTGATTTCCCAAGTCACATCGTCGCACTATCCGCGATATAGACGTTCCCTGAGGAGTCGGCTACGGCGTCTGCCGGATACATGGAGGCACTGGTCGGCAGCTCTCCATCTTCGACGCCGCTGCCGCCGCCGGCTACGGTAGTGATGATCGATTGCGGTCCAATGGCCGTGCTCCCCGGCAGAAACGCGCCGTTGTACTCCGCGCGTATGTGGTTTGTGCCCAGCGGACGCCGAGGTCGTCAGCGAAGCGGTGCCGTCCATCGACGTGGCAGTGCCGATCGGCGTGTTGCCGTCTTCGAACGTGACCGTTTCCCCGCTGGGCAACTGGACGCTCACGGTTACCTGGCTGCCGTAGACTGGCCGTACCTGCATGTCGGCATACCCGGTGCTGCCGGCAAAACTGTTTGCGGCATCGCCGCTATAGATGGCCGATATGGCGTATGTCCCCGCAGGGAACGACACATTGCTGAGGCTTGCCACTCCGCCGGAAAGAGTCGCTGTCCCCAAGTCCGCGCCCGTTGCGACGTTGACGAAATCGACCGTCCCGTCGGGCGTGCCGGTGCCCGGGGACTGGACGCCAACCGTTGCTGTCAGGGTTACCGGCTGGCCAGCGGTTACCACCGTAGGTGAGGTCTGTAATGAGGTCGTGGTGGGGAAAACAACGGTAACGTCGGTGCTCTCACTGTTGGCGCCGAAGTTCGTATCGCCGGAGTAGTCGGCCGTGATCGTTACCTTTCCAATTCCGGAAGAGCCCAACACGCCCGTAGTCATCAACGTCGCGACGCCGTTGGCGCCGACGCTCGCTGTGCCCAAATCGGTGTCCTCGCTGGTGTCGAAGAAATCGACGTTGCCGGTCGGCGTCGTCCCACCACCCGTGGCGTCGGCAACTGTGGCTGTGAGCGTGACCGGTAGCCCGGAGCCCGAAACCACCGGTGAGGCGGTGGGCGTGACGGTGTCTGCCCCTACGCCCAACTCCGCACTGCTGTCGGCGAAGCCGTTCGCTTCGCCTTCGTAAGTCGCCGTGACGGCGTACGTTCCCGTGGGAAGGGCCGCATTGGGTAGGACAGCCGCCCCATTGACGAGAGGCTCTGTTCCTAAGAACGCGCCGGTTGTGTCGTCCGTGAAATCGACGTACCCCGTCGGCGTCAAACTGGGCAAATTGGCGGCCACGGTGGCAGTCAAGGTTACCGGCTGGCCGCTGATGGCCATTCCGGGCGAGGCGTCCAGGTTGGTCGTGGTCGGGTAGAGAACGGTAACGTTGGTGCTGCCGCTGTTGGTGGCGAAGTTCGCATCGCCGGAGTAGTTCGCAGTGATATCTTGGTCTCCCGCCATGCCGACAGCGGCGACTAATCCAGTGACGGGAAGCGTCGCGACACCGTTGACCAACGGCGCATCGCCCAGGTCCGTTTGCGTCGTAACGTCGAAAAAATCGACGGTTCCGGTCGGCGTTGTGGGCGTGCTGCTGCCGGAAGCGTCCACGATGGTGGCCGTGAGTGCGACTGGCTGGTACCAACTGGAAACCGTCGGCGAGGCGCTGACCGCCACCGTGGTTGCCCCCACGGCCAACTCGGTGTTGCTTCCGGCGAAGACATTCGACTCGCCTTCGTAGGTCGCCGTAACGACGTACGTTCCAGCCGGGAGCGTCCCGCTGGGCACGGCAAGGGTGGCCGTGGCATTGGAGTCGTCCGCCACGGAGGTGAGCGTTTCAGAGCCGAGATCTGTCGTTTGATTGGTGGCAGTATTCACGGCGGAAAAATCAACCGTCCCGGTCGGCGCGGGAACAAGGAGGCTTGCCGCGCTGAACTCGCTCACCGTGGTCCCAAAGCCGTTGCCAGAGTTGGCCACGAAGAGGTCGCCGTACAAGTCACCGGGCGTGGTGTCGACCGCCAGGCCATCTGGATTGTCCAGCGCCCCAGGGTGGCAATGGGGCTGACACTCCCCCCTCCGGTCAACGAGTTCGCGGCGAACGCACTCACCGTGTTCGCGAAGAAATTGTTCACGTACAGGTTGCCGCTGGGGTCGAACGTCAGGCAGCCGGAATCGTTCAGTCCCACGAGGGTGGTGGCGGGGCTGATGCTTCCCCCTGCGGTAAGCGATTTCGCAGCAAACTCGCTGACCCTTTCGCCGCTGACCACGTACAGGTTGCCATCCGAGTCAAACGCCATGCCAGCAGGCCAGTTAGGCGAGCCGGGAAGAGTTATGGGGGTCGCGACGGGCGTCACCTGGCCTCCTCCGGTCAGCGAGCCCGCAGCAAACTCGCTCACTGTGCCCGCGTAGAAATTGCCCACCCACAGGTTGCCGCTGGGGTCGAAGGCCATGGCCGCGGTGCCCCCGTACCCCGCGTTGAGGCTGGTAGTGGGCGAGATGTCGTTTCCACCCGCGCTCAGCGAGGCCGCAGAGAACTCGCTCACCACGGAGGGCCGCCCCCGTTGTGGATGCCGTTGGCTACGTAGACGTTGCCCCCGGAGTCGAATGCTATTGCGCTGGGGTTGATCAAACCGGTGAGTGTGGCGGTAGGCGCAATCGTCCCCCCGGCGGCGAGCGAATCCACAGAGAACTCGCTCACCGTGGTACCTCTGTAATCGCCTCCATTTGCGACGTACAGGTCGCCGCTGGCGTCGAAGGCCAGCACGCCGGGGCCGTTCAACCCCGTGAGTGTGGCGATGGGCGCAACGTTCCCCCCGGCGGCGAGTGAATCCGCAGACAACTCGCTCACCGTGTTGCTGCTGACGTTGGAGACGAACAGGTTGCCACTGGAGTCGAAGGCCAGCTGAACCGGACCCTCCAGCCCACCGATGCTGGCGGTGGGCGTGAGGGGGTAATTGGCGGCCACGGTGGCGGTCAAGGTAACTGCCTGGCCGCCGACCGCCATCGCGGGCGATGCCTGCAAGGACGTGGTGGTAGTGACGGCCGACAACAGTCGCCGGTCTTCCAGCGGCTCAAACCGCAGGCACCGATCCTGAAACTGTCGCCGCAGAGACGAGGCAAACGGCCTTCCCAACGCCTTGCCGGAGGCTTTACCGCGCCTTCGATCGCCCCGGTTGCCCGAACTGCCAAGCCAAGAGAGGAAACGCATGATACTGAGCCTTTTTGTAAATGGGGAAGATTGCGCTGGAGGATCGGCCGCCTGCCGTCTTCTTCAAGCTCCATAAGAGGAAACGTCAAACTCACGCATGGCCCGCCAAAAATTGTCAGAAACTCGTGTCCGGCGTGCCGTTGGAGTTGTACCGCACCACCGCGTTCACGCAGTTCTTGCCCGACCCGCTCGAGCCAACCAATAGGACCTTGTAGCCCAGCGGATCGGACGACGAGGGCTGCAGTTGCGCGGAATGGGCACAAGGCGAGTAGACAAAGTCGTCGGCGTAGCCCTGGCCATTGAACACGCCCTTGCTTGAGCCGAACGTGTTGTCCAGATCGCCGTCACTGGTGAATCGGGCCACGAGCAGATTTTCGCCGTTGGCCGCGAGCCCCGAGACCACGATATTGCCGCGGTCGTCGATGGCGACCGCCTGGGCCTGGCAGGCGAAGCTCTCCGTGACGATGCCGGCGTTGCCGAACGTCCCGTCCAGCGCCGCCATTCGCGGTGAAGCGGGCCAGGGCCAAGACTCCGCTGTCCTCGTTGCAGCCGGCCACGACGATGTTGTTTTCGTCATCGACCGCGATGCCATAGGGAAATGTGTCGTCGCCGTCGGGACCGTCGATGGTCAAGGTCACGTAGCCGTTTGATCCGAAGGTCTTGTCGAGCTGGCCGTTAGCGGTGTAACGCATCAAGGCCATGGCTTCCACCCCGTTGCTCTCTTCCACGGCGGCGCAGACGATGATGTCGCCGCTGGACTGCAGGGCGACGTCCTCCACGGTCAGGGACTCGAAGGGAGCATTGATTCGATTAGAATACATTATTAAAGTCACCTGAATCTGATTTGGAATGAATGATGTGCATTAATTAATGTATTGGCAATATTAAAAGGTATGGATGAAAGTAAAAAAAATGAAGATTGATATTAATCTCAATACTATGTTGAAAATTTAATGAATATATTCTAAACTAATTTGGGTACTATAAAAAAGAGCATTTATTGATTTCTCGGGTCCGAATTTTGATAGTTTTAAATTTAAAAATAACTGAAATTTTTTCTTTTGTCAATTTCAGTACTTCACCAACTACCTTGATACTCAGCAAAATTTTTTCCATTTTTACAATTTTTAGAGGTAATTAATGTTGAATATTGTTTTTTTCTTCAAAGTGCTTTTCTCAGTTTTTCGATCAGTTATAATTTTAGTAATTAGAAGTAGTTATTGCATCATACTAAATATATTTCAACTTATTTTTGGTAAAATGAGCAGTTACAAATATACATAATGATGAAAAGAAAATGTTATTAATACATTAATTAAGGCTATTGGTTAGTGTTGGATAAAATTTTCTATCAAGTCTTTGGAGACAGAGTACTCACCATCTATTTTTGACGTTAGAGCGAGGAATTCTCAACATTCATTGATTTTACAGAACTTCAAACAGAATAAATTTTATAGGACCAAAGATGTTGAGATGGGAAATCAATACAATTAAACTTTAAACTATCTCACACGCAGCTTTAACCACAACTTTATTGTACTTAATTTTGTTACTCGAGTGTATAGGTGAGAAGTATGAATAGAGCACAGTAGAATTATCTTCTGAATTATGCAAATGCTTGGAATCGATGTATTCAGTATCAAAATTTTAAGTATAAGAAGTTTCTTCATGCAGTAAACTGCGTAAGTTCTAGCTTATAATCATAGCTCAAAAGTTTCAGGTCCTTCATCTGCTTCCTCAAGCCACTTGCGACTTTCTTCGCGATTTACAATACCCATAGTAAATTCTATCCCACTTTTTTCCACGTATTCTCTTATCCTTCTCAGAGCATGGTCTACCATACCGCCGGAAGCAAGGATAAGGCAACGCTTCCCACAAAGAGCCATTAGTAGAGATTTGTCTATAACGCCTGAGGTGACATCTAATTGGATCCCGTTCTTTTCGGCAAAAGTTTTACTTTTCTTGCCCATTGCCCCTACAAAAAACATTTCCCCCTCTGTCAGGATTTGTCGGATCTCTTTGAGGGAATAATTGTCAGTATCATAAAGCAAAACTCCGCCGGCTTTAATGCCCTTACGCTTCAATTCAACAATGGCTCTTCCATCGGAATGAATATGCAGAACCTTAGCATTAATGGCCTCGTAGGGGGAATGAGTTGCATAATCACCATACATAACTCCAAGATTCAGACTATCCCCTTCCTTGACTTTTGGAGGAACATCAACCCACATAAGATCTAGTGTTTTGAAGGTATTAACAAGCTCTGGGACTGTTTTCGGGGAGTTTTTCCCGTAAGCAAGCCCTCGTCGTTCTATTTCATAATAAATTTCAAGAGTTGTTGGTTGACGGAGGCCTGCTTTTTTTAGAAGGTCCTGCTCTTTGAAAACTTCTATAGGTGTCCCTTGGCCTATAAGTTTGCTGTTTGACATGATGTACACATAATCAGACCAGCGATATGCCAGATCAACATTATGAGTGGAGATTATGATAGTGGTTCCGAATTGGTTAAATTCGTTCAGCAGATCCATTATTTCATCCGCGCCAATAGGATCAAGATTCGAGAGGGGTTCATCAAGAATGATTATTTCGGGTTCCATTGCCATAATCCCAGCAAGCGCAACCCTTTTTTTCTGGCCTCCGCTGAGATGATGGGGAGGCTTATCCTTCAAGTTAGAGAGTCCAACTTGCTCAAGGGAATCCTTCACGCACACATCGACTCTTTCTTTTGAATAACCCAGGTTTGCAGGCCCAAAAGCTATATCCTGGTATACTGTGGGAGCAAAGATCTGGTCATCAGAATTTTGAAAAACGATTCCTATAGATTTACGGATTTCCCTGAGGGACTTTGAATCATATTTAAGCGGAATTCCATGAAAACGAACTTCACCTTCATCAGATTTTAAGGTCCCATTCAGAAGTAGAAAAAGTGTGGATTTCCCTGAACCATTTTGTCCTACAAAGGCGACCTTTTTTCCTTTTTTGATTTCAATATTCAGACCCTGACAAGCTACAGTCCCGTCTGGATAGGTGTATTTAAGGTTCCTAGTCTCAAGAATTATCATAACCTGTTACCTCAAACAATGGATATATTTTTTGTAAAATAAAAGAGTGAAAGAGTCGAAAGGAAATAAGCCGAAGTTAAAAACAATTCTGTTGCCTTTATAGGCCTGTGAACTTCGAAAACAGTCATTTTTCCGTTGTAACATCTGGAATTCATGGCAAGAAAAAGCTTCTCTCCCTGTTCCCACGATCTTATAAAAAGTGTGCTTGTAAGCATTCCAATAGAATTAACGGAACGCCTTAAATTCGAGTATCCTAATCTTATTGTCTGGGCATACATTATGGAAATTGCAATTTCGAGAAAGACGAAGATATAACGATAAATTAGCATGATAAGCTCGATCAGAGACTCTGGTAGTCTGGAAGCTTTGAAAACAGCAAAGAGTTCGATCATAGGTGTTGTCAGTGTAAGGAAGTAAAGGCAACAAATCCCACTTATAGATCGTGAAAGGATCAGAAGTGCAAGCTCAAGTCCATCTACCTTTATTGAAAGAGGATACCCTATAAGTTTGAAGGACAATAGGTCCTGACCCGAACCTGAGAAAAAAGCAATTATAAGGACACCAGCTGCAGCAAAGCCCATGGGAGCTAGCAAAAGTTTGAAATAGAATTTAGGAGACACCCTACCAAAAACAATTATCGTAAAACTCATACAGAGGGCTATGAATACCGGAGTGATAGGAGATGTGCATGAGACTCCTGTGATTAATCCGAAGAAGACTATTGCCAGTTTCAACCAGTTGTTTCGGTGTCTTAGAGGGCTCATAAGAGCATAATCGTCGAGAAAATTGTTCATTGGGACACCTGCAGATAAGTGGATGAAAACTAAAAATTTGTTCGCTGTTTCAAATGAGTTATAGCCAACTAAAAATTAAAGAGAATGTCGATAAATCTCTGATTTCAATTAATTAATTATATGCTCTTTACAAACAATCAAGCAAATATGAGGGTTTTTTTAGAACCCTCTAAAGGTTAAAAATTAAGGATTACCCATCATGTTTGGATTTTTTCGTCCCTTTGCAGCTTTTTATCCCTTTGAATACCAAAATCGCTTTCAAAACGGTTTTTTGCTCTGTAATACCCAAGGAAGTAACCGATAATTATTGCACCTGTAGCTGCCTGAAGGCCAAAAAGCAGACTTTCGATTTCATCACTTGGAGGTTGCCAGAGAGGTTTTGCAATGGGCTTGTAAGCTCCACCTGTAATTTGATCAATAACGCCTGCAGGTTTGTCATCAGCTCCACCATATTCGGCATGTGTGGTAGAAGACATATAAAAGAACTGAGCTGCAAAAATCATAATTATAACAATCACGATAAATTCAAGTTTCCTGCTCATGCAACAAGCCCCCTGAGTTTGCGAACTAAAGATTCGGTCAATACGTTCATTTCAACAAGGATATCACTCTTGACCTCAATCACGTACTTGAAGAGTAGGGCACTAACAGCGCCTTCGATGATTGCTAGGGGTATCTGAGTAATTGCGAAGACTTCGAGAAATTTGCTGAATGAACTAAAGAAGCCCACATAATTTAAGATTCCTCCTGCAGGAAATGCCAAAGCAAGTTCTGTAGAAGTTGTAATATAAGTAGCCCAGTCTCCGAAAGCTGCAGCCAGAAAGACAATAAAATAAAAGTTGATTTTGGCTTTCATTCCTGCCTTATAAATTAAGTATGACACCACCGGACCCACGATGCCCATGGAAAATACATTTGCTCCAAGGGTCGTAAGCCCTCCATGAGCTAGAAAGAGAGCTTGGAATATCAGCACAATCGTCCCAAGAACTGCAGTAATCGCAGGCCCAAAAATGATTGCACCCACACCTGTTCCTGTAGGGTGAGAACAGCTACCTGTAACCGAAGGCATTTTTAGGGAGGAAAGCACGAAGATAAATGCACCTGCGACAGCAAGGATAGGTAATATCTCGCGTTTTTTGTTCACTAATTTATTCATTTTGTAAACACCAAATGCGACCACTGGTATTGATACTGCAAACCATACTAAACACCAATAAGCTGGTAAAAAGCCTTCCATTATATGCATAGGATCACCATTAATATCAAGTCAAGTAAAGATTAGTTAAGTTAAATCAAATTTAGTTGTAATAAACCTAAATAAAGATTGTTATTTAAAAAAACCAACTACATAAAAATTTCTAAAAATAATTCAATGCAACAATTGTACCCAATGCAAAATAAATTGTCGATTAGAACAAGTAAACTAAAAACAATAGTTAAATATTTAATTTTGAGGCCTGAAATTCCCTTCGACCGCCTGGCTTGCCGCCGATGCACAGTTTTTTTTGTGTTAAAACTTATGTATTTTCTCGTTTTTCAGCCGAATTATAGGATACTTTTACTTAAATGCGTGGAATATATATAGTTTTATCAAAATATATGTAATTTTCATAAGCCAAAAAAATATTATATTTATTTTGGGAAGGATAAAAATAAATGAAAATTAAGTAACAATTTAACTTACAACTCGGATTTATTCAATCAAGTTAAAGTAATTCCTTTATTTTTCCAAACATCTGAATATTGCGGGTTAATTTCAATTACTTTGTTATTACGCTTGTATTGCTTAATTGCATTTGCCTAAAAAATTTGGAGTATTTCCTTTACTGGTCCAACCATGCTTATTCTGCGCGGGTTAACTCAAAGTGCTTCCTGGATTTTTATATCCTTTTCATAGATGTTCTTTAAAAAAATCGCCGCTGGAGTTTGAAGCATTTGAAGATTACGCTGCGCTTGCGATACTCATTAGGATTAAAAAAGCTAGCGCAGTGATTCCTAAAACTGCTATGAAGGTATGCCTTTCTACTTGCTTTATTAGATCTTGTTTTTATTATTCGTCAACTTCATGATGTTTATTAATATGTGGGGCATGATGAAATTTAGGAATTTAACGAAATTTTACATGTATATAATATAAAAATTTATAAGATTTTTTGCATATTATTTTTTTAAAGTCTGTATAATAGTTGCAACTGCTTCAGCACCTGGAACTTTTATTTATATCCCATCATCAAGAACTGCATTGAGTGTAGGTCCACAAATGTTGAGTGTTTTATTCATAAACTTATCTTGTAGGCTATAATATAACACCTGTGAAAGTTTAAATCAATTTAACGAAGCTCGATGAACCTGATGATTACTCGGTTAAAAATTATTTGAATTCTTTCGCCAACAAGCGAGAAGACGTTGATAGCTGCATCAAACGACATTATTAATGCTTAAAGTAAACAAGTTCGGTAAGTCGAGATTATTTAAATTCAATCTTGACGAAGCTCAAATTGATAATATACAAATTTTAAAACAGAATCTGGTCAAATATATTGAAGTTACGAAAATTTCAAAAGAAGAAAACTTAGCAGAACCCTAAATACCTAAAATTTCTTTTTTCTTAGCTTCATATTCTTCCTTGTAATTGGGCTATCATAACATTATTGGTTAGCTTTTCCTTATTTTGTCCAGATAGTCTGAATTTGAACTTATAAGTGTTTGAAAATAATTTAGGATCCTATTCCCAATTTCCAATTTTATTCTTTTGACAAGATCAATTCTGTATTATGAGATGAAACGGTATTTTCGTCATTAGTTACTTTAGTTTCCCAAAAAATAAGTCTTTTGTGCGTTCGATGTTTCCTGGATGTATAAACTCTATATATCCCACCATAATCAAGGCTCTTTAAGTTTTATTTTGGATATCAGTTCAAATAAATTATTTTGTCTCCTTTGTGAACCCAAAATGTAATTTCCCGCCAAATTCCCTCCTTTTGATAATAACTTTACCCTGGTAAAGTTCGAGCTGATCATTGGTAACTTTTAGCTCCATCAACATATTTGTAGTTAAGCCTATAGGTTGGTGTACATTACAGGTTGTTCTAAGTCTATAGACTATTATGACTTTTTAGATAATTTTAGGGGATAATTTCATCCATATATTTTTCAATCCCAAGCCTGTCAAAAAGTTCTCCTAATCTTTCTCCATCAAGGCTTTCTTTTCTGTAATAATCAATAGTTTTTTCCAGAATCGAAAATAGCTGCTCTTCACTAATAAGTTCAATAATTTTAATTCCGTGCCTTGGTTTGCGTCCCATACTGCCTCCAACAAAAATCGTATATCCGATTTTTTCCGCTCTCAATACATCTTTCCGACAAGCTGCAATACAGGCTCCGCAAAGAACGCACTTTTCCCTGTCTATCCTGACTTTCTCTTCCTTGATGGTTATTGCTTCCATTTTACAAGCTTTTTCACAGCTTCCGCAGCCAATACAATTCTCTTCAAGAATTTCGGGTTTTGCAGCACCCATAATTCCAAAATCATTATCCTGAGGTTTTACACAGGCAGAAGGGCAGCCTGTGACTGCAATTTTGAGTTTCTTAGGGACAGGTTCTCCGAAATATTTCTCATCGATCTTGTAGGCTAGTCTCTGGGAGTCAATTAACCCATATTTACAGACACTGTTCCCATGACAGGCAACAATTGCCCTTACTTTTTTCCCAGAAGAACCCCCCAAAATCCCCTGCATTTCAAGCTCAGAACTCGCTTTTTCCGCATCTTCAAGTTTGACAAAAGGAATTTCAATCTGCTGTCTTGAAGTTAAATGAACGTAACCAGAGCCGTATTTCTCTGCAACATCCGTGATTGCCCGTAATTTTTTTGCGTCCACCCTTCCACCTACAACTTTAAGCCGCATTGAAAACATATTCTCTTGTCTCTGCGGCAGAAAACCTTTGTTTTTGAGTGAAGATTCATCAATTTTTTTCTCGGCCATATGAGATCAATAAACTGCAAAAACACTAATAATTAATCCCTATAAAAAATATGATCCATTCGAACTTTCTAATCAGGTTGGAGGAGCATGCATAATTTTTTGTAAAAATAAGAACTAGTCATAGACCTGATGCAATCAATATCCTAAAACATTTGAAATTAATGATCGCTTTGCTGAAGTGCACCTTTCTATACATAAGTTTTAAAATAAAAACTATGTGCAGAAACATTTTAATTTGATTTTTAATAAGTATCTAAGCATTCATTAACCACATAGACTATTGCTCTTGATCATGGACTTCAAGTGCGTAAATGTTTTTGTTTCGTTTTATCGAGGTTTTATCCGCTTTTGAATGTCCGAATCTAAATGGATAAAGGTAGCATCCTGAATTATTCCCTTTTTTATTTTGAAGCCAAGGCAATAAAGTTGGCTTTGCAATTGTCTCTATATTTATTCTTCTTTGCAGTTACCACTAATTTTCTTTCTTAATAATAAAATTGTGTCACTTTCTAGTATGTACTGAGGAAAACCAAGAAATTTCCTGATAGAAATTCGATCATTACTTTGTTTCGCAATTTCAAAGTCGTAAAGATCATTATTTTGCTGTAGAACAAGTATTTTAAAATAAGCGATTGCTTCATCTTCATGTAGGCTTCTTGAAGATTTTTATTATACGGGCTCAAAAATTATAAGAAAGGATTTTTCAATCAATTAAGGAATCAATTTCGTAAAGTTTGGCTCCAAACGACTTAAGAAGTTTGTATTCTCCTTTAAGAACAAAAGCAGTAAGAGTTTTCATAAGTAAGAATTCTTTGTAAGAGATAAAAAATCTCAAATACTTAAATACTTAAATGTTTATCAAAATTTTCTCTGATATATTTCAGCTTTGTAGGACTACTGTATTCAGAGGTTTTGGGTATTAAAGTAAAGTATGATTCCCCACGTATTGTATTTATGCACACCTTCACATTTGTTGAAGGGCTGTTATCGCCAAAGTTTTAAGATCAAGAAACAGATGCACATGTATAATAACTACGTTAATTTCATTGTTGAGCGGTACTTTTCCAGAAGGAAAGACTGACTATAACAAATCTTTTTGACCGGTTTCCAGACTATTAACTGGTCAAAGGTAATAGGAGAGGTTCTTACAGGTACCGCTGTTGTAGCATTTTTTTGGATGTGGCTATTATAAAAAGAGTTTTATGCTGCAGGTCCTCCTATAAATTCTCCTAAGGCAAAAGGCATGTTTCCTACATTCAGCGTGGATGTAACAGTGTTTTTTGCAGTGTCAATTATAACGACCGTATTGTCCCCAGGATTTGTCACATATACCTTCGTTCCATCAGGGGTAATTGCAACTCCTACAGGATTAGATCCTATAGATACTGTTGCTGTAACAGTGTTAGTGGATGTATCAATTACAGATACACTGCCATTCCCCTCATTCGCTACATATACCTTTGTTCCATCAGGTGTGACTGCAACTTCCCAAGGAGTGCTTCCTACATCTATCGTGGCTGTAACAGTGTTTGTAGCTGCATCAATTACAGATACACTACCGCTTTCTTGGTTCGTCACATATATCTTTTTTCCACTTGGCGTGACCACGACGCCCTTTGGCCCGAGTCCCACATTCACAGTGGCTGTGACCGTGTTTGTAGCTGTGTCAATTACTGTGACATTGTTGGTATCGTAGATTGCCACATATGCCTTTGTTCCCGTTGGGTTGATTGCAACTCCTTCAGGTTCACCGCTTACATTCACTGCCGTTGTAACCCTGTTGATTGCTGTGTTAATTACAGAGACATTGTTATCTCCTGAATTCGTCACATATACCTTTGTTCCATCCGGAGTTACCGCAACTCCCGCAGGACAAAATCCTACATTTACCGTCTCTGTGACCTTTTTTGTGGCAGTGTCAATTACAGATACAGTGTTGCTGCCTTCGTTTGCAACATATACTTTTGTTCCATCACGGGTGACCATGACTCCTTCAGGTGATGATCCTACATCCACAGTGGCAATAACAGAGCCAGTGGATGTGTCAATAACCGAGACATTGTTGGTGCCGTCGTTCGTAATATATGCATATGGCGCTTTCGGCGATGAACTTTGTACAGGAGCTGCCGAAGCTACAGATAAAACGAAAATTGAAAAAAAGACCACTAGCAAAATAGCTAACTTCTTACTTTCGTTGCTAAATAACTGTTTCTCCATTTCTTTATGCCTCTAACTCTTGATAAATTTTGTTCAATTTTTAAAGCATCAATTGCATATCATTATGCATATTATATCTATATACTATAATTATTATACTATAATATATGTGGAAATATAACTAAGAAACAAATAATTTTAACGATAATTTTCATCCATTTGATTTTTTGATAATATCTAATAGTTAGTAGACTTCTTAATGTTCACTTTGACTCCATATTTATTCCTAATCTGCATGCGTATTTTTACATTTATTACTTCTTCCATCTTCATTATGCTTAATACACTAGATTCTCGAATTATTATTATCCTTTGTAATAAAATTTTAATAACTTATGTTAGCGTAAGTATAAAATCACCTTACATTTGTCATATTTTTAAGATCGTGAATTTTGTATTCTTTTCTGCTATAAAAATATCAAGTAATAAGACAATTTTCTTTCGATTACATCCAGCAAAAGCAATTATTACTCTAGCAAAGAAAATTGCCACAATAATGCAGCATCTGATTTCAAATAATTAGATTTATGAGATTAAAAAAGTACGAAAATAGAGTAGTTTATGAAAGAAAGATTGTTGATATTGAGGCATTCTCAGTTGATACACGTATAAAAATAACTAGTGATTAATCTCAATTGTGATAAATAGAGGCCAAGAAAGGACAAAAATTCAATCATTTTTATAACTTTTTTATCAATCAATAAATCTAAAATGGTTCTGAGTTTGTGAAGATTCAAATAAATAAATTCTAGTTTTGTTTTTGGATTTAATCTTTACTTTTTTTTACATAATCCGTTTTTCCAAGTAAACGATCAAGAGTGCTTGCATCAGTGAAAACGTGTTCTCTTTCTCCTTTGCAATTAATATAGAGCCCTATAAATACAATAAGCAAGCCTAGATTTATATTTGTCCCAACAATAATTGCTCCTATCAGTATCATTGTAGAAGCTGCAAGTCCCTTAAGGGCTCCTCTCCTGTAGGAACGATAGCCTGTCCTTTTAAAGATCCGGACATCCCGAAGGGTCAGAAAGAGAACTACAAAATAGGCAAACATCGCAATTTCTAAGTACATTCATTTCTCCTTCTTCATTTTCAATTCACACTTTATTCTCCTTTATTGAATTAATGGATAGGAATTTTAAATATTGTGATCCCGTTCTCAAATAATTTATCCGGAGATCAGGGAAAATTGATAAGTATGTCACTGCAAGCAGAGACTAAATTACGTATGTTCTATAGTATATAATATTAACAATTCTGTTTTCTCCTGTGAGTTTTAAAGTCACAGATTAATAGTGGAAGAAGGACTCTGTAGGAATCCTTAATTCAATGCAAATTATTTCTACTATTTTTTTAGGCTATAGACTATCAGTTTAAGTTTTACTTATTTGATTTGCTATGGAACTTTTCTGCCCTAAGTACTTCTCTAAATTTCCTTTTGACAATAGGGACATTGTCTCCGCCGTATTTCTTTGATTGTATTTAATTTTATCAAATATTAAGCACATCTGTCTTCTGCATTTTCCACAAGTTTTCTTTATCTTTCTTTTTCTTAAATGTGTGATTGAATCTGATTTTCTTTCTTCTACTAATTAGGGAATGGATTTTTTCTGAATCATATCGTTTAGCTATCACAAAACATTGGGATTTTTTTATCCAATTGTCTAATAGATTTCATTTCTCCATGTGAGCAAAACAACTTTAGAGTTTTCGACAAAGGAAGGTTAAATATAGAAGAAAAAATTCTGGATACAAGCTTTTGAAGGTAGTAAAATGGGGATTCTTATTAAGATTTAATTATTAAGATCAAATTTTTCTTTTCTTCTTTCAGTAGATCAATAAGTTCTACACATCACTATATTAGCGCTAATGTACCCCTTCTATGAAACTTTAACAAGAAGTTGCTGTTGGGTATAAACATGTTTGGAATATTTGCAGAAAAAAATGTTCATTATAAAGATTTAATAGTTTTGAGGCTGTTATCAACAAATTTAATGTACTCATTAGATTTCAATATTGTTTCTTACGTCGTTTTTTAGTGGGAGAATATAGTAATATTTTATAACACAATGGTTATAAAAATGTGAAAAAACGCACACTTATTGGATCTTTATAGGGTCAAAAGAAGATGTTTTATGACTAGTGAATTAGTGTAATGACGGTCTTTTTTGTCGTCCTACATTATTTGATTGATTTTATTTATAGTATGCTCTTTCTCAGCTTTTTTTGCTCTACATTTCAGTGAGATGGAAACATAATTTTTCAATGGATTAACTGTATGTATTCTTTACACTTAAAGCTTAATCTTGAAAACATCAATTAAATAATAGGAAATGCGCATATTTTTGGAGTAATGAAGAGGATTTCTATTTACCTCATTTCTTTTCTTTGCGGGATTCTTGGCTATATTTTTCCAGCTAATTTATGTCTTGATCCGATTTTTTCTTTCTGGTTAATTATGGAATGAAGTCTATATTTTCATCGAAAAGCAATTCCGGCTTGCAAAAATTATCTCAAATTTCTAAGTTTCTAACCATAAAACCTAAAAAAGATGATTAAATATGGGTTTTTTGTTCTACTTTCACATTTTTATTATCCTAATTTTACACAATATTTCCATATTTTATCATGTTATTCATATAATCTGTCAATTTCATATCAATAATTAGATCAAAATTTGAGAAATATAACGATCAAGAGATAGAAAATAGTCTGTCAAATAGAAGATACAAAATGGATCCGGAATTTATTGACCATGATGTTACTCTTCACTCCTTTGAAATATGGAGATCTCCTTTCAACACAAAAAAAAATGGCGAATTAGGATTACAAAAAATTCAGTTTCTTATAAAAACCCAGCACTAGGTCGTTGAAGTTTAGCTTACTGAACTGGTCTTTAACTCTTTTTTACATGAATTTTCTGAAGCAGGATATCTGTCTGTAGTTTTAAAGGAGTAGGTGTCTTCGAACGGAAAATTTTTAATTGAGTATATTGTTATTTATTGATATAGATCATTGCTATGCAGGTTGCAAGTCCGAAGTTTTTGGCTCCATAAAGTGGATATGAGATATTTTTGGCTTCAGTGTGATTCTATTTTCAATATTTTTTATTTGACCCTTAATTTTCCTGCAGTTGTCTACTATTATTGCTGAATCTGTAGTTGAGTTTCATCTTCTCTGAATTTAATTTTTCAAGTGCAGTAGTCCCTAAATTTGCTCAGAATACCACATTTTTATATAAATCCCAGTCCTGGGCCTAATGTTGGAATTATCCCAAAGGAAAAAATGTTTATCAAGCCATTAATCATTATTACAAATGCAAGGCTCTGGGTTCTATAAAAACAATAGCCAAGGAAACCCCCTACAAGGAAAGCAAATACCATTTCGAGGGAAGTACCGTAGCCAGAGTGCATTATTCCAAAAAGAAGGCTTGCTAGAAGGATTCCACCTGTTGGCCCTAAGAACTTTTCCAGCCTTTTTTGGAGGATTGCCCTGAAAATAAATTCCTCTATCAGACCTACTATGAATATCATTATGATTATGAATAAAAGTATATTTGCCGGCGAGATGTCCAGGATAAGGCTCCTGTTTCCACTTAATATATATTCTGCTTCCCCAAAAACCAAGCCTGCAAGAACGGCTAGAGGAACTTGGCTCAGTATTTTCTTGAATGTATCTTTCTTTTTCTCAATTGTGATCCTCTGATTGCCGATAGCGATTACTAAAGGAATTGTCATGGGCGCATAAATGAATACAAAAGAGTAAAGATTAATCTCGGAAAAAATCGGCATTGAAAGGTTTACCAGGCGAAAGATTGGCAGAAGCAGAAAAGCCTGATGAATTTCGCGTACTTCCTGTTTTTTCGTAACTGTTGTAGAAAATGAAAGGATCAATAGTAGCAAGGTGTAAGCTATAGAAGCCTCTTTTAACCTTCCTTCGAAAATCAACAATTCGGAAAAAATAATCGTAATTATAGGGGTCCCTGCGTAGAACATCTTTTTCAAGAATCCGATCTTTTCTTCGGTTAAAATTTCAAAGGTTTTTACCAGTTCCGGCAAAGCGATTTTTCCTACTTCGATCTCAGACGGCGACGAGTCCACTGATGCCATTTTCAGGTCTCCTTAGTAACGTTGATCCAAATATGTAAATTTCTGTAAGGAGTTTTCTTTTCGGTTTCATTAAACAGAAGAAATTCTAGCTTCATATTATTTCCTCTGAAGGGTGGGGTGAAAGTCACTGGTTCAATCCAGGACATATTATGTGCAAGGCTTATTTGTTTTTGGTCCTTTGGAAGAGGCAAAGATTGATTTTCAAGTCTCAATTCCATTGTATAATCTACTGGCCTGTATTCGTGATTCACTATACCTACAATAACCATTCCATTTTTTCCCAGTACTAAATCTGTAGGATAGCCATCTGCTGTTTTGTTAGCTCCAAGGATGTAAAACTCGGTAAAGTGCTCTCTCTCTTTTGGATTTCCGACTATATGGGCCAGGCCGACAACAGAGGCAAGTGTAGAAAGGACCAAGATAACTGCAAAAACTCTGTCAATTTTAGATTCGGGCTTTTTCAGGATTTCAGTTTTCATTCTCAGGAAAAAAGCTTTGAATGGAACTTCAAAAGCTTCTTCTTCAGGTAGCAAGCTTCTCCTATGGTATGCAATTGCGCACATTAGGAGTATGAAAATCGAAAGACTAGTCAGTAAAGTAATTTCCTGGATTCCCCATATAGTATAGTTCAGTACAAGTCCCATTATTGGGACTATTGCAATACTAAGTCCTAGGGAGATTAAAGCTCTCTCAATTCCCTCTATATCTTTTTTTGCCGGGAAGATGGCTCCAGTCAGGGCATAACCTGGCAAGAAAAGCACTAGTAGAATGCCTAAATATGTTCGTAGGAAGCTTCCATTAAGCGCAGGTACAAGCACTAAGATATCAATAAAAAGTACAAGACCTGCAACTATGAGCAGGTCCTTAGGAATTTGTCTTCTTTCTGCCATTTTCACCACTAATAAAATTTTTTATAATCTATCTTCTTTGAATTTATACTTATTTACTTAGTCCATTAATTTGATATCTTTTGCAGCTTTTTCGAACCATATTTATCGTTTCAGGTGTTCATGTTGCAAGAAAATTAGGAGATATACTTTTAGATCCTATAACAGTATATAGTATATTATTTTCGATTTTGAAAGTTTAATTTCGAGTTTGATAAACTCATCTATCAAGATTTTATTTTCATATCCATATTTTTTTATCTGTTATGATTTTTTTCATGTATATTCCTTATAGATAGGTTGTTATCAGATGAACAATTTTTTTATCAGTTGATATCTTCTCACCCTGAGTTATTTTTGGCATATTCCTAAATATTTCAACCCAATCCCATAAATTTCAGGATAGGCATAGAAAATTTTATTTTGTATTTCCCCTTTCCTGGAAGCATGAAAGTGTTGGTTACAGGGGGAGCAGGTTTTATAGGCTCCCATATAGCTGAGTATTTTGCAGAAGCTGGGCATACTGTCAGAATCATAGATAACCTTGCCACGGGTTTTATCCAAAATATTATAAAGTCTAAAAATATAGAGTTTGTCCTGGGAGACATTTGTGATTATTTTTCAGTTGAAAAAGCAGTTTCGGGAATGGACTATGTTTTCCATGAAGCAGCTCTTGTATCCGTACCTCTAAGCTGTGAAAGACCTGCTGAGGCTTTCCGGGTCAACACTCTTGGAACACTCAATGTGTTACAGGCCTGCGTTAAGGCTGAAGTTAATAAATTTGTAACTGCATCTTCAGCCGCTGTTTATGGAAACAACCCGATCCTTCCAAAAAGTGAAGATATGTACCCTGAGCCGACTTCTCCTTATGCTATTTCCAAACTCGATGGTGAGTACTTGGCAAGGATGTATTATAAGGACCAAGGGCTCAGAACAACCTGCTTGCGGTACTTCAATGTTTATGGTCCTCGTCAAAATCCTAAATCTCAATACGCAGCTGTTATACCTATTTTCCTGGATAGGGCAAGTGCAGGAAAAGACCTTGTTATCTATGGGGATGGTTTTCAAAGTCGAGATTTCGTGCATGTCAAAGATGTAGTCAGGGCAAATGCTTTAGCACTCGAATACGGGGATGGGGAGGTCTTCAACGTGGCTTTGGGAAAAAGTGTGACCGTTCGCGAACTTGCTGAAAATATTATTAAACTTACTGAATCTCCTAGCAGGATATTACACGTGGCTCCAAGGACCGGTGATGTTAGGGATTCACTGGCAGATATTTCAAAAATTTCTGGCTGGTGGAAGGGTGAGATGGAATTGCATGAAGGGTTAAAAAGTCTCATTTAAATGGGTTTTATTAGGCAGTTTAATTTGAGGATTAAAAAGAAGTTGTCCTCCTTGACTAAACAACTTTCTTAGCTGGGCAACAGCTAACTCACGCTGCTCGAAAGTCAAGTTATTTTTTATTTTTGGAATATTGTTTTGTAAATAAAGTTGAGATTAATTCTCTAAAGCCATAAATTGCGTTCTGCATTTATATGTTATATATAGATGTCTCTTGAAATCAGAAGTTTATCGAATTATCTTAAAAAGACTTGATGTTTTTTCACCTTTTAGAATCTTCTTTTCAGGGATTATTTCCCTTTATTTTCATTATGATAATGCACATAATAGAGGCTATAAACAACCCAACTAAGAAGTTGGCAACTTCAATTTGTTTTGATTTTATTTTAGTTGAATACCCTGGAATTTTCTGTGGGATGAAAACCTCCCCAAAAATCTTTATTAACTAACTTATTTATATTTAAAACAACTTATTTACTGTTGAAGACTGGAACTTTTGAATTTAAATCACTGCCGCTATAAAACGAACATGATATTTTTTGAAGAATATGCACAAATAAATAAAAGTACATCTCACATTACCTTTTTGAGATAGTGTACCGAAAGTTCTGTAAAATATGTTTGGTTCTTCATTCATTTCTTTTGCAACAAGAAATAGAATCAAGAATCAATAGTTATGCTGATTAAGTTTTTGTCTTTATTGTTTTACTGACGCATGGGTTTTTGTGGATAACATTCTGTATTTTTTCATTTTTCAGCCGAAATTATAGGATATTTTTACCTAATTGTGCAGAAAATAGTAGTTTTATTAAAACATATGCTACGTTAGAAAGCCAAAAGTTGCTATATTTATCTTAGGAAGGCTAAAAATAGATGAAAATAAAGGAACTAGCCAGCCTACTAAAAATCAGTTGAAATGCCAATAAAAACTGATTAATAGTCAAAAATTAGATAAATAAATCCAGTGAAATTTTGCTCCATGAATCGGCATGCATCAGTGGATTTTTGCGAAGAGAGCTATTAATATTGTTTTACCTAGGTTGAATTATCATTAAATATTGAATATGTTGATTTGGATAATAACTGCGGTAACAGCAAGCACCTAAGTCTTAGCTTAGAGTAGTTGACTTATATAATCGGCAAAAAAATACGATTTCGAAGTGTTTCTTATGATAGAAGTAGAAAAAGAACGGTTAAGCTTCTCGGATTGTCTTGCATTTAACGTGGAAAAAGCTCGCGGAAACATTGTGGAGTTTGTACGGAACTAGGTACCAAATTTTGGGAAGGACGGCGTGCTGGTGGGCCTGTCGGAGGGTCTGGATTCATCGACGGTTGCAGACCTGTGCGTCGAGGCACTAGGCAAGGACAAGGTTATGGGCCTGATACCGCCAATGCAAGACTCTAACCCGAAGAACATGATGACGCCATGAACTTGGCTAAGAGCCTCGGAATACCCTATGAGAAAATCGCTATCTCTCCACTTCTAGAAAAGCTGGGTGCTTAAGACATCGTTTCCCACGAAAAGGCATCTAACAGGAAGTTCATAGAGGAGACCCTTAAAAGTAAAAGTGTTACCATAGTCAGTGAGAAGGTGCCTGAGCACTTCAGCCAAACGGCGACTGTCGGTGCATGTTTCCCATCTGTCAGGGACTTTCTGGCTGTAGGGGGCGCAAAATTACACATAAGGATGACGGTATTGTATTTCCATGCCGCTCTCAAAAATTACCTTTTGGTGGGCACCGATGACAATTTCGAGTTAACTATGGGCATGTACGACCGGTATGGCGATGGTGCCTGTGATATTTCTATCATGTCGCACTTATACAAAACGCAGATAAAACAACTGGCAAAACACATCGGGGTACCTGATCACATCGTGAACAAGAAATCTTCTGCTGATCTATTTGGGGACAGCATGCCTAACGAAAAGTTAATTGGTTTATCTTATCTAAAGTTGGACGACATACTCTAAGGTATCTGGAGCGGCGCTGCAGATGACTTTATTGCCAGCAAGTCGGGAGTTCAACTGCATGTAGTGGAATATGTCAGGAAGGCAATGAAAGATGCCAGTTTTGTCGCAAGTTTGCCGTTATCGCTGTCTCCACTCTAAAAGGGATTAGAACACTCTCTTGCAGCATACAGTACTAAAGTAGACCTTGGAAACTTAGTGTTTATTTTTCATTAACTTACAAATGCTTACGCCTCTTTGAGCCCTTTTGTACTTTAACTTGCTTCAAAATTTAAAATTCTACTTTTTTTGAAGAATTTAGATATTTTATTTTCCTCTATCTTAATTTTTATAGACCAACAATGATTAACATTATATACTTAATAAGCGCATTTCCATCTTGTTCAAGTTCTCTTTTACAATTTAACTTTTGTCAGACCCTTACTTTACGAGACTCTTCATAGACTCTCTTTACCGTCACAAGCGTTGTCTGGTTGATGAGAGATTTTGTTAAAAATAATCTGTATATTTATAGCAGCCTAAGCACAATTTTGAATAGTTTCCTTTTTCGCAGTGCCATACCTTTCTAGCTGGAACAACTTACAGAGTCAATGCAAGCACAATCTATACATTTACCAACACTCATTAATCAGAAGGCTATAGAAGCACTTGGAGCTCATAAAACCAACTTTTTTGACATTTTAGATAGTTTGCTCACCTAAGCTAATTAAATAAAATAGAACAGATCGATACTAGGACGATTTAAGGCATTTTCTTGAGTAGGTTTTGGTCATCTTACATTGGATAAATTATTAATCTTATATAGGTCCCCAGATAACAGGAAACAGGTTTAAACAGGTTGTAAAAATTTTTTATTACTTCTTTGGGTTTTTTATTGATTTTAGTCAATTGCTGGTAGAATTAATAGTAAATTTGTACAATCCTAAAAAAATATTAGAAAGTATCTTATTTTATTAGCTGCAAGATAGTTTGGGAATAAATATGAGAAAAGAGCCTTATCATTTTCCACAGAAAGAATTTTTTTCAAGAGATGCCTTTAACAAAATCAAAAAATTTTCTCATGGTAAAGAGACACCTTTTTTGATTGTTGATCTGGAGGAGATAAAGAAAAGTTATGATTATTTAATTGAACACATGCCTTTCGCAAAAATTCATTATGCCGTAAAGGCAAACCCTATGGATGAAGTTGTTCTTGCCCTGAAAAAGCAAGGGTCCAATTTTGATGTAGCAACGGTTTATGAACTTAATCAACTACTCAGGCTTGGAGTAGAACCTGAACGAATGAGTTATGGCAATACGATAAAGAAAGAAAAAGATATAGCCTACGCATATGAAAAAGGGATGAGACTTTTTGTTAGTGATTCAGAGAGCGATTTAAAAAAATTAGCTAAAAATGCTCCGGGTTCCAAAATCTTTTTTCGAATACTTACAGAAAGCGACGGCGCTGATTGGCCCCTTTCAAGGAAATTTGGCGCGCATCCTGATATCATATACAAGCTTATTCTGGAGACAAAAAAACTGGGGCTTGAGCCTTACGGACTTTCTTTCCATGTTGGTTCCCAGCAGAGAGATATTGGTCAATGGGATAATGCCATTTCAAAATGCAAGTATCTCTTTCAAGCAGTTGCTGAAAAAGGTATCCATCTCAAGATGATTAACCTTGGAGGAGGCTTTCCTGCAAAATATCAGGCAAAGGCAAGTGACCTTGAAACCTATTTCAAAGAAATTCGCCGTTTTTTACTTGAGGACTTTGGTGATAAGCTCCCTGAGATAATTATTGAACCGGGGCGTTCTATGGTCGCCAATGCCGGTGTAATCGTAAGTGAAGTCGTAATGATCTCCAGGAAAGCCAGATTTAACCAGTATAAATGGGTTTATCTCGATATTGGCAAGTTTGGAGGCCTAATCGAAACTCTTGATGAATGTATTAAATACCCTATTTTTTGCGATAAAAAAGGTTGTGCTGAAGAAGTAATCCTTGCCGGTCCAACATGCGACAGCATGGATATCCTTTACGAACACCATAAGTATTCTTTTCCGCATACGATGAAAGAAGGCAACAAAGTATATATTTTTACAACCGGCGCATACACTCAAAGCTACAGTTCTGTAGGTTTTAATGGCTTCCCTCCACTCAGGTCTTATCTTATTTAAAAGATATCAGACCTTAAGCAATTAATATAAAATCAATAGAATTAACCCCTAAAATATCTAAAATGTGGATTTTAGCAATAATGGATATAATGCTTGATTTTGTCATCAAGTGAGTAAGTCCTAAGTACAAAATAAAGATCAAGTCAGTGTATATCGTAAACTTCACTATCAGTGTTAATAATCAAGCGAAAATAAGTAAATAGCACATCTACGTGACTATTACAAAGTAAAATAAAGAGGTATATATAATCATGAAAGAAGCAAAGGCACTCAAAGTTATCAATGTCCGGGTACGGACTTCGAGATTAGCCAGCAGTCTAGATAAGCAAAGAGCAGATTATTGACAGCATCAATTAGTTTTTGCCTCTGGTTGAGAATTTAGACCCTAATGCAATAGAGTTCTTCAAGGGCATTGATGCAGGTACGTGTATAAGCTTTGAGGAGTTTTTGATGATACTAGCCACAATGGAGTTGATATTTTTTTATGTTGCCAGGGTTCCTGGCCTATGCAAATCCTTCGCAATTACCTGTAAGGCTGTAAAAAGTGGAAAAACCTTCCTAGGACAGAACTTCGACTTGTTCGATGATGTTCCCTTTGTTCTTCTTTGGATAAAATGGGCTGAGGGAATTGAACTACGTCCAACTTACCCCAAATTTAATGCTGGAAATCCTGGCTGATCACAATAATTATCCGAATTCAATATATAGACACCTGGATGAAACTAAACTACTTCCACAGACTTCGACCCAAGCTTTGGTAATCATGATTCCTGCTCAGGGAAAATGTTCGTGGCTTGCGGTAATCCGTGCCAGTACGAATCTGTAGAATATAAGCTAGAAAGCATGTTCTAAGAGTAATCTTCAATCAAATGTGTACTGCAAATATATACCGTTGCTGCTGTTAGGTTCAATATCACAACTTTGATTAGAAAGTTAAAATTAGTGAAGCTCTGGGGCTTTATAGATATTTGTAGCGACTATTAACACAAAATTCTATGAAGTTTTTATCTCATCAGAAATTTCAAATATGAATGTCTTTTTAGAAGTAGTTGCAGGCAAGCATATCTATGAATTTTTCCTAGGCGAACTGGTTGTTTTTTATAGCAAATTAATTTCTGTTACCACGTTTTTGAATGATATTTTAAGAAATATAGATTGTAGAAAGATGAATTTAAAAATCGCACACAGATTTTGTGGCGAAAATGCTATTCTCAAATTGTTCGAGTTTGGTTCAAAAATATTTTGAAAAGCAGGACATATTTTCGATATAATGAGCATATATAATCTGATTATTTTTAAGTTTGAGAGATCTGTTAATAAGCAATTTTCGCCCTTCATAGTTGAGTATACAAATTTCTTGCTGTCAGCTAGTATTAAATTTTTAGTGACTAAGTGTAAATATTTATATCTTAAATTTCTAATTTCTCAAAATATATTAGCTTCAAAATTCGTTAAACTTTAACAATATAATTATATTTATGTTTAATGATTGGATCTTGATTTTTTATTTATATATCTATTTGATAGTTAGTAATTGTTTTTCCATTAATCTTTGAATCTAGTCCTTATTGACATATGTTTTTAGCAATTAAGTGTAGCAAAAAAATTAATAAGTAGGAGCTCCAATTAACTATCTGATTTACAAAAATAAAGATATTTTAGTCATGAAAAAATTTTGAGCCATTTGTAATATAAAAAAGGCAGAAGAGGAAATCCGTTTGATAGTCCGAAAAAATATTTCGATTGATCAGTGCTACGTGGATAAATTAAAGCCCTTTCTTGAAAAAAATGACGGAAATCTAAGTGCGGCAATAAGGGATGCTATAGAAACTGCCTGTCTGACTTTGGCTGGGAAAACTGGTGAAAATGGAGATACAACTTCAACTACCGATTCAAAGTATGCAGAATTTCGAAATGAGTTAATTGAAGAAAAAGGGTTTCTGCTTGTCCATCACACCCTGCTTGAGTGGCTTATTAAGAAAACTTCAGGACTATTGATGGATGAATCAATTATATACGAACTAATTAATCCTTATAAAATTAAAAAAATTCCTGATATTGTCAATTATCTAAACTCGCTCAATGAGAGAATTGGCTGGAAAATTAAGTTTAACGTGGAATGTGATCAGGATCTCGAGCCTGAAGCTGCAAACCTTACTCTCTCAAATGGGAATTCCTGTTTCCGGGAAGTAATGGCCCATAGCCTGGCTCTTTTTATGGCAAAACAGATGAAACTTGATGTCCAAGGATTATTCAGTAAATCCAACGTAACAAACGTGTACTTCAAGAGGTTTGAATTCCTTGATCATCAAAAGGTTCCTAAGGGTGTAGAGGATCACTTTGGGCCAATGGAAGGTACTTTCAGAGAAGTCCAGAAAAGACCAGATTTCTGGAAAAACCTCATCAAAAAATACAGGCAGCAGAACTACCAGCGGCTAAGCATAAACAGGAGAATTTTTGAAGCTTTGATCTCCGAAAAAATCCCTTCTGTGGCTGAAATGACACGAAATTTTGAATTAGCTGTAGGCAAGCCACCGGCAGCTTTCACCCTTGCCGAGAACATTAAAATTTTCAAAGAACTTTACCTTACAGATGGTATCGGAACTGATATTGAAATTTGCACTGAAAAGGGGGGTGAATATGTAAAATTGATCCATGACTATTCAAATCGAAAAGTGTGTGAATGTATTAAAATGTATTATCTAAATATTTTTAAGTCAATTGGTCATCCTTTTACAACCACTACCAATCCCCACATGATCGTGTTCGAATTCGGAGAGATCTTTAGTCCGACCTCTCTCTCTGAGTCTGAAATAATTGGAATTGAGTCCTAAGCTGATTGATTCCTTAATTTTTCGAACCATATAAATACATTCATATATGAAGTTTCAGATCCTCTTTCATGAATGATGTGATTTTGCTCTGGGATAGCCCTCTACTTTTTGAAAAACTGTTTGTGGAATATGGGCTTAATTGCAGTCGTGCGCTTTCAACATCCCTTGGTACACCTTATCTTCCTGCTTGTAGATTTCTGATTTTGCCAACAGGTTTTGCAAATAAGCAATATACCAAAACAGGTATCGTGCTTGAGCATGGCAAACAATTCCTTGAAAAATTTGTGACAAAAGGAGGTACATTGCTGGTATTCAGTCCTCTAATCCCAGAATATGAGTATGAATGGCTTCCTTTTTCTCTGAAGTACGTAATGGAAGAAAACACATGCACCCCTCAGCCTTTGGGTGAACATTCTGCTCAAAAACTTGTAAAAAATATAGTTCTTCCTTTGGGATGTGACGGTTATTTTGCAGAAACAGATGCTGATGTGGCACTCAAGGATAACATTGGAAGGCCTATTATGGTCGTAAAAGAAATCGGAGATGGCATGATTGTTGCAACCACAGTACATGAGTTACCTTCAGCTGAGTTTTTTGAGTGCAGGTTTGCATGTACAAAAAAGGGAAAAGCCTGAAAACAAAAAGATTCATTTTACCTAAAACAATATGTAACTATAAGAGCTGATCTAAAAATGGTATAATATGAACCACCATAAATACCTATGTTGTTAACAGCTATTGTTTATTATTACTTGAAAATTAAATAGTATTTATTCATTAAAATAATAAACGCATATTTATTCTGTGACTTCGCAAGACAGCTAGTAGAATATACCCAATCAATATCTCCTGAGTTATGAATTTCTGTTTGATCACATGTAACTGGTTAAGGTTTCTGATAACAAAAAATTAGGGTTGATTTAACTTTTTTCTCCCGTGATCTATGCATTTTTTCCAATTTCATTTGCAGTATGCCTAATCTTTATATGATAATGCACAGAAAGTCTAAAACCTTCTATCCTGCAGGAAAGTCATGAAAAAATTCAGAAAAATGCTTATTTATACCAAATATGTGTTATTTTGTCACCATAACTTTCAGCAGAGCTTTTTTTAATTGAGTGGCTATACACTCTATAATAACTATAATTGCTATAATGCCTGAAACAACAACTATCCAGATAACAAAGCAAACTCGCGAAGAATTACTGAAAATTGGAACGATTGGAGATGATTATAACAAGGTTATTAATGATCTAATAGTTGAACATAGTAGATTTAAATTAATTGAGTATGGAAAGGAATTAATAAGGGAACATAAAGACGAGTTTGTGAATATCGATGACCTTTAAAGTTTTTGTGCATCCGACTCTGTTTGTAAAAACGTGCATTATGTATACATCGTGGATTTAATGTTCATCGTTAGAAGGAGTTGATAAGATATTATTAAAAGAAATATATGGAACAATTAATCTAATCCAAGTGAGTACCGATGGTTCAGTACTCATACAGCTCAATAGACAGAATGCAGATACTGTATACCGTTTCCAGCTCCTCGATGAGTATAATCGTTTGGCTCACCTAAGCATGTTTAATTTGCTACGTGATGCCTTTAACAATAACTTAGATGTGCATATCGAATATGCAGACAACAACAATGTGATTTCCAAAGTTTGGTTGCTAGCATGAAAGTAATATTAACCGACAACTATTTTCATTTATTTGTGTATTCTGTTTTGGAAAATTTGTGTATGTTGTTCGAAGAATTCATGTTCGTTCTAAAGTGACACAAACAGCGTATCGAAAGTTCTGTAAATTCGGAATGATTCTGTATTTCTTTTCTTCATCACAAAAAAGAGGATGCAGAGACAATTATATTTACAGAACTTGGGGCACACTCCCATAGACTATCTTAATATATAATGGACCTATTCAATTTTTGGAAATCTAGTTTTTTAATTCATCAGAAAAAAGCTAAGGCTGGAAAAAGGAATAAGATGATTGGGTACGGACACCTAATACGCTGCCCTTTTACTTCTCCAAGAACTTCTTGATTTTACCTACCTTTTCTTGCGCCTTGCCCTCTTCCTTTTCAACATTACCTTCGGCTTTCAAGTGGGAATTATTGATGAGTTCCCCGACTGTCTCCTTGATCTCTCCCTTCACTTTGTGAAGCTTACCTTCTGCTTGGTCTCGAATGCTTGTTTTCATTGTACTTCCCCTCTTCTAAAGTTTCTTTCCAATCTTGGAAAATTTGTGTATGTTGTTCGAAGAATTCATGTTCGTTCTAAAGTGACACAAACAGCGTATCGAAAGTTCTGTAAATTCGGAATGATTCTGTATTTCTTTTCTTCATCACAAAAAAGAGGATGCAGAGACAATTATATTTACAGAACTTGGGGCACACTCCCATAGACTATCTTAATATATAATGGACCTATTCAATTTTTGGAAATCTAGTTTTTTAATTCATCAGAAAAAAGCTAAGGCTGGAAAAAGGAATAAGATGATTGGGTACGGACACCTAATACGCTGCCCTTTTACTTCTCCAAGAACTTCTTGATTTTACCTACCTTTTCTTGCGCCTTGCCCTCTTCCTTTTCAACATTACCTTCGGCTTTCAAGTGGGAATTATTGATGAGTTCCCCGACTGTCTCCTTGATCTCTCCCTTCACTTTGTGAAGCTTACCTTCTGCTTGGTCTCGAATGCTTGTTTTCATTGTACTTCCCCTCTTCTAAAGTTTCTTTCCAATCTTGGAAAATTATCAAGGCTGTGGCTTTATATCCCAAATAGGCAGAATTTAAGGTGTTACAAGTGTTAACTTCTCGTTTTCCTGGCATACTTTGCACAAAACCAACATTTTGAGTTTGTTGATGCAGTTATTTTGAGTTGATTGTATGAAAAATGGTTTCTGGACAAAAGTTACTCCTAAATAAAATATTTTTAAGTTAAAAAATAATTAAATATTAATTATGTTTTTTATTATTTTTGGGATCTTCAAAATTTAGTACTAATTTAGTCCCTAAAAAGCAATGCGAATTAATTTCATATCAAATTCTGATCGTGCCCTTGAGTCTTTATAGAAGATTTTGATAAACCTCTTATTTTGAATATTCATTTATACACAATTTAGAAAATTTAGCAATAGCAATCACTTGTTTACCATCTTATGATCAAAAAGTTAAAAGCTTCTTTAATTGGCTTGGTATCACTTACTTCTTGACCAGAGATGAAATATTCACAACATTGCGTTTCATCGCTGGCGTTGCTAATGCGATCTCACTGTAATAGCTTCCCAGGGAACAGCAAACAGTTTATTTCCAAGACCCAGGAACCCGCCAAAAGAGAGTACTGCATATGCTACTCTACCATGTTCTAGGTCAACCATTAGGTCTTCAATCTTTCCTAGATGTTCTTTAGCCGTATTGATGACTTTGTTTCCATTTATCGTTCTTGCTGTCAAAAATAAAGGAATATTTGCAGTTGCCATAGTTTTAACTCCTTGATACTTGGTTCTATATATATTATAGGACTTACGCACTTGATAATTAAAATCAAGCACATAAGAAAGTGTGATTAAATTCACTATTTAGATAGCTTGAGATTTTTAAGCTTATTGATTTCTCAGTCCAATTGATCAAATCATTCGGATCCCTATATTTTTGATTTTATTTTAAGTTAAAATCACCTTTTTTAGGATCACTGGAAAACCCTCTGACCCCATCATCAGTGTTATACTCATGATGGAGAGCCGATACATCTAGACAGTGGTGCTGTATAATGGCCAGCTTTTCATTCAATAGCTTAAGCTGGTCAACTTTTACTGCAGGCAGCTTGTTTGGAAGGAAATTAACGATGTTTCGTATTTTGGGATAGGTAGTGTAGTTGTTAAAACTTCATGGAATACAGTAGGATATTCTTTACCTATGTTTCACCATGTCATTTTTCTGCCAAAATCATATGCATTTTGACGCATAATATTACACTTTTCTGGATTTTCAATTAAGTATAAAAGAGATTTTTTAAAGCCTTCAGTGTCTCCAAAATCTACAAGCAACCCGAGATTATCGGAAAGCATTTCCTCAGCCTATCAATAAGGAGTGGAAACTATTGCTTTTCCCATGCCTATGGCATAGGTCAGAGTCCCGCTTACGATCTGTTCTCTGGAAAGATAGGGAGATGCATAAATATCACTTGCAAGAATATAATTGCAGAGTTCTTCTTTTTCTACAAACTTATCATGGAATACTACATTATTCTCAATCCCAAGTTCGGAAACAATTTTTGTAAGATATTGCCTGTATGCTTCTCCATATTTTATTTTGATCATAGGATGCATGGCGCCCAGAATAAGGTAAACAAGGTCAGGATGTTGATTTATAACATCAGGAAGGGCTTTGAGCATACTTTCGATACCTTTGTTTTGGCTCAGCAAGCCGAAAGTGAGGATAAGTGGAGACCCTTTGGGATTCAGCATCTTTTTATACTTATCACAATTGCTAAACGGATAGTCCGGCATCCCATGGAAGATGACTTGGATTTTGTCTTTAGAAACTGCATAACTATTTTTCAGTATGTTGACTGCAGTCTGACTCATTACAACAATTTTTTTGGAATACCTTACGAGCTTTTCAGTAGATACTCGATACTCGTCAAATTCAGGCTCCAGGATCACAGTGTGCATTGTTGTTATTACAGGCTTGCTTATTCCTGATAGAAGAGTGAAAATATAATCTCCTGCGTCCCCCCCAAAAAGACCGAATTCATGTTGAAGACAGATAACGTCTGCATCGGAATGATTTATAAAATCTGCAGCTCGGTAGTAATCTTCGAGCTTGTTCCTTTCAATTTGAAAACAACTTCTTCTGGATAATTACAATTTTCAGAAGGATCTATCAAAGCAATAACTTCACAATGAATGTAGTGATTTCCTACAGAAACCGAATGTAAAAGATCATAAGTAAATGTAGCAATCCCACATTCTTTTGGAACATAAGTTCCTATAAATAATACTTGCAGTTGCTTATCCAATTGATCCCTCCAAACTTATAGAATTGCAATTTTACTCCCCATTTTAGCCTTAGATTATTTATAATAAATTTAGAACTGTGGTTTATTTTAATACCGTTTAATAGTTCAATGGTAAGTTCTACTCACGCATTTATCACACATTATCCGATTAAGATACAATTTGTAAAAAATGTGTTACTTTTGTTGTATTTTTTGTAAACCTATATCCTTAAACCTATATTCGGATGGGTGGATAATTTCAGTAGTCTTTTTAACGTTAACAGTATTCCTCATTCGGAAACAACTGAAAAATGATTGGAAGAAAGCCTGGAAAGTTATGTTCCTTATCCCAACCTAAAGTATATTGCCTGAACAATAATACTTCCTGAACAATATTTTTCTGGCAATTCTTTCTTTTTATCTCTAGCTCTTAATTTATTAAAAATAAGCTGCAGAAAGTAATTATGTATTATATTTTATTTCTAATTTTTTCTTAGAAAAAATGTTTATGAACAAAAATTAGTTTAACATATCTAATTATAGAGCAAACACCATTTAGATATTAATTATGTAATCTTTCATTATTTTTGGTAATTTTTAAAATTTAGTAACAAGTCTATACTTAAAATGAGCTCTGCTTTAACCCATGATGTTTTAAATGATAAAAAATACAGACTGAAATAAAATCCCTAAATAATGATGAGATATTTCTGACTCCTAGATAAATAATGGTTTCTGCTTAAATACGTAAAATATGGAAACTCAAATTGCAAATATACTCCTTTGTTTTAAAATTTTTAGTGAATAAACTATGATATAGTCCATTAATATTCTTCTAAATATATAAAAAGTTGTTTTCCAAAGTATTGATGTTTAGCCAACTTATGCTGTATTTTCGCTTAATTTTTATATTTTGATCAGAAATGAATCTATATTATTTTAAAAACTAAATCCTGAAGAGCAGAAGATATCTTCCTAGTATAGTAATGTTTATTTTAGTTTAAAGCGGATAATTGTTCATGGATATTTCAGAGAGAAAAGACCTTCAGGGAGCTAACCTTCAAGGGGCTAATCTCCAGGGAGCTAATCTTTATGGAGCTAACCTTCAAGGAGCTAACCTTGAAGAAGCTAATCTTAGAGAAGCTAACCTTGAAGAAGCTAATCTTCGGGGAGCTAATCTTTTATATGCTGATCTCACAGAGGCTAACCTTCAAGGAGCTAACTTTATAGAAGCCAACATTGAAAAAGCTACACTTCAATTGGCTAAACTTCATTTGGCTAACTTTAAAGAGGCTAACCTTCAAGGAGCTAACCTCCAAGGAGCTGATCTTTACGGAGCTGATCTACAAGGGGCTAATCTTCAGGGAGCTAATCTTTATGGAGCTGACCTTCAAGAGGCTAACCTTGAAGGAGCTAACCTTGAAAGGGCTAAACTTGGAGGAGTTAAACTTGAAAGAGCTTACCTTATAGAGGCTAACCTTGAAGGAGCTAACCTTGAAAGGGCTAAACTTGGTGGAGCTAAACTTGAAAGGGCTTACCTTATAGAGGCTAACCTTCAAGGGGCTAATCTTCAAGGGGCTAATCTTCAAGGAGCTAAACTTGGTGGAGCTAAACTTGAAAGGGCTGATCTTATAGATGCTGACCTTCAAGGAGCTTACCTTATGGAAGCTAACCTTCAAGGAGCTAATCTTCAAGGCGCCAAACTTGGTGGAGCTAAACTTGAAAGGGCTGATCTTATAGGGGCTAACCTTGAAGGAGCTTACCTTATGGAGGCTAATTTTCAATGGGCTAATCTTCAAGGTGCTAACCTGAAATGGACTTACCTTATAGGAGCTAACTTTAAAGAGGCTAATCTTGAAGGAGCTAAATTTGAAGGAGCTAATCTTCAAGGAGCTGACCTTGAAAGAGCTCAGCATCTATCAGTTTACCAGCTTTCAAAAGTGAAAACACTTCATGCTACCAAATTAGATGAAGAATTACTCATATCATTAAAAGAAAAGTATCCTGCCCTTTTTGAAAAACCGGAATGAATTTCTGTATGACTATGTAATTATGAATAGATCCAGCTTTCATAAATACATAGATTTTATAGCAAAATCTATGCATAGAATTATTCGGAAGAGAAAGATAACTTTGTTAGTATAACTATTAGTTCAAAGTTCTGCTTTTTTACAGTGAAAGAAAAAAAATATTGTAAAGGTTCCATATCAATCAGGACTATAAAAATATTGTTAATAGTCCTAAGTAGATATTATTTATCAAGGTTGTTTGGATCTTTTCTGCTTTGACATTGGAGCTTGTGTTTGGGCGGGCGTAGTAGCTAATTGACGAGTAACAATAAAATGCCAAAAAGCAGCTCCACTGGGTTATGGATATTTAGTTGTAACTCTATTCTATTTAATAACGATGATCAAAAAATAACGACAAATCCAAGTGGTTAGAATTTGATTGCTGATGGACTTAAGTATGAGTATAGTTCAACGATATTTAATAGTTCAGTAGATCATCAGGATATAAAAATTATTGAAGATTAGGATATTGAAACAAAAATGGTATACTTAGTAAAAGGAAATTCAACCAATACTCATTTACAATATATGGACTATGTGGTATGGGTCCGAGCTTTAAACAAGTTAACTATTATGGAAATCAAAGTTCATCATGAATTTGTTTAAGAAATACCGCTGATGCTGCACACACCAACAGTATATAGAGTACTTAAAAAATTTTATTTCCCTGTTCTGCATAACAGTATTGGGCTTTAACCTTATTATTTTTTTATTTAATATTTTTTTGAAACATTATTTTTCTTTTCTATATAACCCGCAACCTGCATTTGCTCAGCACCCCCCAGTTCTTTTAAGTTCATAGATTCGTTTAATTTTGATAATACCCTTCGGGTATGATTTATGGATAAAATCCCTGAGATGTGAAACCAGAAGAGACGGAATGAAGTGTTGACTTCGAAAACACAGAAGATAAATATACTATATCATATAATATGCAATTACGTATGTTAAGAGAGTAACTTGAATTGGAAAAATAAAATGGAGCACAAAAAAGCAATAAAAATAGGCCTTTCTTGCCTAATTCTTTGTTTAATGGAATTATGTTTTGTAGAGTTCGCAGTTGCAGAAGATAGCGTACCCGGTTTTTATGATTGGAGATGGTATGCAACATCGCATATAGATGAATATACGACTGCCCCATCAGGTTATGAATATGTAGTTATAACTTTATATCTTCAAAACGATGGTGATCAAAGTATAACAACAAGTCCACAAGGTTGGAATTTGATTGCAGATGGAATCAAGTATGAACATGATGCCAGTACCTTTGATCGTTCTATTGGCTATCAAGATATAGAAATTGTTAAGGGTAAGAATATCGAAACCAAAATAGTATATCTTGTTAAAGGAAAGCCGACAAATATTCATTTACAATTTGATGGCATTTGGGGTATAGGTCCGACTTTTAAAGAGAATAACCATTACGTGAATCGAACTTCATTGTGAATTGGTTTTAGAAAATGCATCTATGGTACTTCAAAGGACAAAGTACTTCTCTTTTACAGAGCTGATATATCATTTTCCATCTCAATTGATTGGAGAGGAATCATGAATTTTGGATGATTTTTGGGGGTATTTAATAGCTAGAGCCTTCACTATACCCAATATCAACAGCAATGTTGATAGGCCTAGAATAAATTGAGGATCATATCTTTGGGCATATAAACCTCCCGCAATTTCACGCATAACTATCAAAATTGTAGCATCGGTTACATATGTAATTCTGATTTCTTCATGTTCACGAAAATCAACAAAAGTCTTGAAAAGATCAATCAGAACAAAAACTGTGAGGACACCAGATACTATCTGACCAAACCCACCCCCAAGAGTCCCAAATAGTATTGATTTTATCTTGAGGAGGATATTTAGCACTCCCACAAGTAGCGCTAATAGTAATATTTAAAGAATGATAAGAGTAACTAAATCAATTACTGTTTTGAATATTTGATTCTGATTTATTATATATAACTTATAAGAAGCTCTCATTTGAATCCCCTTCCATAAAAAAGATGCTGATTTATTTAATTTCCATCTATATAAAAATTTTATCAAAATATATATAAATTGAGTATAGTTTTAGGATATATTGTCCTTATTAGTTATAGCTCATTCTAAAATCTATTCTTTGCTCTTAATCCAATAAAAATTAGAATATTTACTTTAAGAGCCCGCTCAGTTTCGTCCGAATGATACATTTTTGATGATGAAATGTTCATAGAAGCTACCAAATTGAACCAGGAATTTTAAGAACTACTTCGTGTTCTGAGATAAATTCGCCAGTGTTTCGAATAAGCTTCATATTCATTTTTTTAATCCAATTCAGCATTTTTTAGAATAGAATTACATGGGAATTATTTGTAAAAAGAAATGTATCGAACTTCTATATAAATTCCTATGGCATTCGCGCGATAAATTTATAGTATAGCTGGTTTTGAGAGTACCATCTCACCCAGGTAACAGTCCTAAAAAAATTAGAATAGAAAAAATTCAATCAAATAAAAAAAGTAAAAAATTAATTTATGATGACGCATGAGCGTCTATTACATTTGGTTTTGGTGTCTATAGATGGTCTACTTAACGGCGTCCACCATAACGGTGTCCGCCCCAGCCGCCACCCCAACCACCGTAGCTGCCATACCATGGGAATCCAAGACCGTATCCGTATCCAAGGTAGGGAGCTACACCAATACCATATGCGCCAACTGCTGGAACTGCTTCAACTGCTGGGGCTATGCCAATACCGTATCCAAGATCTGGAGCTACGGCAATACCGTATCCAAGGCCGTAGCCACCCCAGCCCCAGCCACCATAGCCACCCCAGCCACCATAGCCACCCCAGCCACCGCCGTTACCATGTGCACTAACTGCCACTGCTGTCAAAGATACTCCAAAAAGGACTGCCATAAAAATAGCCAGTACCTTTTTCATTCTACTAGATGATTGTTTCAACATTTATTTCACTCCTTTATTTTTGGAATTAATTTTTTTGAAATAATGAGTTTTATTAAGGAATTTTATTTGTTGGTAACTATTCAACCTACTAAAAATAATTTGATCTAGATCCATTTTGATGCAATAGTTTTTTATACCTAATTTATTTGCCTTGTTGCATCATTTCCTTAATCTTTTGAACATCAGCTATAGCAGTTTTCTTTAACGAGATCATCTTTTCCAGATCACTTATTTTTATTTCCATCAATTTTATTATCATATCCATTCTCATTACTGCAACTTTCTTTTTCTGTTCTACATTCAGAAGTTCCCACATCTCAACCATTGCAGTCTGCATTATTGGACCCTTTCCTACCATTGAATGTTCTTCGCACATGTTTTAAAATCTCCTTTCATAGATAATATTCTTTAAAAAGTAAGGATTATTAAGAGAAAAAAATGAACTCTGTATTTAAATAGCCTTAGCAGAAGAGTCTACTTGTACGACTTGTTCAGCTTTCCTTTCTGCGTTAACGTTATCATCTTTAGGTAATACTTTTGAATCTGATTTTACCATACTATATAGCTCCTTTATTTTTATATATATTATACAGATTTAGTGATAATAATTGCTTTTACAATATAGATATGTTGCAACCTATAAGTACTAATGTATTTTATAATTTCATTGTAGAGTCTAAATACTAGATTTAAAAATAAGGCTACAAATATTTGGAGTCTTTGATCATAAAATGTAACTTACAAGCGAATATATTTTAACTGTATAATGCAAGTATAATGCATGTCTAATGATGGTAAAATACCTATAACGGTTCGTATACCTGCAAGCATTTGTAATGCGCTCGTCGATACGGTCTCTCGCGGGGTATATCCATCACAAACTACGAGTGTGATAACATCTCTTGAACATGACTAGATGAATCTGAGATCAAAGAATATGACATGAAAATAATAGAATTGCAAGATACAATCAAAACGCAATTATTAGAATTAAACAAGAAAGATGTTGCAATACAAATGCTTTCATCAGAGTTGTAAATTAAAAAAACAACTTCCCAAGGACTTTTTAATGTTTATAACGAGAAATATACAAGGATATCAGATCTCCAGAAACAAATTGATACCAAAGATTGGCAGCTTAGGATGAAAGACAAACAGATCGAAAAGCTGTCTGAAACTATGCATGCTCAAGTAATACACATTTACTCATTGATCAATCAGAAAACAATCGAAGAACCAGGAGCTAAAAAAATTTTTGTGGCGATTTTGGTAATTCCAACTACAATTATACTACTGAATAAAATAAGCAGGAAAGAACATTCTATTAAATATAAGTTCAGTTAACATAAAAATATTAAATAGTTTAAGACTCGTGATTTTCTTTACCCAAATCAAACTTTTCTAGAATTTGTGCCCTAATGCCAAATGCATCATTGACAATTATCTCGACGTTCTGACTCATGTTTTCTGAAACTGCATTCGTTTTTCTATGTACCCGCCTTCCAAAATCGTCACTGAAGCGGCGTTCGAGTATCCAAAGACATATCCGAGTGCAATATTATCACCGATTCTCTGTTGTATTTAAGGAGTTAGCTTAGAAGGACGTGCCATTGTGAGAACACCACTTTTTATTTTTTAAAATTAATATTAATTGATCTTGTATTTAATATTAAGTTAGTTTAGTTTTGTATGCAGGCGGAATTTATAAACGTCAAATATGAAACAAGCCATTATCAGCCGTTCTGAGCCATTTTTATGGGAATGGTAATAGTATTTTCATCGGAATTTAGATAACAGTCTCACCAATCGCTCTATAACAAGTCGGTTTTTGACCAATTTTAAATCCCCATGTTTTAACTTGCACTGCACAGTAACTAACCACAAGATATTTTTCATACATTTTATATCACTTTAAAATGATATAACTCAAATTTCTATAAATAATTATTTAGTTCTATAAGACAGGAGCCATTTTAAGCTATTGAAATTGAATTGTTCTAAGGTGATTGTCATAGTTCTAAGATCTTGGCTAATATTATCCACAAAATGATTAGAACGAAAATCCCATGTCGAGATTTATATTAAGCTATCAAAATAGAAACAGAATCTTTATCAGTAAAACTGTTGACCCTACATATTGCTTTTTGTGATTAAGTGAATTGATACAGAGTCAATCAGAATTTACAGATTTTAGGTACATTACCTACAAATTGGATTTATTTAATCAATTTAGATAAAGTACTCCTATTGTGCCAAGCTTCTGAGTTGGGATAATTTGAATCGCTTGTCATACGCTTTTATTGCTTCATCTGATTTATTTAAATTATCAAGAGTGACTGCTTTATTGTACCAAGCCACTGAATCCTGTGGATTAATTTCAATTGTTTTGTCATAGGCCTTTATTGCTTCTTCATACTTTTTAAATTAGCCAGAAAGACTCCTTTATCGCACCAAACATCTGAATTTCGTGGATTAATTTCAATTACTTTGTCAAAAGCCTTTAATGCATCATATGACTTGCCTAATTTAGCCAACACATCTACTTTATTACACCAAGTGAATTATGCGGATTAATTTCAATTGTTTTGTTATAAGCTTTTAGTGCTTCATCTGATTTATTTAAATTCGATACATTGTTGTTGCCGGAGTTAGGAATACCTGCAAATGACCCAGCACCTGCGAGACTCACTAGGATTTAAAGCATCAGCATAGTAATTCCCAAAGTCATTATTATGGTATGCATTTTGCTTGCATTATCATATGTTGCTTTGTTCTTATTAGATCTCCAAAAATTGTTTTAGATATTAATGATGGAAAATATCTAAACAAATACACGTAGTTTAATACTTCACTCTCTAAATTAAAGAGTACTACTTAAAAAAGATATATTTTAATTTATTGAATTAATTTAGATATCATTTTTAAAACCTATCTGGATTCTAAAGCTCCAAAAGTGCAACAACATTCTAAATTTCAGAGAAATTATCCAGGAAAATAAATTTTAGTCTGAATTCAGACACCAGCCAAGAAAACTGCATTTAAGGTAAAACTTAACTCCAAAAAAAAAATTGGAGGTAGATCGGAATCCCCTTCAGATCTTCAAGTGAAATCAGTTAAATAATAATCTTTTCCCAATGTATTTGTATTGAAGCAACTCCATTTTATCATAAACATTTATCTTAAAGGTACTGATCAAAAATAAACAATCAAGTTTTGCTGTATTTCCCCATAAATTCCCCTTCCGCAATGATGTGCCCTATCATCTCTCTTTCAAGCTCTTTTCTGCTTGCTCCTGCTTTTAGCCCAAGCTGCTTGTCTAGAGCATAGGCTTTGAAAAAATATCTGTGAGTACCTGAAGGGGGGCATGGTCCTCCATATCCTATTTTTCTGAAATCATTTATACCCTCAACCCCTGGTATACTGTCTTCATTTATTTTTTCAATAGGCATTATATTCCAGGCAATCCAATGAGTAAATACCTTCATAGGAGCATCAGGATCTTCAACTATGATCACCAAACTTTTGGCCTCTTTAGGAATACCTCCTAATTCTAGAGGTGGATTTATATTCTCCCCGCTACAAGTGTACTTTCTTGGGATAGTACTATCAGATTCAAATGCACTGCTAAAAACCTTTATATTCTGGATGGCCATATTTTTATCCCCTTTGCTACCGGTGCTGCCTTTAGAGCTTACTGTTGTAGCGGCCAAAGAAGCCACAAAGCAAACTATTAACAAAATTACGATTGGTTTCCCCAATTTCATTTAACCCTCTCTCCTTTATCCACATTAGAAACTTCTCATGTGAAGCAAAAAAAATCACATTTAATAAACTTTCTGGTCAAATTGTCTGTTTAAACAGTTTGCGGCTTAAATTATAATGCTTTCTTTGTTTTACTCTTATGTAGTTATGCAATGTCTATAATTTCGCTAAATTTGAGGTTTAATCTATACTGAGTTTTTTGTTACATGGTGAAGTAGTATATATATAAATAGAGATATGCTTTGTATATGTTTTTATTAATACAATTTCAACTTTTCTATTTTCAGCATATTTCATCACCAGATATTTTATGAATATAATTTGATCAATCAAAATCATATCAAAATTTGGAAGACCTATCTACAGATAACTGTAAAGGTTTTCATTTAACCAAATGTCATCATGAAGAATCAGATTTCGATATACAGTCCACTTTCAGTACATTTTTCTCTGTGTTTTTGACTATATCATTTTTCGGCTCCATATAATTTTAAACTCTTCTAACCTACCTTATCCTACAAAAATCATTAAAACTTTCTTCTATGTATAAAATTTTCGCCGACAGTTCAATCCGGGAAGCTGCTATTAAAAACTTTAAATGGACTTCTCAACTGATAACTCGGTATCTAAGCTTGAGTATTTCTCAAAAAGGATAAGGCTAATATGCAACCTTACAGTATGAATAACAGATAATAGGAAGGGATTGAAATATTCGATGACTTCAAAAACAGCGTAAGAAAGCTGATAATTCCCATTGCCCTATTAATTCCTCTATCTCCAAACACACTTACTTTACTGGGTTTATTGGTGAGCATGGCTGCAGGCATGGCTTTTGCTCTAGGGAAACTTTTTGAGGGAGGGCTCCTCATTCTCTTCAGCGGAGTCCTTGATGCTTTTGATGGAGGAGTTGCGAGAGCAAAAGGTATAATAACTCCTTTTGGAAGTGTGCTTGATTCGGTATGTGACCGTTACTCCGATGGGCTGATGTTTCTAGGGATTATAGCCGGAGCAGTAAATGGCAGGCTTATGCTTTCCCCTATTATGCAAATTGAAGGCTGGCTCTGGGCAGGCTTTGCCCTTATAGGTTCTTTTCTGGTAAGTTATACCCGAGCGCGCGCTGAGTCTGAAGGCTGCAGAAAACTGTCTGTTGGAATTGCCGAACGTGCTGAAAGAATGATCATACTGGCCTTAGGTGCTCTTTCAGGTTTTCTTGGATGGGCTCTCGTGCTGATAACTGTATTTTCTCATATTACTATAATACAGCGTGTATTAAGGGCGAAAAGCATACTTAATAGGCCCTCAGAACCGGGTGTTCAAAAACCATAAGGATATCCAAAAAAATATAAACGGCGTTCCAACACAAATTTGACAGATTTGAGTTCTAAAGGATAATGTGAAATGTGATAAAATTTAAGCAAAAAATGCAGATGTATTTAGCAAAGCTACATAATTCATGTTATGGAAGTGGTAAAATATCACTTTCACTTATTCCTAGAATTCCATCCAAGCAACTCTCATGAGAAGTAGGTCAGTACTTGAAAGGAAGAAATTCTTACGGACTTTCAAGCTTTATCCCAAACTGAAAAAGAATATTATTATAAGAGTCTATGGTTAAGAGGCAATTTTCATCGATAAGCTATAAATGCGATATTTGACGCAATAAAATAGTATCAAAAAGCTGGAAATATAATTATAAATCATGTAAACAAAATAAAGATGGTCAAAAAAGAATAGACCATTTTTTAGTTTTTACAAACTGAGTGGACATACATAAGCGTCCGCATCTTTTATTAGGGTATGATGCTACACTCAACTTAAATTCATACTGCACCATCTTATCAGTTCTCTCGAATCTGTAACCAATGATCGAATATAAAAAATGCCAAAAATAAGAATTCATTCAGATGAAACGTATTTTTGTTATAGAAGTTTATAACCCTTTATTTTTCGATTTGTTTATGTATCATTTTTCAGAATATGCCTAAATTTGGGAGTTATCTAAATCCTCCCTAGTCTATTTTCCAGGGAATTATGTTTTATATTATTAAGCCAGTATAGACTGGCATCCTTATGCAATTAAAGTCATGCAATAGACCTCTATACTTTATCATTAAATATTTAGAGTGATGGTTTTTGAGCGATCTTGAGAAACTGATAAACCTTGCAAAAAAAGCGGCTGAAAATATCCAAAAATATAGGTTCGTGCGCATAATTTCACATAATGACGCTGATGGGCTAACTTCAGCTGGGATAATGGCCCAAGCCCTTCTGAGGGCAGGTATCAGCTTCCAACTTTCGATATCTGAAAAGCTGGATAAATTTTTGATTGAAAAAGTAAATGGAAGCATTTCAAAGGGAGAACTTGTAATCTTCTGCGATATGGGAAGCGGGCAACCCGAACTTATAGCTAATGTGGCAACTGACGTTATAGTGCTTGATCATCATAGTCCAGTTGGGGAGTCTCATGCAGAGTTAGTGGTTAATGGCCATATTGTAGGAATTGACGGAGCTACGGATATCTCTGCTTCAGGCACCTGCTATCTAGTAGCCAGAGAACTCGATGCAGGCAATGTTGATCTTGCAGGGTTGGCTATTGCAGGGGCAGTCGGTGATAGACAGCTTTTTAATACGGCGAATGCTTTCATTCTGGAGGAAGCCCTAAAAGCAGGATACTGTTCCATCCGAAAAGGACTAAAAGTAGGGGATGGGAGCCTTGAAGATGTAATTTGCATACAGCACCGAACCTTTCCTTGACATCACCGGTTGCCCTCAAAAAGTAAAAGAATTCCTGAAGCAGCTCGACATTTCAGGAAATATTGAAGAACTTTCTGAGGAGGCGGTCTATAGACTTGTCAATGCTGTTGCACTGAAGCTCGCCAGGAAAGCTAGTCCGGAAGCTGCGGAGGCTGTTATAGGGGAGGTTTTACTTCTTAACAGGGAACTTGTAAAAAATGTTTACGATTATATCTCTCTTCTTAATACATGTGGGAGACAGAATTCTTATGGATTAGCTCTGGCAATTTGCCTGAAGGATCAGAGAGTTGTCGATGAAGTATTCTCTCTCGCAAAAGAAAATAAGAAAAAAATTGCTATTGATATTAGGGAAAATGTAGAAAAAATTCGCAAAGGGGAAAATATCTGGTACATCAACACTGTTGATGCACTTTCTACCGGAAACCTTGCAAGCACTGTTGTCCGCTATCTTCATCCGGAACTTCCAGCTATCTGTATAAACGAATCTGAAGGTATACTAAAAGTCTCTGCTAGGGGCACCCGTGAACTTGTATCACAAGGCCTAGATCTTTCATTTGCTATCAAGGAAGCTGCATCTACAGTCGGTGGAAGCGGAGGTGGACACAGTATAGCTTCTGGCGCTTCAATACCCATTGGAAATGCAGATGAATTCTTGAGTACTGTAGACCAAATAATAGGATGTCAGCTCCAAAAACAAAATAAAGGTAAAGCTAAATAGGGGATATAACTAAGTTAAAAAAAGATTTGAAGAGTATTTATGAATATCATCGGTGCAATTGAATTTCCGGATCCTGAGTCAAGAAAGTCTACAGGTAGAATACTGCAAGCTATTTCTCCAGATAATTTACTAAACATGAAAAGTGAGATCAGCGATGAGAAAATTGTTGTCCAGTTTTATTCCAAGAAGATAGGTTCTCTTCTTGCAACTGTTGATGATTTTTTATTGAATGTTAAAATAGGTGAGGAACTCGAAAAGACTCTGGAAAAAGAAACAAAACTTGGAACATAAATATTAGATTGCCAAAAATCAGTTGATTGCTATCTATTTTGATGAAATAGGTATTTATGATTACTACGAATGGAAATTAATTCTCTGACAAAGGGTTTCTCTACTTTCATAATATAGAATATCATGAAATTTAACAGCAATGTCGCGAATCTAGTTTTAAGATCCATCATCTTAAAAGCTTTACAATTTATTTACCAAGATGACAATGGAATGTTATCAATAAAATTGAATCTTATATAGAGAATTTAGATAAACCTATATGCATTTGAGCATTTAGGAGCTTAAATCTCTTAAACACTAATTTTTTCTAATGAAAAATCGTGCTTATTTTGCTCTTAATAAAGAATAAAAATACCTCAAATAAATAGTGTAATCAAAGTTCTGCAAAATTTGGTTGATTCTGTGTTCTTTTCATTCACTACGTAAAAATGGATGTTGAGCCAATAGTTATGCTACAAAATTCTTTCCTAATTTATGAGATTTTTTAATATCTTCCGGGATCTCCAAGTTTTACCATTAATTCTACTGGTATTGACTGCAATCAATCAAAAAAGCTATTACGATCTCTTACTTCCTCTTCTGAGAACCATGTTCACGATCATATCACTTCTGCTGATAATTTCCCGGCATTTTTTTCCTTTATGGGGTTCAAGTTTTAAGCCAATTATAATCTAACAAACGAAACTAAATTGCGTATTCGATTGGTTTCGAATTATCCATATCAAAAAGATTGATCAAGTTCAATGCCATCAAAAATCAATATAGAAAAGTATTTTTGAATCTTCTAGTGATCCATAGGATCTGGTCCAATTTTATGTAATTTAGTTCTGTACTTAGTAAGTTACTACCATTTAAGTTATTACTCAGTTAGGTTATTTTAATCAAGTTACTACTTAGTTAAGTCATTACTCAGTTAAGTTACCTTAGTCAAGTTAATACTTAATAAAGTTATATACCTTCTTTGTACGTCTTCTTCATACATCGGGACTGACCCTATGGACCAAATAGATATATGTAAGTATAGGTATAAAAAATTAACGATCCGATAATCCAGCAAAAAAAATAATGCTATAGTATTTCTGAACAAAACTAAAAACATAAATGAACTGAATCAGAAAGTTAATTTGTCAGTACCACAGTCTAACTTAATAAGTTTTTAACAAATTTTTTCAGCTTTTTACTCTCTGTAGAAAAGAACTTGTGATATGTTTTCACATAATGTTTACGTTTCTATATCTGGATATCAGTGAATAGAAATCTTCATCCCATGAAATTGCTGTAATGGTTCGTGCGATCGGGCCTATACAAATTTGATAAGAATTAGTTAAAGTTGTTACCACATTAATAGATGCAAAAAATAGATATTATTTCATGCTCAGCTAATATATCATAATCGATAATACACCATAGCAAAGATCTCATAATGAAATGTTTTAGAATAGTTATTTTTCTTGTAGTGACAAATTATAACGGAGATCCCCGGCAGTTAGTTTGCCAGGCTGTAGGTATATCTTTCCTGCAGTTTATAAGATCTACTTTTTTGGTACGTCATTTATTGCCATAAGACCCTAGATATTAACTGCTGTTGCCATGGTAAGGATGGTAGATTCAATATCTCTGGGATATCCCTGTGAGATCAGAGAACTGTAGGTCTCAAGGATAAACAATTACAGCAATCTTTTCCGATAAAAGATTCTATTTCACCAATTTTACATTTTATTTTGATAGATCCTCCCTTTCAAGATATAAAATCAGCAACTTTTTGATTTGTAGCTATTGCATTGATTTTGATAAAAAATATATATTTCCTAAGATTTGATCAAAATGTTTTTTAGATGGAATTAAGAAACTTCCGAGGTTTTGGCACAAAAAAACTATGCATCGAAGAGAGTCAAGAAAAGATTGCTATGTTCTTTGATTAAGGTTCGATAAGATAATGATAGAGCCTTCCTAAAAGATCATGTATTTTAGGATTTTTGATTTCGATTTTTACATCCAATTTTCCATGTTAGCAATATTTCAATTTTTGTACATAAATATACTTAAAAAAACAGATTCGATCTTTTAAAATATTTTATGAGGAAACATCAACACTGGTGGGCAAGATCCAAAACCAAGATTTGGAAGCTGGGACATCCAATCAGGATTTATTTTTAAAAATATAAGAAAATCGAACGTAAATAAACAAGTTAAATAGCGACTCTAAAAGATTAAATTAACAAACTGATTAAACTAATTTTGAGAAAAGTCAAAATTCAGTCAAAAGAAAATAGCGAAATCGCTAGATTTTGGAATTTTACCAACTTTTTGGTATTTTGTTTTTTGATCGATAAAAATGAATTAGAATCTGAAAAAGGAACACTTCCAAATATGGATATCTCAAAAAAAGAGCTTCAGGAAAGATACTCATCTGCAGTCACTACATCTGCAAATATACCTTCCAATGCGGCCATGAACGTTGCATGAACTGTATGTGTAGGTATCAGTTCGTCTTTAAACTTAAGGTCGTGTGCTGCGCAGGCATCTTCAATCAGGGTACACATGAATCCAAGTTCCTTTGCAGCCCTAACGGTTGTATCTATACACATGTGGCTCATTGCCCCGCAAATTACAAGGTCAGTTACATTTTTTTCTTTCAGTTTGGAAAGGAGTTCGGTCTGGAAAAAACTGTTAGGAGAATGTTTTTCAATGACTTCTTCTTCTGGAAGAGGACTAACACTTGAATGAAAATCTGTCCCCTGAGTTCCGGGTATAAAGAAAGTAGCATTTGGTCTCTTAGACAAATGTTTGATAAAAAAAATCGGCTTGCCTAAAGTACGAAATGTTTTAAGGAGTTCAGCTGCTTTTTTTGCTGCTTTTCTCATGTCTGCAAGTTCCATTTTGCCGCCTGGAAAATAGTCATTTTGGATATCAATAAGAAGAAGGGCTTCTTTCATACACTAATGGAGTTTCCAACAGTAATATTTTTAACGGTTTATTTCAATTGAATACCATCAGCTTGCTGCATTGATGAAAACTTCCCAGAGAACCGTAGTTAACTGTTTAATTTTCAGTTTTGGATCAGGACGACTTAAAAAAATCGGAAATAAACCGAGGTATAGAGTGCATCTTCTTAATCACTTTTTCAGTGCTTTAAGTGACTGAAAGCACTTATTTACAAATTGAATACATATTTCCCCCAGGATAAGTTAAGGCTCACGATATTAAGGTTTTTCAACGAGTTGGTTTTCTTTAATTGTTAATATTGATTATGCCTTTATTTTCCATCGGTTAGTGATTAGAAACATCTACTAACCAAAATAAATATAAAAAAACTGTTTTTGGTAGGTTGAATAGTTACAACAAACAAAACTAAAATATAAAATGAATTATTTATTTTTTATCGCTTCGAGTAAAATCTTTACAATTTTAGAAGGTATATACATACCAAAAACTGCTGTTGACAAAACTGGCACCAATGAATTTACAATTTCTTTAGTAGTCAAAGTTACTACCACTTCTTTTGCAACATCTACACTGAATAATTTCACTTTTTCTTCCAATATACAAGGTATCATTTCTTCAATAAAATAATTATTTTGAACTATTTTTTCAATGAAGCATTCTAAGGTTTCATAATCTACTTTTTCCAGAACCTCGAGCATCAGTAAAGCGAATTTCCTAATGCATTTCCTTCTTTCCTATTATATTTAATTCGAAATATTCACCACATGTATAAGAGGTCAAGCCCTCATGGATGCATAGGTTTTTTATAGCAAAAGCTCTGCATTTTTCAGTTTTATCCGAAGTTATAGGAATATTTTTATCTTAATTTTGGATAAGTACATAGGTTTTACTGAAATCACTAAATAATGAAAGCTAATATGCTATTGTTAGATTAAATTAAAGCTTCATCCTAGCTCACAGGAAAAAGCATGTAGTAATCGAATGGTAATCTAAAAAGAAAATTGGAGCACAGAGTAGATCTCACAGAAAACTATGCACGTTGCTAAATAGAGCAGTGTCGCGAATTTGCTATAAATTCAGAGTCCAGTTTCCATTCAATTTGTTCACCCAAGCGGGATTTCCTACTTAATAACTTCTTTATGTTTGTGATTTTACAGAACTTTTGGTACACTGCCAAATAATGTGAACTTAATCCTGTTGACGATAGGTAAAATCTCAGAAATCAAAATTTTAGGGCCAGCATGTCGACAGCATGTCAATTGAACTAAATACTCAAAAACTGGATAACAGGCTTGACTTGATTGAAGTATGGCTAATGATCAGATTTCAGAAATTTACTAATAATACTAATTATCCTTTTAAAGATCATACAAATCTTAATAGCAGCTATTAGAATATTATCACAGACATATTCTTTGATTATCTACATGATTATTTTAGGAATCTTCGAGGCTAATGCAATTTTCATAGAAGCAGGAATCTTAAAATTTCGAATAAACTTTTGTGAACTCTGCACCAATTGTAATCATAATTGAGGAATAAAAAATTAAAAGGAATAATCCGATTGTGGATCCGATTGCTCCGTAAACGCTTAGAGGATTACTATATGCTAAGAAAAGTATAACAGCATATTTGCCTATTGTTATAAGAATTACTGTTACAAACGATCCTACAAAGATAGACTTGAAATCGAGACTTGAATTTGGGAGTAATTTATATATAAGAATGAAAAACAGCAACATAATAAGAAAACCAGCTATAGAACTTGCATAATCAGCAATTACAGGTGAGAAAGGTAAAAATCCTTGGAGCAAATTTGAACCCATATAAACAAAACCCTCGATAATGATGCTCATTACTAGCAGCCCTCCAAAAACTATAACTATGAAACAGGATACTATTGAGTCTCTTATGAATTCTTTAATATGATTGGATTCAACAGGTTTAATATCCCAAGCTCTCTCAAGGAATTTTTTTAAGTGCCAGAAAATATTACTTGCACTCCAGAGGAGGAGGAGAAAACCAATTAATATGCTTATCGAGATGGAATTTATCTTTGGAATATGGTCGAAAAGTTCAATTATCATATTGATGATACTATTATCAACGACTCCTTGCAAATAATTTAATACAGCATCCTGAATAATTTTTGATCTTAAAAAAATACTTCCTAAGGATACTGAAAATAACAGGAGGGCAGGAAGACTTAATACAAAATAAAATGCTAGCGCAGCACTATAGGTTAGTGAATCATCTTCCAGCCATTCTGTTATTGTTCTGGTAACTAGATGCGCTATGTACCCCCGATTCATATATACCCTCAGAATTCAAGCGACAATTTAAACTCCTAATTTTGTCCGTTATCTATTGATCAATTCTGAAATAAATGAGTCTATCTATGTATTTGATAGCAACACTGTCCTAATAAGACTTTTACTCTTATGTTCATGAAAATTCATCTCAGGTTGTTGATAATAGTTCAAGGACGTGATCGTTATTTCCAGAATACCACTAACGTCCGATCAAGTATTTGAGATTCGATAAATATAATTGATAATCATTGAAAAGAGTGCTTTATGGTATATGAATTATGGAGAATTTTGAGAAACTCCTATGCAGTTGAGTAGTGAAGAGTTTAAATTTTTCAACATTAATTTTTACTCATAAAACTTTTCAGATTTGTCCTTAAAGAAAAATACAAACGTCTTCAAAGTATTCCGATTTATTCTTCATTTTTTTCATCTCGGAAATCCTGTTCAAATCGCTCCAGCTAATTTATGTATTTGACTTTATTTTTTCGTCTCTTGTAACTATTCAGCCTACACAAAGTAAATTGGATTATGTCTATTTTCGCGTAATGAATACTTCTGATTACTATCTGATGAAAAATAAAAAATATGACCTGTAGTCAGTAATTGAGGAATTTCAGCCCACCGAAATTTGCTCATTGAATCTCAGTAAAATGGCTATATATATTATTTTGTCAAGACTTAATAGTTAACATCTTTGTTGTAGAATTAGGCATTATACCGACGAGGCTCACTTATTGAAAATGTCACCATCATAACAAAGTTAATCTTAAGCAGAATGGTCAGAAAATAATGTTTTGCAAAAGAATTTTAGAGGGATATTAGTGAGAATGCAATAAAACTAATTGCAATTGTAGAGTAATCCTTTTCCTTTGGAATAGCGAAATATAATTTCACATTATTATTTCTAGTTTATCATCATCTCTATATCCAATTGAACTACTCTTTTTTATTAGCTTTTCTTGTGAGATAATGATAACACATCAAGAATTGAAATCAAAAAAGCCAAGAAGAAAATATCGGATTTAATCGGCTTTTTTATCAGGACAGCAGTTCTCAGGTACCTTCTCATAGACCTAGGTCGCTATTTTATTATCCTTATTCTCTGTTTTTTTATTTTCCTCTATATCTTCAGTTGGACCCATCAATCTAGCCAGCCATTTTGTTTCATCAAAACTCTCAAATACGATCTTTAAAATTAATGTAAGCGGTATGGAAAGCAGTACACCTGCAGTTCCAAGCACATAATTCCAATAGATCAGCGACAGAAATAAGATACCTGGAGATAATTTCAGGCCTTTCCTGCGAGTGAAGGGAATACAACGTTTTCTGCAAGCATATCGACAATCGCGATAACTACAATAATGGCAAGAGCACCTACAGGCCCATACTTGAACAGTGCAAGCATTATGGGTGGAATAGAAGCTAGAACGAGACCAATGTAGGGGATATAACTGAGCAGGAATATAAGGACGCCCCAGAGAATCGCAAAGTCAATGCCTCCTATAAGGAGAACGACGGTAATTCCAACGGCTGTGATAAGGTTTGTTTCTGCTTTTATGACAAGAAACCCTACCAGATTCTTGTCAAATTTACTCATACTCATGTGGAGTTTGGATTGAGTTTCAAATTTTGAATTCATTTTTTCAGGAGCATTGGAGGCATCTATCAACAAGAACGCGGTCGTAAGAATTATAATTCCAGCTGTTGTCCCGGCATTCAAAAATCCATGAATTATACTTGACATAAGAGAGATCACAGTTGATGCAATACCACGTAAAATCGAATTCGCAGAAAGCTCTCCTTGTGAGGGAATATAACGTGTGAGAATATCTATAAACTCCATTAACCGAGTTTGATAGATTGGGATCTGGTTCTCAAACTGGATTGCTGCTCCAACAACCACTACTCCTAGGACTGCAACAATAAAAGCAAATAAAAGAATCACTAGAAAGACACTCAGTCCACCTGGAATCCCCCTTCTTTTGAGCCAGCGTATATGAGGGGTAAAAATCAGTGCAGCAAAAACAGAAAAAAGAATGGTGGTAAGGATGGGAGCGATCTCCCTCATCCCAACTGTTAGGATAACAACAAAAGTGCTATACACTAAGATTCTGGCCGGTAAAGAATTGCTGATTAATGCTCATGATTTGCGACTCCACTCCATATGTTTACAATAACCTGAGCTTTTTCTTTCATAACAAATTGAAGTATGTTTGATTGATTCAGATCTTCAGTGGTTTTTATTTATACCTACCTTTAAGTGATTCATTTGTACTCGGTTAAGTAATCTGTTAAACGTCAAAATGACTACTATAATAATCGATTAATTCTAATAGCTGGCTCTGGCTAGCAGTCAAAAAGACAAAATCAGGAGCTATCGATAAGATCTTTAACCTTTTAGAAATCTTCCTACCGAGTTTCATCATTTTGCTAGGTACGCAATCCGCACTAAGGATGTTCAGTGAGTCTTACAGTATCATGCAGGACTCATAAATAATTTCTCTTTTCTTATTTATTTGGGTATAGGGGCATATATTATTCTTAGTTTGATACCCATTACTTCATATGGTATATATCGAGGGTCACCAGCACAATCTGGAAGAGACATATCTGGGAAACATCGACCAACGAAAAGTTCGCTCCATATAATATATGTTTCAGCTGATTATCGAATTTTTTTGTCATAATATTGCTTCTTTAGCATTTTGGAATCACAACGCTACACTTCATCAATCAATTACTGCTCTTGGTATAGTGACATTGTAATTGGACTTGCAGCACAGAATACACTTGATGACATAATTGCTGGGATTGCAATTTCCATTTATAACCCCTTAAAAATCTGAGATTGTGTACGTATAGAAAAGCTCGATACTGGGGTGATGTGATAGATATCAACTGGCGGTCAACTGAACTTTAACCAGGGATAACCTTCAGGTAGCAATACCTAATTCTGTGATCATCACGGGACTTATCACTAATTATTTCCTGCCGGACAGGATGTTTCGTGTTGAGACCTTTGTCATTGTATACTATGGCCAGGATGTTGATCACGTGTGAAATCTGATTTTTGAGTCTCTGGCATACGAAGACTTGATAATACATGATAAACCGATAAAGGCCCTTTTATACGGATTTACAGAATTTGGAGTGCAGTTCAAAGTCAGATGCTGGATAGAAAATTGTGCGGGCACCAGAATTTCAGAAAATCGGCTCAACACGGCAATTTACAAAGCCCTGATAGGTGCAGGTATTTCAATGGCAATAGGGACTTCATATGTTACCATTCATTTTGTTGACTCGGAAAATGAATCGATAATTTCCAGACAGGGGAAAGACTTGAAGAACAGATAATAGCACTTCAACGGACTCTCATCATTCTAGATAAGCAAAGTCGGTAAAATTGGAAAAAAGTATAATATCTACTTATGCATGACTTATGTAGTTAAATTAGGAAATCAAAAATATTTAATCTTCAATTTTCTAAAGAATAATTTTCACTTCCAAAGTAAAGGGACTTGATTTTATTAAAAATGGCCCAATATAAATCCCAATACATTGTTATCTTTATAGCTTGATGGACAAAAAATCTATAAAGTGAACTAAAAAACATGAAAAATTGCAGTTTTTCCTAAAAGGTTGCTTTCATTACTGATTCGTAGAACACCGCACCTCTATCTTTTCAAAAAGGGGGTGTTTCTCTTTTAGCGATAATTTAATTTAAAAACAATAAATGGTTCCAAATAACTCAAGCAACGATTGATAGAATAACTAATCACCCATGGAATTTAAAAGAATTTAACTTTCATAGTTCCTTTTCAACAACTTTGTACACTACCAAAAAAAAGATATCTGAAATACTTAATTGTTTACAGTTGAATTGTCATTAGTGAATCTAACTCAAAGAGTAAACAATTAACGATTATACAGATATTAAAATTATGAGCCGAAACCAAATTTATCTGAGTTTAGTTTTTTGTTATCTGATTTCACTTCCCTTTAAAAATTCACCAATCGCCTTTGCAGCTTTTTTACCTGCCCCCATTGCACTAATTACGGTTGCTGCGCCTGTGACCACATCTCCCCCTGCAAAGACTCCAAATTTAGAGGTTGCTCCGGTGTCCTCATCTGCAACTACTGTACCCTTTTGGTTTTGCTCAAGACCTTCTGAGCCTTTAAAGATAATAGGGTTTGGAGATGTGCCTACGGCAATGACTACAACGTCTGCAGGGATTGTGAATTCCGAGCCTTCCACAGGTACAGAGCTTCTTCTACCTGATTTATCAGGTTCTCTAAGTTCCATTTTGATGCATTCGACGGCTTTGACATTGAACTTCTCATCGCCAAAGATGCGGACAGGGTTTGTAAGAAGCCTGAATATAATGCCTTCTTCTTTAGCGTGCGCGATTTCTTCCCTACGTGCCGGCATCTCGGCTTCTCCGCGGCGATATACAATGCTTACCTCGTCGGCACCCAATCGAAGAGCAGAGCGAGCAGCATCCATTGCTACATTTCCACCTCCAACGACTACCACATTCTTTCCGCGCCGTATCATTGTATCATATGCAGGATCATATGCTTTCATGAGGTTTACCCGGGTCAGAAATTCATTCGCTGAATATACCCCGCTAAAGTTTTCACCCGGAATCCCCATAAAGTTAGGAAGGCCTGCGCCAGTTCCTAAGAAAACAGCACCAAATTCATCACAGAGTTCATCTAAGGTCTTGATCCGGCCTATTATATAATTTGTCTTGAATTCAACCCCCAGCTGCTTTATATACTCAATTTCCTGCTGCACGATTTTTTTTGGCAGCCTGAACTCCGGTATGCCGTAACTCAGGACTCCCCCAGCTTTATGAAGGGACTCAAAAATTGTAACCCTGTGCCCCATTTTTGCAAGATCTGCTGCAGTAGTAAGGCCTGCAGGCCCTGATCCTACAACAGCTACTCTTTTTTCGGTGGATTTCGTGACCTCAGGCCTCTTCCCGCCTTTCGTGTTATCAAAATCGGCGCAGAAACGTTCGAGCCTTCCGATTGCCACAGGCTGTCCTTTCTTTCCGAGCACGCAGGATGCTTCGCACTGGGTTTCCTGGGGGCATACGCGGCCACAGATCGCAGGAAGGGCGTTTGTGTCTTTAACTTTTTCAATTGCCCCTTCAAAATCTTCCTTGCAGATCAGTTTGATAAATCCTGGTATATCTACATTTACAGGGCAACCTTCTACACACTTGGGCTCCTTGCAGGCGAGACATCGTGAAGCTTCGACAAGGGCATCTTCTTTTGTGTATCCGAGAGTTACTTCATTGAAGTTCTTTCTGCGCTCGTCTGCAGGCTGTTCGGACATACGAGTTCTTTCTTTTTTTGCATTTTCTGTTTTTTCTTCATTTATTTCTTGCATTTTTTATCTCCTTATTTCAGTGCAATCCACACCTACACTCCTCTTCATACTTTTCTGCAGCTTTTGTCTCTTCACCGCGATACGTTGCAAGCCTGTTGATGAGCTCTACAAAATCAACCTTCCGGGCGTTGAATTCAGGGCCGTCAACGCAGGTAAATTTCGTTTTTCCGTCGACTGTGACCCTGCAGCCTCCGCACATCCCTGTTCCGTCTACCATAATGGAGTTAAGGCTAACCAGGATTTCAACGTCGTATGTCGAAGCTACCCCAGCTCCTACTTTCATCATGATTGGCGGTCCGATGATTACAATCCTTGCAACCTTTTCGCCACTGTCAAGGATCTTTTTCATAATGTCGGTTACAAATCCGTGATGCCCTTTTGATCCATCATCAGTTGCAATAAATAGTTTGGAGCTTACTTTCCTCATTTGATCTTCAAGGATGAGAAGATCCTTGCTCCTAGCTCCTATAATTGAAATTACTCGGTTGCCTGCCTTTGTATAAGCTTTTGCCAGGGGGTAAATAGGGGCAACGCCTACTCCTCCCCCTACAAGAATAACATTACCCAGATTCCTTATATCAGCTGGAGCCCCTAGGGGTCCAACAAAATCTTCCAGTGACTCATCTGCTGAAAGCTTAGCAAGCTGCTTTGTGGTCTTGCCCATTTCCTGAAAAATTACGGATACTGTTCCTTTTTCTTTCTCAAAATCGAAAATAGTGAGGGGAATTCTTTCCCCAAATTCATTAAGTCTGAGGATTATAAATTGCCCGGCTTTTGCAGCCTTTGCCACGTCAGGTGCTTCTATAACCATTTTGTGTATTGACGGGGCAATTTCTTCCTTTTTGAGTATTTTATATGCCATGATATCACATTTTCCTGACTAAATATATATTTTTGAACAAATTAATAGAGGAAATTAATTGTGGTGGAGCCTCGATATGGGTTCTTCTTTCCGCACTTTATTCTTGGACGTGCTCCTTTTATCAGTTATTGGATATATATTCTTCCAAATAATTTTAATTATTTAGTCTTTTTTGTACTGTCAAACTAAGGTTACTGTTACCAAACGAGAACCTAAAGGCTTAGATGAGGAAAATTCCAGGTTTGAATGTTCTTACTTGTCATTAGTAAGGTTGAAGACGAGAGTTATGGGATTAGTGTAATAGAGGAGTTTCGGAGGTAATTGCTGAGAAGAAATTTCAAAGAATTACTGAGATTGTTAAAACTATAGCTGGAAAATATTCTGAAGATATACTTATGTATGCACTTTGTGAAAGTTACCTTTTTTGCAATGATAC
>CAWKGG010000114.1:0-15547 GCA_963848985.1 uncultured Methanosarcinaceae archaeon
AAAGAGCATGGGCAAGAAACTGAGCGACTGTTATTCTTGGAGCACCAAATGTATTTAATGATCGAGTAGAAGTTGAGGAAGAGGTTCTCGTATTTGAGTGTGAAATTTTCGAGAATAGGGACATGTCACCTGTCGGATATCCTAATAAAATGTTGCTGTATTAGTTCATCTCTAATTTTTTTCTCTATTTGTTAATAAACTAATTATAGTAAAACGACACCTGATATATTGCAGTAACATAATAGCGCAATAAATGAAGATGGGAACAGTACATAAACAAAATATAGCAGTTCAACCGCGTAAATACTATTTGATGTTGAGATGACTTTCAAAGTCCAAGTTAAGTTTCTTATTCTTATGCCACATTGAATCAAAAGAGTGTTCTATGGAGACAAAATTGACTGATAACAAAAGCAAGATTTGTTCTCAGCAGGGCGATGAGCATAAAATCTCTCTTCCTGAGTTCCTTCAAAGATTAGGAATTAATGAAAGCGGAATCCGCGAGCAGGAAGCTGCAAGAAGAATTCAGGAATGTGTACCCCACGTTCTCGAAGAAACAGGACAGGAGAGCATATTAAGCAAGTATATGAGACAATTTCGGAATTTTTTCTCAATTTTGCTTATTATAGGAGCTATTCTGTCCTTCCTTGGAGAATACCTTGATCCTGGGAAAGGGAATCTGTATATTGGAATTGCTCTTGGTGTAGTTGTAATCCCTAATGGAACTTTCACATTCGTACAGGAATACCAGGATGCAAAATTACCGGTATCTATACTAACTGGTTAACAAGCCCATACCCATTGGTTAGTATATGGATCCAACGCCCAGTCACAGTTGGGGTAATACTGGCCATGCCACCAATGGTGATGCGAATAGTCGTTGCCCCAGCCCCAGTCACCATGTTCACCATGGCCCACATCACCATGTTCACCATGGCCACGGTGTTCATCTTGCTGGTATCTGCTTTGTTGATGTTCACCTTGTTGGTGTTCTCCGTGCTGGTTTCCGCCTTGTTGGCGTTCACGGTTTTCACCTGCTGCACTTACTACAGTAGCAGTTATTGAGATTACTACAAGAAATGCTACCAAAATAGCTAGTGTATTTTTTTTTCTGTCAAATGCTTGTTTTCTCATTAAACATTCACTTCCATTTTATTCTTAGAATTAATGCGATGTTGTAAAAATAGTCTCTTTTAATGTACTGATTATGTCCCTTCTTAGAGATGGTTATTGTTATCATCTTAGTTATTTTAAATTAATTACACAAAAAAAAGTTTCTAAACGAAAAATAATCCCATATCAAATTTTTCACAATCAAAAAACAAATGGATAATAAAAATTATCTTTTATTATTTGTGAAGTCGTCAGGATCTAATATTATTCTTTTTCTAGAGAAGAAAACCTTACTTTGAGCTTAGTAGCCTGTCCATTGCTTATATTTACAACTTTCAACTCGAGAAGGTAGTGTACTGAAAGTTCTGTAAAAACTACTGCTCAACATCCTTTTTTTCATTACAAAATAAGATTTCTCGGTTACACTAATACATAGGTTCTATAGCAAAAACATATGCATCATTAAAAGGATAAACTGGTTTTTGTGGTAAAGGCGGTACTTAGTCAATTCAAAATTTATAGAACTTTAGATAGGCTGTCATTGGATTAATTAGTTTGTGAGTTCTCTTTTGAAATAAAGCTCTAAAGCACTGCCCGAATTTCCTTCCGTTCTCGTTGTTCCAACCATTTCCCACCCTGCTTCCCCTAAAGTGCCTAAAATATCGACTCTTTTCATATCACTTACGTCCTTATGTTGACCGTTTGAGAATAGAATCTCTCTGGTGAGACCAGACCATTCGACAAAGTAACAATATTCAAATTGTTTCATTTTGTTTACTCCACTCTATTTTTGAATATCTTTACTTCAAGCTCATGCCATACTAGCTAGTTGATAGTAGCATGTGCAATTTTCTGTAAAATTTTCTTTCCATCTACTAGTCTTATTTTCAGATCACTGTTCTATAATTATTATACTTATTTATTATTATCCTTTTCACATTTATATCGATGAGCATTGCCTATGTTTTGTGATATATTGATGATTAGTTAAGTTACAGGAATATACAAATTTCTACAGATGACATTCCAAGTAAATGCAGAAATCAGCAAGAAAAACATATACATTTATGACTTGGTGTCTCTTGGAAATAAACTGTTTGCTGTGCCCTAGGAAGCTCTTACGGTTAAACCGAATGAGCACGCTTTCGTCCTCAACGTTAGCAAGGAAACCCTGGAAAAATCAGAAGGTTTTGATAAGGACGACTTTGCGAAGTGGCTCGTCATAATTTTTATTATACTTGCAATTATCACTTTTCTCTTCAGGTGACAGAATAATATCACAAAGAATGGATATATATTTAGGACTTACTCAGTTGAACTGAAGAATCAATGGCATAGACCTAAATGCAAATTTAAACCACAATATCTATTGTACTTGGATTTATACCTCACGTGCGTAAGTTCTAGACTATAATCTAATAAGGTAATCCGGTCAGGAGGAATCAGAATTGTCCCTCCATACCGTAATCACACATTAATGAAGAAATTAACGAAGTTAGAGGGGAAACAATAGTAACAACTGCTGTTGTTTATTTCGGCTCGTTCTACATTGTAGCAGCTATCCGATTGAAGATTGTAAAACGATGTTTTCTTTTGGTCGGTGGTCTGGCACGATAAACCAAGAAATAAGTACGAACGCAGAAAATAAATCAAATGATTACTTATGTATAACTATTAAATTACTTCTGGTGAGCTGAATGATGGACCATCCTATGAACTAATAGCTATACTCAACGCTGCAGAGACGAATCTGGATAGGATGGAAAGAATTCTAAGTGTGGAAAATTCATACTTAAAGAATCGTCTAGGACAGCAACGTTATAGGGTGAAAAGTTGTCGTCATTCCGGATTCTTGAAGTACTGGAAAGCCTTGATAGTTGAGATCCTCCAGTTCTCAGATTCTACATGCTTTAAAGGCATCGATCCTAAGGACCCGCAACTATAGTACTTCGAAAAGGGTAGGATATTTTTCTTTAAGTGACCTGAGGAGCTCTTCGTCTAATTTTGTATCATAGAGTGTTTTCACCCTAGAAAGCTGGTCAAATGATAAATTTCGAGCTCCTTCAAGGTTAGCTCCTTGAAGATGAGCCCTGCCAAGGTTAGCTCCTTTAAGATCCGCCCCTCGAAGGTCAGCTCCTATGAGATTAGTCCCTTCAAGATGAACCTCTTGAAAGTTAGCCTTCTGAAGGTTAGCCCTCCCAAGATTAGCTTCTTTAAGGTTAGCTCTTATAAGATCTGCTCCCATGAGGTCAGCATCTGTAAGGTCAACCCCTTCAAGGTCTGCACCTTCAAGGTTAGCCTTCTGAAGGTTAGCTCTCCCAAGATTAGCTTCTTTAAGGTTAACTCCTACAAGTTGAGCGCTTTCAAGGCTAGCTCCTTCAAGGTTAGCCCCTTCAAGGTTCGGTTTTTCAAGGTTAGCTGCTTTAAGATTAGCTTCTTCAAGATCGGACATGCCATAACTCCTTCTCTTTACCACAAATTTTGTGTCCTTTATCAATTGGGTCGTCCACTTTTATACTATGATGTTTAAAATTTATAAATATGAATGTACGATAACTAATAAACTTACTCAAAATAAGTTTATTGACATCTATTTAATCTCTTCTGGGACCACATAAAATTTACAATTAATTTCACTAACAATTGATTACAATCAATCAAAAATCAGAAAATAATAAAAGTCACACAATTTAAAAATCAATTCACATAAATTTTTCTCACTAAATCTTAGTAAAGATGGGTAATGATTTTGTGAGAATAGGATCGTAGAAACTATTTAACCATCAAAGTTTGAAATTATTGCTAGCAACCTGTCAAAGGAAGAAGAAAAAAAGATGCAGCAACTTTTATAGAAGAATAAAGTTCGCTGAAAAAATCAAGTTTTATCAAGGAGTAAACTCTCTGGAAACCACTTTAATTTTTTCAGAATTGATAATCAATGACAGAAGAGCTTGAGCCCTATGGTGTGAAAGTCGCGACTATTAACTCAGGCGCATTACGAACTGGTTTTAATGATACTGGAGTAGAAAGTGTATATCAGTGGTACGATCCTGATAAAAATTTAATAAAATTCCCTGATTTCAGATATGTTTTTTCCCATCAGAACTATCCACAAGAAATGATCAATATTATGTTGAAGTGATTTCATCTTACCCTCATCTTTACCGTGGTGTAAAGCCAGATGAGAATGCGGATATGATGAAGAAATTCCAGGCTAATGAATAGAAGGCTGAGTTATAAGGGAATATAAACGTTTTTGAAGTTTCCGATGTTAGGTATAAATTGACGAATAAATCCTGAAATCAATTCTAGTTATTAAATAAAAGTGGCAAAGAATGACTAAATGAATCAAATAATTAGAATAAATATCAAATACAGTCGCTATTTTACTATTTTTTTTATTAATTTCAAATAAACATAGCTCATCAAAACTACAGCAACTAAACAAACTGCTACGGCCAACAAATCAACATAAACCGTTATTGTCTATGTCATGGTCTCTATTACGCTTTATAACACTGTCACCAAAAATGTCTACAAGTATGCGGTCTAAAACCCTTTAATCCATAACTTTCGCATTAAATCATTTTAGGGATTCCAGAAACGATTTTGTGATGGTTAGCTTAATCTCTTTGGGTAAAGAATGAGAATATTACTTTGAGCTAATCAGTGGCCTATACTTTGGTGATATTTGCAAATATAAGCTTTGATACCCACATCTGAATTTATGTGCCTAAGAAAATAGCTGGAGATATATTCCTCACCTGGAGATTGAAATGAAATCGATCCTATAGTTTTGCCATCAGAAACTGCAACTAAACTTAACCAGTTACGTACAGTCAACATAAATCCACAAATCATAGAGATATTGAATTGGTAATTTTATTTGCTGTCTTGCAAAGTCATAAAATAAATACATATTTATTATCTTTTTAAAGAGATGGTATTTGATCTTCAAGTATTAATAAACAAAGGCTGTAAACAATATAGGTATTAATAGTAGTCTCGAAGTAACTACATAAATAAACATTGATACTGAATGTGGTGTCCCTAAATAACTGTTTCCAAATATCACATCTATTGTGTCTCATTTAGAAGGTGATTTTAAATTACCCGCTCGAAAAGCGAAGAGCCTTATATTTATTAATCCGAGACTACAAATCACTTTCTTCTGACATAATTAAGTCAGGTGATTTATTATATGATTAGTTTCCCTACTTGATTTACACTAGCCTGAAGAGTTTCCTCGCTTAATTTTCAGCTCATATACAATGGATCTACTTTCATATACTCCCTGAGTAAGGTTGTTGCATAACTTCCCTTTGGTAACATAAACTCAAGCACTACCTTTGATTTTGCTGGATTCAGCTCGTCTTCTGCAACCTCAAATTTTGGCTCCGCTTGCAGAAGTATTTCCCTTCGGGTGCCTTTTGAACTCATTTCAGGAATTTCGTCTACATTGAAACCTTTTAGAGGAACTTTTAGTTCTTGAAGCACCTCTTGTTCGATTTCTCCTTGAATGCCTGAAGCAAATTCAGTTTTATAGCCTGGTAGGGGAGCAGTTATAAAGGCACGTTTCCTTTTTATCAGGCGATTCACTGCATCCATGGTCTCGGCTGTAACTTGTTCGGTCTTTGAAGAATCTGGGAGTCCGGCGTTGTTTTTGAAGCAGACAATATCACCTTCTATAGCCTGATTTAAAGAAAGGCTTTTTTCGATTCTGAGACAGAGGATCTTATTGTAAATATATGATTGGTAGCCGTGTACAAACAGTGTATATAGATTTTTTGGGAGAACTAGAAAAGAGCCTGCAAAATCATTCGGGTTTGCGATCAGGTGGTTCATCATGGCTCTTTCATGACCAAGGCGGAGGGGATAGGATTTAAGGCCTTCCCTATAATCACGTGTCTCTTTAACTAGCTGACGAGCTTTTTTTATCTCAGCTGGTTCATCAGGAAAAGGCTCGGCAATATATAGCAGGGCAGCTTTTTCAAAATCTCCTTCCACAATGGCTTTTCCTACCAGATGGGTTACAGGTCGGATAGAACCGAAACGCTGTATTCCAAAGAAATTCGGGGTCCCACTCTGGAATAGGATTTCATTTGTAGTATTTTCAAGAAGCTTTTTTGCTTCCCCAGGAAAACTTGGTATGTCCCTTATTGTAATTATGAAGTCATTCCCCCATAGGTCTCCAATTTCTATTGATTTTCGGGAGCGACCCAGAACATTTAGTTCTACATCTTTCAAATGGATATTTTCAATTATGGAAGCATCGATATCAAAGATACTGATTTTTTGCATGGTGAGTGCACGTTTATCTTTTGTGCCTGCAATGCTAATCCTCTTCTGGCTAATCTGCAATATTTTTGCGAGAGTCCGGGTTAGGTGGTGTGTATCCCAGTTTCGTTTTATGAGCTCGAGAATCAGATACTTACCCTCCTGTCCTTCTTCTCTATTAGTGATCTCTTTAACAATAAAATCCTCCACTTCCATGCGAAGCTTCCCTCCAAGGCCTGCGGTATCTGTGGAGTAAAGACTGATACCGATATTTTTTTCGATTTCTGGAACTTCCATAAATTGCAAACACTCCTCTTTGGTAGCACTGAGTGTAGATTAAAAGTACGAAATATTTACTGCGATTAGACAACTGGAACGATAAGATTCAAATGTAGGTACTGATTCTCAACATATGCTTAATAATATACTTCACATGATTGATATCGAAAACTTCCAAGTAGATAGTTTTTGTAAAGGTTCAGCATCTGAATAGTTTTTTTCCCAGCAGCCTGAATTTTTGACCTAGCCATTTGTCATATCTATCTACATAAAGTATAGAATTCGGGTCAAGCAGCACCAGTAACCATATTTGTCGGGTAGGTTTTTATATCGACTGCTTACATATAAGGTGAGAATCTACAGATCTTCGCAGTCTTCAGCTACTAGCCTCAACGTAACATTGGCAAGCTTACATACGTAGTTACCCGTTTGGTCATTGACAATTCGAGTCTTTCTTTAGCCATGTCAAAGGTGCATATACCTTATATATATAATAGGCTCCAGGATGTAAGTGAACAGTTGAGCTATTTATTCCTGACTTCTGTTTTGCGGGCTCCAACAGTAGAATTAAGGTTTTAAAATCATAAACCGGATTGTTCTGTACCTTTGAGCAACTTTTTTGGGTATGGTTTATCAGATCTGCAGTGAATTCGCTCATGTTAGAGGATTCATATTCGTACCATTTATCTTTCCAAGTAGAAGCAAGCATCTGAAGACTATTTTAAAACCTGCTTTGTCTTAATCATACACCTGATCTGAGATTAATACAAGATTTGTCTCTTCGTCTTGTGAAAGTAAAGCTCTACCGTTTTCGGAATAAATTAGATATTTGTAGGTGTTAGCAGAAACATAATACCTGTAAATAAAAATTTTTCCCGGATTTTTATTCTTGATTCTATGAAGGATTTCTATAAGAATCTGACTTTCATGAATCATTTATGTGCTATTTAAAAAATATGACTAAATTTAAGGATTCATCGAAATCCTATATAGTCAACTCAAAAGTTAATCACACTTTTTATTTTTTCAGCGAATATTTTCATCCAAATCTTTGCGAATGAATTTTGATTTAGCTAATTCTGTATATCCACTCAGATCACCTCTATAAGTCCCGTAACTTATTCAACTCTTTTTTTGGAATCTACTTTAATTGAAATTTTTTCAGATAAATTCAAGTGAATTTAGGAAAGATAAATATGGTTGGATGAATACTAATATCATACCCAATTGTTTTTTTACCATAAATTTTTGTTAATGTGTTTTTGAGTTGGACAGCAAAATATGTTACGATAATTTTCTTCCTAGTTTTATTCCTTTTAAACACTAATTTGATAGTTTGATTTTTATGTTGAAATTATATTTCCATATTTAGGGAATGAAGAAGTTATATTATATTCAACGAATTTTGGACCCATTATTAAACTCTAGTAAATATTTGTTTATTCATCTTTTGAGAGATATAATTTATAATCTTTGATCAAAGTTTCTATGTAGAATTTTTATTTTTAAACTAGGTTTATGCATAAAGTGCAAAAAAGTTATCTCAAGAAGTTCCACTCTTCGATTTTAATTACCTTATTTATGCACTAGGCATCTATGATTCCATAACATTGGATATCATTGAAGTCAATAGCATGTCTTTAACCTTGGTATTAAGATCCATCATCTTAAAAACGTCACAATTTATCTCAGTCGAATACCCCAAAGTTTGCATAAGGATGGAAACTTTGGGGTATTCGACTGGAATAAAGGATATTTCCTCTTTTAATCTGTTTTTGTGAATCCCAAATTTTATACCTAGTAACTTTTTTATAGCCGGTTACTGATTTATTTTAGGATTCATTCACCTACATTTTTTTAAGTTTTCGAAACTTAAGGCTTATCAAGGAAAGACAATCTCTTACATAATGTCAACAAAGGGTGAGTTATATTTTTATTCAATCTCAAAAACTTAATAGGACGATTTTCACATGGTACTGGAAAAACTCGGAGACTCCTTACAAGGGGCTCTTAAGAAACTGATTGGTGCGGGGAGAATTGATGAGCGTACGGTCAACGAAGTAATAAAGGATATCCAGAGAGCTCTGCTGCAGGCCGATGTAAACGTAAAGCTTGTTATGGAAATATCCAAGAGAATCAAGGAGCGTGCCATGAAGGAAGATCCTTCTGCAGGAATAAACCCTAGAGAGCACGTAGTCCGCATTGTTTACCAAGAACTGATGGAAATAATAGGGAAGGGAGCAGATATCCAGCTCAAGCCCCAGACAATAATGATGGTTGGGTTGCAGGGAAGTGGGAAGACCACAAGTACTGCAAAGCTTGCACGTTACTTCCAGCGAAAAGGACTCAAAGTAGGAGTTATTGCCGCGGATACCTTCCGTCCCGGAGCCTACCACCAACTTAAAACTCTCTGTGAAAATCTCAATGTCGCTTTCTATGGGGAAGAAGGAAACCAAGATGCAGTGACGATTACGAAAAACGGGCTTAGAGCCATTGAAAAATATGACATAAAAATCGTAGACACTGCAGGTAGGCATGCTCTTGAAGCCGAACTTATAGAGGAAATGGAAAGAATCAATGCTGTTGCAAAGCCAAATCACAAATTCATGGTTCTTGATGCAGGCATAGGACAGCTGGCAAGCCAGCAAGCCCATGCCTTTAATGATTCAATAGGAATTACAGGCGTAATAATAACAAAACTTGATGGTACAGCAAAAGGAGGTGGGGCTCTTTCAGCTGTTTCCGAAACAAAATCTCCTATCGCCTTCATTGGTGTTGGAGAAACAGCTGAAGATTTAGAAAAATTTGAATCCGATAGATTCATTTCAAGACTTCTTGGCATGGGCGACCTCAAAAGCCTGATGGAAAAAGCTGAGGAAACATTGAGTGAAGAAGATATGAATGTTGAAGGCATGATGCAGGGGCGCTTCACTCTAAAAGATATGTACAAACAACTTGAAGCAATGAATAAAATAGGACCTCTCAAGCAAATTATGTCCATGCTACCAATGGGCCTGGGAGGTATGAAGCTTTCAGACGAAATGTTCCAGGCTACAAGTGATAAAATGAAGAATTATAAGATAATCATGGATTCAATGACAGAAGATGAAATGAAGGATCCAAAGATCATAGGGGGTTCACGAATCAAAAGAATTTCAAGGGGTTCGGGATGCAGTCCTGAAGATGTAAGGGAGTTACTAAAATATCACAAGACCATGCAAATGACTCTAAAAGGTTTCAAAGGAGGGAAATTCAATATTCATAAAATGATGAAAAAAAAACTGGGGATGTGATCATCTCTGACTTTTTTGTCTGCAGTGTTATAGCCTATCTGCAAACTTAAATTCACTTGTTACAATCCACCAGTTATTCGATCAATAGGGTCATACTGGACCCTTTAGATCTCAGTACTGATCACAAACTTCAAAAAAATTCATAAACATTTGTTCTCCTTCGTTTGTATGGGAAACTTCAGGATGCCACTGGATACCATAAATAGGTTTTATAGAATGACGCATAGCTTCGATCTCGCAGATATCTGAGCGGGCAAGGTGGATAAAACCTTCCGGAATAATGGCAACCTCATCAGCATGTGAAGCCCATACATTGATTTTTGGGCCAAGTCCCCGAAGAATATCATCTTCTTTGATCACTTCTATATCAATATCTGCATACCCACCTTTTTTCCCAGCATGGACATGCCCTCCATGAGCCAGAGCAATTATCTGGTGCCCAAGGCAGATTCCAAGGATAGGAAGGTCAATTTCCCTAACGTAATCACAACATAAACCTGCTCGATTAATTTCCGGTCCTCCACTCAGGATCAATCCATCTGGATCTTCTGCAAGGATATCCTCGATAGACATTGTATTTGAAATGATCTTTGTATCCATATCAAGATCCCGGGCAGTCCGGTAAATAAGGTGGCAAAATTGTCCATAGTTATTAACGACAAGAATTTTTATTTTTCTCATAATTTTTTCCTTTTCTTTTAAGTAGATGCTATTGTTCTGAAGCTCTGAATTTACTCCATTAGCCAATCTAATCCTATTTTAATTCTCGTATCTTTTCTAAGTTCAAAATCTGCGACTCTTTTAGTGGGCAAAAGGCTTTGAACTTAAAATTTATTACTATTAACGTATATTTTTACTTTTAGACTCTTTGCTGATCTATGGAAAGAATTCCTAGAAACCTCTATGTTCAAGAAATATTATATATTCATGTGAAAACCCAGCCAAATTTGAAGTTTTTCAACATTATCTATAAAATATAAATCATATATTGTGATCATCGCTATAAATCAACAAAGGAAATTCAAGAATATTCCTTTTGATTTAAAACGTAACTGACTTTATAATTTAACAGGATACCTTTAAATAGAGGAGGGATGATACTATGCAACACGCTAGCATGCTGCATACTAGCAGATTCTCATAATTGATAATAAAGATAGACAAAATAAATAGATAAAAAAATTACTGATGAAGTAAATAAATCCAAAACTTAGGTGAACCAAGATGTCAGAAATTGGTAAGAAAATACGGATAGAAAGACTGATGAACCGAGAGAGCAGAAACATTGTCATTATTCCCATGGACCATGGGATCTCAGATGGACCTATTGAAGGACTGATAAATGTAACTGATACAGTTAATAAGGTTGCCGAAGGAGGCGCAAACGCGGTTCTTATGCAGAAAGGGATGGTAAAATATGGACATAGAGGATATGGTCATGATATAGGACTCATCGTGCATATCAGTGCTTCTTCCATCCTGAGTCCTGATCCAAATGCCAAGGTTCAGGTATGCACAGTGGAGGAGGTAATTAAAATTGGTGCAGATGCTGTTTCTATGCATATTAACGTCGGATCCGAAACAGAAGCAGACCAACTCGAACAGTTCGGAAGAATTTCTAGAGACTGTACTGAATGGGGCATGCCTCTTCTTGCTATGATGTACCCCAGAGGCAAAAAAATAGCCAATCCGCATGATCCTGTAAATGTAGCACATGCTGCAAGGATCGGAGCTGAGATCGGAGCTGATGTTGTAAAAACCGTATATACTGGAGATCCGGATAGTTTCAGAGATGTGATAAGGGGCTGTCCTGTGCCTGTAATTATTGCAGGAGGACCTAAAACTTCAACAGACCTGGAGCTTCTGGAAATGATTGATGGAGCAATGGAAGCCGGTGCTAGAGGAGCTGCAATCGGAAGAAATGTTTTCCAGCACAAAGATCCTGTCAGACTTACCCGAGCTATCTGCGAAATCGTTCACCATAGAAGACCTGTAGAAGAAGCTCTGAAGCAGCTGAAATGATAGGAAGATATTGAATAGCGAGATAATTATCCGAAAATAAAAACTGAAAAGAAAAAGGAAGGCCGAAGTGAAAAACAAGAAGTTACCGGAGTTGAAGCCTTTGAAAAAGAAAAGTGTCTGGATAAAAGCCGATGAAGGTGAATGGGAAGAACAGAAAGAGAGGATCACTACAGGCCTTGAATCAGGAGCTGACTGCGTTCTTGTAAACACAGGCGATGTAGAAAGGGTCCGAGAACTGGGAAACATTACAATAGCAACCTTTGCCCATGACAATAAATTTGGGGCTGAAATTGTGGTTATTGGGAAAAGGGGAGAAGGAGATGGGACAAAACCCCTGCCCCTTGAAATTTCGGGTTCTATCGATATAAATACAGCAACTCTTCTCATGGACAAAGGAAGCTTAGTAGGTGGATATGTGGTCATAAGGGACAAACTTTATGAGCATTTTGCAGCTGAAATGGGAAAAATCTGCGATTACCTACTTGTAACAGGCACGGATTGGAAAATTATCCCTCTTGAAAACCTGATTGCTGAACTCCAGAATCATAAAGTAAAGATTATCTACGGAGTAAAGAGTGCAGAAGAAGCAAAAATAGCCTTTCAGATTCTTGAAACCGGAGTAGATGGCGTTCTTCTTGACAGTGGGAACCCTCAGGAGATAAAAGATACAATCAAGGCTGCAAGAGATCTGGAAAATGAAACCATCGAACTTGAGTCTGCAATTGTGAGCAGAGTTGAAACTCTCGGGATGGGAGATAGAGTCTGCGTAGATACATGCAACCTCATGCAACGAGGAGAAGGAATGCTCATAGGTTCTCAAGCAAAAGGAATGTTCCTAGTAAACTCCGAATCTGATGAGAGTCCTTACGTTGCAGCTCGCCCTTTTAGAGTAAATGCAGGGGCAGTTCATTCCTACATCAAAATAGGCAAAAAAACCCACTATCTTTCGGAGCTCAAGACAGGAGATACAGTAACTATTGTGGATTCAAAAGGAAAACAACGAGAAGGCATTGTGGGCAGAGTCAAGATAGAAAGTCGTCCTCTTATGCTTATTGAAGCAAAAGCCAGAGACAGAACTCTTACCGCAATCTTGCAAAATGCAGAGACGATTAAACTAGTAGGAAAAGATGGAAACCCGATCTCAGTTGCCAAACTCAAGAAAGGAGATGAAGTTCTGGTTCGAATGGAAGAGGGAGCCAGACATTTCGGCAAAAGTATTGAAGAAACGATTGTAGAGAAGTAACCTCCCAGAAGAGAAATAATCTGTCATTGCAAACGGAAATTTGGAGATAGTAATGACTCATATTGGTCCCCTTGACCTTAAGGAAAAAGCTGCAGTTATTGCAGTTATCCTTGAAAAACCGCTTGAAACTTCAAAAAAAGCAGCTGAAAATGGAGCTGACATCCTAGAAATAAGGCTGGATTTGCTAGGAATCAGAGATAGGAATATAGCAGCAGAAACCATCAGGAAAGTAAAATCCGAAACAGGCCTTCCCAATAATTATCACAAACCGTTCATACAAAGAAGGAGGAAAATGGGATGGGCAAGAGGCAGAAAGAATTGGGCTTATTAAAGACCTTCTAACCCTTAGAGACGGACCTGATGCAGTTGACATTGAACTCTCTATAGATGAAGACGAGAGAGATAGAGCGGTAGAAATGGCAAAAAACAATGGAAAAACTGTAATCATTTCTTCTCATGATTTTTCAAAAACTCCTTCTTTTATGGAAATGAAAGCGATACTTGAAGATGCATTTATAGCAGGAGCAGATATTGCTAAACTTGCTGTGATGCCGCAATCGATGAAAAATGTAATGGAGCTGCTAAGAGTTACACTAGATGTTGGGGAAGCAGGAAGAGCAATATGTACTATTGCAATGGGCGATCTAGGAAAACATACAAGAGTAATTGCTCCTTTTTACGGTTCAGTCCTGACCTATGCGTCTGTTGAAAATACAATATTAACCTCCCTTGGGCAACTTCCTGTAGATAAATTAAAGAAAATAATGGAGCTTCTCGAATGAAGCGAATTTTTGGCGTATTTGGAGACCCAATAAGCCATTCAGTTTCACCAACAATGCATAACGCAGTTTTTTCAGCTCTTGGGATGGACTGTATCTACCATGCATTTAATGTCAAATCAGAACATCTGGAAAAGGCAATCCTTGGAGCAAATGCTATGGGATTTGGAGGGCTCAACCTTACAGTGCCCTTAAAAGAACGAGCTTTGAAACTAGATTGCATTAAACCTGACCCACTAGCAGAGAGTATAGGAGCAATAAATACTGTTGTTTTCGAGAAAGCCGGAGAAATAATTGGATATAATACTGATGGTTTGGGAGCAAAAAAGGCGCTTTTAGATGCTGCAGTAGAAATAAAGGGGTCTAAAATAGTGTTGCAGGGGCAGGAGGAGCATCAAGAGCTATTGTATTTCAGCTTGCAGCTGATGGAGCAGATATCACAGTAATAAACCGGACCGAAGAAAAGGCAATCGAACTTGCAAGGGATATCTCGGGTGCAGCCCTCCAAGGGAAAATAAAGGGATCTGGGCTCTTAGGGTTAAAAGATCTTCTGAAGGAGGCAGATGTTCTAATTAACACCACAACTCTGGGAATGCACCCTAACACAGAAAATTCTATTGCAACAGCAGAAGAACTTCACCCTGAACTTACTGTTTTTGACATCGTTTATAACCCCCTGGAAACCAAGCTTTTGAAAGAAGCAAAATCTATAGGTGCAAAAACAATAAGCGGAGACTTAGTGCTTATTTACCAGGGAGCTGAGGCTTTCAGACTCTGGACAGGAATTGAACCTCCAGTGGAAATCATGAAAAAAGCCATTTTGGAAGCTTTAGAGGCATAAATACGGACATGGAGACAAAATGGATGAAGATAGAAGAATCTAAATGCCATTTTCAGAGAAATAATACAAAAAATCATGCATATAAAGTACCTCAACAGAAAGAGAATTCAGGGAAAACTAAAGTGTTGATTCTTGGAGGAACCGGAGAGATGGGACAGTGGTTTACCCATTTTTTCAAAGAAAAAGGTTATGAAGTTACAGTTTGGGGAAAAGGCAGCAAAATTGAAATTGCCAGAAAATTGGAAGTTCCTTTTGCCTTGGATCTTGAATCAACAATTTCTGAAAGTGATATCTAATAGTTTCTGTGCCTATCAACGTAACTGAAGACACTATTGCAGAAATTGCTCCAAAAATGAAGGCTGGGAGCCTCCTGATGGATTTTACTTCTGTTAAAGTAAAACCAGTCGAAGCCATGAGAAAATTTGTCCCTATGGATGTGGAAATTCTGGGAACTCACCCAATGTTCGGTCCAACTATTCAGACTATAAGAGGGCAGACTGTAATCCTTGTTCCCGTTACAGGACGCTCGGAAAAATGGTTCCCAGTAATAAGAAAACTTTTTGAAGAAAGTGGAGCAAATGTTGAAATCACCACTGCTGCTGAACACGACATGCTTGTCTCGGTTGTTCAAGGGCTCACTCATTTTGCCTATATCAGCATAGGGACAACCATTGACAGGTTGGACTTTGATGTAAAAAAA
>CAWKGG010000115.1:0-14418 GCA_963848985.1 uncultured Methanosarcinaceae archaeon
TGAAAAAATTACCAAAAAGCCTAAAACCTAGAATAGGGGACGAATATGTCGTAAAAGAAAATAAAAAACATTTAAAAAGGTGCCTCACACAATTTTCAGATATCTCTGTCAAACTTCAGGCATTTACAGCCTTGCTGAATACGTCAATGAACTCGTTACATTGAACAATAATGATCGAAGCAGCATCTTTTAAGACCTCAATAGGATCTGTGCCATCCGTTTTGATGTAGAGAATCGGGTCACTAATACTCACATGTTTCATATCGTAAAAAGCGGCCTCAACCCTTGCATCTCTAGTCAGTAAGTCCTTAAACAAATTCAGAAGAGTGTGAGTTTCACCTTTGAGCTCAACTTCCAGCTCATAATCAGCTTTTGACAGGATGTTCAGTTCCATTGGTAATCCCCTAAAAATAGTTAATAATGCAGATAACTTTGCAAAAATTTGTACTAGCTCATAGAGGGAAAAAAATTACTTGATCCCTTTTCCATATTCTGTTGAGATTTTGCGGATTTCAGTCATATTGCAGTCAGGACATTTAAGCTTTTTCCCTTCGAGCACAATTTCCCCTCTACAATTAGAGCAGTATGCTTTCACAACTCCAAGGGAATCCTCAGATGTGGTTAGACGCATTCTATCAGCATCTAGAACTTTAGCCCTGATAATATCTGATGGCCTGAACTCGTCTGAAAGTCTCTTGACATAAGAGTCTCTTACATTTGACACATGAATATCTCCAAGCCTTGAATTAATAATTTCCCGATCTTCTTTACCTTCAATTCCTGCAATTTCCACAGCTGCCCCGGATTCTCGGACGTCAATTATCTTTCCATACACAATATCTCCCACTTTAAGGATATTCGGAGTGAGAGTATTTGGCTTTACAGAGACTATCCTTGCCTTTCGATCAATGATTACATTGCCAATAGCAGTGGAGTAAATATTTCCATCAAATACTACTGTTCCATTTCCTGGTCTAAACTCCTCTGTGCTTCCAACAAGTTCTCCTGGGATAACAAAACATCCTTTTTCAATATTTTTGTCCAGTGTATCTTCTACATGGGGGACCCTAAAGTCAAGCACATTCGTCATCTCCCAGGGAACCTTTTGGATAAGGTAATCTCCTTTTTTGACCCTGCTCTCCCTTGAACTGACCTCTAGAGTGATCCCTTGACTGATTTTTAAACTGATATCTAGACTGATCCCTGGACTGACCTTTTGGCTGATTCCTAGTATGACTTCTAAACTGATCCCTTGGTTGACCCTTAAAATGATCCTTATTTTCTGAAACCATTTGAACCCCTATTTCAATAACTGGCTTTCCCTCACTTGGACCTGTCAATTTCTTCCTCGTAGTTTTATTTTTTCTAATTCTAATCATGATCCCTCATTCTAATTGTCATAATTGATGAATAGATATCTTAATCATAATGATTTTGTCAATTAAACAGATATATCACATGCTGTTGAATCTGCCGAAAATAAACCTCAGGATAAAGGAAAGGTCATCATTTTCGTATTTTCTGACATATTTCTTCTCTGAAGTCATAGAATTTAGCTCTATGTATACAGAGTTACATTATTTATAGAGCATGCATTTAATATTTGCATTTTTGGAACAGAATCTTGAGACATTGAACTACAGATTAGATACCTTGAATTGTACTGAATTCTGAATATATCCAGGAACAGTAATCCTGTAAATCTCTACCTCAATAACCTTTCTTTCCTTTTTGTGAAAGTTGAAAATTCGTTTTATAGGAAATTTCGCAACGTAAGAATGTGTAATGATCGCAGGCTTAATGAACTTTTGGATAAAAGCAAAGCTTCCTCGGTTGTGGATTGAATATATCACGTCACTTGTTCTTAATGCTGACGAAATAAAAGATCTATCCTTACCTTTTATCCTTGCCCCGAAAGGAGGGTTCATGACTGTAGTTTTTACATGTCCCTTGATGCCTGCAATGTCCGAAAAGACAAAATTTGCCTCTACTCCAAGCTTTTTGGCATTAATTTTTGCAATCTCAAGTGCTCTTGGATCCGCATCATACCCCACAACATTTCTGACTCCAAGGAGCTTGGCACCTATTGCAAGGATTCCCGTACCGCAGCCAAGATCCTGGACTGAATCATCAAGATCTCCCTGCATGAAAGCGAAGTGCAGAATTTCCGCAGCTAAAGGAGAAGGAGTTTGGTATTGCTCCAGCTCAATCTCAGGATCTGAAAAACCTTCGATTGCTTCAAGCAGCATTTCAAGTTTTCTTTGGTTCATTTCATCGACTTTAGTTTTTTTAAAAATATCTGGTTCAGAATTTTTATAGAATTGCCATTATATAACTTATTTGTACTCTGATGTCTTTATTTTGGCTAAGCATGGGAATAAAAAGATCATATTGGCTCTGTGGTAATTTCATCCAGCACAAGTCTTTCCCATTCTCTTTCTCCAAGTACGATCTCAAACTCTTGAGGCGTCAGCATGGGAGATTGAAAACGTCCTATTTCATCAACAGCAAGCCTCGGACAAGCTGTATTTACAAAAGCGTCCACCTTGAACAGGAGCAGCTGTTCTGGAGTTACAAGATCCATAAGAATCAGATATGCATCTTTTCCATGTCTTTTTGCACATTCCTTCAAAAAAAGAGCAAGCTCAAGCCTTTTCTGCCCGCTTTTGCTTGAGACAATTATACCAAAAACCTCAGCATCCAGAGATTTTGCAATTACAGCACTACGCTGACGGAGAATTTTGAGGGATCTATCTCACGAATTTCTCCTGAAAAAGGATCAGCTACAAGAACACGTTTTTTTGTAGAAAGGGCAACACCTAAGGGATGGAAATCTCCGCTTCCGATATATAGGTACTCATCACATTTTTCAGCCCTGGCCGCCGAAAAATTACATCCGAGTACTTGCCCTGGATAAGGTATTCTAGAATCACCGCGCCCGATCACGCAAGTCTTTCCTCTAGTCTCAAAAATGGCGCGAGCTTCCTTAAGTTTATGAACATGCTGTACAGTAGTAATTAGCCCTATTATCTGCCCTTTAAGTTCAGGTACAGCTTTTTCAACAACATTCCCAATATCAACTAAAGAGCGTGCTTCTATGAAATAAACCTTATCTGAAAGCTTCATATCCCCAAGTCTCGCATGCCCAAAATGGAAGAGAATATCCACATGTTCTATCAAAGTCCTATTCAAGTCGCACGCCCCAAAGCAGGGATCTCCGTAGATGAAAACCTCAACTCCTGTAGACCCTTCAATTTTTTTTGCAAGATTGACTCCTTTCTTTTTGAGGCCCTCAGGAAGCTGGAAACCTACAATTTTTGCTCCTGATTGATGTATTATATTAATAATATAATTAGGCCTTAAATCAAATGCTTCACTGATCCCCAAATGCATTTTTTATCTCCAATCCTTTCGAGTTCACATCTATTGTAACAAAAATTTTGGGCCCAACCCCAAGATTTGTTTATTTTTAATCAGACTATTTACCAATCACCATGGATTAATTGTTTTTGATATTCAAATAAATACAGTGACTAATTAAATCAAAGTTGCGCTGGCACACCCCGCTGCAAGCAACTGGGTATGTTCGCGCCACCGCTCTGGTTGTAATGTCTATTAAAAATCGAGTATTTTCATTTGCTGATATGCTTCTTTTTCTTCCCTGTTTCCCTGATTTTCAACATAGTTTGTGATAGCATCTGAAGTTTTTCCATCTTCTATAGTTCCAATGTAGCCTCCATCACTCCACAGTTCACCACCCTAAAGCTGTTTTTTGATTTCAGAGTATTGTTTAAAGATTTATCTTGCTATAATACTTTTTATAATTTGCATGACTTTTGAAGGAGTAATACTTTGGTTCAGCTCCGACAAAAAGATGTACATGATCACCATCACTACCAATTGCATCAAACTCAAAACAATACCTTTCACTAATTTCAAAGCATAAGTTTTTCAAAAAGTTGATGAGTTCTGTCCCTAAAAAGATTTTTACGGTACTTCAAACAAAAAAACCATGTGGTATCTTATTTTATATACACAATGGTTTGCACGTCTTAGTTCCATTTACAGTACAAATGTAGCAAAAATATAAATTTATTATTTAACAACGGTTCTCGGGGAAGTTTTCATCCCCGCAGCAAGCTGCGGGGTATTCGACTGAAATAAATTATTACTTGATTTTGAAAGAGATATATGTGTAAAAACATTTCTGCTATTAGATAGAGCTACATTATATAAATTTAAAAAGGCAGAGAAATTTTATCAGAACAATAAGCAATGATTGCAAAGATTTATTTTTATCCAAGCTACTCCAAATAGGGACCCAACTAGATATGGTTGGGAAAAGCACGAGAGAAAAGTTGGAATGTATAAAGCAATTAAAAATAGTATATAAAGAAATTACTGGATGATTATTTGAAAAAACTTACCTTTACACATAATTGTAGAATTATTTAAAATTGTTACTACATTATATAACAGACATAGCTGTATGAATAAATCAGAAAGCAGAGAAATTTTCGAAACAATAATAATTGGTTTCATATAGTGTATTTTCTATCAGCCACTCTATATAAGAACCAAGAACCAACATAAAATTACTAAGAAGGGCCAAAAATATTAATCAGACAACTAAATAAAAAAATATAAGCGTTACAAAAATAACTATTGAAATTCAAAGAAATTACAGCTTTTAAATAAAAAGTAATATCATTCGAGTGATTAATAACCTTGATGATTTATGTCTCATTAATGGCAAAGACGACTACAAGAAAAAGGAACATAAGAGTACAAGGAATCAGATCAATCTCTTTTTCTCATGTCAAAGAAAGGAAACAAAAACATCAGGAAAAAGTTTCCGGTCAAATCAGAAAAAGGAAAACAGAAAAAAATAAATACCTTAAACTTTTTCTGAAAAGTCTGCTCTGAAACAGACAATTCTGGACTTACTTTATAGCCTTGTCTGACAGGACGCCTACTTTTCTGTAAAAACCATAAATCTCAATAAATTATTGAGTAGAAGATTCTACATCAGAAAAATTAAATTACAAGTAAAAAAATTTGACTTTAATTTACAGCAAATTAGCGACACTAAATATTGCTTATCATTGCTTATTTTTTTGATTCATTCAAAGTCTGTAGATAGAAGATTTCAGAAAACTAAATGGAAAAGGAATACATCTTCGTTCTGTCACAAAAAAAAATAGTCTGGAAAAAAAACAGAGACTGAAAAAGTATGATAAAGGAAAAATTAAATTAAAACTCCGAATAAGCTCTAAGCACCTAGGAGGTCAAAAAGTGAGGAGAGCCTTGAAAACGATGGAAAATAAACAAGTTGAGGACCCAACATGTCAAAGAACGATAAAAAAAACCATACCCTTTAATCAACACTCTTGAGTGCAAAGCTTGCGGACGCTGCCTTCTTGCCTGCCCCAAAGGAGCACTTTTAATGAGTGAAAATCTAAATGCTAGAGGCTATAATTATATAGAGTATATAGGAGAAAGTTGTACAGGCTGTTCAAGCTGCTATTATACTTGCCCTGAACCCCTTGCAATAGAGATCCATATTCCCCTGAAACACGACGTAACAAGATAAGGCAGAAAGGAGGAAAATGATGGCAACAAAACTCGTAAAAGGCAACTCTGCAGTAATCGTCGGTGCACTTTATGCCGGAAGTGACTGTTTCTTCGGATATCCAATAACTCCGGCAAGTGAGATTCTACATGATGCAGCTAAGTACTTTCCGCTTATAGGAAGAAAATTCGTTCAGGCCGAATCCGAAGAAGCAGCAATTAATATGGTCTATGGAGGAGCAGCTGCAGGGCACAGGGTTATGACATCTTCTTCAGGACCTGGAATGAGCCTTATGCAGGAAGGACTCTCCTACCTTGCTGGAGCAGAACTTCCTTGCGTGATTGTAAACATAATGAGAGCAGGCCCTGGCCTTGGAAATATAGGACCGGACCAGGCAGATTATAACCAGATAGTAAAAGGTGGAGGGCATGGTAACTACAAAAATATCGTGCTTGCCCCTAATTCAGTACAGGAGATGTGTGACTTTACCCTGAAGGCCTTTGATCTTGCCTTCAAGTACAGAAACCCTGCTGTGATTCTCGCAGACGGTGTTCTCGGACAGATGATCGAGTCTCTAGAGTTCCCGAATGAAGCTACTATCCCCAAGATCTATAACACATGGGCAGTAAACGGTACATCCGAAACAAGGCTTAATCTGATAACGTCAATCTATCTGGACTTCGATGAACTCGAGATGTTCAATGAAAAGCTGCAGAAAAAGTACGACCTGATCAAGCAGAATGAGGTGGATCATGATGAATACCTAACAGAAGATGCCTCAATTGTCCTAGTTTCCTATGGCATTAGCAGCAGAATCTGCAGGTCAGCCACATATCTTGCCAGGCAGAAAGGCTTCAAAGTAGGTCTTTTCAGGCTGAAAACTCTTTTTCCATTCCCTGAAAAACAGCTGAAAACCCTGGCAGATAAAGGGTGTTCTTTCATCTCAGTGGAAATGAGTAATGGGCAAATGAAAGATGATATAAGGCTTGCAATTGGTTGTTCACAGCCTGTAGAACTGGTAAAACGGATGGGAGGGAACCTGATCACCCTTGACCAGATAATGGATAAAATCAGGAAAATTGCAGGGAAGGTCTGAAAATGACAGCAAAAATCATTAACGGAGAAAAGGTAATCAGAAAGTCAGAAGTCCTGTACGCAGAATACCCCCGTAAAGGAGGGGCAGCCCTCACAGCTACTCACTACTGCCCTGGTTGTGGACATGGAATTCTGCACAAGCTTATTGCTGAGGCAATTGAAAACCTGAAAATACAAGACAGAACGATCATGATCAGCCCAGTAGGCTGCGCTGTTTTTGCCTATTATTACTTTGATACAGGCAATATCCAAGTTGCTCACGGCCGCGCCCCTGCTGTAGGGACAGGCGTTTCAAGGGCAGAAGAAAATGCTGTGGTGATTTGCTATCAAGGCGATGGGGATCTTGCATCCATCGGCCTGAACGAGACTCTTCAGGCCGCAAACAGAGGTGAGAAGCTTGCGGTCTTTTTCGTAAACAATACAGTTTATGGTATGACCGGCGGACAGATGGCTCCGACAACACTTATTGGTGAAAAGACTGTTACGTCTCCAGAAGGTCGTGATCCAAGTTTTGCAGGATATCCTCTCCATATGTGCGAAATTTTGGACAACTTGAAGTCTCCAGTCTTTATTGAAAGAGTTTCCGTTTCTGATATATCTCATATCCGAAATGCCAGAAAAGCCGTTCTGAAAGCTCTTAAGATCCAGAGTGAAGGCAAAGGATATGCTTTTGTTGAAGTACTTGCCGCCTGCCCAACTAATCTCAAAATGAATGCAAAGCAGGCTATTAGCTTCATTAATGAGGAAATGGAAAAGGAATTTCCTCTCAAGAACTTCAGGGATAATTCTGAAGAAGCAAAAATTCTTCATCGTGGAGTCAGTGACTTTACAACTGAAGCTCTAGAGAACCTTTACGGCATTGAAAAGGATAATAAAGAAAAACCCACCAGAAAAGAGTTTACCCCTATTCAAACCAAAATTGCAGGATTCGGAGGGCAGGGAGTTCTCAGCATGGGAATTATTCTGGCTCTGGCTGGGATGAAGGAAAATCTTAATGCATCCTGGTTCCCTTCCTACGGTCCGGAACAGCGCGGGGGAACATCCAATTGTTCAGTTGTGATCTCTGGCCAGTCCATAGATTGCCCGATTGTCTATAATCCAGATATCGTAGTGGCCATGAACCGTCCCTCACTTGAAAAATTCGAAGGATCAGTCAGAAAAGGAGGCTTTCTCCTCTATGACTCGTCCATTGGAGAAGCAAAGGCATCTGCAGGTGTCAAAGCTATTGCAGTCCCTGCAGCGGAAAAAGCCAAGGACGAGGGCTCGGATAAAGCCGCTAACACCTTCATGCTTGGAGTTCTTATGGGCCTTAACGCTACAGGCCTGGCAGAAGAATCCTTCCAGGAAGCTTTTGCCGAAAATTTTTCGGGCAAATCCAAAGTCTTGGAATTCAATCAGCGAGTTTTTGAAGCAGGCACTAAATGGGCAAAAGAAAACTTTAAGATCTGAGAATGGAACTGGAATTCAAAGAAAAAGACCTAATCTTTGTAATGAATAAGCGGAGGAATATTTTTTCCCACCTGTTCTAGTTCAGTACTTTACCAAATGGATCAGATATTAAGTAAAATTTCACCCATTTTCACGATTCTTACAGAAAAATAATGTTGAATCCTAAGTTTGACAATTTAGTGGAAATGAATCCGTTTTTTGTGGTATTCTGGCCAATAAATACAGACACAAAGCATAGAAGATTTTCTACAGTTCCTGTAAGAGAGAATTTCAATAAATCTCTGATTCTTACTATTCATTTATATACAATTGATATGTATATGAAAAAACGTAGGAGTTTGTCGAAATTCTCAAGGATATATGCGTTAATCTAGGATCGACTCTTACTGTTCAATCCTTCTATGAAATACTTGATTCTGTGAGATTTTTAGCGATCATGAAAAGAAGAAGTTGGATATCAATAACCCTTTGAAGCTTAGGGAGATATAAGTTCACCGAGAATTTTAGTAGCAAGAAACCTGGCAAATGATTAAATCAAGGAAAAAAATTCTCTCCATCTAAAACCTTGAAAGATTTTATGAAAGATTCATTTGCAGAACTCTTAAAATTTTAGAGAATAACAAAGAGAGGATACCCCCGAATATTCTGAGCAATTTGTTTTCGGTTTATTATCTTAGCTTGGAAGTACAAATTCCATTTGGAATGAAAAGTAATTTTTTCATCAAAAATTATTTGACAGCTTTCAAAAATTTCATCAATCGGAGCTCGGATTTTTCAGTTTCCAACCATACAACCTAAAAAAAGAGAGATTTTTGAAGATTTGGTTCTATTTTAGCATTTTGGCTATTCAATTTTTTTTCACAGTATTACATCTTTTTTTTCGTAATCTACATAATCTACCGAAGTGAACTTCTCCTTCGAGATTCCTTCATCTGTTATCAAATTTGAGATCCATCTGGAATTCTGTATTGTCGACGATTATCAACAAATTGTTGATAGCCCTTACAAGGCATTTTGTGATAGGAAACGTAACATAATTCGATAGATCTACTGACATTTAGATTTTTGAAAAAACTCAATAATGTAAAAGATTATGCTTCAGTATTTTGATGAGCTAGATAAAATATGAAAAAGATTCAACTTTTATTTTATTCTTTCCTATAGGGAAAACAGCTACATTAAACCTTTTATTTTTGTCACAATTTACAGAAGATGTATGGGTAAAAAGAGTTTGTTCGCTTTTTAGCGTGTTCACATATTATTTATTTTTCATGAAATTAATCTCTTTTTCAGCAATGAGAATCATTGTGTGACCAACAGAGAATTCATAGCTCTACTTACTTTCAGGGTTATTATTAGTCTTTGAATATGAATATTTTAATTTTATAGGATAAGCTATTTCATACTTTTTTAAAATTGTTGTTTATGGATCTTTCGCACAAAATATTCGGACACTTTTTTTAGATAGAATGAGCAAAAATCTCGTTGACTACCATACTCACCAAGGTACGAAAAATGTCTTCATATATAAGTGAACCATTATCTAAATATTTACATAATTTTTGAGAAATTACAATACACATCAATGCATTCTTTTGGTTTTAATTTTATTTTAAGGGACTGTATTCAAACCTATATGAGAAGAGAAAACATATGTAGGCTTTTTCATTGCTTATAAAGGTATATGAAAGAGTTGTTTATGGAAAAGTGAAAATTAGCGAAGTACTGAATATGAGATTCTTGAAGCGTGCTTTTGTAAAGAAATTGGACCAAGCGCTTTATCAAAAACAGGTATTTTGGAACCATAATTTACACAGTAATTTTAAATACACAGTAATTTTAAAATACCCTGAAACTTCAAAAGTAACCGTAAGTAAATAACAGGAAAAAGATACGAAAAAAGAACTTAATCCCCTAATTTATGAAGAAAGTATTATAGATGATTTCAATAAACCTCTGATTTCCACGAATCGTATACCATTTTTAAGCATAGGAAGAAATATAGGGGTTTATCAAAATCATCTTCAGTAACCTGTTGCTTCTGCCAGCTGCCTGACTATAGAGCAATCGACAGTACTTCCGGAAACCACGAATACATAGTTTTCGTTGTTCCAGATATAGGAGTACCTGGGTACAGATTTTCCTGCATCTATGACATAATCTGTGATTCTCACAGCAGAATGCCTATTAAAAGAATCTTCCACAAAACGGGAACCTTCCTTTAATGGGATGAAGGAAGACTTATACAGGAGGATGAAATCTTTTGCAGCCTCAGTGTTTTCAAATTGGATTACATCTAAATAAAAATCAGATTTATTAGAGCCTTTGTAGAGTCCTTCCGATCCTCGAAGGATTCCTGAAACATTTTCTGCTTTGTAATTACTTTTGATATCATCTATAGAAAACGAAAAATTGCCAACGTATTCAAAGCCTATAGGCAGATTTTTAATTTTATTTATTCCAACTGTATCTTCATCAGAAATCACGTTGCTTTCGGATTATCCAAATTTGTCCCGTTAGCTATTGGAGTATTGCTACCAATACAACATGATAATGCAATCATCAAAATCGCAAATACAGATATTAAAGCTATACTTTTCTTCATAAAATACCACCTGATCTTGAAATCCTAAAGCAACCAGACAGCTTAATGGATCAGGATTTTAAAATTAAAAGAACCTACAGATCTTAAGAAATCGTAAATAAAAAGTGATATGCAATAATAAATAAAAAAAGATTAAAAAAAGAAGGATTAAGAAAATCCTTCACTCAAAAAACCTATCTGTTCCTCCTGACGAAGTAGACTACTGCGAGAAGTCCAGTAATCCCTAAGACAACTCCGAAACCAGGAGTCTTTTTCTCCTCCTTTGTAGCGTTTGTAGCGTTTGCAGCAGTGGTTTCATTTGCAACAGGGACGTTCTCTGCTGGTATTGTTGTCACGTTGGTTTGGTTAACTGAGGCATTGACGCCAGGAACTGTGGCGTTAGCGGTAGTAGTAACAGTAGTTTTGTTACCTATGATACCTAGGGTCTGCTCAACAAATGGGTAATATACGAGCCTATCGGAATCGAAGACCTTGAAGGACATTCCCTGGCCGATTTCCTTCGTGGAGCCTTTCGCCAGAGTGAAGATATCCTTGTTTTGAATATTAAGGGTAGGACCATTGATGGAAACTGCATTGAGGTTGCCGAATTCATCGTTAGCCGAGATCTTCATGGCGTTTGCATAGTCAACGAACCATAAACCATCCATCTGGACAATAGTGTCAGATGTCCCCTGGAAGACCTGGTTGATATGGACTTTCAGGACAGGAACATCATCTAGTCCTAAGACGGAAGCTTTGTAAGTCCACGATCCATCGCCTACTAGTTGTACTATCTGATCCGCTACATGTTGCCCATCTTTATCTAATTCGAGCCAGACTTTAGTACCCTCAACATTTACCTGCTTTGCTTGGAGACTGTAATTCTGCCCGAGATCTTTATTTTCGCCGAGTTTAACAGTGAACTTATCTTTGCTGTCCACAACGAGCTTAGTAAGCTTGCTAGCGTCAGTAGGACTCAGTGCAACATATTTTTCTCCAAATAAGCCGACAACAGGATATGCCCCCCAGTTAGTGTACTTATAGGGAACATTCTTGATGGTAGTGCTGTATTTGAGACCGTTTACAGGAATCACTCTCCCGCTAATGCCAGAAACGCTAAGTGATTCTGTTGTGATATCCTCATTTAGGTCGTAATAGAAGAAGCCTGCAAAGTTGGATGCACTCCATAAGAAGTCCTGAGGGTTGGAAACAACCTGTCCTCTGATCTGATAGGTTCCAGGATCTGTAACCTGCTTAAAAGCATAGAATCTGATCATATTGGATGGTGTGTCAGCAATTCTGAAATATAATCCATGACCAATTGCCTGCTTGGAGTCCCTGGGCATAACAAAAGAATCCTTGTTGGAGATGAGAAGGCTTGCACCGTTAATAGAAAGATCATTTAGTTTGCCAAATTCATCGATATTTATCGTCATGGCACTTGCATAGTCAATGAGCCATAAACCATCAATCTGGACAATAGTGTCAGATGTCCCCTGGAAAACCTGATTGATATGGACTTTCAGGACAGGAACATCATCTAGTCCTAAGACGGAAGCTTTGTAAGTCCACGTCTGATCGACACCATCGAGTGTTATTATCTGATCAGCTACATGTTGCCCATCTTTATCTAATTCGAGCCAGACTTTCTTACCGTCAATATTTACCTGCTTTGCTAGGAGACTGTAATTCTGCCCGAGGTCTTTACTTTCGCCGATCTTAATAGGGAACTTGTCTTTGCTATCCACAACGAGCTTGGTAAGTTTGCTAGCATCTGAAGATTTGAGCGGGACGAACTTATCTTCGAATAACCTAAGGACATTGTAATTGCCCCAGGCAGCATACTTAAATGCAACCGGCTGGATAGCTGTCTGATAAACTAAACCGTGCTCTCCAATGACGTTGCCAGAATTGCCTGCAACATTTTTAATGGAAAGAGATTCAGTTGTCACGTTGTCAGTAGGATCATAGTAAAATGCTGCAAAATTACTAGCATCCATTGTAATGGCACCGGCATCACCTTGTGTGGAGATAATGTCGTTGATACTAGAACCGTTATACACTGGACCGCGAATCTCAATGCTATCTTTTGCTGCTGGAACTGCACTCGCGGCGGATGCAAATACAGTCAGGAGCATGAGAACAGCCAGTGTTAATGCTGCAAATCTCTTCATTTTATTGTTTCCTCCATGTTTGCTAAGATATTTTGTATGCAAGAAAAAGTGTCGGGATCAACACTTTAGGGGTTTCACCATTCTTCATCAAATAAGACTTATAAATTTCGTCTATTGTCGAAAAGAATTTCATTCCCTCTTTTATCCTTCTGAATTGGATTACAAGTGTAATAAAATAATTGCCTTATTAAATCTTTTGTGGTCAATTTCAGGGAATTTGAAGAGGAAAAGCGCAAAACAACGATACAAATAACGGTAAATGTCGAAAGAGCTCAAGCAGAATATTATTCAGAAGTTAAGATAGAGATAAAAGTCTAAATACATATCGAATACTATGGAAAAAAGAAGCTATATTTAAAAGATTTTGAACTAAATAATTTCAGACACTACTAATTTAAAAAATGTAGTATGTAAGAATACTAATTACTGCATTTCAAAAATTTATTAAGCACAAAACAACCACATTCTGCACAAAATTCCAGTTGATTTCTATAGATGATTTCAATAAACTTCTAAATTTCGTCATGTGCTTATAAATTATATATAGATTATTCTGCTAACTTTCATTCGAATCATACCTGCTAGTAACACTAACAAGTATGTGTTTAGGGTGTTAATGAGAGAAACTATTATTCCTAAGATACTTGGGCAGAGTCGCAAATTTGATGTAAATATAAGTCAAGTTTTTGTTATAAGTGTGAAATTTTGTTCTCTATATTTGAATTTTCCACACAAAACTTCTTGATAGTTGTGATTTTACAGAAAAATAGGCATTGACCACTGTCTTAAATTGATTGTTTTTCAATAGGACATTTACTCTGATCATTAACAATTAAGTGGTTAATATTTTTCACAATTGCATAAGTCTCCATTATTTAATGATTGTTTACGTTTTAATGCATTTAAGCAGGTCTGCTCTAGCTAAACTTGCTTGAGTACGAAACAAAAAGATCGAAAAATGGCACTAAATACATTTTGAAAAATAACATCAAGAGATTACTACATGAAGCTTAAGGAGCAAAAAATGGTCTTGTCTTGCGTTGTTAAAAATAATAATCATAAAACTCTTTATATATTTTTCCAAAATTAGAGTATACTCGTTTTTCAGATTTAATCACTGATGAGTCCTAATTTTGAAAAAAACAGGAAAAAATTGCGTTGTATTCGCTAGACAATTTCGAAATTTATCGTGGATACACATAATTTTTATAATTCACAAGTCCAAAATAAAGTATGTCTCTTTAGATCTATTCGATATTAGAAATTGACGATATTCAAATTAAGGTCAGATGTACGATTTCAGGACCAAAATGTTATTTCAATTAGAATGCTTTCAAATTGCTGAAAGTATATATAATGGCGACTTTCAAGTAAACAAAGATAATTGAGATGCATCACTTTTATTACAATAAAATGAGTTAACTTGTGCTGCCCAAGTTTGGATAGCACTTCATCAATCACTTTTTCAATTTCAGGTTCCAATAAATGCCAGAAACGTTTCCGTGATTATCACGGAACGTGTTGTAACAAGCATAAGAAAATCT
>CAWKGG010000116.1:0-27753 GCA_963848985.1 uncultured Methanosarcinaceae archaeon
CCCTGTTGCTGAGCATAAGTGGAAGCTAAGGTGAGAGCAGAAATAATGTCAGCGTCAATAAAACTGGATCTTATCGTTAATTCCAAGGCTTGGTTCATCCAGAGCTACAACTTTAATTTTGAAATTCTTCGCGGCTTTCGAAAGATTGCTTTATGAAATTCTCAATATCTAGTGCCAAGATATGGTATGCATCCACAAAAGCCGTTGTCCCGAATGCCTAAGATATAGAGATCTGTGGGACCTGCAACACAAACTCGAGCTTCCAATAGTTTTCCCTGTCTCTTTCCTGTATTGCTTTGCAACCTCGTCAATTATCTCAAGTTCAAAAATTTTTGCATTATCTTCTTTCAATACATAAGGTTCATAACAGTTCTGTACGTCTTTGATGATATCCAGAAACTGTCCAATTTTATCTCTGAACTGGGGATAAGTGGGAACGTGTACTCCCACATCAATTTTCCTCAGAAAAGCTTCCTTTATTATTGAAAAGATTTTTTCGTCTTCATTTCGATTTTCAGCTGCAGCCTTTACCCACTCCCTTGTAAAACCCTCAGGTGTCGGAAGGCTTCCTCCATCTATAAAAATGATATCCTGCATGCCTATTATGTAGGACAGATGAAGTATTATAATTATTCCAATCGAATACCTCATATCTTGTTGCTGGATGGAAACTTCCTCAAAAACAGCTGTTAAAAATTTTTTTATATTTTAACCTATTTTTGCACTATAAAATGGAACAAAGTCATATGAACCATTGTGTCCGTCGAATAAGATAAAATTGTTTTTTTGTAGAAGTCTCGTAAAAAATTTAATTTGAATAATGACATCATCAACTATTTGAAATATATAGCTTTGAGATTTATAACAGGACTATTTTTGAGTTTTATGGAATCGGTACTATGGTAATCATGCACATTTATTCTTTTATGCTGGAAAAAAATTTTTTTTTTCAAGAGAAGTAAAAAGAATCACAGCATCAAAAATCTTCAAATAAATGCGAGGGGTGCGATTCGAACGCACGAATTCCTACGAAAATGGGTCCTAAACCCATCGCCTTTGACCTAGCTGGGCAACCCTCGCACTCATGGTCGATTTTGTTTAACATGAAATAGGAAAAGAAGAAATTATATTTTAATTAGAGAATTAAATGCGCCGACCGGAATTCAACCGGGTTTTGGGCTTGGAAGGCCCAAGTCATAGCCGCTAGACTATCAACGCGTACTGTAATACATCTAGAGGTATATGATACATATAATGTTTTCGCTTAATATTTTTTGCGTTGATCTCCCCCACACTATCATTTATTATATTTGTGTTTTTGAATCTTCTGATCAGCTCATATCCAAAGTGCAAATTATCACTTTTTTTTACCCCGTTTTTGGTTTACTTCATAATGCTGTTTTGCTAAAATATATGGACTCAAAGCTATACTAAAAGATTGCAAAGCAATTAAGGAAGCAATTTCGCAAGTTTGTTTCCAACTGACTGAAGATGCTTGTATTCACCTTTAAGAACAAAATCAGTAAAAGTTTTCATGAGTAAAAAATATTTTTAAGAAATTTTAACTCTCCTATTATCAAATGCAAAGGAGTTTATCAAAATTTTCTATCTCCACAACTTGCTATGGAGTATTTGATCTGAAAAAGAAAAATGAAACAAATTGAAGAATAGAGGGATACTAACATAACCCCTTTGTTTCTACTGGAAAGTTTATATACCCCCCGGACCCCATTATTTCAATTGGAGTGTATCTTGGAGTTGTGTACCGCAAAATTTGTTTTATTTATAAAGTAACAAAATAATGTTATATTTATTGAGTTTATAGTATATATAATTATAGTCTTTATAGTAATTATAATTTGTTATAGCTTATAATGACTATTTTTATTAATTTCTATTTTTTCTAATAATTGCATGAAAAATTATTTCACTCACTTTTTTTATCTGTTGCAATTAATTTTTTTATTATGATCGGATATTGTCACTACATTGAAAGTCTATTTTTCCTCCTAAAAGCCCACTCAACCGTCTCCAGTAGAAACAAAGGGGTCCCTCGGCTTTATAACACGTCTCCAGTAGAAACAAAGGGGTCCTTCTTTTATAATATTCTTTTTATTATCTCTTATTCCTGTTCTTCGTGAAAGTTACAATAAGTTGTTCCGTTGCAAAAAATCCTTTCTAATGATAAAATAGAATAAAAAGAAAACCAAAGATAGTAATATGCTATCTAATTCCTTTAAATGGAAGCATTATGAAGGAGAAATTATCCTATTGAATGTAAAATGATACTTAAAATACCCATTGACCTATAGAAATTTAAAGAAAATGATGATAGAAAGAGGAATTCAAGTTGATCACAGTACTATAATGAGATGGGTACATCAATATTCCCCTGAAATAGAAAAGAAGATAAGAAGACATTTAAGACGAACAAACTATTCGTGGAGAATTGATGAAACCTATATCATAGTAAAAGGTAAATGGAAATATTTTTACCTAGCAGTTGACTCAAATGGAGATGCAATTGAGTTCATGTTAAGTGCAAAACGAAACCGAAAAGCAGTGACGAGATTCTTTAAGAAAGCTTTGAGTTCTAATCATAATCAAATTTCAATAGTAATAACCGTTGATAAGAATCCAGCTTATACACCTGCTATAGATGAACTGAAAAATGATAAAATACTACCTAAAAACGTAGGCATTTGACAAATCAAGTATTCGAATAACATTATAGAACAAGACCATATATCTATAAAGCGAATCGTTAATTCAATGTTAGGATTTCAGTCTGTTCTATCTGCTAATAAAACTTTTAAATTAATTGAAGCTATGAATATGATTAAAAAAAGCAAGTCAATAATTTAAATTACTCTGTTCTTAATGAAGTCAAATACATTAATCACTTGTTTGGTATAGTTTTATAATGTTAGTACATCTTCTTTGAATATTTTGATTTTAATCCATTACTCATAGATTTGCATGCTTATTTTGAAATTTTTGCAACGGAACCTTTCTTTGACCACCCGTAAATAGTTTCAAAATTACATTCCATAAGTATTTTAAATAAAACTGGTTTTACCTTATCTATATGTATGATCAGGGTCTTTCTGAAAAAGAGATATTTTCCGATCTGGAAACTGCAAAATCAGAAGATACAGATTACTATCGGGTTTTAAGTTCAATGTGTACCCACCCTCATAAAATTGCAGTTGAAGCTCACAGACTCTTTATTGAGACTAACTTGGGTGATTTTGGACTTTTTGCAGGAGCTCACAGACTGGAAAAAGAAGTAATCAGGATGTTGGGAGAAATTCTTCATGCGCCGTTTGATGATATCTTTTCAGGAGAATCCTGTGAGAATTCAGTTAGCGGTTACCTTACAACTGGGGGTACCGAGTCCAATATCCAGGCTGTTAGGGGAATGAAAAACTTTGTAATTGCAAGAAAGAAAACATTAGGGGCAACTCCCAATATAATAATTCCCGAATCTGCTCATTTCTCATTTGATAAGGTCGCCGATATGATGGGTATCGAAGTTAGAAGAGCTCTTTTGGATTCTGAGTTCAAAGTGGATACTACCTGTGTTGAAGGCTTGATAGATAATAGTACTATAGGGCTTGTAGGCATAGCGGGAAGTACGGAATTTGGCCAGGTAGATCCTATAGAGAAATTAGCAAGACTTGCCCTTGAAAATGAGCTTTTCCTTCATGTTGATGCAGCTTTTGGAGGATTTGTAATCCCATTCCTTGAAAAACCATATCCTTTTGATTTCAAAATTCCTGGAGTTACTTCTATTGCAATAGACCCTCATAAAATGGGTCTTTCCACGATTCCATCAGGTGCGCTCTTGTTCAGGTCTCCTTCTTTCCTGGATTCTCTTAAAGTAAGCACTCCATACCTTACTACAAAGTCTCAATATAGTCTTACAGGCACCCGGAGTGGGGCTTCAGCTGCTGCCACCTACGCTGTCATGAAATATTTAGGTCGTGAAGGTTATGTAAAAAATGTTCAGTACTGCATGAAACTGACTATAAAAATTATTGATGAAGTTAGAAAACTTGGTTTCGAACCTCTGCTTGAGCCTAAAATGAACGTAGTTGCCTTGAAAATTTCGAATCCTGATCGTGTCCGCGAGCAGCTCCTCAGGAAATTTGGCTGGAATGTCTCAATAACCCGTACTCCCAGGTCTCTCCGATTGGTACTCATGCCTCATAACACGTCTCAAGATATCGAAGAATTTCTAAAGGATCTAAAAAAGGTGACAACAGAACTTTAAAATTATCAATCTTGATTTTTTTTAATTTATTCTGGTTCTTCTCTAAATTCAAAAAAATAATGAAATTCGGTCGTGTATATAATTTGCTTAAAACACTGAGCTTAGAATTTTCTCTCCATTATCCTCAAAGCAGAAAATGTACTTGTTTTTTTAGAGTTGGTAAATAATTTACAGACACTATCTGATTCACTTATCGACTTTTAGCTTGGCATTGGAAAATTAATTTATATATGCAGTTTTTTCAATCCACTTTCATTCAAATTTATACTATTTTGGAAATTTATTCCCATAATTTTGTTTTCATCTATTTCCTTCTTAGTCAATACTTCTAATATTTTCAATGTCATTAATTTTTCCTGTAAAATTGCATGCTTGTTAGTAACCAAAAAAAGAATCATTTTTTCTAACTAATAGTTGTTCTGGATATTTCAATCCGCTTGCTTTTTTCATCATTCTAAGTTAATTATCTTATTTAAGATTTCTGCAGTTCTCCAACATCTATTCTTTGGTAGTGTCCGTGAATTATTGATCAATTCCGGAAAAGTGAGCACAAAAAATTGATTTTCGGAAAAATATATAAAAATCTTCCTAATCACAGTTTTAGATAAATCAAACCTATTATCAATTCTTTTTAATGGATTATGGTACTTTAGAGTATTTAGATAAATCTTTTATTTTCACAGTCATTTGTTACTATTTATAGGTATATGAAAAAATTAGGGAGTTTATCTAAATACTCTATTATATAATTTTTGTCAAATAAAATAGCTGAAAATGGGATTAATTTTCATTTGGAATTAGTGGATGCTATCAAATTTAGGATGTAATATTGAAGAGTATTAATTTTAGATAATTTCTTCTCCGGCTTCTATTGTCCTTATTCGGACGTTTTTAAGAAATTTATTTGCTATTTTTCCCAGATCATATATCTCTTTCCTTTCTAAAATTCGTGTTTTTCTGAGGTTTTCCTGAAGACTGTATTCCGGAATTCCCTGTTGTATTACATAGATAACTTCCCTATTTTTTACGTGTCCAAAAATCCAGGCAGCTATGCTGGAGATTTCCTCTTTGCTTCCAATAAAATCTCTGATTACAGTTGTACGGAGTTCCAGTTCCAGGCCGCAGGAATCCGCGATTTTAATCGCTTCTATGACAGCTGCAGTTATCTCTCCAGGAGTTTTTTTTACGGTTTTGTATTTTTTCCAACCTGCAACTTTTCCATAAAGTTCTGGATCATCCGGGGGAGCTTTTACATCGATGAAAAACTTATCAACCAATTTTCTCTGAATAAGTTCTTGTTCCATTTCAGGATAGCAACCGTTTGTGTGAATTCCGACTAAGAGCCCGAGTTCTTTCGCAAACTCTGTGAGTGGCAAAATTGATGCCTGCATCAGAGGTTCCCCTCCTGAAAAAACAACTGCACTCACGAAGTTCCTCGATTTTTTAATCCGCTCTTTTACGAAGTCGAGTTCCACAAGGTCAGGTTCTTCTAGATAGGGATGGTTCTGGCAGTAGGGGCAGCGAAGGGGGCATCCCCGAAAAAAGATGGTTATTGCAGCTTTTCCTCTCCAGTCCAGGGTTGAAAGGGAAACTGTATCTGCATAGTTTACTTTCATGGCAGTTATAACTTTTCACACTATTGAGTATAAAATTTTGGAGGAAATTTTACTTCAGTTATATGTTTATACTGTATCTTTTTCTGTCAAGGAGCTCCTGTCTCTTGCCTCTGTTCCAGCCCTCTACTGATTGCAGATAACCTGTAATTCTTGAGAGATGTTGCACATTTTCAGACCTACATTTTGGACATTTGTCCAGAAGGCCTGGTGCTACATATCCCTCGTCAGTGCAAATAGTCATGTCTCTTGTAAAAGCAAAGTAACCCGTTTGGGTGTTTTTTGCTATATGCATGGCAAGCTCCTGCAGGCCCTCAGGATCTGGATTTCCTTCTCCAAGCCAGATATGCATTATATTTCCCCCGTCTACTATCGGAAAGAAAGTGTGCTCGTACGTTATCCTGTCAGTTAGGGCGATATCGGCTCCAGGAGGAATATGAGTACCATTACTATAGTAAATAGGTAGGTCATGGGTCTCATTTAACTCTCTCTTTGCAGTTTTTAGGTCCCCTTTAATTGTGTGTTCTGCTTTTTCAGCGTATTCACTATGCAGGAGGTCTGAGACTGCAAAGCGCTGGGCTGTTGTTTCTGCCGGCGTTCTTGCAAGAACGATCTCCATATCGTTTTCCTTCGAGAGCTTCTGAGCGTGTATTTTCATCTCGAACATAGCCCTGATGGCAAGCTTGTACGCAGTAGGAGATTCATGGATCTGGTAGTTTGTGTGGTATTGTACCATCTCATTAATTCCTATTATTCCAATAGTATACACTAGGCTATCGAAATCCACAGCTATTGCTCCTTTTTCCCCAGTGTTCGGATCCTTTGGACGCTGGGCTGCAAAGGGAATTCTGTTTTTCTTGATCAGGCTGTTCATCCATTTTTGCTTGATCTTGAAAACTTCCACTCCCCTGTTCATGAGGGTCTTAAGTTCATTGAAAAGTTTTTCATCATTATGTTCAGCTCTGTATGCTGCTCTGGGACAGTTTAAGGACAGGACCATCCAAGAGCCCATTGAAAAGTGTTTTCCATCCCTAAAGTGGAGTTTGTCCTCAAAATCTTTATCATCTGTAGGATTTACAGAAAATTGATAGGCACAGCATTGATAACATGAGATTCCTTCTCCTGCTCCTCTGTAAGCTGGAAGCTGGTTATCAAAGTATGGGGTTCCGAATTTGGCAGCCAGTTCGAAGCTCATTCTGTAAAGCTCCTTATAAGTGGGAAGATCAAGATGAGTCTTATTGAATTTTTCGTCTTCTTCCATAAAATCAGGTTCTATGGAGATCTCTGGCTTCGGAAAGCTGAAAGGTTTGCCCCATGCGTCTCCTTCAAGCATAACATCCATCAGAGCTTTGAACCCAAGACGAACTTCTTTTTCTAATTCTCCATAGGTTCTGAGGGGAGCCTGTTTGCCGTCCCAAACCTTACCCATAGCAACAATTGGAATATTTTTCCAGAGCTTCGGAACACCTGGGGAAAGTTGCACGGATGAAAAGACCGTCTGACCACCTCTTGCACACATCATCTGCATCATTTCATAGACGAACATCTGCATAAGTTGCTTGATGTCAGCTTCGGACTTGCCTTCCAGATAGGGAGCAATAAAAGTTAGAAAATTATAAAAACCCTGTCCACCTGCAAAATTTGTCTGAGCCGATCCCATTGCTTTTACTGCGTGAAGAAAAGCTACTTCTGCATTTTTTGCAGGTTTTGCCACACTGGATTGGGTTCCGACTCCGTCTGGCATGAGTCCATAATAAAAGAAGTATCGGAGGTCCCAATCCTGACAAAAAGGCCTTGTGCCCATGTATTCAAGGTCGTGAATGTGGAAATCCCCATTCAGGTGCAGGTCAGCAAGTTCTTTTGGCATCAGAAGGAGATTTTGTTCCTTAGACATCTTGTCGGCTTTTCTCTTGTGTGAGGTTTCGGCATTATTTAGCTGGTTTGCATTATCATTTGCCTCAAAGCCATATCCGGTATCTATTTCGTAGGCATCGTAAACCGAAGCCCCAACTCTTGTCATTATATTTCTCCATTCTATATGCCCTCTGTCAAGAAGAATATTATTTACTATTTCACGGATAAGGGGGCCTGAGAGAAATTTGATATTCATTTTCTTAATGATTTTTTCAGCTTCTTTTGCTATATTAATTGCTTCTCCTTTCATGATTGTAGGTTTGTTGTAAAAGATCTCGCTTAATTTTGTTTCTTTCAGAAGCTGATTCACAATAATGTTCCTGTCCCAGTTAACCATGAAACCGTCTGTAGTTCTTACTTTTGGGAAAGGAGAGACTGAAAGTCCATCAAGTGTCTTTTGCACTTGCTGATTGTCGGATAAATGGTTATCTTTGGATAGAGGGGAGGTGGAAAGTTCATCAAGTGTCTTTTGGACTGGCCGGTTATCAGATAAATCGCTATCTTGTAAAAGAATCTCGCTTATCATTTTCTCATCCTCGTTGTTTTAAGGGTGAAATTTGCAAATTGCTTAGGTCATTCTGAAGTTTCAGGAGGTTGTATCAACAAAATCCCCTGAATTTTTTCCGTGTTTAATTCTTCCCCATTGAACAAGTCTTCATGGGTCAGAAAGATATCATTGATCTGCAAAACAGGCGCTGTCACTGTAAAAATTCCATTGAAACGTAGTTCGGTCAGAGCTTTCGGGGTATCCATTTCTGCTGCTTTGAAAGTCATTGAATTAGCTTCTAGAAATTTTTTTAATTTATTGCATTTCGGGCAACTTTCCATTGTATAGACGATTATTTTTGCCATGCTTTGCGCCTCTCTGATTTTTCACTACTAGTATGCTTATATATAAGTTTTATTTTAAATGTTTAAGGTAGGAACACGTTGTTCCAGAGCGCTTCGCAGCAAGAGAACAAAATTTAATATGGATTACTATTAACCAGATATTCTTTATATTTTATAATATATGAATTTTCAAACATGTGTCTTTTTCAAGCATCATTCAGAAGTATCGGAAAAAGGTGAAATTTCTAAAAAATATTCCTTTAAATAATTTCCCACTTTATTTAGTGAACACTCTTTTTTGTTCCAAGTAAATAATCTAAATGGTTTAGCAGTTAATAATGTTTTTTCACCCCAAATCTGGATATGATTACATTCTATATTTGTCTACAAAGATGTTTCTTTGTTATCAATTTTGTTCCAAGTAAATAATCTAAATGGTTTAAGCAGTTAATAATGTTTTTTCACCCCAGATCTGGATACAATTACATTCATTATTTGTCTACAAAGACCTTTCATTGTTATCAGATCTGGTAATAAATTCGATGCATTTTGTTTTTTTGAAAACTGCCTTATTTGAGAGACATTTTTAAGTACAGAAAGCTTATCGAGTACAAGCAAGCTACTCTACAGGATATAAATACGGCTGCCATATATAATGTATTATTTTCTGAATACTGAGGCTTTTTATTATTTTCTGGATTTTGAATTGATTCAGTCGATTGGTAATTGAATTAATGGTAAATTTTGGCAACCCTAGAAAATATTAAAAAGTAATCTAAATATTTTGCAATGTATTGATAAATTAAAACTCCGTCTCAGGATGATACTGTATAAATATTTCTTCTTTCGTAATTTAAGGTGGTGTGATCGCCAGCAATTTGATCAAGAGTCTTTATTTCCTGTCAAAGAAAATATTTTTCCCTGTTATACTCAGAGGAATTCCAAAAACAACATCAGCATCCAGCAAACCCGATATCCTTGCGGCTGCACCAATAGTGTACATAACCCTGTTGTCGATACAGAAATCTTTGGCTTTTGCAACAGCTGCACCTACAGCAATTCCCAGGTCTGCATGCTTAAACATGCAATTTGGGCCTTTAAACTCTGCTTCTACCTTTTGCCGGTTCAACATCTCTGCACAGGTTTCAAAGCCACAGGCTCGGCAATCAAGACCTGCAGCTCCACTGGTTTTAACGCCTATAAGGATCGCAACTCCGGCATTTCTGAGGTTTTCAGCATCCCTTTTCAGGAAATCGAAACTTGTGCCTTTTTCATCTGCCAGCTTTTCCATTGTCAGGGCAAGGACTTCAATATCATTATTTTCAACAAAGGCAGTTACGATGTCGTCTACTCCTTTGGCTTTTGGGGCAGTCCGTGCAGCCAGAAGGATACTCTTTGCAAGTGTATCAAGGATCTCGGATTCAGGATTCAGGATCATATCCAGATAATTGGATTTTTTGAGGCTTAAGCGTTTCGCAGGTTTTTGAAAGGACTGTATATCTTTCTGTTTTCTTTAAAAGGTAAAAGACTCTCCGTTTGAAGGTGCATATGAATCCACGCCGATTTCCTCCGAAATCCATTGCGAGAAAACTTCAGTTTTGTCCCCACGCATTATAAAGACTCTGATTGTGTCTTTTTTGCAGAAATCTTTTACAAGCTTTTTGAGATCACAGTCTCACGCTGCGGGCGGAAAATTAATATTGCTCTATTTTGAGCTGGAGCGTAAGGGACATCTTCTTTTGTTTCGATAATCCTATGCTAAAGATCCAGCCGCACATTTGTGCCTTCAACCTGGTGGCTGGTAAGTAGAATTTTTGATTTGGGATCTTTATAAAGTTGGCTTCGATAATAAAGAGTTTGTCCTTCGTTCAACATCCCGGTTTTAGTGACAATAACTGAGGGTTTTTTAAGGACTAAATCACGCTGTCTGGACTTTTACGGGAATCTCACGTCTGAAAGCCCTGTCAAGAAGCTCAGGATTCCTCAGGTCTTCAGGATATTTTTAAAGTACTTTGTAGACATCCCGGACCAAACCATCCACATAAGCTCTGATTCCGTGAGCTCAAGGAGTATTGGGACCTCTTGAGTCCTACCTATTGCAAAGAAGGGATTAGGGCAGTGCCTCCTTTCTACCGAGTATTTTAGGACTTATTAATATAATCTTTTCTTCAATTTCCTTTCGTGGGATATGGTGTTCCTCGAAATATGTGCTATCGAGCACAAGCGTGTCTGCTTCAGAAAATTCAGGCTGCGCCAAGTACAAAGCCTTGTTTACTTCCGGCTGAAGATCTTCTCTATATAAAAGGTTTTCTCCTTGTTCATAATCCAGGGGAATTCCAAAAGCATCAGGCATATAGCTTGCGTTGAAAAAGCAAACTCTATATCAATTAATTTTGGAGGTGTCTCCATAATCAATTTTAGTTTTATTTGGCTAAGTTTATGGAAATTTTCAGGATCAAAAGGGGATACATCTGAGAGTGTAGTCTTTGCTAGTTTGAAGGTATCTCTCCCTAAAAGTTTGGTAAACTCTGCAGTCGATGGGATCATATAGACCTCAGGATTCTGGTACTTCAGTTTAGGCACTGCCCCGCATTGGTCAAGGTGTCCATGTGAAACAAGCACTTTCTTCGGTTCCATGTCGTTGAGAGGATATTCGATATATCTCTTACTTTTATTCCATAATAGAGCAGGATTTCCCCATTTACGAATAAACCAGAACGTCTGATTTCCTTACATCCGTCTTTAAAGGCCAGTTCCAGAATAAAAACTCTTTAAATTTATATTATGAAATCGAGATATTCACACATATACACAAATAAAGAATTTGTTTGCCTATTTTCCCATTCATTATTTATTGAAAGTTAGATTTAATTTTTAAGCTACTGCGATATTGAGAAAATACATGAAATTTTTGTGTACATCTGCGAAAAGTAGGATCATTTTGAGTCAATCGCAACTTTCTTGTTAATGAATGATTTTACTTCTTACTTTTGGAGAAGATCAAAAAGTTCACAAATAAAAAAATTCCGTGCTTTTTCACGTATAAATTCCGATGCTATTATATTTCTTCCAAGGATGGATGATAATTGAGGATTTTAATGAAAATAATTGATTATAAGAAAATAATGATTGCAACCGATGGCTCAGACTGTTCCAGGCTGGCTATTGATAAAGGAATAGAGCTTGCTAGATTAAGTGGGGGAACGGTTTATGCAGTCCATGTGATATCGACAGCTTACTTATTTCCTATGGATGGATATTATTTTATGGGTATGAATCCTTATTGGGAATCGATACATGAGGCGTTGAAAAACCAAGGGCAACAGGCTTTAGATTATATAAAACGCTTAGGAGAGGTAAAAGGAATCAATGTAGAATTTATTATGCTTGAAGGTAATCCCTCAGAAGAGCTGATCAAGTATGCTGATCAGGAAAAAATGGATATTGTTATTATGGGCACTCTTGGGAAGACAGGATTAAATAGAATGCTTATAGGTAGCGTTGCGGGAAATCTGGTCCGGTACTCGACGGTTCCTATCATGGTTGTAAGTGAAAAAGTATGAGCCACAAGACTGATTTAAGATAAACTATAGAGAATTTCGATAAACCCCTAAATTTTGTCGGATTCTTACGAGTGGTATCGAAATGATTCACGAAAATCAGAGATTTATCGAAATCTTCTATAAACTTGTAGCCTCTGTATTTTGCCTTTTTTTCAGATCTGCACTTATGGATCTAAAATTAAAATTTTCTTTAGCAGGATATTGCATTAACAATAGGCATAATTATCAACTAACTTGTTTCAAAATATCTCAAATAAGTATTTGTTGACGGATATAATTGGAGAATTCAAAAAAAACTTTGTAGAGGTAAATCTCAAGAACATAAAGACATTGGAGTAAGAAACAATAATGAAGGATTGAAAAGAACACAAGTTTTATTTTGAGATTTTTTTAGCAAAAGACATGAAGTCGCAAAATCAGAAATAGAATAAAAGTATGCCACTGCAAATTCCATGATTAGAGCCTACTGTATTCCTTATAGCACATCAGTTATTAATTTAATCAAAATGGAGATTTATGTAAATAACGGCATTAAGTAACATGATTTTATCAGGGACTATGGTAGTGGATAATTGACAATGGGTTGTTAAAAACTTTGAAAAATGAAGTTACAAAAATCTCCACCGTGGTTTTTTTTAGCTACAGGCCCGTCTATCAATTTCTTATTAATGAGTGTCTGCATCTGAATCATATAATTTTTATGAATTTCTTTGCGGTCAGCTTTATCATAACTTGCTTTCTCAAGCTCTACTTTGAGTGTTTCATTATGTTCCTGTAGCTCAAATAAAATTTTTTCCTTTTCTTCCCAGTCGCGCAAGTAACTCATTAATCAGATTTGATTCAATTTGATTATTTATTGAATATATTTGATTCTTTTCAATTCAGTTTGATTATTTCTTGGATTTCTATAATCTTCAAAGGCATAGTTTACGGCTTCTTTTTGGCTTTGAATCCTATTTTTTCTATTTGCATCCAAATTGATATAGGTATTCACGCCTGAATTTTCTTTTTTTCTTCAATTGGCATATTTCAAAACTAATCTGATAATATTGAAAAATATTCAAAAAAATCCAAGGTCAAAAATTGAATATTTTAGCATTCAAGTTGTTAATCAGTTGTAAGAATAATCAGAATATTGAAATAAATTAAATGAGAATTGTTTAAACTTGAAAGACTGCTTATTATATGTGCATTGTTGTACAAAAAAATTCATTACTAATGAATGTGGAAAACATAGGATGCAACAACGCTATAATTAAAAAAATCAAAATATTATAAAATAGGTGTCTCTTTTTTTATTGATTTAAAATAGTTATCAAACGGATGTATTAAATTTTACCTATGCAGTCAAAATCGATGCGCAATTCCAGGAGATAATCGTAGTTTTGAACTCAAATATTTATATTATTATCAAAAATGTCATAGAACTATATGTCTTCACATGTTAATTCTTGTCAATAGAATATTAATGGGGAGACTAACCGCATACAAATCAACAACCTTTATACACTGGAGTGTCAGAAGTTCCTTAGAATCCATAGGAGTTGAGAATGCATGGAGAGAAAGGGAACAATATGTCTATTAGCTTTTGGTATTGCATTAATTATCGCTTTAAACCTCGAGCTTTTTGTTCTTCTGAAATTTCGATGGGTAATACAACCATCTCAGGATATGAGAAGGCCTTCGACCCCGGGAGCATGAACCTCTCAGTAAAACCTGGCGACGATTTCTATGCGTATGCTAATGGAGCTTGGATAAAAAGCCATACAGTGCCTGTGGATAAATCACGATTGGTGAGTTTGAGATAGTAAAGGACAGAACCTATGACCGCGTTAAAAAAATAGTGGAGAGTACAGCCAACAATACCTCTGTCTCTGAGGGAAGCCTCGAGCAGAGGATTAGGTACGTTCTACTTTGTGGGAATGGATACTGTTACTCTGGAAAAGCAGCGTCTATAATCCCATCAAAGACGAGCTGAAGATGATAGACAATATCTCCAATGCCTCAGATGTCTAGGCTGTATCGATACAAATGATGGCTATGGTATGGATCCTTTCTTTTCCATGTATGCCGAACCCAATAAAAAGAACAGCAGGATCATGATAGCTACCCTCACTCAAGGAGGTCTAGGTCTCCCAGAAAGAGATTTCTATTTCAGGCAGGACAATGAATCTATCCATATCAGAGAGCGGTACCTGGCTCATGTTGCGAAAATGTTTGTCTTTCTCGGTGATAGCCCAAAAATCGCTGAGAGCAATGCTAGAACCGTCATGAAGATAGAGACCAAGTTAGCCAACGCATCCTTCACCAACGTGGCCAACAAAGATGAGGTCAAAACCTATAACAAGATGAGCTTTGGGAAGCTTCAGGCCTTTGCCCCAGGCATTAATTGGTCTCGTGTCTTCAATGTTCTAGGTCGGCCAGACATAGCTGAGGTTAACGTCAGAAATCTCTCCTTCTTCAAGGAGCTGAGCACCGCTCTGCAGGAAGAGAGCGTAGGTGACTGGAAAATTTTCTTGCGCTGGAAGCTGATATTGGCCACGTCTCCCTATCTCAGCTCAGACCGAGAGAAGGAACACTTTGATTTCTATGAGAAAAAACTCAATGGCCAGCAGGAGATGAAGCCACGTTGGAAGAGGGTCATTGATGCAGAATATAAAGCCCTAGGTGAGGACATAGGTCGTGTTTATGTGGAAAGGTATTTCGCCTCAAGTTCCAAAGCCAGGATGTAGGAGATGGTACTTAACTTAAAGAAAGCCTTCATGGACAGGATTAAAAATTTGACCTGGATGGAGCCTGAAACCAAGAAAAAAAGCTATCATGAAGCTTGACGTCTTGGATGTTCAAGTAGGCTACCCCGACGAATGGCTGAATCATTCAGAGCTTGAAGTGAAGAATGATTCATATGTCATGAACATCCTTCGTGCCTCTAAGTTTAAGTTCCACCACGGTCCAGATGGTTTGGATAGGATAAACAAGCCCGTAGATAGTAAGCTCTGGGACCAGCTGAACCCAGGTATACTAACGCTTATGCTGACTTTAATAAGGTCCTTATGGTCTTCCCAGGGGGCATTCTTCAGTCTCCCCTCTTCTCCAACAATGATGCCGATGATGCCGTCAATTACGGTGCCATAGGTGCTATTATAGGACATGAGATGACTCACCATTTCGATAGCCAGGGGAGGAAGTTCAATTTAATGGAAATTTGACAGATTGGTGGACACTAAAGGATGCTGATAGCTTTAACTAGAGCACAGGAGTTTTGGTGGACGAGTACAACATGGTTCGAAATCCTTCTTGGCTTACACGTTAACGGCAACCTGACCTTGCAGGAGAACATAGCAGACTTCGGTGGATTGACCATGGCCTACAGCGCCTATAAACTTTCATTGAAAGGGGATCAGAAGATGATTGATGGATTCACTGATGATCAGAGGTTCTTCTTGAGCTTCGCTCAGATGTAGAGGGAATCTGAAATGAACGAATTCCTGAGGACGCGAGCATTAACTGATTCTCATTCTCCATGCAGGTTTAGGGTCAATTGTGTTGTCTTTAATGTTCCTGAGTTTTACAAGGCGCTCCAGAGCGTAAAGTCAGTGGATAAGCTCTATAGGCCAGAGAGCGAGAGGCCTGTGATCTGGTAAAATGCTAATAGGAAGTTTTTTTTGATTGTGATGGCATTTTATCATTTTTTTTAGAATAGCTATTTTGCAAAGTAAGATGTTGTTTTTATAATTTTGTTTTAAGAATTTTAGCTAGTTCAACAAATGATATTTATTTTAAATATATTTTAATAAATTTAAAAATATAATTTTTCTGAAGCAAAGTTTACTTTGTAGATTGAAGTGTTATTTATTCATATTTTTTGTAGGTATTTTTTATATTAATATCTAAACAAATTTCATGAGACTTGAATTAAAAGAATAACGTATAATAAGGCAAGTAGAAAGCACACAATCATAATGGTTTTAGAAATCACTACATTGGTACTTTTAATGCTAGTGAGTATCGCAGGCTCAGGGCAATCTACAAATGTTTTGGGTCCATAAAGGGAGCGAGCTAATGAGCTCAGAAAAGTACAATGAAGCCATAAAAGCATATCTTTAATAATACTGAAATATGCTTCAAGACTCTGTTTTATTCAGAAGATCTGAAGTTATATTTTTTGTTCTTCGTTTTTTGATATTTCCATTTTTCCAAAAAAATAGGTGCTGTTATTAAGAATTTTTATGAGAAAAACTAACTTATCACTACGATTTTCCAGATGGTATAACCGTTTGCTTATTTTAGTTAAGAATCTATATTTAGAAACAAGACTTCAGTATAATATAAACCATATGACTATTAATAATCAGATAGTGTACTCTAAGATCAAACTAGCTGATTGTCAATTAACTTATAATATATTTCAGCTCGTTTGCATAATTAAGTGATAGAGTGTCATTTGGTGGAACAATATTTCCATAGTATGTCTAGTGATAGAAAACATAAAAATGTATGCAATTTAAGCAAAATTTTGGAGATGAAACAAATGAGTAACCAAAAACTTTCCGGAATAAAAACGACAATTAATATTTTGCTAGCTGTATTTTTCATAGTAACATTAACAGTTGCTTCAGCAAGCGCATGTTCTAGTCAGTCGGTCAAAAACTCAAATTCGGTTGAAAACTTAAATTCGGTTGATAACAATATCCCTGTCAACTCGAATCCGGTTAATTACGAAAATCCCAGCACCATGAATCCAGTCAATTACGGAAGTCTTAGCACCATGAATCCGGTTAATTACGGAAATCCCAGTACCATGAATCCGGTCAATTACGGAAGTCCCAGCACCATGAATCCGGTTAATTACGGAAGTCCCAGCACCATGAATCCGGTTAATTACGGAAGTCCCAGCACCATGAATCCGGTTAATTACGGAAACCTTGGTAGTGGGTTTTGATTCTTAACAGTTGGATTTGAACGGTTGGTTCGGCAGCTATAAGGTCGGTGGGGTTTTACAAAAAAATATTTGAAACAAGAGCTTGTTTAATCATTTTCTGGATTTTTGATTGATTGCAGTTAATTGTGAATGAAATTACTTGTAAATCTTGTCGATTGTAGAAGATGATAACAAGTTTCTTTTTTCAATATCCATTTTGAAATCATTGGTTATATCAATGATAGTTTATATTAAAATCTAAGTATTTGTTAAAACTATGGACAGAAAATAACTTTAAAAATTCCTGAAATCCCCAAAAATGCGCATATTTCACAACAAAAACCTATATATAAATGAAAATCTAAAAAAAGAAGCTTTGTAAATAAAATATTGGCTCTATACTCTGTTTTGTGATGAGGTAAATTGATACAGAGCCAATTAGAATTTAAAGATTTTTAGATACATTGCAACAAGAGCAGATTTGACTTTAAAATTTGAATCTATTACAGGTATCTATACTAACTGGTTAACAGACCCATATCCACTGGTTAATGCGAGGGCTCAACACCCAGTCACATAGGGTAGTAATGGCCATGCCACCAATGACGATGCGAATGGTCGTTGCCCCAGCCAGTGCCATGGTGGCCTCCACCATGGTAGCCATGATGCCCACCACGGCGTGCAGCACTAACTATCACTGCAGTCAACGATGTAACAAAAAGGACTACCAACAAAATTGCCAGTACCTTCTTCATTCTACTAGGTGATTGTTTCAACATTTAGTTCTCTTCTTTTTTATCAAACTTGATCAAATTTTAATTTGTTTAGTACTATATTTTCATTAACATAAAAAATGCTGGATAACAGGAAATAAGTAGGCTAATTAATTCCAAGTGTTCTATGAGCTCCAGATGTTCTAGAAGTTCCAGAAGCTCCATGAGTAATATATCAGCAAATTTTTCTTATTATTGATGGCATTTAGGAAATCCATAGATTTTTGTTATAAAATCTATGCATCCACGAAACCTAAAATCCTATTTTGTAATGAATAAAACAGGAATGGAGAATAGTCATTTTTACAGAACTTTCGAATATCGTGGAAACTACACCCCGTCGCTATTTTTCACCTTCCTGAATTTTCAGCGTCGAATTCTTGTACTGCAAGATACCAATTATGTTCTTCAGAATAATTCGGATACTGTAGTGAAATATAGTAAGCTCGTTCAGAAACCCATTTTCTTTTTATCTCAGCTATTAATTTTATTTCTTTATAGAAATGGTCATAAGAACAATAAATTGCTTCTTCTTGCGATAAATAGCGTTGATTATTCAATATTTTTTTAGACTTTTCAATTATTCTATTTACAAAGTATTTTTCTGAATCATACCACTCAAATTCCATATTACACGTGTTTTTCCAAATAAAATAAGCTTTGACTCTTATAAATTCAGTTTTTGCACACATAGATGCAGCATTTTGATCCAATTGTTTGTTCGTTTTTTGTAACAACTTTTGAGCATACTCTTCACAATTACTGCAAATATCTGCCCCTTTATAAAACTCGCTCTCTGCTTTTAACCAGTTATCCAAAGTATTGTCTTTAGTTGCACAGTATATTAAATAAGCTCGAAACTCGATTTCTGATTTAACGATATTTTTAGCTTTCTCCACTGAAACTTGACAATTATAACCTTTGTTTATTAAATTATTTGCTTCTTGTTTAATTCTATAATTCAATTCTTTCTCTGCCCTCAAACAATTTTTCACACAATTACTCCTTTTTTTCTTTACCAGCATAAAACATTTGAATATTTCTTTTCATTTTTGTGCATCAGTATTAAGTATAATGGTTGCTGCCAAAAAATAAGATGCGTAGTTTTTGTGATAAAGTCTATGAATTTAAGCTGAACCTCAATCTTTGATGAGCAAAAATCCATTTTCTAAGGCGGAGAACTCTGAATTGGAAAATACAGCCAAAATTCAAAAAGATGGAAAAAATCACTATAAATCAAGTAGACAAACAAATCAAAAGAGAAAAAAGGCAAAGCAAAAGAAAAATATGAAATTAATAACTAAGTGACATTTCCTGAGTGCTAACTGGTAGATTATTATTGTTTAATCCACATGCTTCCGTGAATTTATTAATTAAACCATTTCGCTTTTTTATCACAAGTTTCATCATCACTTTGATAGTTTCTTTGCTGACAGAAATTTCAGCATTGAAATGTAGGATGTTTGATAAGTCGCTTTTTGGAACATTAAATTTTTTAGAAGCATCTAGAATTTAGATAGCGATTGCTGAATTATCTTCGCCGACATCAAGTATTATATCATCTATATCTATAGAAGTTTTATACTTTTTATCAATCCCATAAAAAAATCGTATCGTTTTCAAAATAATAATCAAATTTACTGAGATCTGAGACACTTTCCCTCCTTCTTCTCCTAGATTCTTCTGGGAAACAACTTACTAGATTAATCCTTAATGGATTCGTTCTTTTCACGCTAATTATAATTATATAGTCAGAGTCATTATTAAGATATAAATCAGTTTAAATTTATCTTCGGATTGTTTAAGTATACCTAATGGAGTCTCATTGAGAATAATTTTTATAATACCATTTAGCTGGATATATATCACTTTTACGTTCATCTACTCTTATCATAAAATGGTCAGTAGAATGGAGATTATTTATATCAATTTTTGATAAATAATCCAGAACAGTTCTTATATCCAAAATATTACCTCAACATAAAACAACTTTCATTTTTGATGTCTTCAGCTATGGTTTATTATTTTACATTCCCTTAATAATCTTCTGATTTATATTCAATTATGAAAAGAACTCAATTTCACAAAAAACAAGATTTATCGGTTTTATATGCACAGTTTTTGTGATTAAACCGATGGATGAAGGAAACCTAGAAATCCTGTTTTTTACTGAAAGAAAAGAGGGGAAAATAATCGTTTTTACATAACTTTCAATACATTGCCTAATTTGTTTTGGGACCAGCTCAACAAATTAATTAAATGGATTGCCAAGAATTTATCCCTAAAATTATAGTTAAACAAATATCGATGAGTTATTACATTACCTTAGGATAATTAACTGTCCACAAATTAGGGTTAACTACAACTGGATACCCTGCATTTACCCATGCTGTGATACCGCCTTGTGTGTTATTGATTCTTTTATAACCAGAATCTACCAGCATTTGGCTTGCAATGGCACTTCTTTTCCCGCTCAAACAATAGACAAGTATTTTTGTACATTTGTTTTTTGGCAAATCTTTATTATTTTAAATATGCTACGCCAACAGCCCTTCATCGAATAAATTAACAGGATCATTTAAAGGCACATTTCTCAATAGTACAAATTTGCTCCTTCAAATTGAATTCTCTATATTCCTCAATTCACTACTTTTGAAATATTTTCTTTTTCTGTAGATCTTCATACTCTATTCGATGTTCGTGTACCTTGATTTAAGTTCGGCTTCCAAAGCACCGGTTAGCATCATAAGCTGGCTAACCACCGAGTCCAAGAAAACAAATGCAGTAATTTCAAAAGTAGTTCCCAAAGGTGGCATGTTTTTGTAGTCACCCCGTATGTTTCTTTCAAGGTAGTTGGCTTCATAAGAGTCGTTTTTAGTTTTGCTTGGAATGATCGCAGCAATATCGGAAATTATACCCAGGGTAGAATATTTTTTAGATGTAATTGTTACTAGGGCTGAGGCAATATCTTTTGCTAATTTTCCAAGATCAGCTACAGTGCGGGTTTCCCCGGACCCAGAAATAGCAATCATGACATCCTGCGGCAAAACAGCAGGAGTTGTAGTTTCACCGACCACATAAACACTAAATCCAAGCTGCATAAGTCGCATTGCAAATGCTTTGGCAACAAGTCGCGATCTTCCGGCTCCCATTACAAAAATTTGATTACCATCAATTATTTTTTTGGAGCATTGCCTTTATGGTTCCCTATCAAGTTTATCAATTACCTCTTCTAAGTTTTCTATGATCAATTTCATTGATAATAATAATTCTTCGCAGTCATTTACCTCAATTTTTTCCATATGAATTCTCCAAAAAATATTGGGTTAAAAACATGAATAAACAAATCAGGAACTCAATTCATCAATACCACAGTTTGACTCAATAATTTTCTAACAAATTTACCCATCTTGTAATTCTCACTAAAAAAGAACTTCTTAATAGGTTTTGCCATACTTTTGATGTTCTTATATATAATTACCAGTAGAATAGTAATCATTCATTCCAAAAAGTTGCTGTCATGATCAGTGGGATTGTGACTACGTACATATTATCTATTTATTAGTGGTAGATACTATATAGCAAATATGCACAAAATATATATTCTTTTGTGTTCAATTAATATATCTGGATCCATAAATGCACTATGGCGTAGATCCCAAAATAAAATGTCTTAGCGTGATTATGTGTCTGAAAATGAAAAATTGTCAAGGAATTCTTCGATGTATATTGAATCTTACCCACAACTTATAAAATCTATTTTTTATATGTCGCCTGTTTTCATGGTCAAGGATTGGAATTAGTGATCTCCAGGATAATACATACAGGATCAGCAAGCTGAAAATTTTTAGTATCCAAGCTGAATCAGTAAGACTCTTGTTGACTGGATTAAGCTTTGAGTATGGGCAGCTTTCTTTTACATATATTTTTTGCTATAAAATCTCTGTATTTGTGAGGGATGGATCTATTCATAATTGAATAATTATAAAAAGCATTCATTCCAATTCTTTAAAAAGAGCAGGATATTTTTCTTTTAATGGTATGAGAAGATTTTCATCTAATTTTGCATTATGAAGTGTTTTCACTTTAGAAAACTGATTAACTATTAAGTTATTAGTCCCGTCAAGACGAGAACTCAAAGGTAGAGCTCCTTCAAGATGACCCCCAGAGAGATAAACTCCAGAAAGATCAGCTTCAGAAAAATTAGCCCTATAAAGATTAGCCCTGTAAAGTATAGCTCCGGAAAGAATCGCTCTATAAAGGTTAGCTCCATGAAGATTAGCACCAACAAGGCTAGCTTTAGTAAGAATAACCTCATAAAGGTTAGCTAAAGAAAGATTTGCCTCGAAAAGTTTAGCTCCTGAAAGTTTAGCCCCGGAAAGATTAGCCCTCGAAAGATTAGCCTTAGAAAGATTAGCCCCAGAAAGGTTAGCCCAAGAAAAATTTGTTTCAGAAAGGTTAGCCTCGGAAAGGTCAGCCCTAGAAAGGTTAGCATCAGATAGATTAGTACCAGTAAGGTCAGCCGTAGTAAGATTAGCTCCAGAAAGGTTAGCCTCAGAAAGATTAGCACCAGAAAGATCAGCTCTAGAAATATCCGCCTTAGAAAAGTCAGCCTTGAGAAGTTTAGCCCCGATAAGGTTAGTACCAGAAAGGTTAGCCCAAGAAAGATTTGCGTCAGAAAGGTTAGCATCAGAAAGATTAGCTCCGGAAAGGTTAGAATCAAAAAGATTAGTCTCAGAAAGATTAGCCCCAGAAAGATTAGCCCAAGAAAGATTTGTTTCAGAAAGGTTAGCCTCGGAAAGGTCAGCCCTAGAAAGGTTAGCATCAGAAAGGTTAGCATCAGAAAGGTTAGTCCAAGAAAGGTTAGCTTTAGATAGGTTAGCACCAGGAAGGTTGTACCCAGAAAGGTTAGCCTTAGTAAAAATGCACCCAAACAGGTTAGCTCCAGAAAGATCAGCCACAGAAAGATTTGCTCCAGAAAAATTAACATCGGAAAGGTTTGCTCCGGAAAGATTAGCCTTAAAAAGGTCAGCCCTAGATAGGTTAGCTCCAGAAAGATCAGCATCAGAAAGGTCAGCACCAGAAAGATTTGCATCAGAAAGGTTAGCATCAGAAAGGTTAGCATCAGAAAAGTTGGCCTGAGCAAGATTAGACCCTGAAAGGTTAGCCTTAGAAAGGTTAGTATCGTGGAGATCAGTTATGGAAAGATCTAAACGGCTGGTCTCTCCATAATCAAAGGAGTATTTACGTCTTCCAATGACATCCAGAATTGCTCGAATATCTAAAGTTAAATTTTTTGCTGTTATAACTTTTTTTTTCATGAACTCATTAGCTTGAATATCCATGGCTATATAACTATTATTTAGATTACTGATCCTTTCAGCTCGCGAATTTGTTCTTACGTAAGCCGTTAAAATGTTCATAATTATCCAGTAGTATTTATCTGATTCCTTTGAAATTCTTTCAAGAGCATATATTCCACCCAATCTAATCTCTATTTTTCGATTTCCTAACTGATTAATCGCCCTAGTGAAACGTTCAGTTATCTGGCCCTCCTGAGCAACTTTTAGATTTTTCCAAGCGAAATAAATCCCAATGGCAACTGCACTGCCACCAAGCATTTGAGCTAATGTAGCACGGTAGCTATTTTCTAATTGGGCTACTTCTGTAGAATTATTTATCCCAAATTGAGCTACTTGCCAGTGTGGAATCTGCTGTATTAAATATATAAAAGTATATATAAAAATTAAAAAAAGAATGCCAAAAATGGATAAATATGTTTTTGAATATTGGCTTGCCTTTTCAAAAATTACCGAGAATGAAGGAATTTTCAATTTTTCATATTTTTCAATAACTTCCTTTAATTTCATGCTTTCTTTCCTTTTATCATAAAATTTGTTTCTTTTCTCAACTGCAAACTGAAATGAAAGGTAATGTCGTAATTTTGCTGTAAATTCAAAGCTAGATTTCTGTTTAAGGTTTTATATTTTGTTCTTTGAGCATGAACTTTTCTCACCAATGACTGCTAGATATTTTGATTTTACAGCAAAATGAGTACACTGTCGATTATACTGCTATTTATTCTCGGTTCAATCGCATAAGTTCTATTTAATATATAATTGCTAAATGCACATTTTTTGTCATAAAACTGTGCATTATTCAAAATGATAAATCCTATTTTGTAATGACAGAAAAAGATGGTGAACAACCATTTTTAAAGAACTCGCAGTACACTTCTGACTTTGGTAATGTTGAAAATTTGCTGTAAATTGGATCCAAAAATGTAGCTGATACACTTGAAAACTTTGGGTACAATAGTATGAAACTAAATTAAAATCTATCATTGTTTATAATTATAATTTATTTTCAGTTCAAATACATTAATATATTATATTGTTTTACTATAGTTTGTATATGCCAAAATAAAATCATATACATTTTTTGCCAAGCTTTATAGTTTTTAATATTGGTCAAAAGTTCTGGGTCTAAAAACCAAATTTATGAAAAACAAAATAAATGATTTATTTAATATAGAAGTGAAAAATTAATGGTCGAAAATAATTCTGTTGATATAAAAGAAAATTCAAGTGATAGAGATAAAGTAATTAAAGAATTTAATAAGTTGTTTGAAGATTTCAGAGAAAAATGTAGCAATGGTCAAGATTTAGCTCATTTTGAACCCCTGAGAACTGAAAAGAGTGCCTTCGACAACAAAATTACAACAAAAAGTGGCATCAATGCCGGAAAGCTGCAGAGACATTATGCGTATAATCAACTTAATCAGAACGTTGCAACCGTTTCTCAACTAAATGGACCGGGAAAAGAAGAATTTATAGAAAAAGCCCTTGATTTAGCCTGCAATATTCAATATGGAGATTTAAGGGCCCAAGCTCTTTACCTACTTGTTTCGATCCTGGACGGACAAAAAAAAGTTGAATTTATAGAGCATGCCCTTTATTCTTCTTCCAACATTCAGGATGAAAACGAAAGAGCCCTTGTTCTGTCTTCACTTGTCTGTCATTTGAGAGGACACGATAAAGAAGAACTTATTGAACATATTTTAGACTTCTCTGCCCACATTCAATATGGGGATGCAAAGTTCCAGATCCTTTCTTCGCTTGTTCCGTATCTTTACGGATCAAAAAATGAATCTATTATGCGAAAAGCTCTTGAGCTGGTATCTGGGATTATATCAGAGTATCAAAGGATAGAGTCTTTTTCTCTTCTGCTTCCGTTTATGGATGAGCAAAGAAAAGAAGAAAGTCTAGAGCAAGCTCTTGAGTTAGCCTTCAATCTTAAAGACAAAAATCTGGCTTTAAGGGCCTTCTCAGTTATTATTCCACATCTGGATGAATCCAGACAAAAAGAAATTAGTGAGAAAGCAGTTTATTTTAAACACGATGTTCAATCCGAGCATGAATCCAAGTATCTTCACAGGGCAGCCGCGGCTATGCTGCGCAGAGTAGAGACGCTTTCGTCTCTTACTCCACATCTTGATATATCTTACTCCACATCTTGATGAAACAGGAAAAAGATATTAGATAATATGCCTTTGAAGATTGATATTGGAGATAAAACAAAATCCATGAAACAACCTTTAAAATATATAGTTATATAACGATATAAAACGGAAATTAGGGCTTTATATCAAATTTCCTTTGTTCCGTCCTCATCCCCATTAACTTTTTAAAAATAAATCCTGATGAGATATTCCCGTTTCAAAGTTTTGTTTTGGGGTCTTGCTCATCAGCTGTTGGTATATTCTCACATAATATTTCTCCATAATCAAAGAATGGAAAAACCTTTTCTTGACTCTTTTAGATGCACAGTTTTTTGTGATTAAACCTATTTATTAATAACTTAGCTTAGCTACAATTACTTTAATTATACAGTTAATTTCTTCTGCATTTAGATCCAAGTAAGCTATATCATCAGGCAAACCGAATAGGAGAGTATTAATCTAATCTAACAAGCAAAATAAATTTAGTTCTCCTTACTTTTGCTTCGTCACTTGCTGTAGACAGTTAATAATATTTATGACTGAGTCATTATTGACTTTACATTTCATAATTTAATACATTGTCAATCGTATCTACATATTCAGTTCTGATTCCCACATTCTTCTCTATATACTCTTTAGCATTCATGATTTCAGGTGCTCTCTCAACAAGAGTAAAATCACTAAATTTTCTTTCTACGTACTTATATGTAACAAGCTCGCTGTTTTCCCTGGGAATTAGGAATAGGTTTTTCCCTTCAGCTTTTGCTGCCTTGGCTTTTTCGAGCACTCCACCTATCACGCCAATGTTGCCTTTGCTATCAATAGTACCTGTAAGAGTAATGTTGTTATTGAGCGTAATATTGCTGTTAATTGCGGAAATCGTAATAAGTGTCATGAGAGCACCTGCACTGGGACCTTCAACACTTGGAATTTGATTTTTAGCATTAATACTGAATATAACATCACTCCTTGAAAGTGATTTTCCAGTTTTGTTCTCAGCTACTAAGACTGCGGTGTTTCCTGCATCCTGAAAAAGTACACCCATCAGTGGAGTTGTCTGGAAGAGCACACGGCCTTCTCCTGGTTGAATCTCAACAGAAACATCAACCATAGCACCTTCTTCAGCTACTGTCGAATCTGGTTGTACGGCTTGAAAGACAGCAGGTCCCTGGAGAGTAGCGAATCCCTTTATGTCCGTTGGACGGGATTTAAAGCCATTTTCGAGTTCGAATATTTTTTTTCGATAGGATTCAAATTGGGAACCATAAAATTGAAGCATCTTATTATCTTGATTTATTTGCGCCCGAATGTCTTCGTTTTCCTTTTGAAGATTATTTATACGGGTCTGCATTTCCTGGACTTGTTTTATTTCAAAGGATGGCTGTTCTTCAAATAAGACAAAGTAAGCATTTGCAACAAGCGAAAGGATCAATAGGAAGACGAGAAGTTTAGATTTCATATGCCAACCATCATTAGTTTGCTTTAGTGATACTTATCCTTTCTTTTTGAAAATTTTGTGTAATTTTCGATTGATGGACAATTTCATAGATTCGAAGCTAGCTGAAAAATTTTAATCCCCAAAGGACCTATATGACTATATTTTCAGAATTCATACTTTCTTTTGTACCGTCAATCCATAAGGCCAAAATAGAGTCAAGAGTCAATGAATAAACTTAAAAAATGGTATTTTAATGCAGAGGTTTTTGTGTGGGAACCACTGTCACATTCACTTTTTTAACGAATTACCCATTGGGTTAGATTATTTTCATTAATTCTGAGAATAGAATGCTACTTGCTAATATAGTCACTACTATTAAAACGAAAAGTCCACCTGCCATACACAGAAGCACTATCAGTTCAGATATCATCTAATATTATAATTATCTAAAAAATATCTAACTTCATAGAGATTCATATTTTTGCGATAGTTTTCGATACATACTTTTTGTGACTTAACCTATGTATTTCCTAACTGCCATCAGTAAGAAAAACATTGTTGATCTATGACTCATGGAGCTTCTGGGACTTGAGCATTAAAACTCATGGAACACTTGTAACTAATTTACCCAAGTAATCATCGTAAATAGGAAAATAAGAATTGAACAAGCTTTGAAGTCGGGTTGATGATCTCATTAACTGCACAAATAATATTGGATTCCCACTGCTTCATATACATTTAATACGGTATAAAACTATATTAAATATATTTAGATAACCATTAAATATAAATAAAAAATTAATCGAATAATAATGGGTTGATGTGCAAGAAATTGAAAAACAGATGTTAAATAATATGGTAAAATGTAGAGGCTCCCGCCACGACAGATTCTAACACCTCTGTCTACTGTCACTGGCGCTGCA
>CAWKGG010000117.1:0-16889 GCA_963848985.1 uncultured Methanosarcinaceae archaeon
TCATTTTAACCACTTCCAGTGCTGAAAAGGACATACTCAGAGCTTATGATCTTCATGCCAATGCCTATATCGTTAAACCTATTTACTTTGATGAATTCATGAAAGTAATTGGTTCAATAGAAGACTTTTGGCTCGGAGCTGTAACATTACCATCAAAAAAAGATCAGAAGTTTGATTAAAAATAGTAGTGTGTATAATTTTCTGTAAAATCTACTATATATTCCTTAATCTTTTTTTGATTACACTAGAATGTCTAAAGTATTTGATTTATACTTAAAATTTGTAATTCCGAACTTATTATGGATTTTTTATGATTTTTCAAATTTTGTTGGCCACAAAATTTCCACTGCAAAAATGAAAATCTCAAAATTTTTGCCTTGTGTCTGTGAGCTTAATCATTCTATTACATATAGGAACATGTTACATGTGATCGATACATGTTTAGTAAAGACAAAAAAAGTATTAAAACACATCGCAAAAATCAATGAACTCACTTGAGCTCTATTTTATTACTACAATAATGTATGGAACCCACATCTTAAGCAGTAAGTATCCTGCATTATAATCGTGAAAATGAGACAACAGTTAGTATCAAACTTGCAAGCATGAAAGCTATTGGACTGGAAGTGAACTGAGTTGTTTAAAATAAATATGCTTTTCTCTATACAACACAGTATACTATGCTTACAATAGTTCTATATTAAGTCATATCTACAAAATTGAGTGGTTTCCCGATATAAAAATCTATATATCAGTTTGCTTTCTGCTCTACTATTGAGACAGAAATATCTTGATCTATCTTTATGATCAATTACTCTTGTTGAGCTGCATATACAATTAGTATTATTGACATATATTGACATATTTTTATCAATTTCTCCCTAAAAGATATATCAATTACCTCATCACCTCACGATATGGAGTAACAATGACACTGATGGAAGATGCAAAAAAGGGAATCTGCACCCCTACAATAGAAGCCGTGGCAAAATCTGAAGGAATCGATCCAAAAATTGTCCGCTCCTGCGTGGCAAAAGGACTGATAGCTATCCCGAAAAATAATAGGCGAAAAGCCATTCCTATCGGCATTGGCAAATCTATGAGCATAAAGATCAATGTCAATGTAGGAACATCGAAAGACTGTACCAACATTGATGATGAAATCGAAAAAGCGAAAGCTGCAGAAGCCTTCGGGGCTCATTCAATAATGGATCTTTCCACAGGCGGGAATCTTGACGAAATCCGCAACCTTATCCTCAAAGCCGTGGAAATTCCAGTAGGAACGGTTCCAATCTACCAGGCTGCAGCTTCCAGGGAAGTAGTTGTGGAAATGACATCTGACGATATGTTCAATTCTGTCAGGAAACATGCTCAACAGGGAGTGGACTTTGTAACCATACACGCTGGAGTCAACTTAAACTCCCTTGAACGCCTGCGCCAGAGTGACAGGATAATGAATGTCGTCAGTCGTGGAGGCTCGTTTACTCTTGCTTGGATGCTGCATAATGACGAAGACAATCCCTTTTATGCAGAATATGATTACCTCCTTGAGATCGCGAAAGAATATGATCTGACCCTGAGTCTTGGCGATGGCATGCGTCCGGGTTGCATTGCCGATGCTTCCGACCGCCCAAAGTTTATGGAATTCATTACACTCGGCGAGCTCGTAAAAAGAGCAAGAGCTTTCAACGTCCAGACTTTTGTTGAAGGCCCAGGACACGTTCCAATGAACGAAATTGAATTCAGCGTAAAAGGTATGAAAGAACTTTGCAATAACGCTCCTCTATATCTTCTTGGTCCAATAGTAACTGATATCGCTCCTGGATTTGACCACATCACCGGAGCAATAGGAGGAGCAATTGCTGGGATGTACGGTATGGATTTTCTCTGTATGGTAACCCCATCTGAACACCTTGCCCTTCCAACTCTTGAAGATATTAAAGAGGGCCTGCTCGTAACAAAAGTTGCAGCCCACACAATAGATCTTATAAGGGAAGGCCAGAATGAGAGAGCTTGGAAAAAGGATATAGCAATGGCCTACGCCCGTAGAGAGCTTGACTGGGAAAAGCAGTTTGAATTGGCAATAGATGGCGCAAGAGCCCGTAAAATCCGAGATGCCAGAAAGACGGAAAGTGACGCCTGCTCTATGTGCGGGGATCTATGTGCTTTAAAAATCGTAAAGGAAGTCTTAGGTGAAAAGGCGAAGGAAGAGTAAAGTTTCTATTCCCCATTTCATGTTCTTTCCCATTTTTTTCATTTGTTTTTCCAATAATCTTCAAGTTAACTCATTCCGTAAACAGATGCTATAATATTCTTGAAAATTTGTTTTAATTCTATTATATCAATGAGTCAGTAAAAGAGGGATGAATATGGAGAGAAATGAAATTAAAGTTGAGATTGCAAACCCCGCTGCAAGAAATTGGGTATGTTCACGCACTGCCCTGAATCTGAAGAAATATAAATGTAAAAGTAAAAATTATCTAAATAATCTGCATCTGAGGAAATTGGGTTGTCACACATGCAAAAATGAGTTAATATGACAGTGTCAGGTTAATTATTATTTTTTATACTAGTCGAAATCATATTTTCTGTTGATCTTTCATGCTTAAAGAATATGAAAAGAAGAGACATTTTGACGCAATAGATACTTTTGATTACTAATTGATGGAAAAATAATAATTTATCTTATCAAGGTTTGTATACTAAAATTTGTATAAACGTTTCCTATTATTTGATCGATTGTCTTACCTAAAGAAACTCCTGATAAAATATATATATCATTTTTTGACAAAAATACCATCAGTAAATCAATTATAGGTTTTACATTTTAGGTGCTAGATTTTTGACAAGTTTGTGACGAAGCTGAAGGTATGACAAAATCTCTATAATATATTGAAATAAATAAAAATCCAAAAGTTATATGTTGATTTAAATGCAGCAGCATCATATTTTTCTGATATAACACAATTTTTAAGGGCTAAAATTAAATCATTTTCTCTATCGAAACTTTGCTTTTTTTATTTGATATACTAAGGAAGGAGCAACGAAAAAGAGTATTTGAATATATGAACCAAAAGATTTGATTACTATCTTTGACAATTGGGGTCCCAAAATCTATTTGGTAGCGGAATTGTCCCCAAAGTCAATTTTGTATCCGTGATCAAAATAATATTTGAGACTTCTATGGCAATTTACTGATTATTTTTATAGCGGTTTTAAAAAACCAAAATTAATACCACCTTCCTGCCAAAGACAATCATGAAATCAATAGCAAAAAAGGTAAAGTGAAAAGTACTTTCATTTGTCAGTACTTGTTATTCGAAGAATTTCATGTTCATTTTATACAATAATCCTTATTTTGTAGTACTGAAACAGCAAAACTGAAAAAAGTAGTAACAGATTTCAAACAATAGAATCATAATGCTCATTATAAATCTATTTTATTTCATTTTATATCTCAAGTGCATAGGTTCTATTTGATATTTTTTATAAGATGATGCATCTATTGGATGAGTATGTTTCGAGTAGTTCTTGTAATGGATATATTTAATCGTGGCGTTGTTCTTGCAAAAGGAGGTCATAGAGAAAATTACTTCCCGGTTTCTGATTCGAGTATTATCTGTAGCAACGCTGATCCTCTGGATATAGTTGAGTTATTGAGACCCCAAGAAGTCTATATCGCTGATCTTAATGTACTGCAGCAAAATGAGCCTATCGAAATGAATGTTGAGATTATCCGGGAAGTGAGCCTAAGGACAAACACAATGCTTGATTTCGGCATCTCGTCTCAGGAAGAAGTAGATAAAGCTCTTTCTATTGCAAGCACTGCAGTAATAGGCACAGAGACTGGCATTCTTTCAGCAATCAAGGATGCATCTTTCGGAAATCCTGGAAGAATCAGTGTAAGCATTGATCTGAAACATGGAAGAGTCCTGAAAAAGGATCCTGAGATTCCAGGCGATATTTTTGGAATCGTTAAGATACTGAATTATTTCCCTCTGAAGGATCTAATTTTTCTTGACCTTGACAGGGTTGGAACTACCTCAGGCTTTGATTCCCCACTCCTTTATAAACTGGTTGAACACTCAAAGCATATTGTGCTACTTGCAGGAGGGATCCGGAACATGGAAGACCTCTTCACCCTTGAAAGGCTTGGGATAAAAGGCGCCCTAGTAGCAACTGCAGTTCATTCCGGTCATATTTTTCCAGAAGTGTTGAATTCAGGGATTAAATCGGACGGCAAATAACAATTCATAAATATCGAAAAAGGTTTTTTACTTCTGTCTTTATATGGTATTTAATACATTGAGTATCTTTATTTAAAGCAAAGGGTTCCGTTTTAATAACAAAAAAAGTGATAAATTCCTAAATTTTATCACATATTTATACATTGTTTATAAGTGATTCTTGAAAATTAGAGGTTTATAAAAATTCTTTGAAATTTAAAGAGGTTTACAATATGGTAGAGGAAAACATATCTAAAGAGAATGTTCAGGAAAAAGCTGAGGAGGAAAGTGGAGACGGATATATGGAGATCAAGATGGGGGGAGGCTGGTACATAACGATCTCCCTGACGCACAGTGACCGTTTCGAAAAGGAATATGTAGAGCTTGCAAAAGAACGTGGAGGAGTGAAAAAGGCCAGGTTCAATCTCAACCCCACACATATAAGGCTTCTTGGAGAAGCCCTGATTAAATTTGCAGACAATAATGGACTTTAACAGGAGATAATTTTTTTTCTTTTTTCGACTTAATTTACCTATTTAACCCATATTTATAATTCACTTTCTACGCAGAAACTCAAGAACTTTCTCTGTGACTTCCTTTTCTACGCTTTCAGGAAAACGAGAGGCATCGATTATGATGAAGCGCTCAGGGTCTTCGTATGCGAGAATGAGGAAAAGCTCTCGGACTTTTCTCAAAAACTCTAGTTTTTCGAACTTGCTTTGATTTCCTCGCATCCAACAGCGTTCAACTGATATTTCGGGTCTGATATCAAATAGAAAAGTCAGGTCAGGGACAATGGTCCAATCCCTATGGAGATTTTTTATCCATTCTAGCGGATTCTTCAAATGATTTTGTAAGGTTATACCCTGATAAGCATAGCAGCTGTCTGAATAGCGATCAGAAATAACTGATTTTCCACCTCCAAGTGCAGGTTTAACAGTCTTTGCCAGATGTTCAGCATGGTCAGCTGTAAAAAGAAAGAGCTCAGCAAGTTGGTCTGTATCCAACTTAATGGCTTTCTCCACAGCAATCCCAGTAAGTGTGCCTCTCGTTGGCTCCCTGGTAAATACAGGATCAAATGCACTAATTTCAGGATTTTCCTGAAGTTTCTTTGCAATCCGACTTTTACCTGAACCGTCTATACCTTCGAGTGTAATCAGTTTGCCTCTCATAAGAACCGTCTTTTCTTTTCTTTTCTTTAACAGGTTTTACTGAAACGCACTATGTGTATTTATACTCTATAGGGAGTTGCTATTTAGCGGAAGACTCCGAGTAACAGTCGCAAACAAAATAAGCATATATTTATGCAATATTAAAAAATAGATTAGAGTAATGACATTAATAGGAGTTATCACTAGGGGCAAATATGGCCATCGTTTGATTGATACTGTTAAGGAACACAGTGATTTTTCAGTCGTCACTGCTGATTTGCCTGAGTCAGTACCCTTATTCATTGAAGAGCCAGACCAATATCTGGAAGCTCTTAATTTCGACAAGCGCGTTTTTTCTGCTGAAATAGTAATTACCTATTCTCTGCATCCGGATCTGACATCTTCAATTGCAAAGTTTGCTGTAAGTGCAGGTGTGCGTTCCCTAATTATTCCAGGTGGGCCATCCAGAGCTTCAATTCCTGAACTCAACAAGATTTCTGAAGCTTCTGGGATGGACATCGAGGTACATGAGATTTGCTGTACACTTGAGCCCAATGAATTCAACAGGCCCTTCACAGATATATTTGGATCACCTATCCTGGAAGTTAAGACAAAGGACGAAAAAATTGTAGATGTTAAGGTTCTAAAAGGCGCTCCTTGCGGAAGTACTTGGCATATGGCAAAAGAAATCGTTGGAGTTCCTCTAAAAGACGCTCCACCTAAAGCCGGTCTGCTGATTCAGCATTATCCTTGTAGAGCTGCACGTGGCGATCTTGGAGGGATCCATGAATCAGGAGAGCTTCATAAACAAGCTTTTATAAAAGCTCTTGAAAATAAGGAGTGAGTATATATTGTTTAAAAAGCATATTCTAAATATGGCTTAAGGTTAGATCAAGTTGTTTATTTCTAAAAATCTGTGAATTCTTGACAATTGTGATCTTCAGTATTTACAGAGGTGAAAACATTAGTTCCCTATGTATATCAGAGAACTCAGGACCTGAAGACCTTGAATCAATAGCTTTAGCAGTGCACTCTCTTGTTGGGCTTCCTACAACCATGCGCAGCCTTAAAAAAAAAGGGCTCCGCCTTGAAAAAGGGGAAATTCTTGACAGAGACTACACAGGACCTGTTCTAGAAAAAGTATTGGGGACCAATAAAGTTGTTCATGAGGTCCCAATTGCAGGTATATACAGAGGGGAAAATGTGGTTGTTGCTCCTATTCGCTCTAAGGAAGGGAAAGTTATTGGAGCTCTGGGGATTGTAGACCTTCTGGCTACAATTGATATCCCCTCCGTTTTTCAGGAATACATTCATGTACTGGAAGAAGTCGAGGATTCGAAGAAGTAGAATTAATCAAATTTTCGATGTCATACACCATTACTGACAGCGGGGTGTGACAGCACTTGATACATAATGGGATTATTCAAAATCAAATATTTTGATTTGCCTATATTTTTCTTTTTATTCTGGTTTATCTGATTTTCAACCTACTTTTTAGATTACATCGGAAGTTGTACCATCACCTACAGTTCCAACATAAATTCTCACTCCACAGTTCACCACAAAATAAATTATTTTCAATTTAAGAGTATTCTTTAAAAATTTTTCTTGCTGTGATACCTTTTATAATCTGCATTACTCTTGGAAGTAAATATATTAGTTCAGCACCAACGAAAAAATGTACTTGATCATCATTATTATAGATTGTGTCAAAATCAAAATAATAATTATACCAATTTCAAAGCATATAGTTCAAACAGTTGATGACGTAAATATCTAAAAAAAGTTAAATATCATTCCTAAAAAAATGTGTAAGATACTATTTTATAGACATAATAGTTTGCATGCCGTAGTTCTTTTTTAGAGTGCAAATCACGCTTAAAATATAACTCAATTCATTAATAACGTTTATGGGAAGTTTTCATCCCTACAACAATCTGCGGGTTATTCGACTGGAATTAATTGAAGCATTTGTCTCAAATTCTAAAAGTGTTTAATATCCTCTGGGAGCTCAAAAGTTTACCATTAATATCAAAAACATTCGACTGGAATCAACAACAATCCAGTAAATTGTAAAAAGTTTCCGATTTTTTATTAAGGTATATTTTTTTCATGATCCTCTACTAAAGGTTTCGATTTCAAAACTTTAAATGATTTTCAAATTTTATTTTAGTTTTTCATATAATATAATTTGGTTTTCTTCAACAGGATTTCTTTTTTTGAATGGCGCTACCTGAAGACAGTGTCATTGGATCTTTTAATATCTACTACTTGAGTTACAAGATTAGCTATTGCTACCATTATTTCATTCCATGTGCAGCTGTAAGGCATATTTGGTTAATTTACTTTAGCATGAAACAGATAGATAAGTTAACCTATGACACTTTTTCAGCTACGTGAAGGAAGCAAAAACCTGTATTTCCACAGAGGGGTTTTGAGAAACTTGAATTCTTAATGTATTTTTTTGGTTTTGCAAAGTTGTATATGATCTCCAGTTCAGGTTTGGACTTGCAAGAGCAACCTGCTCTGTATTTTGTTGAGTTCTTTTTCAAGAAGTCCTACAAAACCACAAATTGAGAGCAGTTTCATCGCATCGGAGTTGAAGGCTGTCATTTACACTGAATCAAGAGAATATCTTTTTGCCCCAATGAGCGAATCCGCCAGGAGAATAATACATATAAAGCCTTCCTGCTCCAAAGCCTCTCTGACTTCTTTCTTTTCTGGTCTGACTGAAATCGCAGTGAATAACATATTTTTCTATAATCCAAAGACTCCAGTTGACTAGAAACTTTTGCGCTAGGATTGATAATTGCCAAAAGTATGCTTTCTACTGCTTGAAACTTTCAGTGTCCAAGGCTTCGGATAGACCCATATTAGCAACTGTTTCAAATACTCATACAGCGATTCTTTCTCATACTACAATTTCATCTTGGATCAGATAGATAATCTGAATCTTCCCAGGTTGTCCATGCTTATAAAGCTTATGTTAACTATTTTTCCAAAAATCATGCTTAGATTGCTTTCTTTAATAATGGAACTTCTAAAAAGTTGATACCCCTTTTGGCAATATAATCCACAGATACACAGATCTTATACATTAATATATTATATGTAATTTTTATTCTGTACTTTTGATCGACCTTCCGAAAAGCTTAAAAGGAATGTGATTTATTTCAATCAAAAACTTTGACATCGATGCTATTGTTTTGTGGTTTCTTTTTGTAGAACCCTTATTATATTTGGAAACATGATCCTTTGGTGGGCTTCTAATGTCAGGGCAAGTATGTTATAAAAGGTTGCGGTCATACCACGGAGACAGGTACACCTAGAAACATGCCCTTTTTAGAAAGAATATTCCGTTCTATCAATAACTATTTAGGTCCAGGTTTTGATTGAGTGAACTGTTCAATATATGATTCTAATGAATACAAAATGATTGTTTTTGATATGGATAGTAACTTTATAGACGCTGAGACCATAGATGAGTTCGCCAGGGCTGCAGGTATTATAGGCAAAGTAGAGGAGATTACGAAGAGAGAGAGATGTGGAAACCTTGATTTTGAGCAAACTCTTGCCGAATGGGTCAGAATAATCAGGGAACTTTCCCTTGAAACTATCCCCTACGCGGTACACAAGATTCATACTATACAGGTAGCAGTAGAACATATCCTTCACTTTAAAAGTAGAGGCTGTAAAAATGCAATGATTTCCGGCGGATTTGCAATTTCTGCCACGGAAGCATGTAAGGCACTTAAAAATAATTTCGTTGTTACCAATGAATTGCTCGTTGAAGATGGCTGCCTTAAAGGCAAATTTGTTGGCTCCGTCACACAAAGCAACCCTAAGGGAGTATTTGAGGAACTAACACTATTTAGCAGGGTTCGGCCAGAGCGAGGTGTGGTCGCTGGGGAAGGTGAAAATGATGCACATATCTTTGAGAGAGCAGCTTTTGCCATAGCCTTCAATCTCAAGTACATCATAAGGGAATATGTGGCCGTGGTCATTATAGAAAAGATTTCAAAGCCATTATCCCTGTTCTTAAATCTCTTTCTTATATTAATTTTGTAATCAGGCACAGAATGTCGACATCTAACAGTAGAACTACTAAAATGCCAGCTTTTTTGCTGGATCTGGAGGCACAATAAAAGATGCTAAAAGAATTGCAGAAAAAAAAATCAGATCTGAAGGACATTTCTGAAGAATCCAAGGAAAAAAGAAACGTTTTGAACACAGAAGCCAGTACTTTTGCTGCAAAGCGCAATGAACTGAATAAAAGGACAAAGGATCTCATCAACGAAGCTCAGGAATTAAAGATCCTCAGGGATGAAATTAATGAGAAGGTCAGTGAATACAAAAATAAGCGCGATGATACCAACGCAAAGGCGAATGAACTCTTTGCAGAGGCAGACTCCATCCGAAAACAAAATAATTTGGCTGGTCCATCTATAAAAGCTCTACAAAAGATATAGATCGACTTGAATTTACTCAGCAAACCGAAGTCCTGAGCACAAGCAAGGAAAGAGAACTCGTTGGGAAGATTACTCAGCTTCAAAAACAGTATCAAGTTAAAAAAGTCCAGCTCGAGGGAAATTTAGAACTGAAGATTATTCTCGATGAGGCTCAGCAGATAAGAGACGAAGCTTCACAATTTCACATTGAATTGGCTGAGTATGCTAGGCAAGCTCAAGAACACCATGAAAAGATGATTGCAGCATTTAAGGAAGCTGATAGAATCAGGGCAGAATCTGACATTGCCCACAGAGAATTCGTAAAAGCCCAGGAAGCAGCTGACGAACAACATAAAATTTTCATAAATGCACAGAAGGAAATTAGGGAACTGGACAAAGAAATTTTCAAACTCAAAAAGAAAGACAAAGATGGAAAATCCCGTGTCGTTAAATCCGAACTCCAGAAAGATGCCAAGTCCATCTTCGAAAAGTTCAAGGGTGGAGCAAAACTTACTACTGAAGACCTGATGACTCTTCAAAGATCGGGTTTAGTCTGATTAGTAACGTAAAAACAGAATTTGTATCTCTTAAATTCTTCAATTTCCTTGCGGGTTATTTAACCTGCATCAGTTTTTGATTTTTGACCTTAAATTATCTGTTTATTTAGATATTATTTAGATATTATTTCCGGTGCTCTTTGTTTCAAAGATTATGCAAAAGACATATACATAAATCATAATAACTTTTAGAAAATGAGTATTAACTCGAGTGCTGATCAGGCAGGAGGCATAGTACTTAATAGTTTCCAAAATACCTTAAAAAAAGAATATATTCGAAGGATGTTATTATATAGCTCTTGCCAACAAAGAGATCACTGATAAATTTTCAGCTCCAGTTTTAGAGTATACAACTATTTTAAGAAACAACTTAATAATTAATACACAGCCTATTCTTGTAGCCTGGAATGAGTATTCTATACTCAATAATTTGAAAAGCACCCATCCATTTATTCGGGGAAACAACTATCTTTCAAACACTGCCGGCGGAAACAAACTGTATTCAAGTTCTACATATGACGTTAATATTGATCCTTAACTTATGAAAACTGTAAGCAAAAGGAATAACTTAAAAAGAACTTCTATGGAATGAAGCAATTTATGAGGGGTTACAAAATATCTATAGCACTTATTTTTTTATTCTAAGTTAAGTTACATATTTCCTTTTTATACCATCTTACGGTAATGTTGGCCCTTAATTCCATATAGCAAACAATACCTAAAGGTACATTACTTCCCATATACATATTGATAACTTTTTTGCCTCTGCATAGGTTGGAGAGAGCCCTTAACTCAAAGGGCTGCTTATTGTTGTGGGCTCCGATTCTAAAAAAGGATCAGGATTGGGAATTTTAAATACTTGCTCTAGTTTATGTAACGCTTTCAATGCGGGTATATTGTTAGAGTTAAGTTTTATTGCTTTGTTAAAATCAAAATTGCTGCCGCCTTATCGCCTTTAGCTTCATCAATGACTCCCTTTTATTCCAACCAAAGTAATTGTTTGGATCAAGCATCAAGCCTTTATATGCATAATTTTCTGCTTCTTCATATTTACCTTGTATACCTAAAACTATACCTTTCTCGACGTTGTAGCTTGATTCAAATGGATCTATGACTTTTATTAATTTTAGAGAAGACTATGCAGGCTCAAGCTATCCAATTACAAACAATGCTTAATCGGGAATCATTAAAGTGCCAGGAGCTAAAAAATCTTGATAGCGGTTCCGGTGGGAATAATATATATTCCAAATCACAATTAAGTATCTCTTTATACTCTAAAATCTCTCTACAGATGAAGAAATATGAATTTAAGTGAACTAATATACATTATAGGCTTTGCTTCCATTGCTGTCATTATTACTTTATATTACACTCGCAAAGAAACTCTTGTTACGGTGAATCAAACTTATACTACTGAAAAAGATGTCAGTATTGCTAAGGAATGGCAGGTTAATGAAGGTTTCAATCGGGCTATCGATCAGTTGGGAAACGAAAAAATGGAGACTAGGTTAGGTGGAATATATGCTCTTGAAAGAATTTCAACTGAATCGGAGAAAGATTACTGGCCAATTATGGAAATTTTGACGGCTTATGTTAGGAAGAATTCTAGCATTGATAATCAATTATTCGATAATTCTCTGATAAAAGAACCTATATTCATGGATACTCAAACTAGCGAAAGTGCAAAGAAACAAGATATAGCAGTAAAAAATGTAACTTTAGACATTCAAGTAATTCTCACTATCCTTGGAAGACGCAAATACTCCTTCGAATCTGGAGAGACCAACAATCTGAATCTTTCTAGAACTAATCTCCAACATACTGATCTATTGAAGGCTGATTTTTCTGGTGCTAATCTTTCTGAAGCTAACATTTTTGGTGCTAACCTTTCTGAGGCTATCCTTAATAGGGCTAACCTTTATAGAGCTGACCTTTCTAGTGCTATTCTTATTAAGGCTGATCTTTCTGGTGCTAACTTTTCTGAGGCTAACCTTTCTGGAGCTAATTTTTATAGGGCTAACCTATCTGGAGCTGACCTTTCTAAAGCTAATCTTAGAGCTAATCTTAGGGTTGCCCATACAGATTTCCTTTCTGAAGCTGACCTTAAGGATAACCTTTCTAGGGCCGGCCTTAAGGCTATTTTTTCTGTGACTAACCTTTCGGAGGCTGACTTTTCTGAGGCTAACCTTTCGGAGGCTAACCTTTCTGGAGCTGATCTTATAAAAGCTAAAAATCTGGGAATTAAACAACTTTCTGAAGTGAAAACACTTTATAATGCAAAATTGGACGAAGAGCTTCGTTTACTATTAAAGGCGAAGTATCCTTCTCTTTTTGAAGGACCGAAATGAATTCTTTTTATGACCATATAATTATGAATAGATCCATTTTTAGTGAATATATCAATGTTTGAAAGTAAAACTTTTTATTATTTCCCGGTTTCCAGATTTTTGGCAACGTGCCGAAAGTTCTGTAAAATCTGATTGGCGCTGTATTATTTTTCTTTTCATCACAAAAGAGGTGTAAAGTCAATGGTTAATATCTCCTCAATCCGAAAAAATTACCATTTCGATTATATCAATATTAATCTGTCAAATTCAATGGCAAAAATTTGATTAGAATTTGAAAAAAATAACCATGTTAGGCCAGAAAATTATCTGTAAAATAGAATCATAAACAAATGGGTCAAAAAATTATTGGCCATAATATTACTTTGCTATTTATCTCAAATATAAATCCTCTTTCAATATAAAAATCAAATTATCGAATCAGGAGTGTATAATATTCTGGGAAATTTCGATAAACTTCTATGCATTTAAGTATTGGATAATTTAAATCTCTTAACAATTATTTTTACTCACGAAAACTCTTATTATTTTGTTCATAATGAAAAATACAACTTTTTCAGTCAATTGTAGGCAAACTTTTCGAAATTGATTCATTAATTTATTTGAAATTTTTTCGTATCATTTTTGAGTTCATATATTTCAACAAAACAGTTTTCTTAAGCAGAACTGAAGCTGGATTAATAATTCTGTTAAAAGTGCTAGTCTTACAGCTGTAGAATTGTTTTTCAGACTTTGTACTTAAGGAACAATGTATTGATCGAATTTCTTTCAGGAAATTTCTTGCTTTTCCTGAATACATACCTGAAAGTACCAAAGTCTGATCAATCATAAAATAAATTATTGATAACTGCAAAGAATATGAAATTTTGAGACAGTTGCAAGCCAACTTGATTGTCTTGAGTTGAAAATAAAAGAGATAATTATTCAGGACTCTACGTTTATCCATTTAGATCCTGGCCATGTAAAAGAGGATAAACTTCGAGAAAATGAAGAAAAACAAAAAGAATCAGAGACTGAACATGAGCAAAAAACATTGGAAGTATAACATTGGATACAAACTTTTAAATATTGTTAACTATGTTGATCTGAAGATGTTGCATACATATTTTTGTTATCTCCTCTATCATTTGATGACGTTGAAAATAAACGAAGTCGTTTGAAGATAGATGAAGCTATCTTTAAAATCAAAGAATAAACTACCCTAAAAAAATTGGTCAAATAAAGAAATTCGCGAGAAAAATTAGAACATGACCCTGCGAAGAAAAAAATTAGAGGTAGATCAGAATCCTCTATATTTTGGCCTGGATCTTTTTTGCTTCATTTTCACTGAAAGTTGCTTAGAATGATATCTCTTTGTAGATGTTGATACTATTCACAACAAGTTTGATTATTTGTGATTTCGGATATTTTTCAATGGTTAGAATCGTCATGAATTGTGCAACCTCCGTCATGATTCTTTTTTGATGACCGAAGTAACTCTTTTTCCTGCTTTGAATTCTACCGTCACAAGCAATATATTTGCTGTTTCATTCCTCAAATATTCATAACCATATTTTTTTGAGCCCCCAGCTTAATAAGAATGATAATTACCTCATCTTTAAGCAGGTGCTTTGGTTTCTTCGCAAAGCTACCTGAAAATAATTACCAATCAATTTTTATTTTTACTGGTTTTTCTTCAGCACAACGTCTAAAGGTAACTTCAAGCACTCCGTTTTTATAGTTGGCTTTTGCACTCTTTGGGTCCACACGTACTGGAAGCTCAATATCTTCTGAATATTTGAAAGGTCTGTTGATCCTTATTTCTAGGTTTTGAGCAGTCGCATGCAGAAGGATATCTTCCTCTTTAATCTCTGGAAATTCTGCAAGTACATGTACCAATTCTTCGTTTTCAAAAATATCAATTAAAGGATCTTTTACTTCGGAGGGAAAGGTCTTCTCTTCATTTTGAGAATATTCTGGAATATTTCCGAACTTCTGGAATTCAAGATCTTCCCCTGGGCGACGGATGATGGAAAATCCGTATACAAATGGAATAGACTCTCCCATTTCTTCCAGGAGGGTTTCGATTATTTCTTCCAAGTTGTCAAAAAGTTCAGATCCAAAATCTTCAAAGAAATCTTTTCTTTTTCTTATGCCCACCATTATTACCTCTGCTTTTCCTCGTGCTCCCAAAAGATTACTCAATATTGATTGAGGATCGAGAACTGGATTCTAGCCTCTTAAAAGTTACTTCCAGCACGCCGTTTTTATATGTGGCTTTTGCACTCAGGGGGTCAACCTTCATGGGCAGTTCCACAAGTTCGGAATAATTTGGATTCCCATCTATTGTTTTGATGTCAAGTATTAAATCAGTTGCGTTTAATAGAATATTTTCTTTCTCAATGCCCGGTATTTCAGCTATCACATGTATTGTATCTTCGGTTTCCAGTATATCAATGAGGGGTTTTCTTATGTCAAGATAACGTTTGTCCTCTAGTTCTATTTGTTCAAATGTAGGAATATTTCCAAATTCTCGGACTTGTGGACCTTCTTCTCGTCTATGGGTTACAGAAAAGCCGTAAACAAATGAATTTTGCCCAAGATTTTCCATGTTTATACCAATTACCCTGTTGAGGCAATCAAAAATTTCGTCCATGTCCTGAAGAGTATCGATTCCAAAAAGTTTATCGAAAAAGATTCTTCTTTTTCTCTCGTTTCTGTTCATCTCCATCACTTCTTTATTAATTATCGATTTTCAATTTATTGCAATTCAGAATCGATGAAAAAACAAATATCTTTGAGTAGTTCCTTCAACTTCCAAAAACTGAAAAGGCTGAGATTTATTGTTCGTTCAAGCAGCAGGTTTAATCAGCCTGAAGTAGACTAAGTGTATTTTTATGTTCAATCTCTTTTTCTTGCTCTCCAGCCTCGAAATCTTCTTCTTCGAGATCAGTTGAATACTTAGCAAAAAGTTCAGTACTTTGATCATAGATCTTAAGAGATTCCTTGGATGTTGTAGGCTTTACACGGCGTATTGCCCGCTCAAAATGTTTTTTTGAAATCTTGACCTCTCTTGCCTTTTCCTCAATATCTTTCCTTGCAATACCTGGAGTAACTATAGCTCTAAGAGCTAACATTGCAGCTTCCCTGCAGATGCTTCCAATATCGGCACCCACATATCCTTCTGTGAGATCAGCAAGCTCAGAAAGTATCACATCCTCAGTAAGTGGTTTTCCCCGTGTATGGATCTCAAATATTTTTTCTCGGCTCACCTTTCCAGGGGGCTTAATATAAATGAGTCTGTCAAAACGACCAGGCCTGAGAAGAGCGGGATCTACCATATCCGGCCGATTTGTAGCCGCGACTATGATCACATCCTTGAGCTCCTCTACCCCATCTAACTCAGTGAGTATCTGGCTAACGACTCTTTCGGATACATGCGTATCAGATACAGAGCTTCTTTGAGGAGCAATTGAATCGATCTCGTCAAAGAAAATTACAGTTGGAGCAGCTTGTTTTGCTTTCCGGAAGGTTTCTCTTATTGCGCGTTCAGATTCACCTACATACTTGCTGAGAAGTTCTGGACCTTTAATACTTATGAAATTTGCCTCACTTTCGCTGGCCACAGCCTTTGCAACAGAGTTTTACCTGTACCAGGTGGTCCGAAAAGTAATACACCTCTGGGAGGCTTTATACTAACGGTTTTGAATATTTGTGGGTACTTTAAAGGCCATTCTACAGCCTCAATAAGTTCTTGCTTTGCCTTTTCAAGTCCACCGATATCATCCCAGCTCACATGTGGAACCTCAACATAAACTTCCCTCATAGCTGAAGGCTCGATGTTTTTCAGGGCTTCCCTAAAGTCTTCTTTTGTAACCTCAAGGTTATCAAGGATCTCCTGTGGGATTTCTTCTTCCATATCTATTTTGGGAGTGATTCTTCTTAGAGCGTGCATTGCAGCTTCCTTACAGAGGGATGATAAATCAGCTCCCACAAACCCATGAGTCACATCGGCTATTTCACCAAGGCTTACATCCTGTTCGATGGGCATGCCTCTGGTGTGAATGAGAAGAATCTGCTTCCTGCCATTTCTATCGGGAATTCCGATCTCTATCTCCCTATCAAACCTTCCGCCACGGCGGAGTGCTTCGTCTATTGAGTTTGGTCGGTTTGTCGCAGCGAT
>CAWKGG010000118.1:0-39060 GCA_963848985.1 uncultured Methanosarcinaceae archaeon
ATGGGAAAAGAAAATTGAAAATTACCTTGCTATCCTCCATTTAGCGTGCGCATTGATAACATTCAGATCAGCAGGACTTTTCGGATAGCCTCTTAATCAAATTTTCAAATTCCTCTAAATTTTGGAATTTTTTTGCTCTAATTATATTAGCAGAAAATATTTTTATTTTCATAAGATGATCTATAAATTTAGAATATCTCTCATGGAGGATAAAACTGGTAGGTTTCACAATAGATTGCTCAAGCTAAAATATTAAGTTCCATAATGGATTGGATATTTCATCGATTCAGGAAAAGCAGTTTTATTCAAAATTCTACTATAAGGACATGTTTTCATAAAACTTTGAGTTTATCCTCTTGTTTCTTAACATATCATCCATTTCCAGAGGATGTTCTGTTTACTGTTCTTTTCATTGTTGTCATCATAACCTTTTGATTTTGCTTCAAAGTACACTCTGTATCTGTAAAACCACTTCACCTTTTTGATTAAACCTACCTGAAAATCATGAATTGAAGAGTCGTTGTTTTGAATCTCCTGATCAGCACATAATCCCTATTGTAGTTAATGCTATGAAGTTTATATACAAAGTGTAACTTACCATATTTTGAGGCCTATTTTTTGTCTGCGATTATTTTTGTTTTTGCTTCGTTTTTTCGCGATTTATTCGCTTCTGCACGTCTAGAATCTGAGTGAATAAAAGTAGAAACCCTGAATCACTCCATTTTTTATTTTCAAACCAAAACAATTAAGTTGGCTTTGTAACTGTCTCATATATTTAGCATTTCTTTGCAGTTATCACTAATTTTCTTTCTGAATGACAAGACTGTGATACTGTCTGGTATGTATTCAGAAAAATCAATAAAATTTTTGAAAAGAATTTAAATCTAATACATTGTTTCTCAAGTTCAAATTCAGAAAGAAAAGGGCGTTTGTTGTAAAACAAGCATTTTAAACATAATAGTGACAACTATAGCTTCAGATATGCTCCTGACATTATTTTGTCAAAATATATAGACTCAAAAATGATACGAAAAGGTTTCCAATCAATTAAGGAATCAATTTCAACAACTTTCTCTCCAACTAATTGGAGACGTTTGCATTTACCTTTAGGAGTGAAATCAATAAGAGTTTTCACGAGTAGAAATTATTGTTAGGATATTTTAACTTCTCAAACAATCAAATACACAGCTTTTTATTTTAATTATCTATATCTTTTTCCTATTTATATTTTTATTTTTCCTAAAAATTTTTGTAAATTAATTCTTGTAAATTTAACGGTGAGGTGATTTTTCATTATATTTATTTTTCTCTTCTTTGATAAAATCGAAGCTATTATATAGTTCTTTCACAAAGGGTTGTTAACTACCCCGTTGGAGTAGGGATTTTTAATTATTAATTTATATATTAAATTTTGAGAGACGGAGATTCACATGGCTAAAAATGAAATCTTATCTGAAATCAAAAAAGCAGAAGAGAATGCGAAAAAAATGATTGATGAAGCCATTGAAGTGAAAAACAAACGAATGTCTGATGCTCGAGCTGAAGCTAGAGAAATCCTGAAACAAGCTAAAGTAGATTCAAATAAAGCTGCACAAGATGCCTTTAAATCAGGTGAAGAAAAGATCCAGGCTGAAAGAGAGAGGATCCTTAAAGATGGTGAACAAAATGCTTTAGCAATGGCCCAAAAAGCTCAAGCTAACGTTGACAAAGCCGTCGATTACTTATTATAGGAGTTTGAGAGGGCGGTCCATGAGTAGACCTAAAAGAATGACTAAAGCTGTAATTGTTGGGCATAAAAGTGTTTTAAAAGAGAACCATCGATTCACTACACGATTCTAATCTTCTTACATATTGAAGATTTTGTAGAAGATGAATCTGGTTTTAAGATCAGCAAGCCATTTCAAAATGCAGAAGAAGTATCTAAAAAGCTTGTGAAGATCCGTTCTATCGCCAATTATTTGGGGATTGAGCGAACAACGCCGGCCGTCCAGAAAATTAATGCCGTTTTGCGTGAACTTGATGCAAAGCTGGATAAACTGGACAGTGACATCTCGGAAAAAATAAAAATCATCAATAAATATGAGACCGATTTAAAGAATATCGAGGCTCAAAAGAAGGAACTTCTCCCATTCTTGTCCATTAATCTGGATTTTGACTATTATCGCGGTTACGAAAACCTTGAGGTTTTTGCAGGATTAGTCAAAGAAAATTTGGAAGAAGGTCTGATTTCACGCGTCACACAGGCATACGAACTGTTTTTCGATGTAAATACAAAGACTGTCGTATTATTTGTAGCCAAGAAAGATGCATATAAAGTCGCTGAAGTGCTTCAGGCTCTCGAATTCAAAGAGCTCAGAATTCCGGAAAGAGGTGGTGTCCCAAGTGAATTGTTAAAGGAAACCGAACAGACAGAGGCCGAAGCCTCCAGAAAGATCGTGTCTCTGAAAGCTGAGGTCGAATCCATAAGATCACAGTATACAGATTTTCTCCTTGCCAGTGATGAGGTTTTGAGTATTGAAAATCAAAAGGCTGAACTACCCTTAAGAATCGCTACATCTGATAATGCCTTTATTATAGAAGGTTGGGTGCCCAGCGATAAATACGATATCCTTGTCAACAGTGTTAATGATGCTACATCCGGTCGGGCATATGTTACTTCAATAGGAATAGAAGAAGAAGAGGAAGAAGAGCATATACCAGTCGAATATAATAACTCTAAACCAGTGGCACCTATGCAGGAGATCATGAATCTGTATTCCAGACCCCGATACACTGAAATCGATCCTTCTTCGATTATCTTTATTACTTTTCCATTGATATATGGAATGATTCTCGGAGACATCGGGTACGCAATTATTTTGGGGGCAATGGCGCTGGCGATTAAATCACTAGTAAAATCAGATTCAGTGAAGCCTCTAATGAACATTCTGCTGTATTGTCAGATCTCAACATTTATATTTGGTATTATTTATGGTGAGTTTCTTGGATTTCCGTTAGCAAGTCTGCATACGGAAGGCGAAACTGTGGCAGGGCTATTACCTTTCTGGAATACGGTTACTCTATTTCCAGGAATTAGCGGCGAAGAATTTACATTCCCTGTCCATAGAGCTCACATGGTAATGACTATGATTGGAGTATCTGTCGCAGTAGGACTGCTGCATTTAAATCTTGGGTATATTCTTGGATTTATAAACATTTCCAAACACCATGGATTAAAACATGCAGTACTTGAAAAAGGCAGTTGGATGATTATTGAGCTTGGTGTACTCTTTGCAGCTCTCGGCTATTTTGGTGTTATTTCAGGGCTGACTTCTGTAGGTGTTGTTATTCTTCTTCTCGGAATTGTGATGCTCACTATGGGTGAAGGTATCAAAGGTCCGGTAGAATTGCCATCTCTTATGGGTAACGCATTGTCTTATGCTCGTATTATTGCCGTCGGTCTGTCTTCGATTTACATCGCATCAACTATCAATACTATTGCTTTCGGCATGATATGGGCTGATCATTCCAAGATCGGTCTCGTAGCAATAGCTGCAATAATCGTATTTATACTCGGACATGCTCTTAACACTGTCTTGAGTATCATCGCTCCTGGCCTGCATTCACTTAGGTTGCAGTACGTAGAATTTTTCGGAAAATTCTATCAAGGCGGGGGCAAAAAATTCAATCCATTTGGTTACATTAGAAAATATACGGAGGAATAAAAACCATGGTAGACGCAGGAACAGTAGCAGTAGCTACACAAATGATTGGTGACGCAGGGCTTAAAGCAATCGGAGCAGGAATTGCAATTACAGGAACTGGTCTTGCATCCGGATGGGCAGAAAAGGAAATCGGTTCTGCAGCAATTGGTGCAATGGCAGAGAATGAAGCCTTGTTTGGTAAGGGTCTGATCCTTACTGTCATTCCAGAAACCATCGTTATCTTCGGTCTTGTCGTGGCACTGCTTATAAAGTAATTATAAAGTAGTGTTTACTCAGCAGATAAATTGATTTAGGAGCATCCCTTGCTCTTAAATTTTTTGGAGCATCCTTTGCTCTTAACCATGAGGGCATCTATGCGCTAAGATTGTAGGGCAGTTTGTTCTTTAAGAGCATTCTTTGTTCTCTTAGGCATTTTTTGCTCTCTAGAGCATTCTTTGCTCTTGTTTATTTGGAGGTAGAAGCATGGGACTAGATATCGTTTTAAGGGATATCCAGAATGGTGCGCAGGCTGAGGTTTCCACGATCAAGGCTGAAGCTGATATAAAAGTATCTGAAATTCTAAATGAGGCTAGAGATGCCCAAAAAAAAATGCTTGGAGACAGCCTTGCACAAGCTGAAGAGGACCTTAAAAAATTGCACCAGCAAGTAATATCCAGTGCAAATTTGGAAGTAAAAAGAATAAGGCTCAATAAACGGAAGGAACTTTTAGACCAGGTCTATAATAATATATATGAGTCTATAAAATCAATGCCTGCTTCTAAAGCCGAGAAGCTTTTAAGTGTTCTGATCGAGAAGCATAAAGCTGATGGAGTCAGGATCTATTCTAACAAAAACTCAGAAGCTATTGTCAAGAAATTATCTTCTTTATCTTACGCTGGTAACATAGATTCTATCGGCGGCGTTGTTCAGGAAAACGAGGATAGAACAGTCAGGTTAGATTTCACATACGATTCAATCCTAAAAAACGTATATGAGCGTTCATTAAAGCAGATATCTGATATTTTACACGGGTGATGTTCGATGCGGCTTTTGGAGAGATTCCGGGGGGAAACCCCCTCACAAAAGAAGAAAAAAGGCAGTTCTAACTATGCTTATGCCGTAACTCGTGTCCGCGTGATGAAGAGTAAGTTGCTTCCTAAAGAATCATATCCCCGGCTGCTAAATATGGGGATTGATGAAATTACCCGTTTCATCCAAGAGTCTGAATACAAAAACGATGTTGATGAACTGGCAATGAAATACAGCGGTGGCGATTTGGCAGAACACGCATTAAACAGGAATCTTGCGCTTACTTTTGATAAGTTGGGACGAATATCATCAGGAGAGCTGAATTACCTGATTACTGCATATCTAAAGAGGTATGAAATCTGGAACATCAAAACACTTCTCCGTGGTAAACTCTACAACGCATCTGTTGAAGAAATCCTGGAATTTCTGATCGCTGCCGGGCAGTTTACTTACAGCTTCTTGTCAGAACTTGCAGCCAAGGCCACATCTCAGGAAATCGTTGAGGCCCTGAGAAAGACTGAGTATTATCCCTTGCTGCAGAAATTTGACGGAACTAACCTGGCAGACATAGAAAATGCACTTGACAAGATGTATTACTCAAGCCTGTTTGAAGCAATCGGAAAACCAAAATCTAAGGATCGTAAGCTTTTAACCAGGTTCATCAAGTTGGAAGTCGATGTTAAGAACTTGAGTAATCTCTTCAGGCTGAAGAAATCAGGAGTTGAGCAGTCTGATGAGATTATGCCTCTCATGATTGAGGGTGGGCTCGAGTTGAATACCGAGAAACTGGCGTCTCTTCCATATGAGGAATTTGTTAATGAGCTCCAAAAAACGCATTATTGGAATTCAATTTCAGGCGTTGCTGATCAGGATATGGATTCTCTGATTAATCTTGAAAGAAGACTCACAAGAAAATATCTTGAATATACAACCACTTTTTCGCATGCTTCTCCGATATCAATTATGCCTGTTATGGACTACATTATCCATAAAAACAATGAGGTCACCAATCTTCGGATCATCTATAGGGGTAAGGAAGCTGGCCTCGATGATAACTTAATAAAAGATCAGTTGGTGGTTATTTAATGGAATTAGCAGTGATCGGAAAAGGTGATTTTGTTACGGGATTCAGGCTAGCTGGTATCCGAAAAGTTTACGAAACTGCTGATAAAAGTGCCATCGAGTCGGCGGTAAGATCTGTTCTTCAAGATAAGAGTATAGGGATTATTGTAATGCATAATGATGATATTGGTACTCTGCCGGAAATTTTAAGGAAAAATTTAAATGAGTCTGTCCAGCCCACAATAGTAACCATGGGAGGCAGCGGAGCAGGCGTAATGAGTTTAAGAGACAAAATAAAACAAGCGGTAGGTGTTGATCTGTGGAAGTAAAAGGTGAAATTTATCGTGTGGCTGGGCCTGTCGTCACCGCTATCGGCTTACAGGCAAAAATGTATGACCTGGTCAAAGTCGGTAATGAAGGTTTAATGGGTGAAGTCATCCAGATAGTTGGGCCCAAAACCATTATCCAGGTATATGAAGAGACCGGAGGCGTCAAGCCAGGGGAGAAATGTGTATCTACAGGGATGCCTCTGTCCTTGGAACTTGGTCCAGGTCTTCTTTCAAGTATTTATGACGGGGTTCAAAGGCCTCTACACGTTCTTCTTGAGAAGATGGGCAGCTTCATTCAGAGAGGTGTTAGTGCAGACGGACTTGACCACAAAAGACTATGGGAATTCAAACCTGTTGTCAAAAAAGGAGATGTTGTCAAAGGTGGAGACGTGATTGGAGTCGTTCAGGAAACTATAAATATTGAACACAAGATCATGGTGCACCCGGATATCTCGGGTACAATCGCCGAAATTAAGAGCGGAAACTTCACTGTTATTGATACTATCTGCACTTTGACTGATGGGAAAGAGCTGCAAATGATGCAGAAATGGCCTGTGCGTAGACCAAGACCTGTGGGGAAGAAACTACTGCCCACAAAGCCGTTGGTCACAGGACAGAGAATCCTTGACGGACTCTTCCCTGTAGCAAAGGGAGGTACTGCGGCAATTCCAGGACCTTTCGGGTCCGGTAAGACCGTTACACAGCAGCAGCTTTCGAAGTGGAGTGATACCGAAATTGTGGTCTACGTCGGTTGTGGTGAACGTGGAAACGAAATGGCAGACGTTCTGCATGATTTCCCAGAACTCGAAGACCCACAGACAGGCAGGCCGCTCATGGAGCGTACCGTCCTTATAGCCAACACTTCAAACATGCCTGTAGCTGCAAGGGAAGCATCTGTTTACACAGGGATCACAATTGCTGAATATTACCGTGACATGGGATTAGACGTGTCCCTTATGGCAGACTCCACCTCCAGGTGGGCAGAAGCAATGAGAGAAATCTCCTCTCGTCTGGAAGAAATGCCTGGTGAAGAGGGTTATCCGGCATATCTGTCTGCAAGACTTGCAGAATTCTATGAGCGTGCCGGTGTTGCAGAATCTCTTTGCGGTCAAACAGGTTCCATTACTGTTATTGGAGCAGTATCTCCTCCTGGTGGCGATTTCTCAGAGCCTGTAACTCAGAATACCCTGCGTATCGTGAAGGTTTTCTGGGCTCTGGATGCCAAGCTGTCCCAGAGGCGGCACTTCCCGGCCATCAATTGGCTGACCAGTTATAGTCTGTACAAGGAAACCCTCAACGATTGGTTTACTGCTAACGTGGCACCTGATTATGTTCCTCTTAGGGAAAGGGCAATGGAAATGCTCCAGGTGGAATCCGAACTTAATGAAATCGTACAGCTGGTAGGTTCCGATGCTTTACCGGAAGAGCAGCAACTCCTTCTTGAAATTACCCGTATGATAAGGGAAATCTTCCTGCAGCAGAATGCATTCCACCCAATAGATACCTACAGTCCGTTTTCTGAGCAGTACAGGCTCATGCAGTCAATCATGAAGTTTGCAGATGCTGCGCAGGAAGCTTTGAAATTAGGTGTCCCTGTCTCGGAAATTGTCAAGATTCAATCTAAGGATGAGCTTCCCAAAGTTAAGTTTGAAGAGAATTTCGATGATTCTATGAACGCTGTTATGACAAAGATGGATAAGGAGTTTGCATCCCTGAGAGGGGAGTTTGCATCCCAGAGGTAGGTAAGCATGGTAAAAGAATATAAGACAATAACTCAGATTGCAGGACCTCTTATCTTTGTAGAAAAAACAGAGCCGGTAGGTTACAACGAAATAGTTAGTGTCAATCTACCTGATGGAACCACCCGCAGAGGCCAGGTTCTGGACTCTTCTGCAGATATCGTGGTTGTCCAGATTTTTGAAGGTACTGGCGGTCTGAACAAAGACTGTGGTGTAGTTTTCACAGGTGAAACTCTGAAGCTTCCCGTATCCATTGACCTTCTAGGTAGGATCCTATCAGGTGCCGGTGATCCTCTAGATGGTGGGCCTAGAATAGTGCCAGACCAACTTCTGGATATCAGCGGGGCTGCAATGAATCCGTATGCTAGGTTGCCTCCGAAGGATTTCATCCAGACAGGTATATCCACAATAGACGGGACTAATACCCTGGTTCGTGGGCAAAAACTGCCTCTTTTTTCAGGATCAGGTCTTCCACACAATGAAATTGCATTGCAGATTGCAAGGCAGGCTTCTGTTCCAGGGTCTGAAGGAGCGTTCGCAGTGGTTTTCGCTGCAATGGGTATCACCAACGAAGAAGCTCAGTATTTCATGAGTGACTTCGAAAAGACAGGCGCTTTGGAAAGGGCAGTTGTGTTTCTTAACCTTGCAGATGACCCTGCTGTCGAGCGTCTTATTACCCCTCGTATGGCTTTGACAGCAGCCGAGTACCTGGCATACGAGCATGGAATGCATGTTCTCGTCATCCTGACTGACATCACTAACTATGCAGAAGCTCTCCGTCAAATGGGTGCCGCCCGTAATGAAGTGCCTGGTCGTCGTGGATATCCTGGTTACATGTACACTGACCTTGCAACTCTCTATGAGCGTGCTGGTATTGTTAAAGGTGCCAAGGGATCAGTTACTCAGATTCCGATTCTTTCAATGCCTGGTGACGACGTTACCCACCCGATCCCCGACCTTTCTGGGTATATTACTGAAGGCCAGATATTGGTTGCCAGGGAATTGCACACGAAAGGAATCTATCCACCAATAAATGTGCTGCCTTCTCTTTCAAGGTTGATGAACTCAGGTATAGGAGCAGATAAGACAAGGGAAGATCACAAAGCTGTTTCTGACCAAATGTTTGCTGGTTATGCAGAAGGGCGTGATCTGAGAGGTCTAGTAGCTATTGTAGGTAAAGAAGCTCTGTCAGAGAGAGACACGAAGTTACTTGAGTTTGCTGACCTTTTCGAACAAAATTTCGTCCGCCAGGGCAGAAACGAAAATAGAACCATTGCAGAGACCCTGGACATTGGCTGGAAGATTCTCGCACATCTGCCAATAAACCAGTTGGGTAGGATTGACAACAAATATATCCAGAAATACCATCCTGCACACAGAAAGGCTCAGTGATTCCATGGCTCAAGACGTAAAACCAACTCGTTCGGAGTTAATTCAGCTCAAGAAGAAAATCAAACTCTCTCAAAGTGGGCATAAGCTCCTCAAAATGAAAAGAGACGGTCTTATTCTTGAGTTCTTTAAGATCCTTAAAGAGGCAAGGAATGTCAGAACCGAGCTGGACATTGCTTTCTCAAAAGCTGTGGGAAAAATCAATCTCGCCTCTGCAGTGGATGGAATGGTTACTGTCAGATCAACAGCTTTCACAGCGAAGGAATCTCCTGAAATACTGCTTTCTGGGCACAATATAATGGGTGTTAAGGTACCAAAGATCAGCTCTACTGCGGTCCGCAAATCCCTCACTGAGAGGGGTTACGGTATCATCGGGACAGACACGTACATCGATGAAACTGCAGATGCGTATGAGGATTTGGTAGAAAAGATTATCAAGGCAGCAGAGCTGGAAACTACAATGAAAAGGCTTCTTAATGAAATCGAGAAGACAAAGAGGCGTGTGAACGCTCTCGAATTCAAAGTTATTCCAGAGCAAATTGCAACCATGAAGTACATCCGTTTTGTCCTTGAGGAGATGGAAAGAGAGAATACATTCCGGCTGAAGAGAATCAAGGCAAGAATGAAATAATCAAGCTGAATTTCATATGGCAACTTGTGAGGATCGACCGAACTTGGTTGAAAGAGTAATACTTAAACTTGGTGAACCGGAAAACCAGGCTCGTCCTGATTCAGGCAGCCTGGAAAATTTCCCTTTTGATGATGATTTTGGGAATCTTTGTTGCCATAAAAACGGTTTCACCAAATTTTATGTGAACGTGGACTTCAGAATGATTATTTCTACTAAGTCCAATCACTATTTTTTACTTTTTTCGATTTAACCTTTATTTTTTGATGTCATTTTTAGTTCTTAATTCAAACGTTTTCAAATTTTTTCCTTTATTTTTGCCTTTAAATTAGAAAGCTATTTTAACGACGAACCTCAATCCTAATCTCATATGCAAAATGAAGCCAGACTTCTCCATGTAACCGGTACGGTGCAAGGTGTTGGTTTTCGTCCTTTTGTCTATCAACTCGCAAAAGTTTATGGGTTTTTAGGATTCGTGAAAAATCAAGGAAATTACGTGGAGATTCATATAGAGGGAAATTGGGAAAATCTTGAGAATTTTATTCAAGATCTGTCTGAAAAAAAGCCTCCTCTTTCTAAGATTGCCGAAATCAAATCAAAGAATGTTCCTTTCTCTGCTTACTCTAATTTTAGTATCGTACCCAGCGAACCTGGAGTTTTTGAAAATTCTATAATCCCTCCAGATACTGCTATTTGTAAGGACTGCAGATCTGAGATCTTTGATCCTTCATCTAGGTATTATCATTATCCTTTTACAGTCTGCACTAACTGCGGTCCTAGATATACAACAGTCCGAACCCTTCCTTACGACCGGGAAAATACAACAATGGCAGCTTTTCCTCTCTGTGCAAAGTGCAAATCAGAGTATAATGATCCTCTTAATCGAAGATATCATGCTCAACCTGTTTGCTGCCAGGAGTGCGGCCCAAAAATCTGGCTTTCAGATCCTGCAGGAAATGTACTATCCAAGGGTTATGAAGCAATTGAAGATGCTTCGGACTTTATCCAACAGGGTTCAATTCTTTCCATCAAAGGGTTTGGAGGGTTCCATATTGCCTGTAATGCCCGAGAGGAGAAGTATGTGAAGGAGCTTCGAAGGCGTTTGAAGCGTCCAGAGCAACCTTTTGCAGTTATGGCAAAAAATATTGATGTTGTGGAATCCTTTGCAGAGCTTGGAGATCGAGGCATAGAATCTCTCACATCCAGTCGTCGCCCTATAGCAGTGCTTCTGAAGTCAAAAGAATTTAATCTGGCTGAATCTACTTCCCCTGGCCTGCATAATATAGGGGTTATGCTTCCCTACACAGGCACGCAAAATCTGCTTTTTGATCTTGAGCCTAATTCAGTATACGTTATGACTTCGGCAAACATTCCAGGAATGCCTATGGTTATCGAAAATAATATATCAATTAGCAAATTTGATGGAATTGTAGATTTTCATTTGCTTCATGATAGGATTATTGCGAACAGGAATGATGATACGGTTATCCGGAGTGTTAATGGAAAGACAGCCTTTATCCGGCGTTCCAGGGGTTTTGTGCCCGAGCCTATAGAGCTACCTTTTGAAGTAGAAGCTTCTATCGGGGTAGGAGCTGAAATGAATTCCACGGTAACTGTGGCAAAAGGGAAACTGGCCTATATATCTCAGTACATAGGGGATACCAATAATTTAGAAACCTTCAGGTATCATTTCGAAGTTTTCCAGCATCTGATCCAGCTTACAGGAATCGAGCTTCTTCACTGGGGTTGCGATCTACATCCGGCTTTTAACACAACACGTTTTGCAATGAATATGGGCAGGGGAAATACACTTCAGGTCCAGCATCATCATGCTCACATGCTGGCACTTATGGCTGATAATTTCCTGGCACAGGATTCCAAAATGCTGGGAATTGCTCTTGATGGGGTTGGATATGGCACTGATGGCACAGTTTGGGGAGGAGAATTCTTTGAATCTTCTTACTTTGGGTACGAGCGCCTTGGACATCTACTCTCTCAGCCAATGCCAGGTGGAGACCTTGCATCGAAGGAACCTTCAAGGATGGTCCTGGGTATCCTTTTCAAAAGACTTGAGAGGGCAGAACTGGAAAAGCTTCCTTTGAGTTTTTCACAGGGAACTCAAGAATTCTCATCGGTTATGAAACAGCTTGAAAAGGGAGTAAATGTTTTTCAAAGCAGCAGTACAGGAAGAGTACTTGATGCAGCAGCTGCAATGCTTGGAATTTGCGGAATAAGAACTTATGAAGGAGAGCCTGCAATGAAATTAGAATCTGTTGCAAAGAAAAGTACTCATATGGTGGATCTTCCCATAGTTTTCATGAAAGAAGGAAAATCAGGACTTCCAGTGCTTGATACTACTGAACTTCTTTTGGGAGTTTATGAACTTATTGGAAATTACTCTTATGCTGATCTGGCTTTTGGAGTTGAGGAAAACCTTGCAAAGGGAATTTCGGAACTTGCTGTTTCTCTTGCCTCAAAAAGGGGCCTTGAAATGATAGGTTTGAGTGGTGGGGTTGCATACAATGATCATATTACTTCGTGTATTGCAAGAAATATTAAAGAAGCAGGTTTTGAATTTTTAACTCACAGCCAGGTTCCCTGTGGAGATGGGTGTATTTCTTTCGGACAGGCTCTTGCAGCATCTATGAAAACAAAGCCTGAAATAACTTCCTGATTCATTGATACTTATTCTTGAGAAGAAAAGTAAGTATTAACTCCTTTTGGACAGATTTCAAATTTTCGGTTCATATGTTATCATTTTTGTCCCATGTCAGAGGTGGTACTATCTCGCTCTGATCGAGATGTTATGTTCTCAATGGGATTAAACAGCTTTAGTTATGGTTATGGTGAGATCATCTGCTACATATTTTGGTACCTAAGTATGGATACAAAAATATAGAATTTCGATAAATTCCTAGGCATTATGAGTATTGAATAGGTAAAATCTTTTAACAATAATTTTTTCTTGTGAAAAATCTTACTGATTTTGCTTTTAAATAAAAATGCAAATTTCTTTAGTCAGTTGGAGACAAACTTGCTGAAATTGATCCTGAATTGATTGGAAATTTTTTCGTATCACTTTTGAGTCTATACATTTTGACAAAACATTTTTCTGAGGCAGATATGAAGCTGAATTAATTATTATGTTTAAGATACCTCTTTACAGCAATTATATGCTTTTCGACTTCGAACTTGATAAACACTCTATTGATAGAATTTCTTTCAAAAAATTTCTTGTTTTTCCCCGAGTACATAACAGACAGTACCACAATTTGGTCATTCATAAAAATAATTATTGGTAACTACAAAGAAGAATAAACATGGGGACAGTCTCAAAGCAAACTTAATTGCCTTTGTTATGGAAATAAAAAAGGGACTAATTCAGACAGCTATATTTTTGTTCATTTAGATCCCTGAAATGCAAAAGCGGATGACCCTCTAGAAAATGAAGCAAAAATAAGGAGAATCAGAGACTGAAACTGGACAAAAAGGATAGAAATCATACATTGGATATAAAAGTCATTCCATAATAGACAAGTATTATGAGCTGATCAGAAGATTCAAAAAAACAACTACATCACTTCATGATTCTCGGTAGTTTTAAATCAAAAAAAATGAAGTGGTTTTACAAAGACAGAGGATACTTTGAAGCAAAATCACAGGGTTATGATGAAACAATGAAAAGAACAGTAAACGAAAATCCTCTGGAACTGGTTGATATATTAAGGAACAAGAGATTGCTCTAAAAATATATAAGGGGAATGAGTTTACGCCGTAACTAAAAAAATATTCAATGCAGGCAAAGTTCTTTTCACTGCTGCTCAACGAGCAAATTTGAAGATGTTGTGTATAGCTTTTTGTTACAATCTTTATCATTTGATGGCATTGAAAATAAACAGAGTATTTTAAGGATAGTGGAAGCTATATTTAAAATCAAAGAATAATGAACCAGAAAAGACAAAATTGGGTCAAATGCAAAAATTAGTAGAAAAGATGTGGATAGAATTCCAGCGAAGAGCAAAATTAAAGGTAAATAGGAATTCTCTATATTCGATAATAAGCAAACTAAAAAAATTGTGTGGTCATATTTACCGATATTTGCACTGAGCAAGGATACAAAATTCATACTATGGAAGTTATGGAATATCACATTCATTTATTCCTGGAATTTCATCCAAGCAACTTTCTATCAGAGGTAGTTCAATTCTTGAAAGAAGTTAATTGTTACAGATTTCTCAAGCTTCATCATTAACTGATAAAACGATAATTTGATAGGAGTATAAATTCGAGTGTCAAGATATATTAATTTATTGGAAATATGGTAGATGACTCAATAAAACACTATGTTTAGGAATCGTAGGGAAATCTGAAACCAGAATTTGAATTATCTAGATTAAATAAATGTTGTCAACCAAGAATCGATGATATCTGAGATATTCCAAAAGAGTGATGTCCTGAGGCGTACCTCATCTTTTAGGTTTGGGTAGCCGCATTCAATTCGATTTTTTTTCATACTTTTTTGAGTAACAATCTTGTCATTATACTGAAATTTGATCAGGAAGATGAAATACAAAAATTAAATAAATGATCCGTGCTTAGATAAGAGTGGGAGCATAAAATGGGGCCAAGTAGTATACGCATTAGAGTTGTAACAAGTAGGGATGAAATTATCGGCTTGGAAACTGACGAGAAGGCAGTGCATCTTGCTTTTAGACCTTCGGATAGGGATCTATTTAATTTGATCAAGACTTGCCCTAGGATAGAATTGCTCCAGCTTCCTGCATCTTCCTATGATGCACTATCTAAATTTATTAAAATGTACATTGCTTCTTCAGGAATTCAGCTGGTAAAAGGAGATGTCAGTGGACACTGGCATGACCTTAATAATTATTTTGTAATACCAGCCTATGTTCTTGAAAAGATAAAAGAATTTGAAGTTCAGGGAAGAACCGAGGAAGAAATAATCGATGAGATTACAAGTCTAAGGAAAATCAGCCCTGATATGATTCTTCATCTGCTTCATAGCTCGTTTCTTACTTCATGTCCAAAGAGGCCACGAATGAATAAAGTTTAAATAGGGAGAAATCTTTTGATTTTAATTATAAGCGTTCTCACTGATTTTTTGAAACTTTCTATTCTTCACCTGCCTATTACATCTGATTATTTCTGCTGTTTTATTTATTTTGTTTTTCTCATTAAGACTGGAAAATTCCTTTTCTTTCTAATAAGTGTTTCTTTCAATTGCTTTATCATCTCTTCCTTTTCTCCAAGTTAGACTGCCAACTTTTCTTCGTTTCTGTGGCTTGAAAGTTGCTTTTTAACAATGGATTTTTGTTAATTGTAGCGGGTATAACTGCTGGAATGTTTATTACTTATGAAGTGCTTAGGATCACGAATGCTCTATCTTTTAGGTCTTAGATGAAATTAATCCTTGACTTTTTTGCTTTCGTTTGACTCTCGGACTCCTCGAACTGTTGTAAAATGAGTTCAATTTTTGCCACCATGATCAGAGATGGTACCACTCCCATCTGATTGAATTGTGATACTCACATTGGAATTAAACAGTTTTAGTTATGGCCACAGTCAGATTACCTTCCACATAGCGTTGGTGCCTAAGTATCAATACAATATTATTCTACAATGAGCAAATTAAAAAGACTTGTGTGTCCATTTTTATAACTATTTTCGCTGAGCAAGCTACTTAATTCATGCTATAGTGTTCGGGAGTTGAAAAGATCATCCTAACTGCTGCAGCTGAATATTACCTGCAAGGTGTCTAATATGCTCGAAGGATGAAAAAGATCATGAATGCTTTGGAGTTTAGGTAAAATTTCAGCTTCTTATGTTTCTATAATACTGAAGAAATTGATGAAAAGGTTTTAAGTAGTCCTTTCAAAATGAATAGAAAGAGAAATTTCTTGCTTGCTTATAGTTATTACTCATTTCGAGGTAATAGGTGTATTTCATTATGAAAACAAGGTTTTTGTCGTTGTTTTGTTGCTGTTTTTCTTTTGATGCACTGAGGGTAATAGCAATGAAAACACTTTTATGATGCCTAAACCACAAATGTTGTCACTATTTCTGATAATTTGGACTATAATATTTATTTTGGTAGTTGAATTGCTTAAAAGGACAATTTTGTATCCATGATCAAAATCAAACTTTAGTTCTCGGTGGCAATCCACTGATTATTTTTCGAACTATCTTTAAAAATCAAATGTAGAACAACCTTACTAGCCAAGATAATGATGAAATCAATTGTCAAAAAAGGTAAGTTGAGAAGTGCTTAATTTGTTATGTCTTTTATTCAAAGAATTGTATGTTATTTTTGGATTAATTATTTCTTTTTAAGTTATCTGGCTTTGTATAACCAAGAAAGATACGGAAGGAGGGATGAAAATGGGAATCTTTTCTTTTTCGTTCCACTTTTTCAGTATTTTTCTTGTTCAACTTTGTATTATAATTGGTTAGTATATATGCACTTGACGAGAAATCCATTTTTCCAAGTTTTTGAAATGTTAATTTTTACGGCGAGGCCCATGTACTAATTTTTATTATGTATGTGAGTTATTGAAACCTTGAGAACATGACTCTTTATACATTTCTGTAAGTGTATGAAACGCAATCTTTTTTAGAATTGGTTAATGATTTAAGTACGCGATCTAAAATCCAATGATTTTAATTTTTTTTATATTTAGGTAATTAAAAGACGAAGTTTATTAAGATGATAAGTTATAAAACAAGAGATTTTTTATTATTTGTTTATTTTTTTTATTTGTTGTCGTTGCAGGATGTTGGAGTTAATGATTAATTTTTGCGATATCAGGCGATCTTAAAAGATCTCCACGATGCTCTAACCTCAAAAAAGAGTAATTCCGATCAAATTCTTTTTTTTTATCCTTTTATTCTTCATTATTTTAAGAAAGTTTATCCTAATTTAGCCTCTAACTTCATTTAAAATACTGCTATACAAGCTATTTTTTGTCATTCACAGTGGGATTCTCCTAAAAGAAAAGAAAGAATTAAATACCAGTTCTGTCTAAATAATTAATGTTGTTATCGAAAAATATTTAATGGAGAATATTTTTCTATCACACGAAAAAAATAAGTAGATCTGGAGGATTAACTTTGAAAATAAGGGTTGTGAGTTCGCGAGAAGAAATTTTTACATTGAATCCAAATGAAAGGATAGTACACCTGGCTTTCAGGCCTTCAAACAAGGATATTTTTTCATTAGTCGAGAACTGTCCAAAGGTTGAGGTCATACAGCTTCCAAAATCTTACCGGCGAACGGTCTCAAAATCAATTGAGATGTTCCTTGAAATGCAGCGTATCCAACTTATCGAAGGAGACGTATGGGGACACAGGAAGGATATCAACGAGTACTATCGCATTCCTTCGTCAATAATTGAGGAAATAAAAGAACTAAAAATTGAAGGTAAATCAACTGAAGCTATTGAGGAAAAAGTTTCAAGGGATAGTAAACTTAATCCTGAGATGGTTGCTTACATCCTGAGAAAGGATGTTATTGCCTGAGGTGCTGAAACTTTAAATTTAAGCTCTTTTTAGTTTTTTTCTTCAATTTTATTTTTTTATTGAAAATTTCTATAAATCTCAGTTTCAACAAGTTGCTTACATGGGCTCCATAAACGATCAGCTAAAACTCTGTTGATCCCAATATTACTTATTTATTTCTCTAAAACCTGAAAATCTCCTTTCAGCATAAAGATCAGACTATCAAATTATGGTTATATAAAATAGGAAATTTTGGTAAACCTCTCCTTTTTACGAGTTATTTTTATGTTATTTATAAGCATATGACAAAATGTGGGGTTTATCAAAATTCTGGATACGTTAAGCGATTAAAAGGCTCATGCTATCTGATTCACGACTTTTTCTATCTTGGAAACCAGAGGTTTCTCCGTTTTCATATATAAGTAGGCAGGAAGTCCTGATTTGGAAAAATTTTGGAAAAATTTCATTGCTAAACTGTTAATTCTAGGAAAATCTCTCATTTTCTCGTTTGCAATGATACTTATTATTCTGTCAAAGCTGCATACATTCGTAGTGAAATTAATTTCATTCCCTGTATTTCTGTCCATTGAAAAAACAAGCTCAACCCATGAATTTAGTTCTTTTGTGAGGTGCCTTCTGGTTCCTCCTTCAACTACAATATATGATTTCCCTCGTTTAATATTTTAAAAGAATTCTTTGAATGTTTCTCCTTTCGCAATTTTATAGACAGCTCCCATACCTCCTGTATGGCTGTCTGTGGTCGCAACAACCTTTTTATCATATTTCCTCGCAAGTGTCATAATTATGAGATTTTTTCCGTTAGGTCCTGCATATTATATACGATAACATAAAACTGTTTTATAAGTTCTGGCACAGCCCATAAATTAGGGTGGTCTCCAGTAGCAAACCAGTAGGGATGATTATATGTGTGGGAGGTCGTGAGTTCTGAGGTAACGGATAAATTTTTTGAAGTTATATTCCTGGTTTGCAATCGCCTAAAGTTCTTCGAATTCTTCTGAATCAAGCTCAAGAACGTTAACATGCAGAGTATGTCCTATTTTATCAGGATCTTTGATTGCAATTTCAACTCCTGGAATCAGTCCTTCTCTGTCCCAGCCAAGTAGGTCGTAAGCTTTGACTGTGTCATGATCTGTAAAAGTCACAAAATCAAGCTTCTGAGTCCTTGCTTTTCTAAAAAGGGCATTCTGATGCATTGCTTTTGCGGGAGGCACATCATAAGAGCAGGAAGAATGTACGTGCATATCCATCTTTTTCCATCCCTCCTGAAGCAGAGTTTCTGCAATTTCAGAGTATATCGTTGTTTTAGTACCATTTCCAAGTTTTCCTGGCATAAATAAGCACGACCAATTTAGTAAGATTTAGGATATGAATGTATAAATGGGAATTTGCGTAGAATTTAGGAGATAATGGGATGTTCTAAATATATTTTGCCATTAAAATATATTTTTGAGAAAAAAAATATATACTAAATAAAAAATTGGCCTAAAGACTACAAAGAATGCGGATGGCAAAATCTTGATGAAGCTAAAACATATGTATTAAAGAGGATTTTGATTAACCTCTGGTTTCAAGAGTTATTTGTATACCATTTATAAGCATGGACGACATTTAGTTATTTATCGAAATCTTTTAAAAGGAGGAAGTATGTGAAGATTACGGATAATCTAAATAACTAAATGGAGAACCTTATATTAGTTTTTTAAAGCCCTGATATAATTTCAGTACTTCACTAATTTTCACTTTCCCTAAGATATGCTTTCATATACCATAATGTGCGGTACAAACGCTTGCATATTTCCTATATATCATCTAAGTCTGAGTATAGTTCTAAAATAATTACAGCTAAAAGAATATTTTGATTCTACATTGTGAACTTTTAAAGACTATGAAATTCTCAAGATCAATGTTTCACTGAAGGAAATAAGCTGCAAAACGGTTCCATTTTTTTTCTTTTCTTCTATATTCTTCTTTTTTTTCGCGGTTCAACTTTGAATTTAGTAGAGAGAGATATGTTCTTGACCATAAATCCATTTTTCTAATATGTAGTTTCGAATCTCGTTAATTCCAAGACCATTCCTACAAATCGAATAATATCTAAAAATTATTTCTGGTAATTGAGTTATTGTTTATGAAAAAGGAGGATTTCGATAAACTTCTGATTTTATGTTAGCTATACTCAGTTTATCCAATTTTTGTGATTTGTGTGGAGTTTCCTAGCCAATAATTCTTACGATCTCTCTAATTCATACGTTTTTTGGAAGGAGAGCTAGTATGCTAACAGGAAATTTATCAGCGGTGTTCAGATTTTAGTTGCTCGTATCCTCTCTGTTCTATGTTTGTCAACCTGCACCCAGGAGATTCTAGTACAATCCCCTTTTTATACTCTGTGCATTCTCCTATAACAGCTAACTTGCATATGTTTTGTACTTTTTTGATCTGCTGCGGGTCAATTGTAATAAGAAATTCGAAATCTCCACCTGTGTAAAGGCAAAGTTCCATCAATTCTTCAAAACTTGAGAGCCAATTCTCTTACTTCCCTTAGGATGGGAAGGTTATTTTCCAGAATTCTAAAGCCCACATGGCTTTCCCTGGCAATGTCGTAAAGGGATATGGCAAGGCCATCACTAGTATCTATCATGGAAGTAGCTGCTCCGGAATGAGCCAATATACGGGCTTCTGAAGTGCGGGGTAAGGGTTTGAAAAGAGTCTTGAGGATAGTTTCACTTATTTGTTTTTTAGACTGAATAGCCCTTAGAGCGGCTCCTGCAGAACCTGTATATCCTGTAATACATACAAGATCCCCTGGTTTTGCTCCACGACGAAGAAGAAGATGGCTTTTTTTCACCCTGCCAAGTGCTGTTCCTGTAATTGTCAGTTCTGTGTGGGTATCCAGATCGCCTCCGATGATTGCAGTTCCACAAAATTTGGCACATGCTTGCATGCCTTTTGCAAGTTCTTCGACGAAAGCAATTTCAGTATCTTCAGGCATGCCAATTGCCATAAGTAGCCCTGTGGGTTCTGCACCCATAGCCGCAATATCACTCAGGTTTACGGCTGCAGACATCCATCCCATCTGCCAGGGGGTCATTTCCTCAGGAAAATCTGTGGTTCTGTGCAGCATATCTATGGTAAAAACAAGACAATCTTCTCCTTTTAGATCAAGGACTGCACAGTCATCTGAACCTGCATCTATGAGTATTCCTTTCTGTTTTCTCTCCTTGCCTTCTGGTACTTTGAAAATCTCAGATAGGCGAAAGATTAAAGCGCGCTCTCCAATCGAAAATACTTTTTTTCCGTTCATGGTCTTTTTCTGGAAGCGATCATTTTTGTCTTCATTTGTTATAGATATCTGTTTTTGGTAGTATCAAATGGACGAGTTTACAGTATTCTTCAAAATTATTTAAGTAAGTTCTGGTGCTATTCCATAGCTATTAAATAAATAAATTCCCATTCTTATTTTAACCTGTTTCTGTAACTATTAACCACCTGAAAATCAGTTTATAGATATCATTTTGATTCCATAGTATCATTATTATTACTACTGATGGTAAAATAAAAAATATTATCGATAGCCGACAGTTAAATCAAAATTTGCGAGCTTGACCCCCTGTAGTCAATGGTATGTTCTTGCCATTGCTTTGGATATAAAGAAATTGTTCAAAGTCAAATATTTTCATTCGTTTATATGTTTTTTTTGTTATTTTCCATAGTTTCTCTATTTTCAACACCTTTTCTAGCACATTGGAAGTTGTAAATCCACTCATATTTCATGTAACCTTAATAATTTCACAGTTCACCAACCCATAAATGTTTTTTAATCTCAGATATATTTTAAATATTTTTTACACAGTGGTACTTTTTTTAATCTGATAACTCTTAAAGGAAAATATTTTGCGTCATACCAATGAAAAGATATATCTGATCATCATCTTTACAGATTGCATCAAACTCAAAGAGAGTATCTTTTCCAATTTCAATCATGATATTTCAAAATAATTGATGATCTCCTTACCTAAAATAAATTTTTCACAATACTCTCTGAAAAATATGAGGTATTATTTTATAGACCAATGATTTTCGTGGGTAAAAGTTGTTCCGTGTTATAGCTAAAAGGTAACTTAACATCTAAATTCTTTAGTTAATAAGGGTACTTTGTAAGTTTCCATCCCGCAGTTAGATGTAGGTTATTCAATTGGGAATAATATGATTCAACTATAAGAGCATTTCTCAAAAACTATTCACTGTTATCCATTCTTCATTCATGTAAATTAGTATTGAGGTTCGCAGTTCAAATACTAATTTTTGTTTATGGGTGAAATTATTTACTATTTTGCTTCTTTTTTCAAGTCTTTGTTAGTTCTTTCCATCAAATTGTTGTTATTATTCTTCTTTGCAGTTATTCTCTAAAATTGCATATAATTATATCTTACTCAAAGCTTCAAAGCACTGACTATATCCCGAAATCTATTAGAATACTATAAAGTTAGACCAACAAAATAAGGTTATAAGACATATTGTATAAACAAAGAACAAAGTAATATTATATGCTAAAAATATTATATATGTTGACAGCCTAGTATGAATTGCGTTCTCATCTGTTAAGACTACATATCAAAGACCTATTCCACAAGAAATACTCCAGCGCCTACTCCGAAAAATCTATTATATAATTGAAGGGATAAAATAAAAACTTGCAAACCTGTGAGTCCATCACCTAATCTCTTCCAAGCAAGGTCTCTTAAGTGCCGTTAGGAGCTTCCAGATTTTTTCGGATGAGAACGCAAGTAATAACGCAAGTAATATAACTTTAATATCCTCACTCACTCTAATAAAATTAATATTCAAAAGTTTAAAGTCAGCGACTGAACTGGTTAGTCAGATACTATATAGTCTTTTCCCTCTCTAATTTCACTTGCACTAGTTATAGTTATAATTGTGTAAATAGGAAGATCTCATTTTCAACGATCTTCCATTTTTGAATTTCTCACTTTTGATATCCTGTTTTATCTCCGTCCATTTTGTCATTTGCAATCAGATGCCATATTATTGTGGAAATTTTCTTTATTGGAGCAATAAATGACTTTGAATGTCCAATTGATTTCTTCTTCCAATAAAAAACTCTTTTAATTTGATTTTTTTTCTTGCTGCTAACTGAACAATATGCTTTAGAATCTACATTGATATCTTTGATCCTTTTTTTGTGATTCAGAAACTGTCGAATTTATCCGCAGATTGGTATATACATTCTGAACTACTAACGCAATGAAGAAGCTTATCTCCTGAAGAAAAATCCTTGTAGTTGCTATTTCAGCAATTAGAGTTGTTGTGCCATTTTTCTTAATAACCATAAACTGCATTAAAGTCTCCATTTCACTTTTATGCTTTCCATAAGTTTAGTCTGAAATTTATCTCTTTAAAGCTTTGGTTTCATCGTCAAGATGTTTTATAATATTAAGAAATTTATGAAACCTAACTACATTACTGAGAGAGATCTTTATATCCAGAATTTATTTTATCTAAATATTTTTTTATGAACATTTGGTGAAAGGCTTTCTATGATCTGATCAATTATCCGAAGAGATTCCTAATAAGACAATTTTGCAATTTTTACCAAAAATATCTGCCAGACATCATTTAGATTAAACATTTCAGGTGCTATAATGGTGTTAGCTTCATTTTTTTAAATATTTTCTGTTTTATACAAGCATTTAGCGAAGCCGAAAGTATGAACTAAATATCTATGATCTTTTTGGAAAAACTCTTGATAGTTGAATCCTATTATTCCAATCGAATAACCTACATCTAACTGCGGGATGGAAACTTCCCAAAGTACCCTTATTAACTAAAGAATTTAGATGTTAAGTTACCTTTTAGCTATAACACGGAACAACTTCACGAAAATCATTGGTCTATAAAATAATACCTCATATTTTTCAGAGAGTATTGTGAAAAATTTATTTTAGGTAAGGAGATCATCAATTATTTTGAAATATGCATGATTGAAATTGGAAAAGATACTTCTTTGAGTTTGATGCAATCTGTAAAGATGATGATCAGATATATCTTTTCATTGGTATGACGCAAAATATTTTCCTTTAAGAGTTATCAGATTAAAAAAAGTACCACTATATGAAAAATATTTAAAATATATCTGAGATTAAAAAACATTTATGGGTTGCTGAACTGTGAAGTGATTAAGGTTACATGAAATATGAGTGGATTTACAACTTCCAATGTGCTTAGAAAAGGTGTTGAAAATAGGGAAACTATGGAAACTAACAAAAAAAACATATGAACGAATGAAAATATTTGACTTTGAACAATTCCTTTATATCCAAAGCAATGGCAAGAACATACCATTGACTACAGCGGGGTAAGCAGCCGAAATTTTGATCTTCATGCTTTTCTTAATTTTGTCTTAGTTTTGATAGAAACCTTTAATATGGATTGTTCCTATCACTATTGATGCATAGCGGGCTCGTGGGGTAGCCAGGATATCCTAATGGGCTTCGAAGTACAATACTTTACGAAGGTACCCATTAACTCGTGTTCGAATCACGGCGAGCCCGCTTAATTATTTTGTTTTAGTTGGATACCCCGCAACTTGCTTGGGAATTGAAATTTTCCCTGCAAACAGTTTTAACTAACTGATCCATATTTTAAGCTATCTCTACACTATAAAAATGGAACTACCTCATACAACTATTATGCTGACAAACAAGATATCCAGTGATTTTTTTGTATGGAGTATCGTAAAAAAAATTCTTTTAGATAGGAACATCATCAAATATTTGAAATATGTATGCTTTTAATTGGTAAAATGTACTGTTTGGAGTTTGATGCAACAGGTATTGATATTGATCAAGTACATCTTTTAGTTGATTTTGAACCGAAATATTGGCGAAAATAAAAGAAATCAGGAAGAATAGAAGTATAAATATTCTAATGAAATATTTGATTCCGAATAATCTCTTTATATCCAGGGCTGTAGAATGAAAATACACAATTTCTTTAAGTGAGCTGCAAAACCTAATCTTTGATTTTGCCTCTCAAATTTGATTTAATTATTGTTCAGTAAAATCTTTTCTTCGACTAAAATTTATTTTTGAGAATTTATGTCTTATTATTTTTAATAAATTTTATGCACCAGAAATTAACGATGTTAAAAACTAGTAACTACTCAGCCTACAAAATACCAATTGAAAGATATCTATTTTGATTCAATAGCTAAAAATAATTTTTTTAATTGAGATTCCCATCTTCAGTAAGTATTTTTAAAAGCTCAATAATAGAATATGCGGCTCGAGTTATTCCCATACTGCGCTTGTCAGTATCTGTGCCTGCAATATAGAGATTCAGTACAGGAGTCCGAATATCTGCAAACTTTCCGTCAATTGTGACTGCGGCTTTTTCTGGAATTGTAATTTGTTCGTGATGCATCTCGATATACTTTTCAATGTTAGGATGGGCGCGGAAAATCATATCATAAGCCTTTTTAATTTCTTTGTCATCACTTTTATTGTCGATCACAAAGGAAAAACCTATAAGCTGTTTATCATTGGGGGCAAGGGAAGGATCATAATTACTTATAGGCATTGCCCAGTAAGCAAAATCCTTAAACCAGATTTCAGAACCTATATAATTAAACTCAGGAAGCTCCTTTTCTAGACCAAGCCATATAGTCAGGCTTTTACTGGTCACAATACCTTTGAGGTTTTCTACATAATCAGTGGGAAGACATTTTATAAGTTTGGGAAGCTCAGTTGCAAAACCTGTATAGATAACGATGTCAGAGGTGTAGATTTCGTCGGCTTCTACACCTGAAACCTTTTCATTCTGCACCAGAATAGATATCACCTCACACTCTTTTTTGATTTCGACAGTTTCAGGGAGGGAATACAGGATAGAATTTAAAAGGGCGTTTAGTCCTTTTCTTGGGTATCCCTGAGAGCTGTTTACATCGTTTGTTGCCAGCCTTTCTAGGGATGTAAAAGGTTGGGCTGCCTTAGTCATCCTAGCCTGAAGGGAAGTATGTAGATGAGATTGGAGAAATGAGACCGGGATAAACTCTGCAGACTGAAGCTTTTTCGGATCAGATCTTCCTATCATTGCATCAAACTGCTCCTGAGTAACACTGTCTCTGAGAAGACTACTTCCCCATAGAACACGTTGGGCTGAAGTTTCTTTCATGGACCTACCCGAAAGGAAAGTGGATATTGTATCCACAAAATCATAAGTATCTTTTGAAAGGTTTTTTGGTAGGAAATCATACACAGATTGGTTAGAGAGATCTATTCCGAACGAGGAAAGTGTAAAGGCCTTCGTGAGGATCTGAAAAAGTAGAACCCTGTCTTTTCTTGGAAGCGCATCGAAAGTCACGAAATCTTTTAAATTGGAAGGAACCTTAACGAGGGCATTTTCAGTCTTAACGTAGTAATGCCCATAGTCTTCAAATACAGGTAAATAATCAAAATAATTATCCATTAGTCTTTTTAGGGGTCCTTCAATTAAGTGGGTTATCGCATGTACTCCAGTGTCCACCTGATATCCTTCTACCATGTAGCTGTTGCAGTTCCCACCAAAATGCCTTTTTTTTTCAAGAACAAGGACTTTTTTCCCATGTTTTGAAAGTGTTAGCGCTGCTAGAAGACCGCTTACACCCGCCCCAACAACAATTACATCGTATTTTTTCATTCCCCAAACTACCTCTATTTCTTCCAGTGAATTAGGCTTTTAGTCAATGCAATTATGCAACTTATTTCTCTTAACTCACAATATGATTCTACATCAGAAAAAGACGATTACTATTAAATTTTTTGATGTAATTATTGTTAAGTGCTTAATGCACGGATATGTTTGAAATACTTTATATTAATTTATGGTTTAAAAAAGTTATTTTCAATCTTCTCTGATATTTATATAATACATAGAAAAAAGAGTATTTATAACTAGCAGTCCTTGAATGGTGAAAATTATCAAAGATAAGTTATGAACAACTTCAAGAATATTGGATTTAAGTATAATAAAATTTTTCAAGATTGATCTTAACCTTCAGAATTGACCCTTATTTTTGGTACATACATTTCTCAAATGAATTCTAAATTAGCATTATCATATCTCAAACCATCATAAATGTACTGATTTTCATAAACTTGCTTGCGCTTGATTTTCGTTCTCAAGTGCAGAAGTCCTATTCATACTTTATAGTAAAAGTAATTTTTAAAAATTGGAAGAATAATCCATGAAAATTGAGATCAGACTTCAGGGTAGGACTGGAAAAGGTTTTATGAACTTGACTATGAAGCAACTAACATGCAGTACTGAAAATTTTGTATATTATATTCATGCTGACAATTTCATGGTGCTTGACTCCGAAGGTATCAGTACAAAGGAATAAAGCTCATAACCAGTGAAAGAAAAAGTTCTATAAAGTGATGATGGAAACTCGCATTACATTATAACCAATTGAGATCCTACCGGAGTTGCATCTTAGCAAACTGAAGGACGGCTGAATTCTCGAGGGATACATCTTATGGAAACCTTTCAGATAATGAATCTAGTGAGTCAGAAATTAGGAGAGTTTTAATATCTTCTGGGATCGCCAAAATTTATAATTAATTCCACCGGCAATTGACTGGGTAGTTCACTATTATATGAGTGATGTTTTAAAGAATCGAAATGTCAGTAGATCTCTAAATGTCCATTTTTAATACATAATTCCATATCTCTTGTGACTGTATTTTTGCATTTAACTTTTTCCATTTTCACATGCTAATCCATGCACTATACCCAGAATTTAAAGTAGTTGCCTTAGAACAACATTTGACTCATAATGAACTATATTTTTCTTGGAAAACTAACATTATTTGTTATTGAGTATATTTTTGGGTTTATATGTCTATTAATCAAGAGTGAAGAGCTAATTTTTTTTCTCGATGAAATTTCATTAAGTAATTAAGGATTGATTTTGGCATAAAGGTATCCGAGGCAATCCCCCTCAAGTAATCTTAATTTCCGTTTTCCCAAAATCAAAATTACTTTGTTTGGTTATTATACATGTATAACCCCAAAAATTTTTTGGTTTCAACGATCTTTCTATTTTGAAAAAGGAAAGTCTTCTTTTCTTTATGCTACTCATTTGGACTTAAGGGATCTATCCTGAAAAGCAAAATCATGAATAATGCAGTCACAGTCCCTGTGCTCCATAGAAGCGGGTCTTTTGTAATATTCAGTAGCTCACCCATTATCAGCAATAAAGCTCCAACTAACAATAAAATATGAACTTTTTTTTTCAATGTACTAATCCCCCATTAATTACCTTTTTGAGCTTGTAAATTCTTAAATATTGTTTAAGGCTTAAAACCCAATTCCCTATTTATAATTGTTCTTCTTCATTATCTATTTTTTCATAAGGCATTTATTCCTTCGCCAAACTTCAATAGAAATCAAAGTTATATTTTTAAACTAATAGGCTTCAGGACATGAAAATAACTCTAGTTAGAAGACTAAATTCAAAAACGAAAACGGAATTCGCCGAATAACATACACAAATAAATAATAGTGCCTGGAAGTTAACATGCCTGGTTCCAAATTTCAGGTAATAATCTATCAAATGCATCCTTATATTTTCATGTAATATTTTTTTAAATCAGACATTTATATCCCAAAAAATCCTAAAAAGTTATTAATGAACAAAAAAATTCCAATGTTTATAATTTGGTACAATAAAATATTATTCTATTAATTACAAAATTTTTAGGCATACTGGAGGGAAAAAACCTTAGTTTTTAAGCCATTAGCATAAGATATAATGAAACTCAGTTCCAAAATAAATATGAACTTTTTTGAATAACAAGCACAAACAAATAAAAGTACTCTACTATCCCCAGAGGATTTCGATGAATCTCTGATTTTCAAGAATCATTCATCTGTTATAAGCAGATGACAAAATTTAAGGGTTTATTGAAATCCTACTCAGTATATCCTGTAAAAAAGACTGCAACTTTTCGCTAAGATGATGATGGAATTTTAGCTTTAAAAGTTGTATCATATCAAAAAAACGATATGTTATTGCATGGGATCAACAAGTAACTTTTGAGCTCCTATTTATGCTTCTTGATAAAGTATTTATCTGTTATAGTTGGAAATGCTGGAGATATGAAAGCTTTTAAGCATAAAAAACTGAATATTTAGAGTCATAAATCATTGAAAAATTTGCACCTATAACATCATTAGTCCACCAAAAATTTTCCCTGAAAATCAAGTTTCGATCTTATGTTTGATTTCATCATAAGTTTGTACAAAACAGAACATATTTAAAAAAATGAAGCTAACACCATTATAGCACCTGAAATGTTTAATCTAAATGATGTCTGGCAGATATTTTTGGTAAAAATTGCAAAATTGTCTTATTAGGAATCTCTTCGGATAATTGATCAGATCATAGAAAGCCTTTCACCAAATGTTCATAAAAAAATATTTAGATAAAATAAATTCTGGATATAAAGATCTCTCTCAGTAATGTAGTTAGGTTTCATAAATTTCTTAATATTATAAAACATCTTGACGATGAAACCAAAGCTTTAAAGAGATAAATTTCAGACTAAACTTATGGAAAGCATAAAAGTGAAATGGAGACTTTAATGCAGTTTATGGTTATTAAGAAAAATGGCACAACAACTCTAATTGCTGAAATAGCAACTACAAGGATTTTTCTTCAGGAGATAAGCTTCTTCATTGCGTTAGTAGTTCAGAATGTATATACCAATCTGCGGATAAATTCGACAGTTTCTGAATCACAAAAAAAGGATCAAAGATATCAATGTAGATTCTAAAGCATATTGTTCAGTTAGCGGCAAGAAAAAAAATCAAATTAAAAGAGTTTTTTATTGGAAGAAGAAATCAATTGGACATTCAAAGTCATTTATTGCTCCAATAAAGAAAATTTCCACAATAATATGGCATCTGATTGCAAATGACAAAATGGACGGAGATAAAATTGGGTTTGGAAAGGGGGAAATTCAGAAGAGAATTATTGTTGAGACTGAAATATCCTCAGTTAATGCAAGTATTGAAATAATTGTTGGAATAATCGCAATTATCGAAAAAAAAGTATTAAGAGAGTAAGTTAGGACAATAACTTCTTTTCTTTTAATACCAATTCCAATGAACTTCCAGACAAATATCGTAACTTAAATAAGCTGAAAAGCAGGAGCTGGATATCAATAATAAAAAATATTTATATTTTTTCTATCATTGATACCTTTTATATTTTTGAGATATATGAAGATTTTGAAGAGCCTAACTTGAAATTAATTCCAGAAAATCAGATTAATTAGGCAAGATACTGAGAAAGCACCTCAGTCCGCGTTCAAAAGTGCAAAATGTGCGAGTAAAGCCTCGAGTTGGATTTTTTCACTCGCTCCCTCTGTGAGCCTGAAGTCTATCTCACCGATGATATCTATGAGTTCAACAATGTGCCTTTCAGAAAGCCCGAGTTCCAGAATCATGCGGTTTTCCATTTCGTATATAGCTCTGTAAATCTGTCCGACTATATCTTCACCAGAGAGTCCTTCTTCATAGAGCAATTTGTTAAGTTCTTTTCTGGCAGCCCTAAAATTTCCCCTCAGTGCAGTTTCTATCAGGGATTTGATTTCCTCAGGATTTGCGGTTGCAGTAGTCCTATAAATTGTCCTACTAGATATAGGTTTTCCCGGGTCTATACAAGCTGAAGCCTGAAGAGAATTTACGCCTTTTCGCATATCTCCTTGGGCTATATAAATGAGAGCTTCATATCCATCCTCAGTGATGGTCAAATTTTGATCTTTAGCGATATATTTAAGGCGTTTTTTTATAGATTCATCTGAAAGGCGCCTAAATCTATAGACTGCACAACGGGATTGAATAGGCTCAATGATCCTTGAAGAATAGTTGCAGGAGAGGATAAAACGACAGTTGCTGCTGAAACGCTCCATAGTTCTCCGAAGTGCAGACTGGGCATCTGAGGTCAGTGCATCGGCTTCGTCCAGGAAAATAATCTTAAATTCAGCTCCTCCTATTGGAGCAGTTTTTGCAAAGTTTTTAATTTTTGTTCGAACAATATCAATACCTCTCTCATCGGATGCATTTAGTTCGTTAAAATTTTCACGCCAGCTATTTTCTCCGTACATTTCCCTAGCAATCGAAACTGCAGAAGCAGTTTTTCCGACACCCGGAGGTCCGGAAAAGAGGAGATGAGGAAGTGTTTTCATTGCAACATAGGACTTCAGGCGCTCTATGGTTTCCTCCTGCCCTGCTACCTGATCGAGTCTAATAGGCCTGTATTTTTCGATCCAGATCTCTTCTTTAATTTTATAGTCCTCCATTAATGCTTGCTCCTAAATTGGAGAATATAATCTTAAAACTTTCGAATGTTTGCGATTTTTATTGTACGTAGACAGCATTTCGAAGAACAGGTTTTAAGAAAATTACAGTCAGTATCATACATGTAGAACGCGAGGCATGAATACCTATGGGGTTTTAAAGACCTACGCTTTAAAGACCTAAGGAGTGTACGTTTTTTTGTATAATTAAAGGCATATAATTGATTTTATAAGATAGTCTCATGATAATTTTTTTTAATATTTTTATTTGGTTGGCTCTGTCATACTTAACTTTACCTTCTACTCTCAGTTCTAATCAGGGCAAAGTTTATATCCTTTACTATTCCAGATCTGAGTCATGCTAAATTCAGTATTATTTTTGTTTTCTTTTTTTAATGTCTGATTTCTAGGTGAATCTGTCAAGATCTGCAGAATTTGATAATTATGGAGTATTTCGATAAAACCTAAATTTCGTCCTATGATTATAAATGGTATATACATGACTCGTAAAAATCAAAGGTTTATCGAAATATTCTATTATGATCCCGAAAAATGAAATTCAAGGTATGAAAAGAATAAACAAAAGGGATATATACCAAGCGAATATCAAAAAGCATTTAATAGATATCAGAAATGGATTGCACGTGTTGCAAGAACTTATATATATAATTTATATATATGTATTCTACTTTCTTGCATCTTAATCTATAGAGGATTTTGATAAACTCTAATTTATGGCTGGTTACTTATAAAGTATATATAACCAATTTGTTGAAATCGTAGGTTTATCGAAATTATGAGTTGTCCTGAAGGGAGATTTTATGGAAAAGATCTTTCTTTTCTTGATTTCCCCGCTTTAGTCTTTTACTTCTTTTGTAAAAGCCCCTAAAGGAAAAAATTATCCATGAGATTTGCTAAAGGATCAGGCGCCCGAATCTCAAACAATTGCCTAAAGTTCAATTAATTCGTCAACTATAGGCCCGAAGATCAATAAACTGCAAGCTTTCAACCTTTAAATTAACTACTCTGCAAATAAATAATTTCAAAGTAAATTTACCTTTAAACCATGGTATTAAACAGATATTATATGATTATACAGGTGTTTTTAAATGTCCGAAGATAGTTCAATAGGTTCTTCCATTGAAGATATTAAAACCAGGGTAGAATTCCAGCTTGAATGTGGCGAGATCATTGCTGAAGATGTGAAATCTCTTTTAACTGAAATAGAAATCATGAAAATCCAGAATGAAAATATGAAGGCTCGGCTCCTTGAAGCAAGTGTGGCGACTGGCAGGCACCTCCAGGAAATCAATAAGTTAAAAGCTCATCTGGAGCAGCTTACTGAGCCTCCTCTGTTTATTGCAACCATTCTTGAGGTAAATGGTGAAATTTCTCTTATAAGGCAGCATGGGAACAACCAGGAAGTACTTACCCAGATTCCAGAGGAGTGTCTTGGGAAGATAGAGCCTGGAATGAGAGTTGCAGTAAATGGAGCTTACTCAATTATCTCCATAGTTAGCAGGGCTGCAGACGTCCGAGCTCAGGTTATGGAACTCATTAACTCTCCAGGTGTGGATTATAGTATGATTGGCGGGCTCGATGAGGTACTTCAAGAAGTCCGTGAAAGTGTTGAATTGCCTCTTACAGAACCCGAACTTTTCGAAGAACTGGGAATCGAACCTCCTTCTGGTGTCCTGCTCCACGGTGCTCCAGGTACGGGAAAAACTCTAATTGCAAAGGCTATAGCCTCTCAGGCAAAAGCAACTTTCATCCGAATGTCTGGTTCTGATTTGGTCCAAAAGTTCGTAGGTGAAGGGTCTAGGCTAGTCAAGGACATTTTTCAGCTCGCAAGGGATAAGTCTCCTAGCATTCTTTTTATAGATGAAATAGATGCTGTTGGCAGCATGAGGACTTATGACGGAACAAGTGGCTCTGCAGAGGTCAACAGAACAATGCTTCAGCTCCTTGCGGAGATGGATGGCTTCGATCCCAAAGGCAACGTAAAGGTGGTTGCTGCGACCAACAGGGTTGATCTTCTTGATCCTGCTCTCCTGCGACCTGGCAGATTTGATCGTTCTATTGAAATTCCGCTTCCTGATGAAAAGGGTAGGGTTGAGATTCTTAAGATCCATACTCGAAAAATGAACCTTGCCAATGATGTGGATTTTGAGAAACTCGCAAAAGTCATGAATGGTATGAGCGGGGCAGATATTAGTGTCATTACTAAAGAAGCTGGAATCTTTGTACTGCGCAGACGTGGTAAACAGATCACAATGGTAGATTTCATGAAGGCCTATGAAAAGGTCGTAAACGTTCCGGAATCTTCAATTCCTCATGCCATGTTCGTATAACTGGTTTTTGAACTGAAGGATATTCTTCAAAATTTAGAAAATATTTCTTCCGTAGAGTCGGAAGAGTGATAGAATCTTGCAGGTAGTTTATACATTTTTTAGACCTTAGACGAAAAGTTTATATTTTTTTAATTACTTGGAATATGCTGCCTAAGAGGGCCATATTAATAATATGCTCCGATAGTGTAGCTCGGCCAATCATTCAGGACTCTCACTCCTGAGACTGGGGGTTCAAATCCCCATCGGAGCAATTAACTTTTTTACGTAATTTTGTTTACGAAATATTTTGTAGTGCCTTATTAGTTGGTCAATATTTAATCTTTAATTCCCTCTCCATTTTCATCTGCTCTCTAAGCCTAATTGTGCACAGGAAATTGAGAGTAAATACAGCAAAATAAAAGTAGAAACAGAATATATGAAAACTTTGGGAGATGTTAACTTATTATTGATGGATCACTAAATCTATGACTTTTCGGAAATCATATTTTTGTAGGATCTTAGTAATTAGTTTTATAAATATGGGAATATTTGAGTAACTTTTATTTTTTAACCACGTTTCTTTACATTTATTTTGCTACTAACAGGACATAACAGTGTATTCTTATGAGATGTTGAATAATCGAGCTTACAAACATATAGGTAAAAATCCGGCTCTTCGTTGTTTTTTCGTTAGTTGAACATGAGTTTCTAGTTTAAGAGCGATCACCTCTCAGAGAACTATTCAATACTAGGAAATTTTAAAAATCTTAAATCAAAATAATGAGCTGAGAATGGGAGCAAAGAGAGTAGATTGAGATATCCATAGTAAGTTTATGTTGGAAAAGTTTCGTTGCTTCTCTTTTTATTTGTTAAGCGTGAAATTCCAACAGGAAAAATTTTGGATGGTTAAAATCATAAAAAATATTAATTAAGACAAAGGTAGATGAAAAAAGTCCTCAGATGACATATTTTCAAAATGGAATAAATTTTAGTGGAAATAAATTGCAAAAACTACAAAGATGAGTTAATTGACAGTGCAAAGTTAATGAAGTTAAAGATCTTACTCTTAGTTTAGTTAAATATCCTTAAAACTTTTTAGTACAATTCAAAATAAAATTATATGTACAGTAAGATCATATCTACATTTTAGTTACACTTTTTAATTTTTATATTTTTAGTTATCGTTATCATTAACACCCCCATAACAACTGTTGGTATAAGGGTTTCACACCCAACAGCTACCATAATGGCCATAGGCATGGTGATACCACAAATGGTTGTAGTAGTGATGATTGTGGTGATGGTCGAGCGCTTGATGCCACTGCTGTCAATTATATCACAAATAGAACTACCAGCAAAATAGTAGTACCTTTTTTATTCTACTAACTGGTTTTTTCGACATTCACTTTTCTTCTTTATTATTAAGGATTTCCACAATTTTAGTATTCACACAATTAAGTGGCTATAAAGGCAGCATTAGGTCTCAAATAATCTAAATCATAATATCATATTATGAGTTCACTTTTTTTTATACTCGATGTGTAAAGTCCTAACTATTTTACTCCTTTATGTTGTTTAAATTAATACTAAATTTAGGGAATTTATTTTTCGATTCAATCGCCATTGGAAATTTAATGAGAATAATTATTCAACTTGAGTAAGAAGTCTGAGTAAAATAAGGAGGATTTCGATAAACCCCAATTTTTGGTTGGTTATTTTTAAAGTAAATCTAAGCAAGAGGTTTATCTAAATCTTCTTTAGTCAAAAAAGGGCCGTAGTCTTTTTGCATGCAAAAGCTCTTCAGTTTATTTGAAACTTCGAGTATGTATGTTGGGTGCTTTAAAATTACAGGTTTTCTGGGAGTTCTTAAGAGTTCCTCTTTTCTTTAATAAAAGAACCGAAGTGTAAAATACTATTAATACGATCCCTAAACAATACGATCTCTAAACAATTCTGTTAGATGGCTTTTCCGCAAATAAGTTTGAAGATCAAACAGGTGTATGAGATGAATAGTATAACAATTGACAACGTTTGCATTCGATGGCTAGGACACGCTGGTTTTTTTCTTGAATGGCAAGATATCAAAATTTATATTGATCCCTTTCAGATCAATGAAGAACCTTCTTTTGATGATAAGGCAGATCTCCTCCTTATCACTCATGAGCACTTTGACCACTGCAGCCCTGAGGATATCCGAAAAGTACGACGATCTGACTCAATTACCTTGATCCCGGAAAGCTGCTCGTTGGAATTCAGGGGTGATGCAAGGCCAGTTGTGGAGGGAGATATCCTTGGTGAAGGGCTTGAAATTAAAGGGATCCAGATTGAGGTACTTCCAGCATATAATCTCAATAAACCTTACCATCCACGAGGTTTTGGAGTAGGTTATGTAGTGGAACTTGGAAAAATTCGGATATACCATGCAGGAGATTGCGATTTTTTCCCTGAGATGAAGAGCATCCGGGCAGATGTAGCTCTTTTACCCATAGGGGGAACTTATACTATGGACGAGGAAGAGGCTGCCAGTGCAGTCGCAGTTATATCCCCAAAAGTTGCAATTCCAATGCATTACGGAAGATTAGAGGGTATAAATGGAAATCCCGAAAAGTTTAAAATTTTTGTGCAAGGCAAAAACCCTGATATTAATGTGATTATTCTTGATTCTTGAGTTCTAGTTTTTGCGAAATTCCAGGGATTTAATTGTGATACTGAATTAAGTGTAGGATTAATCTACCTATGTCTAGAGTGGCCAGAAAACAACAGAAAAATTTGATTAAAGATATCGCAACTCAGCGTATGTGGCGGCTTTTTGAGCTTGCAAAAATGGAGTATGCAGAACATCCTGACCGTAGTGAGCGCTACGTGCAGCTCATCAGGAATATTTCTATGAGGAACAGGATGAGTATCCCAAGGGAGATCAAAAGTAGGATCTGCAAAAACTGCTATACTTTCCTTGTGCCTGGGAACAATGCTCGCTACAGATTGAATGAAGGATATATCGTGATTTTCTGCAAGCAGTGTGGGAGGGAAATGAGGTATCCCTATAAAAGATTAGATTAAAGCCTGAATGGCTTTTGCTATAGAGAATAATTAAAGAGAATTTCGATAAATTCCTAGGCATTATGAGTATTGAATAGGTAAAATCTTTTAACAATAATTTTTTCTTATGAAAAATCTTACTGACTTTGCTTTTAAATAAAAATGCAAATTTCGTCAGTCAGTTGGAGACAAACTTGCTGAAATTGATTCCTGAATTGATTGGAAATTTTTTCGTATTACTTTTGAGTCTATATATTGACAAAACAGTTTTCTGAGGCAGATATGAAGCTGAATTAATTATTATGTTTTAAATTCTTATTTTACGGCAATTTCATGGTCTTTCAGACTTTGAACTCAAGAAACAATATATTGATCGTACTTATTTCAGAAAATTTTTTGATTTTCCTTAGTTCATACCAGGCAGTACAATATTTTGATCATTCAGAAAAATAATTATTGATAACTACAAAGACGACTAAACATGGGGACAGTTACAAAGCAAGCTTATTGCCTTGGTATGGAAACAAAAAAGGGAAAAATTTAGACAGCTATACTTTTATTCACTTAGATCCCTGAAAATGCAAAAGTGGATCCTCCTCAAGAAAATAAAGCAAAAACAAGGAGAAGTACAGATGTAACCTGGATAAATAAGGGTGGCCAATCATACATTGGATGTAAACTTCATTGCATTTACTAGATCGGGATTATGAGCTGATCAGAAGATTCAACACAACTACTCTTCACTTCATGATTTTTGGGTAGGTTTAATCAAAAAAAATGAAGTGGTTTTACAAAGATAGAAGATATTTTGAAGCAACATCAAAAGGTTATGATGCAACAATGAAAAGAGCAGCAAAAGCTAATCTTTTGGAAATGGGTGATATGTTAAGAAACAGAGGTTGCTCTTAAAATATCTAAGGGGAACGAGTTTATGCAGTGACTAAAAAGATATTTAGAGTAAGAAAGGTTTTTGTCACTACTGTTCTAAGAGTGAATATTAACATGTTGTGTAATGTTTTGTGTTATAACTTCTACAATTGATGATACTGCGAATAAAAAAATTTTATTAAGGATATTGGGAGCTACCTTTAAAATTAGAGAACAATGGATCCGAAAAAAATAGGGTCAAATACAGAAATTACCGCGAAAAATTTGGACAGGATCTATTCAAAAAAAATTAGAACTAAATTGAAATTCTCTTTAATTTAATAAAAGTACTCTCTAAATAGTCAAAAAAGTCTTAATCAATTTATGAAAGCTTTATTGTAGAATTAAAAGCTCAAATATTTTCTTTAAAAATTTAATTTTTGTTTAAATTTCTCTACTTTTGGAATTAACTATTATATTTAAGGTAATTGTTTTCATCACTTTCAATTGCCTGAAACACCTGTGTAGATATTTTGAAGATCTTGTAGTTGTATATTTACTAATTTATGAAAATCAAATGTTTATTGGAATCGTTTTCCGTTTAATAAAAAGCTTCATAGTAACCTAAATAAGTCTTAATTGAGTTATAAAAGTTTTATTTTGAAATTAACGGCCAAAATAAATTTATTTTTTGAAGTAATTGTTTATTCAATTAGCTCAATTGTTGAAAGTAACTATTTATTCAAATCAATTGATATCATCACTTGCAATTGCAAGAAGCACTTCTGAGCATTGTGAAAACATGTAAAGGGCGCAAAAAATAATTGCCAAAAAACATATAAATTAAATCTCACATCGGATTTACTGGTAAAAATGATCTAAAATGAGGTAAAAAGATGTTAAAACAAATGAAAAAGACAATTGGTATTTTGCTAGCAGTTTGTTTTTTAATGTCCGTGACTGTTGCAGCAAGTTCAGGGCACGTTGTTGCTAAGGAGAAGAAAACCGCAGCAGGAGTTGGCGCAGGACCTGTTATGGTTAAGGAAAAGAAAACAGCAATTATATTTTTAAAAGTGTGAAGACTAAAATCTACAAGTGGCCTCACCACCACCATCACCACAAAATGCATCACCACCACCACAAGATGCATCACCACCACAAATTAATGAAAGCTGTAAAAAAGTTCATGAATTCATGAATCACCTATTTTAAGCTATCATCCCAATTGCACTGCTCAAAAACCAATCAAAAGTTTTGAATTGGGGTGATCGTTACCTCGATGCCTTCAAAAATGATTATTTGTAGGCAAAATGGGGAATCAATAAAAATTTAATAACAAAATTTATATATTATTAATTGTATTTATTAAATTCGTTTAATTCAAACGGAGGCAATCAAATGTTGAAACTTAGAATGAAAAAGGTTCTGGCTGTTTTGCTGGCAGTCCTTTTCGTAGTATCGTTGACAGCAGTAGCAGTTGATGCACATGGCGGCGGCTGGGGCGGCAGAGGCGGCGGCGGCTGGGGCCACGGCGGCTGGGGCGGCGGCTGGGGCGGCGGCTGGGGCTGGGGTGGCTATCCCTACTTGTGGCCTTACATGGGTTATGGCTATGGCTATCCATACATGGGTTATGGCATGATGCAACAACCCGTCATGCAACCAGAACAACCAGTTGTCAAAGAAACTGTTTGCTGCAAACCAGCTAAAAAGCAAAAAAATAAGTGATAAGTCAATTATATATAATAACTAATATCTTCTCAGAGGATTATTCCTCTGATCTTTTTTCTTCATAGGAACAATGTCTAAATTCTTCCCGTTGATTTTTGTTATTATCTTATTTTTCTTCTATAGTTCATTATTCTTTGATTTCAAAGATGCTTACACTATCCTTAAAATAATTCTTTTATAGTATATAGGCTTAATTTTAAATTTGTTAACTAGAACCAAGCAATAGCCTTTGAAACTCTGAATGCTAAAGGCATGATTAAGAATCACTTTTAGTACAGTCTATAGGTGATTCAGAGTGAGTAGTTTTGTAACAAGGTTAGAAGATAAATCAGAATGGTAA
>CAWKGG010000119.1:0-11265 GCA_963848985.1 uncultured Methanosarcinaceae archaeon
ACATTGTAATTCTTTTATGGTACTCTAAAAGGTTGTGATGCAAAAATTTCATAATGTAGAAGTAAAAATTTGGTTGCAAAGCAAAGAACATAAAAAGACAGAATATCCCTCAGATAATATCCAGATTTAGACAGCTATTCCGAATAATCTATTTATAAAATTGACTTCATCAAGAACACATAGATTTAGAACATCAACCTGTCCTTTTTTACCATTGCATAATTTCAATTCACTTTAGAGTCTTACTGGCCGAATAAGACTGCAAGCCTAATATTGGCTGAACTATCCACTTTATAGATTTATGATCCTGTTCAACAATATTATTCAAATATTTGATTTGCCGAAAGCCTACGTTTTTAGAGAATATTTTAAGAAAATATTTTCCAAAAATTTATTAGGTGAATAAACTTTTACTTTTCTGCCGAATAGAACTATAAACATTCCGAAGTATATTAGATACTATTGGTGTGTACAGCATCAACAGTATTATCTCAAATATCTCAAATAGATTCATAATGCACTTTGATTTCCATAACAATTCATTTTTGCAATACTCAGACCCGTAATCCAAGTTCCATTCTATTGCAAATAAGCAGTGGCCAAATATCCTTTTACTAGATTATACTTTTTTGTTGCAATTTCTCAAACTTTCGCTCATTTATATATCCTAATAGCCCAGCAACCTAACAAATGTTATTGAACTATACCCACACTTAAGCCCATCAGCAATCAAATTTCAATCAATTGTGCTTGTTATCATCTTTTGATCAACATTGTTTTTGATACAAAGTAGTTTTAATCATATCCTGATGGATCTATAGAAATATTCTTAATAGTTCTAAGCGAATGTTATTTCTTAACGTTGTTTGGATCTTTAATTGGCTCTTTGAATGCTTTTTTACAAACAGTGATATAATTTATTCTTTCAGCTAACATACATTGTTGCTCTTGAACTATGGTGTATGCGCATTCACCCCCATAATCCGATAAACCTAATATCTGTTTCGACAGTTGCTAGTCTCTTCAAAACCTTAAGCTCAGAAGTAGCTAAAACGGATTCAAAATAAGAGTGAAGAACATCTTTAAAGCACTCCCTGATAAGATTAGTATTCATATCATGAATGAAAGATTTAAAATTCAAGACATCGTAATTAGTATCAATCATTTCTCTTTCCCCTTTTACTGGGAATGGATTTGGAGTTTGGAACTTCAAACCCGTTAATAATTATCTTTTTTTACAGTGAATGCTATTTTAGTATTTGAATTTGTTTTATGCGTGCATCACAAAGAATTATACAATGTATCTATTAATTTACCCAGTCTTCTCCTGTTAGCTAAAATTCAATTAGATGAATCACTATTTTAATGTTAATTGCATTCATCTTAGCATAATTAAAAAAGCAGAAAATAGCGGAGTTGTTTAGTAATTATTTTACGATTCTTCAGTAATTACAGACGTTTTATTTGAATTAATCAATTTAATTAGAGATTAGTTGGCATTTTTAATTAATCAATATAATTTATTTTATGATTAATTTGCCAATTAATAGCTAAATTTGACAATTATTTGAGAATTAATTTTGACGAAAATGGGTAAAAAGGTATTGTTTTTAAGATCAATAGAATTAATTTAAGCTTTAAATTCCAGAAAATTGTATACTCATTTCAAAGAATCTATACTTATCGAACTTGATTATTCAAGGCATTAATAATTGCTAAATTTGCATATCCACTATTCAGATCTCCCTGTACAGCATGTAATTCAGAGATCAAATCAGTGCCAAATTGACTATTTAGCTAACCTGAAGTGATTAAAACTTATAAAGAAGTAGTCATTTTCTGGAGTTCCCATGTAGGAGTCCGGACATTAATCAAAGCACTACTAGTTGCTGTAGTATAAATTACAGCATTATCAGATGTAAACTCAAAATGCAAGATTTGATTACCTACACTTCAGGATGTTCCTAAAAGTGAAGCTTTGTCGATTGTGATCAATTACTTAAGGGCCTGATATATTTATATATATCTCAAAAATATAAAGGAGTTTTTTGACTCCTTATTTTTTAGTTAATATTAGACGTGTTATCCCCATTGGAAGGGAAGAAATGTACTGTACTCAGTCTGATGGAAGAATCCAGGTTTTTCTGGGCACTCGTTTACATTAATATAAACAGTCTTTGTTGCGGTAGCATATTTAGTGCTATCACCTGGTACGAAAGTAACATGCAATGACTGATGCTGACCTTCACGTAATACAGTGCCTACTGATGGGTCATAATTGAAAGTTCCAGGTATTATGGCTCCAGATGTTTGATCTGCAGCACTCGCGTTTAACTGATCACCATACCTCAATGGCATGCCACTACATATGTCAGTAGGATTGTCCCAAATAATTTCAGGGGTCGAAAGAGGCAATGTATAGTCCAGAGTTTTTGGATCGGTATTTCCAAACGTCAAATACCACGGATATTGCAATTCTCCGCCTGGCTGTATGAAGTTATCATATGAACCATCAGTAACATTATATCTCCTTACCGCACCATGATCTGGACCGAATGATATCGGAACAAAAAGACGTCCATTTGGCCCGAATAATAATGCTTGTGCATAGTTACGGACTCCTCCAACCGCATCAAGGTCGATCTTTTTCAGAAACACTCCTGTTTTATTGTAAACCCGAATAGAATCCGTATCAGTTGGATCATACCTGAAGCTGGTAATATAAAGATTTCCGTCGGGACCGAATACAATTCCATCCGGACGATTCAATTTACCAACACCGCCAGTATCGTTAATGAAAACGTCTTTAAAGCTTCCATCTGAATAAAAGCTAAGTACATGACCTCCAGCTCCATTAGGAATATCCCGAACCGATACATAAAGATTACCATCTGGACCGAATACAAGCGAACGAGGATGGTAATTTATAGGTGGGATAACATTTTGACTGAGATTTCCGAGGAACATTCCATTGTGTTCGTTGTAAGTACTAACATTGCCTGGTACTCCATTATCGCCTAAATCTGCAGCATATATTATATTATCTTTTAGGACAATACCGTTTGGCTGATAAGGCGCACCTGTACCGTTAGCTAATGCTCTTTCGAAGGCTCCTGTTATTCCATTGAATCGCAATATATCACCATGTACTCCACTTACACCAATCATTCCATTAGCTAACAGGAGATTTCCATTTTCCTCAAATACTAGCCCCATTGGTCCAACTAATCCTCCACTATTTTCGCTTACAAAAGTTTTGATAAAAGCTCCTGAAGTCGCATTGAATTGTTCAACTGTACCGTTGCCTGCCTGATCTCCAATGTACAGGGAATCAGCTGCAACTGCTGTAGCTGCTAGTGACAGTAAAAAACAAAAGGCCAGCAAAATTGCTATTGTATTTTCTATTTGTTTTCCCATATATTAATCACTCCTTATTTTTAAAATGCCATTATTGATGAGAAAAAGCTTACAGTAATCGTCTCTTTTTAAATTACTACTCATAATTTTCCTCGTTTAAGATACCGAGCTCATCCCAAAATTATCCTTGCTTCAAATCATTAAGAGTCCCAAAATTAGTCTCCATAATCATAAACTCGTTTGATAGTTCAAAATACGAACTTCTGAGAAGCAATTTTGAGTTTTGGGATCAGTTCATCATTAAAGTTCATCCTCCCCAGTTGTCTCCACCTGCTAACGCAGGAAGAACCATTAATGCATATAGCAATAACGTAATCAACAGCAATTTAATTTTCACGCTCATGGTATTTCATCTCCTTTTCTGTATTTATTTCTTATAATCAATATTCGCAATCTTATATATAATATTTAGTGAGTTTCGGTTTATACGAAAGCGGGCTTATGCACGTCAGATCAAAAAAGAGCCAGTCATACGTTTTTTTGACTGAGTGATGTTATTCTATGGAACTTACAATAAAAATCTTCTGAGTGAGCCCAGGCAAGTCGTTGTTTGGACCAACCGGGATCCCATACATTGACTTTTATTTAAAGGTAGGTAGCTTTGTGTTTGTAGTTTTGATGCTATATGTTTTCTCAGTTTATGATTATAATGCAAGAGATGTTTATGCTCTATATCTTAGAGTTTTTTTGGAATATTATTCAGAATTAGTTATTCAAGAATATTTATAAAAATTGAGATCATATTGGATAGTGAAATAAACCTCTATGAGTATATGAATAAGAAGTTTCTAGTATTGTTTTTCTTCCCGCACATATACTAAAAGTTAAATCTGTGTTTCTTCCATCATTTGTGTATTATTCTTTTTAGGCCAATTTATTAATCTAATTAGATATCTTTTGGCGTTTTTACTGATTAAATCTAATTAATTTTAGGATTTATTCGTCAGTTTATATCAAAAAATGATATTTATTTGAGAATTAATTTTGATGGATATCTGGAAATTGACACTGATTTTAAGAATCAAAATGGTATATCTAAGCGGTGAATCCCAAGAAAAAGCATTTGAGAAAGCAATTGAAATTAACCCGCAGAATTCAATGGCTTGGAACAATAAAGGAAACGCTCTTACTAACCTAAATAAATCCGATGAAGCAATAAAAGCATATGATAAAACGATTGAAATTAACCCACATAAATCAATCGCTTGGAACAATAAAGGACTTATTCTAACCTTCTTAGGCGAGTACAATGAAGCCATAAAAGCATATGACAAGGCGATTGAAATTAACCCACAGGATTCAGAAGTTTTGAACAAGAAAAATACTCTATCCAAACAGATTAAATAAATCCAATTTGTAGATTGAATCTTTACTTAATTTTCATTTATTTTTATTATTCGCGAGATAAATATAGTAACTTTTTTTGCCTTCCATATTCAGAGCTTGACTCAAGAGAACAGTAGGTTAAATGTTAAGTTACTACCAAAGAACACATAAACAAAGTAATGCTTGTGGATATTTTAGTAAATCAGACTATTATTATACAACTAATCAAAGTTGCGCTGGCGCACCCCATTACAAGCAACGGGGTATGTTCACGCCCCCGCTCTGGTTGTAATGGCTATTAAAAATTGAGTATTTTCATTTGCTGATATGCTTCTTTTTCTTCCCTGTTTCCCTGATTTTCAACATAGTTTTTGATAACATCTGAAGTTGTTCCACCTTCTATAGTTCCAATGTAACCTCCATCACTCCATAGTTCACCACCCTAAAGCTGTTTTTTGATTTCAGGGTATTGTTTAAAGATTTATCTTGCTATAATACTTTTTATAATTTTCACGACTTTTGAAGGAGAATACTTTGGTTTAGCTCCAACTACCATAAATACCTTTATTGTTTACAGCTTTCGTTAATTATCACTTGAAAAGTAAATAATATTTATCCAGTAAGATATAATAAACATATATCTACTCTGTGACTTTGGAAGACAGCAAGTAAAATATACCCGTTCAATATCTCTCTGATTTATGAATTTCTGTTTGACCGTATGTAGCTGGTTACAATCTGGTTACGTTTGCTGATCAAAAAATAATTAATAATGTTTTTGTTTTTATGGTCGCAAAAGATTTTGTGCGGGATTATTTTTTGTTTAGAAACTATTTTTCATATAATTAATTTAAAATAACTAAGCAGATAATTACGTATTGTAGCATCGTATCATACGTAGCACCGTATCATACCACAAATAAATCTAAAAGAGCGAGAAAAAACCTGCATAATGGGGTAAAATAGCGTCGTAGAATTCCTTGGAAGATGTTGGTCTGATTTCGAAATATACTTGCTCCAGTATATATTCGAAGTGACTGTCTTTGGGCCGACAGTAGAGACAACTCTTCCAAGCTTTCATCCTGTTTTTTGATGCGAGTTTTGGTGGTAATGTTACAGCTTTAAACCAAAAGTCTTCTATAGATTTAATTACTGTAATAAATTCTTCAAAATTAAGTGGTTTAATGAGATAGGCATTGGCATGAAAATCATAAACTCCGAGTATATCTGTTTCAGCACTGGAAGTTATTAAAATGATTACAGGTATGGTTTTAAGCTCCTTATTCTCTTTTATTTCTTTAAGAACTTCACATCCATCTTTTTTTGATAAATTCAAATCCAAAATAATTATATCTGGACGTGTAGAACCTAAAAACTTATCCTTATCGTATAAAAAACGGATTGCTTCTTCTCAGTCTTCTGCAATATGAAGATTAGTTATAACTTTTGCATCACTGAGGAATTCTGTTATTAATCCAATGTCTCCTTTATTGTCTTCAACTAAAAGAATTTCAAAAGGCTTATTAACATTTTCACTTTAAAACCTTCAGAGATAGAATTAGTTTTGCGTGGATAGACAACCATATATTTAGAATGTCAAAAATCAAAATATTTGGATCATTTATAGAAACTTTTAATAGCTACTCGGATGCAGAAACAATAAATATTTGGACATAAGATCTCAAAAAAGTCGAACCAAAATGGAAAAGTTACTAACCAAAGAAGATGCTTAAGATTTAGTTCCAAATAATGAGGATATTAAATTAAAAATAATAAATTATGCATCTATACTTAGAATCTACATACATCTGCAGAACGCGATTTGAAGCAAAATTGGAGGATTACGACCATTTCTGATCATTCTAGTACTAATGAATGGGATGTCAAACTCCAAGAACGGATAGCTGAACTAGAAAAAGCCAATCAGGCATTAATTGCCGAAATTCAAGATACTAATGTTCTGCACACATTGAGCATACTGTATATTGAAGATATTGATTCACGTTCTTTTTACCAGGAGATTATTGACGCTGCGATTACGCTAACCAAAAATGACAAAGGAAACATCCAGCTTCTTGTTCAATCAACGGGCAAATTGAAGATTGTGGCCCATATGGGTTTTGATCTACCATTTTAAAATATTTTGAGTTTGTGGATGCAGGAGAAGTGACAGCATGCAAAAATGTGATGGAACAAATGGAACGTGGGGTTAATAGAAGATATCACTGAAAGTCCTATATTCATTGGAAGCGATTCCCTTGACGTGCTGTTGAATGAAGGAGTTAGAAGCGTTCAATCTACTCCCTTAGTCAGCCGATCAGGTAAGTTTCAGGCATTTATCTCCACCTACTTCAACAAGGTCCAGACGCTGTCTGAGCGCAAACTAATGTTAATTGACATTCTAGCTAGGCAGACTACAGATCCCATCGAACATGAGCGAGGAAAGCACATGCACAGAAGGTCAGGTTCTTATGCCATATTGAATCAAAGGGGCGTTCGATGGAGACGAAATTGACTGGTAGCAAAAGCAAGATTTGTTCTCCGCAGGGTGATGAGCATAAAATCTCTCTTCCCGAGTTCTTTCAAAGATTAGGAATTGACGAAAGCGAAATCAACGAGCAGGAAGCTGCAAGGAGACTTCAGGAATGTGGACCCAACGTTCTCGAAGAAACAGGAAAGGAGAGCATATTAAGCAAGTGTATGAGGCAATTTCGAAATTTTTTCTCAATTTTGCTTATTATAGGAGCTATTCTGTCCTTCCTTGGAGAATACCTTGATCCTAGGAAAGGGAATCTGTATATTGGGATTGCTCTTGGTGTAGTTGTAATCCTTAATGGAACTTTCACATTCGTACAAGAATACCAGGCTGCAAAAACGATGGAAAGTTTTCGGCAGCTTCTCCCTCCCCGTGCAAAGATTTTAAGGGAAGGTAAAGTCAAAGACGTTCTGGCGTCAGAACTTGTTGTAGGAGATATCATCCTTCTTGAGGAAGGAGATAAGGTCCCGGCTGATGGGCGCTTAATTGAAACAAATTCTCTGAAAGTTGATCATTCGACCATCACAGGAGAAGCAGAGCCTCAGCTGCGCTCTCTTGAATGCACTAACTCGAATATACTTGAGTCCCGAAATATGGTTTTTTCCGGGACGCTAGTACAAAGTGGAAACGGAAAGGCTGTAGTCTTCGGAACAGGACAGAATACCCAGATTGGAAACCTTGCGATACTCACAGAACAGATTTTGAGCGTAGATACTCCCATCCGGAGAGAACTCAACCGCTTTATAAAAATCATTTCTACAATTGCGATTTTTATGGGGGTAACTTTCTTCATTCTTGCGTTTTTTCTTAAGAATACCTTTCTTGCAAGCCTCATCTTTGCGATCGGAATTATAGTTGCAAATGTGCCTGAAGGGCTTTTGCCCACGGTAACTCTTGCACTTAGCCTAGCTTCCAGGCGAATGGCTTCGCAGAATGCCCTTATAAAGAATCTCGAATCCGTAGAAACTCTGGGCTCGACTACTGTCATCTGCACTGACAAAACCGGAACGCTTACCCAGAACAGGATGGCAGTAAATTCTCTCATCGTTGGTTTTGAAAGTCTCGTGCCTAAAATACCTTCAGGTCTTGAAAAAGTGGTTGCAGAGCAGGAGGCAGAAGAAAGTACAAAACAAAGCATTGCAGGAAAAGTTACAAGGTCAGGAGCAAAAAGGATTTATATTGTAGAAAGTCCCATGTGGGATCCTGAAAAGGTGTCTCCTGCTTTAATAAGGGTCGCAGGACTATGTAATAATTCAAAACTTCGCGAATTACCCACTGGATATACCGGCGATCCTACCGAAGGAGCACTTCTTGTTTTTGCAAATAGTTTTCAGGATATAAGAATGCTTCAGAGTGATTACCAAAGGCTGAAAGAGTTTTCTTTTGATTCCTTTACCAAGAGAATGGAAGTTATCTGCCGCACTCCTGAAGGTAAACTCGAAGTATACCTTAAAGGTGCTCCCGAAGTGGTTGTGGAAATGTGTGAGGCAATTATGGAATCAGGAGAGGCGGAGGAACTGACCAAAGACAAGAAAAAGGAACTCTTTGACCAGCACCTTAGACTTGCAGAAAGAGGAGAACGTGTAATTGCCCTTGCATACAGGCAAGCAGAAGAACGGAAAGAGTATACCGGAGATTTTGTTTTCCTGGGATTTATCGGGATTGTAGACCCTCCGCGCCCCGCAGCCAGAGAGGCTATTGCAAAATGTCATACAGCCGGGATAAAGGTTGTTATGATAACCGGTGATCACCCGGTCACTGCAGAAGCAATCGCAAAGAACGTGGGACTTGCGGATTCACAAAGCCTTGAAATTATTACCGGAGACGAGCTTAAGTCACTCTCAAGTACAGATCTTTCTTCAAGATTGAAAAACCCAAGCATTGTATTCGCCCGTACTTCTCCTGCACAAAAATTGAAGATCGTGCAGCTTTTCCAGGCTGAAGGAGAGATTGTGACCATGACAGGAGATGGTGTTAATGATGCGCCTGCTATCAAGAATGCAGATATGGGGGTCGCAATGGGAAGCGGCACAGATGTTGCCCAAGAAGCTGCGGATATGGTGCTTCTGGATGATAACTTCGCTACAATCGTATATGCTGTAGAAGAAGGCAGAACCGTTTTTGATAATATAAAAAAGTTCATTGTGTATATTATTGCTCATACTATTCCTGAAGTTCTACCTTTTATAGCTTTCATCCTTTTTGCCCTGCCTCTTCCTATGCCAGTACAGCTTATTCTGGCAATTGATCTTGGTACAGATATGCTGCCTGCGATTGCTCTTGGGGTGGAAAACGGAGAAGAGGGTATTATGAAAAGACCCCCCAGAGCCAGGGATGAAAAATTATTAACTCCTCAGGTACTTCTTACAGCTTACGGACTAAAAGGACCTATAGAAGCTCTTGCAGGCTTTTTCTGTTATTTTGCCGTACTTTTTGGAGGAGGTTGGAATTTCGGCGAGCAGCTTGCGAATAACAATCCTCTTTATATGCAGGCTATAACAGCTTTCTTTTCAGCGGTAATAATCTGTCAGATAGCCAACGTTTTTGCATCCAGAACTCGGTTCCAGTCAGTCTTCACAATGGGATTATTCAGCAACCGCATGATTCTTTTAGGGATTGCAAGTGAACTTCTGATTCTTGCCTTTATTATCTGGAATCCTTTTGCAAATCTCATTTTCAATACCTCCTCCCCTGATCTCGGATATCTGCTGCTTGCAGTTCCTTTTGCAATCTTCCTGCTTGGAATAGACGAGTTAAGGAAATATTTACTAAGGAAAAAAGTGAGATGGGCGGCTAGGTTCTTCAAGTGGTAACTTAAAGGCTGGCTAAGAATGAACTATGAGGCTTACAATGTGATACACTTGTGGCTTGTAGAAAACCTATTTTAATCAGCTGCAAGAAGCTGAAAAATAAATGAGTCAAAATATATCAGGCAATTCAGTTCAAATTAACAGAGATCAGTTATTTTAGAGGATTTCTACATAAGCCATATTTTGCATTCTCAAATATTCAAAATCAGGATAAGGAGCCAATCATATTTACAGAACTTTCGGTACACTGCCAGATTGATATAATTATTTTTTTCTTATTTTTCTATTTACGACGGTTAGGCTAATTAGTTCCAAGTGTTCCATGAGCTCCATATGTTCTACAAGTCCCATAAGCTACATGAGTCAGAGATCAATAGTGTTTTCTTATTACTGATGGCATTTAGGAAATTCAGAGATTTTATCACAAAAACTCTGCATGGGAAAAGGACCTGAATAAAAAGACGAAAAAGGGAGATCGAATGGATATTTTCAATACAGGATAACGAAATTTGAATCGATCCGCACTATTCGGAAAAAATCTTTGAAATTTTTAAAAAACCCCATACACGGAGTAAATATCCAGGAACAGGAATAGGACTTGCAATTTGTAAGAGAATTGTAGAAGGACATGGTGGACTTATATTGGTAGAATCTGAACTAGGCAAAGGTTCAACTTTTTATTTTACTTTACCAATCAACCCCACAGAAGTTCAAAAACTAAACTTTAACATATAAGAAAACCACTTTCAAATTTTTATTGAGATTAGTCTATTAAAAGAGTCTTATAATTAAAACGTATTTTTCTAGCTTGAAGTTATGAAGTTACAATCTAAATCTTATTTTTCAATCTCAAGCTGGAACAAATCTAATCAATAGTACCATTTTGACTGTCTTGATACATAGATCATAATAAAACAGATGTTTTTTGCATTTATTTGAGTAAAAACTGCTCTCAATTTTAGGCCAAAATGGCAAAAAATACACCGATTTTATTACAAAAACTTTCCATCATGCATTAGGACACCTTCGCTGTTTAGAGTGTTAAATTATATTATATTTAAAATATAAATACTAGGTTAATAGTATTTGATGTTAAATTTTAAAGTATTCTATGGAAAAGTGAGTAATGAAAAAGGAGAAGTGTTATTCACAAATTATAATGACATGCAATTTTTA
>CAWKGG010000120.1:0-14884 GCA_963848985.1 uncultured Methanosarcinaceae archaeon
GAACAACATTGTAAAGCTTTCCGGAAAAACTTACAGGACTCCCATGGAAAAAATGCCCTCCGTGAGATAGGTCCATGGAGAGGAGCACAATTCGGGATTTAATACAGAGAAGTAGACAGCCATGTTGGCTCCGGACCCTGAATGTGGCTGAACGTTGACGCATTTTGCCTTAAACATTTTTTTTGCCCTGGAGATCGCAAGATCTTCAGCAATATCTACAAAGTCGCAGCCTCCATAGTATCGCTTGCCAGAATATCCCTCTGCATATTTGTTAGTCATAATCGAGCCCTGGGCTTCCATAACGGCTCTACTTGCATAATTTTCAGACGCAATCAGGTTCAATTTGTATTCCTGACGTTCGGCTTCTTTTTCGATAGCCTCGGAAAGTTCCGGATCGATTTTATCAATATAAGACATTACTGTCACCTGGGGATCTATTACATCTATTAACCTATTCTAAATCAAGAGTTTTTTGATGGATTAGATTGATTAATACTAATAAAGTAGATGCTTGAAAGCTTCATATTGTGGAGGTATTCGAAAATTTGACGTTTCAAGAAAATGAAGATTTAGCAGATTGAGATCATCAATATACAAGTCATTAAACAGCATTATAACCTTTTATATGGGAGGATCTTATACCTAACGATTAAAACTTACAGAAAAATTCCGGTATGTTTTTTGAAGCACAGGAGATTTTGAAATCTGGAAAATGTTTGTGTCTTAATGTTTCGTGGAAACACCCAATTTGAATTATCAATAGCTACGGATGCATTAAGGAGGTTATTGTTAGGTTAAATCTAGTATGGTTTGAACATAAAATTAACTGCTTGATCAATTAAAGGAATCCTACAGTTCTACCCTCAATTTTCAGTTTACCTTCGACAAAGAGCTTGACAGCTTCAGGGTAGATGATATGCTCCTGTTCGAGGATTCTGGCAGTAAGAGTTTCTTCCGTGTCTCCTTGGAGTACAGGCACGCAGCTCTGAAGGATTATTGGGCCGGAATCCAGTCCTTCATCTACAAAGTGTACAGTACAACCTGCAATTTTTACCCCGTATTCTAATGCCTGCTTCTGTGCATGGAGCCCTTTGAAAGATGGAAGAAGAGATGGATGAATATTTAGGATCCTGTTCCTGTATGCCTCAATAATTTCGGGTCCCAAAAGCTGGAAATAACCTGCAAGTAGAAGAAGGTCAATCTCATACTGTTTCAAGACCTCAAGTATTTTCAGATCATATTTTGCATTGTCACATCCACTCGGATCAAGGAAAACAGTACTTATCCCCTGATTCCTTCCTCTTTCAAGTGCATAGGCATCTCTCTTATTTGAAATAACTACATTAATTTCCGCATTCTTTAGGTAACCATTTTCAATGCTGTTTATAATTGTCTGTAGATTCGAACCCCTTCCAGAAACCAATACTGCAATCTTCACAACCATTGAAGCTTTTAGATTGGAACAATGATATATTAGAGTTTTGGAACTATGCGAGATATTTTAAATGCAAATCGAAACTTACAATATCATTAAAATAAGCAAAGATAATAAATGTATTTCTGGATTAAAATATAATACTAAAATCAATTTAGATAATTCCGATAAACTTCTAAATTTCGTCCTATAATTATAAATAATATGTAATATATACTATCTGCTATATAATAAATGATATATACTATATAGTTTACTCGTGAAAATTAGAGATTTATCGAAAGCCTCGCTAGTCTACAATCAAGGAGGCACGAAAAAAAGCCCATTTCGGGATCGATTTGCTCCGATCTCTTTTTTTGATTCATCATTCTTTGATTTTGAAGATAGCTTCCAAAATCCTCAATTAATACTTATTTTATTTTCAATCTTCTCAATTGATAAAAATTATAACAAAAAAGTAACACAAAATCTTCAGATTTACTCTTTGAACGGTAGTTTCAAGAAATATTTCTGCTTAAAATGTTTTTTAGTTAATGCATAAACTAATTCTCTTGAGCTTTTTTGAGATGACCTCTTTTTATATACTATAGCAATAATTCCATAGGATGTTCTTTTACTACTCTTCTCATTGTTGAATCACAACCTTTTAATTTTGGTCCAAAGTATCCTCTGTCTCTGCAAACCACTTCATTTTTTCGGATAAGTCTACGAGAATCATGAAGTGATGCAATTGTTGTTTTGTATCTTTTGATCAGCTCATAATCTTTGTCTATTATGCTATGAAGTTTAGATCTAAAATGTAATTTTAGACCCTTTTATATCAATATCACGTTTCGACTTCTCATTGTTTTTGCTTCTATTTCTCTAGATCTATCCACTTTTGCTGCCCAGGATCTTAATGGGTAAAAGTCGCTGTCTAATTATTCCCTTTTTTATTTCAAAACCAAGGAATCAAAGTGGCTTCCCAACTGTTTCAATATTTGATCTCTTTGCATCTATCAATAGTTTTTGTTATGAATGACCATAAGTGTACTTTCTGATATGCACTCAAGAAAACCAAGAAATTTTATGGGAAAAATTCGATTAAACATTGTTTCTCAAGTTCAAAGTCGTGAAGACTATGAAATTTCTGTAAAATAGACAATTTTAGTATAACGATTACTTAAGCTTTAGGTCTACCTATGGAACTGTTTTGTTAAAATATATGGGCTCAAAAATGATACTAAAAAATTTCCAGTCAATTAAAAGGAGTCAATTTCATCAAGTTTGTCTCAAATTGACTGAAGACTTTTGTATTCTTCTTTAAGAGCAAAATTAGTAAGAGTTTTTCTAAGTAAAAATTATTATTAAAGATTCATACTTTCCAATACTCAAATGCATATAAATTTATCGAAATTCTCTATATCCTTACAATTATGAAATAAAAGAGGGGGCAAAAATATAGAAGTGTTATCATTAGTTAGCTTTTTTTAAATTCAGCTTGAAAAACATTAGCATATGAAATATGAATGCAGTTTTTAGGGGCCTACCTTACAAACCCTTTCCCAAAGCATATCGGAGTTGCAACGAAATAAAAATAAGCAAATAACTAGGCGTCAATAAAGAGCTCCATATTCGTGTAATAGCCTAGAATAGGGCTCTATTTCCGTGATTTTCAGCTGAAGAGTTTCCTTCGAATAGAGGGGCAATGTCGCAAATTTGCTGTATATTTAAAATCAACTTTTTGTATACTGTATCTAATTTGGTTCTTCATATTGTATGATCCCATTCTTCATAATTTCTTGATATTTGCTATTCTACATAAAGATCAAAACACTGCAAATAAATTTCCAGGGATTTCATGGGTATGGCAATTACTATAAAATACTATAAATGTTGATATAATTCAATGCTTTTGCTCTGATGAAGTGCTTCAGGCGAATAAAAATCTTATATATATACTTATTGGTTATTTTTTTATATACTTTGTCTTCATAATTTGTAGACCCGCCGCAAAAGCTGGAGGTGCGGGAAAAACGCTTGATTTTGAATTTAACATTTGATGTACAGGATTTTTTACTTATATGAACTACCGCTCCTCGGATATCAAAAATAATTTCTGTGGTAAGTTTTTTTCCAATGATGTTACATTTTATATATATTTACATCAATTCTATCACGTTCAAGACTTTCAAAGGTAATGTATAAATTCTAAAAAAGATTCATTAAGTTTATGAAAGCTATCATCCTCGCGGCAGGAGAGGGGCTGCGCTGCAGGCCTCTGACTCTCACGCGTTCAAAAGTAATGCTTCCTATCGCCAACAGGCCAATTTTAGAGCATGTTATTGATTCGCTTGAGAAAAATGGAATATTTGAAATCATATTGGTCGTTGGTTATGAAAAAGAACGAATAATGGACTATTTTCAAGATGGGCTAAACTTTGGGGTAAAAATAAATTATGTAGAACAGAAAGCTCAGCTTGGTACTGCACATGCAATCGAACAAGCAAAAAAATTAATCGATCTCGAAGATTCAGGATTTCTCGTTCTTAATGGTGACAATCTGGTGGAACCGAAAACCATAGCTGATCTTCTTAATAATTACAAGGGGGATGCGAGTCTTCTAACAGTAAGGATGGAAGATACTGCAGGTTATGGTGTGGTGTTGAAAGAAAGGGAAAAGGTTACTAAGATTCTGGAAAAAAGGCCTGGTGATATTAGTCGTATTGTAAATACTGGAATTTATATTTTCACCCCTCAAGTCTTTGAAACTATTGAAAAAACCCCTATATCGGAAAATGGAGAGTATGCAATAACTGATACCATTCAGCTTATGATCAATGAGGGAAAAACAGTTACTTCCGTCCCGACAGAATCTAAATGGTTGGACGCTATCCATGCATGGGATCTGTTAAAAGCAAACGCTATAGTCTTGGATCCTGCAAAGGATTTGAGAATTGAAGGAGAAATTGAAGAAGGAGCGGTAATCCGGGGGAAGGTGGCAATAGGGAAAAATACAAAAATTCGCTCCGGAACTTACATCGTAGGTCCTGTAGTCATAGGAGATAATTGTGATGTCGGCCCTAACGTTGTAATTCTGCCTTCCACAACAATAGGAAATAATGTATCTATCAGGTCATTTACCGAGATCCAAAACAGCATAATAATGAACGACTGCAGGATATACTCACATGGGCAAATATCTCATTCAATAATTGGAAGCAACAACACAATTGGCTCAGGTTTGTTTGTTGAAGAAAAAGATGGACTGATGATTATTATGAACGGAATAATTCATAGAGCCCCCAGACTTGGTACCATCTTCGGGGATGATAACCGGATAGGAAACAGTGTACTTGTGAAAGCTGGAGTAACGATAGCTGTTGACTGTTTGGTGGAATCTGGAAATACTATATACAAAGATCTACCCAGTCATTCAGTGGTTCTTTAATTTCCAAAAAGGGGGTTAAAAAAATGTGTGGAATTGTAGGGTATGCAGGGAAGAATTCTGCTGCGTCTGTAATTATCGAATCCCTCAAAAAACTAGAATATCGAGGATATGATTCTGCTGGTATTACGATTCTGGGAAGCGAAATCAAAACTTACAAATCAGTAGGTAAAATTGTAAACCTTGAAGCCATAATTCCTAAAGAAATACATGGCAACATAGGGATAGGGCATACTCGATGGGCGACCCACGGCCGACCAAGTACAGTAAACGCCCATCCGCATAACTCTGGGAATCCATCGAAGATCTCAGTCGTGCACAATGGGATAATCGAGAATTACATGGCATTGAAAGAGCAACTAACTGCAGAAGGATACAAATTCGAATCGGAAACAGATACTGAAGTGGTCGCACATCTACTCCACAAACATATATATGAGAAGCCGGATGGAAATGAAGTAAAGTGTGAACTCCTTACGGGACTTCAGGGAGCCCTGAAGGAAATTGAAGGTTCTTACGCCTTTGCAATTATCTGTGCTGACGAACCTGGAAAACTCGTTCTTGCCCGAAAAGATAGCCCTCTTGTTGTAGGACTTGGTAAAGGGGAAAATTTTGCTGCATCAGATGTAACTGCTTTTCTTAATTATACAAGAGACGTCATCTTCATAGATGACTTTGAGACGGTGGTTTTAACCCCTGGCAGTGTAGAGATTTTTGACAAAGAAGGAAAAATCCGCGAAAAGAAAATAGAAACTATAGAATGGGACTTCGAGGCTGCTGAAAAAGCTGGTTATGAACATTTCATGCTTAAAGAGATTCATGAGCAGGTAAGTGCAATTCATAATACACTCGCAGGCAAGGTCTCGGAACTTGAAGGGGAAATCTACCTCGAAGAACTGAATATGAGTGAGGAGGAGATAAGGAAGCTCTCCAGAATCCAGATATTGGCCTGTGGGACCTCCTGGCATGCAGGGATGCTTGGAAAATACCTTTTTGAGCAGTTGGCAGGAATTCACTGTGACATCGATATTTGCTCGGAATATAGGTACAGAAGCCCTGTTATGAATGATGGGACACTGGCGATAGCTATCACCCAGTCAGGGGAAACCGCAGATACCCTTGCAGCTGTGCGGGAGATAATGTCTTACAATTGCCCTACGCTTGCAATCACCAACGTCGTAGGAAGTACTATTACAAGAGAAGCAAATAGTGTGCTATATACCAGAGCAGGGCCCGAAATAGGCGTTGCGGCAACCAAGACATTCAGCACCCAAATTACCATTCTTTATTTGCTTGCCGTAAAATTTGCTCTCTCAAGAGGCAAGTTAAGTCCTGATTATGTTAAAAGATTTATTACAGCAATCAGGAAGGTTCCGGGGCAGATTCAACAAATTCTCAACCAGCAAGAATCAATGAAGGAATGTGCAGAGAACTTTGCTCATGTAAAAAGCTGTTTCTTCCTTGGAAGGCACCTGAACTATCCAATTGCTCTTGAAGGAGCCCTTAAGCTAAAAGAGATCTCATACGTGCATGCAGAGGGATTTGCCGCTGGAGAGCTTAAGCATGGACCAATCGCCCTACTTGAAAAAGGAACACCTGTCGTCACAATTGCAACAAGAGGTCCTACGTACGAAAAGGTGCTGAGTAATATAAAAGAAGTAAAAGCAAGAGATGCGATAGTCATCGCAGTTGCCAATAATATGGATACGGAGATCGGAAAGTATGCAGATATTGTGCTCACAGTTCCTCAAAGTGACGAATTGTTATCTCCCCTGCTGAACGTTGTGGTTCTCCAGCTGTTTGCTTACTATACAGCTCTTGCTCGAGGCTGCTCTATTGACAAACCGCGCAACCTTGCAAAAAGCGTCACTGTAGAATAATAAGACGGATTGAATATTTCCAAATTGAAAAAAACGAAAATTCAGGGAGAATTATCTCAGGAAATTGCGGAGCGGGACATATGAAACTCTTTGGATCTTCAGGAATACGAGGCATAGCAAACAAAGAAATCACGCCTGAACTTGCTCTTAAAGTCGGGCTCGTACTGGGAAGTCGGAAAAGAACTGCTGTTATCGGGAGGGATCCAAGAATTTCGGCGCCTATGATAGAGCATGCTCTTATTGCAGGACTTACTTCAGCAGGCTGTGATGTTGCAGAAATCGGCCTTGTTACCACCCCAACACTGGCATATGCAGCAAGAGCTTACGAATGTGGTGTAATGGTTACAGCCTCCCATAATCCATCTGAGTATATAGGAATTAAACTCTGGAATTCTGATGGTATGGCTTTTGATTCGGTCCAGCAGGATGAGATCGAAAAAGCTATTGAAGCAGAGAGCTTTACCAGGGTTCCCTGGAACCTGATAGGTAAATTCGAAGAAAATGGGAATGCTATTCGGGCCCATATGGATCAGATTAAAAAACTCGTCGGATGTTCTAGTTTGAAAATAGTACTGGACTGTGGGTGTGGGGCAGGAGGAACGATTAGTCCTTACATTCTTCAGGAACTGGGTTGTGAGGTAATAACCCTTAACGCTCAGCCTGATGGGCATTTCCCTGCACGAAACCCGGAACCAAACGATGAAAACCTTTCTCTGCTCAAAAAAACGGTTTTGGATTTCGGAGCTGATCTGGGTATAGCGCATGACGGTGATGCAGATAGAATGATGGTAGTAGATGAGAAAGGTAATTTTGTGTCAGGAGACGAGCTGCTTACTATTTTCGGGTTCTATGAATGTGGGGGTAGCAAAGGGACCGTAGTTGTGCCTGTGGACACTTCCATGATGGTTGATGATTTCCTCAAGGGTTCTAAAATCGTGAGAACAAGGGTTGGAGATGTCTATGTAGCAGAAGGCATAAAACAGTTCAACGCCGTCTACGGAGGCGAACCTTCAGGAAGTTGGATTTTCCCGAAAATCTCCTACTGCCCGGATGGAGTTTATGCAGCCGCAAAGATTGTCGAGATTTTGAAGGAAAAGAAGCTAAGCGAACTCAGGGAAAAACTCCCTCGTTATGCCACGAAAAGAGGGACTCTGCCCTGTGAAAACGAAAAAAAGGCAAATTTTATGGAAAGGGTAAAGTTGAGACTCGAGCCCCTGGGAGAAGTACTAGATATAGATGGCATTCGTGTGAAAATGGAAGACGGTTGGGTGCTTGTACGTCCTTCAGGCACAGAGGCAAAAGTGAGAATTACGGCTGAAGCCAGGGAAAATGTTGATGAGATTTTTGAAATGGCTGAAAATATAGTGAAGGAGGCGCTTAAATGAAGGCAGTTGTCCTTGTGGCAGGCAAAGGCACAAGGATGGAGCCTCTAACTTCTGAATGTCCTAAAGTAATGCTCCCGATTGCAAATAGGCCCATTCTTGAACATATCCTGAACTCAGCGATGGAAGCAGGTATTGAAAGTTTTGTCTTCATTACAGGATATATGGAAAGGCATATAAGAGATTATTTTGGGGATGGAAGTAGATTTGGATTAAGCATAGATTACGTACAGCAGAAGGAGCAGTTAGGAACTGCAAATGCAATTGGTTATGCAAAGGGATATGTTGAAGAGGCTTTTCTTGTACTTAATGGAGACATGCTAATCGGAAAGGAGGACTTAAAAACCTTAATTTCAAGGCCAGAAGAAGCTTTGATCTGTGTGAAAGAGGTAGAGAACCCGTCTGATTTTGGGGTGCTTGAGGTCGAAAATAATAAAGTGGTCAGGATAATTGAAAAACCTGCAAATCCTCCAACTAACCTTGCAAATGCTGGAATATATCTCTTCAGAAGCTCAATATTTGATTTCATTGATAGAACCCATTCTTCATTAAGAAATGAATTAGAGATTACAGATTCTATCCAGATGTTAATAGATAGTGGAGTGATTGTTGGTTCCAGTCCTCTGGAGGGAAAGTGGATAGATATAGGATATCCATGGGACCTTCTGAAAGCAAATGAAAATCTTCTAAAAGATCTTAAAAGCAGCTGTGAAGGCATAGTGGAACCGAATACAACCATAAAAGGCGAAGTTGTTATAGGGAAAGGTACTCTTATAAGGAGCGGGGCATATATCGAAGGGCCTGTTGTAATAGGGGAAAACTGTGATATAGGTCCGAACTGCTTTATTCGTCCTTACACAGCTATCGGGAAAAATGTCAGGGTTGGAAATGCAGTAGAAATAAAGAATTCGATTATTATGGAAGGTACCCATGTGGGGCATCTGAGTTATTTAGGCGATAGTATAATCGGAAGGCGCTGTAATTTTGGAGCTGGCACGAAAGTTGCAAATCTCCGCCACGACGGAAAAAATATAAAAGTTAGGCTTAAGGGCAAAATTCTCGACTCTGGTAGGAGAAAACTTGGTGTGATTATGGGAGATGATGTGCATACTGGTATTAATACAAGTATAAATACTGGCGTAATAATAGAAAAAGGTAGGTATACATATCCGGGTGAAATTATACAACATTGAGTCTGACGTTAAAATGCTTGAAAGTAAAAATATGGATCCTTTTCTAAAAAGAAGATTTAAGAGGGTCCAAACATCAAAATTATTTAAATAGTGTATATCTATGACTACTTTGCAGCCTGAGCATTACACTCAGGGTGAATCCCTTAATTTCCATCTTGAAATAGTCTTCATCCATCTTTTCGCAGTCTATCTAAATGATTTTTTGAATCAAATATTTTTTTACTATATATTCCTCTATTTAACTTGTAAAATACGATAAAATATCGAAATTTATCGAATTCCTCAAGAATTTGTCTCATTTTTGGTTCGGATAAAATATATCAAATTCCTCATTGAAAATTGAACTGAATCTTTTGTGTGCCAACTATGATAATAACTATTATTTGTTAGTATTAACTCTAAGAATTTATTATTTTATATATATTGTTGTGTTTTGAAAGAGATTTTATTTTCAGCCATATTTATATTTAAGGCCAAGCAAACTTCCTTTTTCAATAAGTTTCGTCTACGATAAACTAACATAAATACATTTATTGTTTATATCTATGATTTATTATTACTTGAAAAACTAAATAATATTTCTTCATTAAAATATCATAAATATGTATTTATTTAGTGACTTTGCAAGACAACAAGTGTAGGAAAGTATTAGCCGACAAAGACTTCATAGAACCTGAATTCACATATTTTATCATCAGATCACGTTTGTCTATAAATAAGGAGAGTTTTAATAATCATTTATGAGATGCAGAGTAAATGTCAGAAAAACATCATCTAATTCGCTCCATTACGATTATCAGTATGGTCTTGCCTCCATGCTATATTCTAAATTAGCGATTTCAAATATAGAGCTTGCAAACAAAACTCACACTAAAAGAGGCTTTAAATTTTATACATTTTCCAATCTCATTCTTGAGGATAGAATTCCTGGGAAAAACGGGCTAAATTTTAGGAAAGCTCATTTTTTCCTTTCATCTCCAGATCCTGAATTTATAAGGAGCTTTGCAGAAGGACTTTTGCTTGAACCTGAGTTTTTTCTCGAGAACAATGAAAACAAGACCAACTTTATAATCGAAAGAATTGAACTCCTTCCTGTACCCAAGTTTTCGAACAGATGTACCTTCAGGACTCTTTCTCCTATCTACTTAAAGACTTTGAGGAACCAGGAAGATCGTTTGGTTGAATTTGATCTGTACCCCAAAGACTCAAAATTCCATGAAAACCTGCATAAAAATCTAGTTGCCAGGTACGAAGAATTCTTTGGATCAAAAATCGAGAAAGACTTTTTTGAAATTATAAATATTCCAAGTTTCAAACCCAAACGCATAAAGATAGAAAACAATTACAGACGCTGTAGTCTGATGGATATCTGCCTGTCAGCAAATCCAGAACTTCTACAATTTGCATATGACGCAGGTTTAGGTGAAAAAAATGCTATGGGATTTGGGTATGTAGAGATCATAGAACTGAATCGAAGGTAAGGAGATTTTAAAGTGGACGATGAGGTGGTAGGAATTAGTTATCAAGGGATGATAAAAATGTACGTAATTATAGTATACGATGTGGGAGTCAAACGAGTAAATAATATATGAATTTTTTTGAAGCAGTATATGCACTGGGTTCAGAACAGCGTATTTGAAGGCGAACTTACTAAAGCTGAACTTTTGAAAGTCAGATCCCATCTCAAGGAGTTGATTGACGTCGATTTGGATCATATTATTTGTTACAGCTCCAGAGACAAAAAATATATTGGAATAGATAACTTTGGAACCCCAAAAGCGGATATAAGCAACATAATTTAAAGTTCAAAATTAAATTACATAGTAAAAAATAAATTTTTCATGTATTCTAAGCATCTAAGAATTGGACTAAGGTTGAGAAAAAAATCTTAGTGAAAATATTCAGTTTTACAATAGGATTATATAATTTTTGAGAGCAATCCGCGCTGAAAAATTCACCATCGAATCTGAAGCAGATAATTTCAAAGCTTCAAATTAATCTTTACTAGCTTGGGCTTTAAATTAAAATACTTATTCTATATATTTTTAATATATGTTCGCTCACATCACTTCGATTTTACTCTTATTTCGTGGATATTTATATAAGAAAAGCCAAATGGACGATCCCTGTATTTTATGCCCAAATCTTTTTAAAAACGGATACTATTTATATTTAATAGGATATTAGCATATAAATCAAAAACAGCAATAAAAGCCCGAATTTCAAACTTCGAATTAATAGCTTTTGTATCAAATTTACTTAAAATTAGGGAAAATTTCTTTGGTTAAAATCAGGCCTCAGAGGGATTGAAACAGGGCATGGTGCCAGTTCATGTCAAATAGGTGCTTGGTTAAAATCAGGCCTCAGAGGGATTGAAACCCGTACCATCCATCATTGTATCCCCAGTTATTCCAGGTTAAAATCAGGCCTCAGAGGGATTGAAACTGGATTGTTAAAGTGTTTGATTATTCCGGCATACCGCGTTAAAATCAGGCTTTAGAGGGATTGAAACTATCGCAGATTCAGCGAATCGTATTCATTGTCTTGATCATTAAAATCAGGCCTTAGAGGGATTGAAACATTATATCGCCCTGAACCATGCCAGAATCGATAGTGTTAAAATCAGGCCTTAGAGGGATTGAAACTTTGTTTGTGTGGTGCCAGCTGTGCCCGCCGAAGTGGTGATAGCTTTCGAATGCATTAAAATCAGGCTCGAGATAGATGGAAAAACTTTAACAATTATTTTAAAAATAAAGGTGAACTAAAGTTATAAAAAGGTTTTAAAATGATTGAAATCTCACAATGTTTCAAATTATGTAGGCCGAGTTTTTTGTGAAAATTAGACTCAAAAAGGAGGATAAAAACTGCATTACTAATATAAAATTATAAGTGAATTTTTAAATTTAATTATTCAATAATATGGGTAAAGTTCCCAAAGAAGTGGATCATAAAGCGATTTCTTTTTAGTATTATTTTGGTGAAACTTTTTTTCAATTGATATTTATTCATATCTATATCATATAAAAACAAAAAATATATTTATGTGATTTTAAAATCTACTTTGGATTAATTTTCATTTGTGAATATGAAAGATTTTTAATGTGGAAGTCAAATAATGGGCCAAAGCTTTCTTTATACATTTACTGGGAATCCTTTTGTTGATGCTGGAATTTGGGCTATATGTGAGTATTCGGGTAGAAAAAAACCAGAAGAAATAAAAATAGAAGATCTCAAAGAGATAGCTTCAGATGTGGTTCCTATTTATACAACTGCTGAGTGGGTAAAGAATCTGTACTCTTTTTTTCCTAACAATCCCATTACTAATCCCTCTGTGAAAATCAACGATAAAGGCAAGAAATTACTTCAATCTTTCGAAGATTCAATTGATCAAATTGAACTTTTTGATGCATCGAAAGGAGTCGGGAACTGTATTTCTTGTGGAAAACATGATGTAAAGGCACCCAAGACAAAATCTGAAATCCCACTGATAGGTTCGGGTGCAATGATTAATTTTTTCCCAAATGGACAATCTGGTGGTGATTATTGTTCAGCATGTACTTTTGCGGTTCAATTTTCGCCTCTGGTCTCATATGCTTGTGTAAAGTTTCTACTAATACATTCAAACTCTGACAAAATAATGCATTATTGGGCAGAAAAAGCAATAAAAAATGTTCAAAGACAGGTTTTGGCAAAGAATTACAATGGTTGTTTTGATGAAGGATATAAGAATCCTGTTAATGCTCTTTTCCATATAATTGAAGACATACTCCTCGAATACGAGGCGAACTGGATTCTGGAAAATCCTTCTATAAATATGTATCACTTTACAAACTATAGCCAAGCTCCAGATCTTGATATTTACCGAGTCCCAACTCCTGTGTTCAAGTTTCTAGCTTATGTCAAGCAATTGGAGCAGATTTCTGAATGGAGAAAAATTGTTAGAAGGGGTTATTTTAACTGGGATAAGATTAAGGAAGGTGATGAATACAAAAATCGAGGAAATTCTGTTTACACGAATCTTCTGAAAGGAAATTCTATTGTTAAATATTTTATCTATAACAAAACACGGCAAGTCTATGGAGATTGGGAGCTACTAGAATTTTACTTAAAAGAGGTCAGGAACATGAGTGATAAGAGATTGGATACCCTCCAAAAAGTCGGGGACACCCTTTCTGAGTACATAAAGGATACTCAAAACATAAAAAGATTAAATCAGCTTGAAATGGCGAATAATTTTTCCACATTCAGGAACCTACTAAGGCTGATCGAAAAAGACCGAATTAAAAGAGGTTCTCAAAACTCTCTTTTTACTCTCGAAGAGTTCATGAAAGACCTCTTTCCTGAAGGAAATATAGGCTGGAGAGAGACTCAGGACCTGTTGCTTTTCAGAATTTATGAAAATCTGCACAATTGGCTAGTTGAACAGGATGCTTTGAAATCTGAAATGATCTTTAATGAGGAAGAGGAAACTGAATTATCTGAGGAGAACTTGTTATGACACGTACGGTAAATGGTTTCATGCTCATCGATGCTCCACATTCAGCACTGAATAATGCAGGGTCTGATAGTAGTGAAAGGACAGAGAATGTTGTGAGAGTGAAGGTAATCCGAAAAGGGAGGAAAGTATATCCTTATGTTTCAGGCCAGGCTCTCAGGTACTGGTGGCGCACTACTTTGGAGGAAAAATTCAATTGGAATATGTCTCTTATCAAGCGTGGAAAGAAAATAGCTTTTACAAGTGCTAATCCTATTGAATACGATGATGATGACGTTTTTGGGTATATGAGAGCACTCAAAAAAGAAGGAGGAGGCACTGTCACGAGGCTCTCGATCCTGAAGAATTCTCCTCTTGTTTCTGTTGTAGGTCAGAGCCCTACAATGGATTATGGAGTAGTGGCTCGCCATGAAGGTAATCCTGTTCCTTATGAGCACGAATTTTACTCAACGGTGTTGAAAGGGATATTTTCCCTCGATCTTGATAATATCGGCGTGTTTTATAATACCGAAAAAGCAGGATACAAAAATATGTATCCAGAGCTCGAAGCAATTGCAGAAAAGAATGGGGCGGAAAAGATTGAAAATAAATGGGTAATGCCTGCAGAAATTAGGATGAAAAGAGCAAAAGATGTGTTAAAGGCTCTTCCATATCTTTCAGGAGGTGCGAAACAAACTTCTCATCTCACTGATGTCTCACCAAAATTACTCATACTCGCAGGAATAGACGGTGGAAATCATCTTTTTATGAACCTCGTAAGAGAGGAAAATGGAGAAGCTCTATTAGATATGGACGCATTTGAAGATGTGATTTCCGATTATTCAGATATTCTGCTGACTGATATCTATATCGGAAGACGTAAAGGTTTCATGGAAGAGCTTGATCCTGTACTTAAGTGTTTAACTGACAAATATGCAGGAAATGATCGAAAAGTGGTTTATGGTTCTATAAATGAAATAGTTGATTTTTTTGAGGAAAAGATTCCCCGGGCTGATGAGGTAAGATGAAAGTTTTAAGGATCAAAATTGAGGGCTGGACAGCATCCTTCAGGTATCCGGGTTTTATAAGTGGA
>CAWKGG010000121.1:0-25307 GCA_963848985.1 uncultured Methanosarcinaceae archaeon
TCAGTACTTCGGATTCATCTACCATGTCAACACCAAGCGCCTCTAGGATTTCCGCTTCTACAAAATGCCCTATTCTGGCTTTTGCCGTTACAGGGATGGTAACAGTATCAATGATTTGTTGAATTATTTCAGGATTTGCCATTCGGGCGACCCCACCAGCTTTCCTGATATCTGCAGGAACAGCCTGAAGGGCCATAACAGCAACTGCTCCGGCTTCTTCTGCGATTCTGGCTTGTTCAAAGGTTGTTACATCCATGATCACACCCCCTTTCTGCATTTTTGCAAAGCCCCGCTTGATAAGTTCTGTCCCATGTCTTAATTTTTCAAAGTCCATAAATATCATCCTCTTGTTTTTATCTTGTTTATGAGATACACCGTAGGAAATGCTTCCACGAATTTAAAGGCCATAAAGTTTTTTTTCCATTAATTACAACAAAAGACTAAGGTTTCAGTTTGCTGTTTTTCCAGTGGATTGTGACTACTCTCAATAGTTAAAAGCATTATTTAAGTTATTTCTTAATTAAAAAATACAGAATAGACTAACTTATAAAAATTTAAAATGCTTCTTTTTGGAAAAATAATGCATTTATTTACAGTATCTCTAATCTACTGTAAATTTGAAATCAAATTTTTGCATATTTTAAAAAATTTGGTTCCTTTGAGAATGAATTTTCTGCACGATAATCTATTAAGGGTTGTAATTTTACAGAAAAATTAACGCAATTTTTCTTCTCATAAGCTGTTATATTGATCTTCTTGTTTGATAAAATACATTGCAAGCCTTAATGAGAGCATTACTATGTGCTCATATATTAATTTTCGCGCCTCATAATCACTATTTCAGTCCCATATATTATGATATCTTCTGATATATTATGCTACCTTCTTATTTTTGAAGCTTAAAGTTTTCCCTTGATCTTGGTTAAATAGGATGAGGACTCTACTTAAAATGTGTCGCATAGAGTATTCGGATTTACCTCTGGTTTTTTCCTCCGCAGGAATCCTGTTCAAATCTTTCTCGCTAATTTCTGTATTTAATCTGATTTTTTCTTTTCTGGTTCATCATTCTTTGATTTTAAAGATAGCATCCACTATACTTAATAATAATCCTTTTATTTTCAATGTAATCAATGATCGAGATTCTACAAAAAGCTGTACACAACATCTTCAGATTCATTCTTTGGACAGCAATGGCAAGAACTTTTCTTGCTTTGACTATTTTTAGTTACTGAATAAACTCGTTCCCTTGGAACTTTTTTTGAGCTAATTCTCTTATTTCGTAATTATACTACTTATTCTTTCTCTCAGAGACTGTGCTTCACAAAATGATGAAGGTTTCCAACTGAGGACGTCTGATCTTACCGTTTTCATCAAAAAAATCAATTTTTATCTTATTTTATCGATAAAATGATTACATAACGTAGTTTCATTTCATAGCTCAAAAGTTGCTTGAAATGTAAATCAGTTAGTTACTGGCAGTTCTCTGGAAATTTTTCATCTCCACAGCAAGCTTCTGCGTATTTGACTGGGATAATCAACGATTCCATTATTTTGAATAACTTTTTAATTTTATTCTTACTCACAGAAATATTTTAGGAACTGACAAGATTCGGAAATAATGGGCCTTGAGGCCTCCTATAATTCCTTTCTGAAATATTCTTGATCCATGTATAATAAGCCTTAGACTCAGATTCCGAAATTACCGAGATTACCGGAAATTTCTCTTCAAACAAGAATTTTAGTACATGTGTCATTTTGGAAGCACGCTCAGAACCTGGGGAAAATGGGCCTCAGATATCTTCCCCTCATTTTATAGGCAAGAGAGTTTTATTTCCCAAGTATTTTTTGGGAGATATTTTTTATTCAGTTTCAGTTTTCTAAGGAATCTTTTTTCTACCAGACCGAGCCCGTTGGAAATTATGTGAGAATGAGCAGCTACTGAAAAGGCATATTTAAGGTAAAATATGGCTAAGCATACACAGTTAACCGCCTCCAAACTGATTCCAGGAAGTTTAAGCATAGATTTAATATCTAAGGAACCTTGCTATTATATTTCTAAATAATAATTTTGGAAGTTCTCTTTATCCCCCCTTCTTTTACTCTGTACAGGTCAAAATTATATATGAAAATTCCAATCTCTCAAACATCGCCTTAAACAATATCCTATGAACTTGGTAATTTCTGAAAAAGTTTCCATGTTTCAGAATAGGTTACATCATTTCAGGTCCGTTGGATATATTATTGAAATAAGTACTAAAACCGGATACCCAAAATCATTCGTGCAATATTAATTGAAAAATTTAGCAAGTCTTCTCCTGAGTTCATCAATATCCATTCTTGAGAATTAATATTTGCAATATAATAGCTGAGGTCTGGATCGTATACAAAGGCTAAACTATTCCAAATTATATATTAGATCACACAGATCATTCTCTGCGCTCAAGTGGACTGAGAAGAAAGATTATCTGAAAAAAACAAGTGAGTTAAAAAGTTCTGGGAAAAATTAAGCAAGTTACCGTTCATCTAGAGATGTACGTCTGCTCTATCACCTAAGAATTGTATAGATTTATTGAAAGCATTTTACGATATATTTAAATTTAATTCATCAATTAATTTAAAATTAGATTAATTAATCCTCTAAAAGGAAAGCCAAGATCCGGATTCGAACCGGAATAAAATCGCTCTGCAGGCGATTGCGTAGCCACTCCGCCATCTTGGCATCTTTTATATATTTTTATTATGATGCTCTGCATTCGTGTAGATGAATTAAAGGAATTTCTGATATATAAATATTTAGTTTAAGAGAACAACTCCATAAATAATCAGAGAACTTCAAAATAGAATCATTTATCTAGCAGAAGGAGATCTCCCACTTGGGAAGCGAAGCTTGGTAAGACAGCTAGGCCTGCAACAACCATACCCAATATGAAGATAGTGGAAAGAGTATATATCTAGCAGATTTCCCCATGATCACAAAATCATGCTACCCAAAATGTGGAGACATATCTAATAAATCCAGATGGTCAAATCGATAGGAGTATTCAGGAAAGTACCATCATAGAAGGAGAATATGGTATGCATCTTACAGTGCCTTCACAACTTCACGTACTTAAGTACTCTATGAAAAATATAGCTAATTTTGTTAAACCTCCTATTTCAACAAACTGTCTAGATAGGCTTTATAAACAACCAGCTCAATATTGAGTTTTATTGAAATATTCTAAAAAAATATCAGAGATACTATGAAGAGCTTAAATAAGATTTGTGCTACAGCAGACTGGAACGACCCAGAGTTATCAGAGATGATGCAGGAAATTCTTCTATCTGGTATCAGAAAAGCAGCCGATATAGCAGGCCGGCATCGTAAGCACTGGGAATGGGCTATTGGAATGCTCGCGCTGAAAAAAGCAGGAAAGATAGATACTAATTGCATCGTCTTGGGCATAGGAAGTGGCACTGAAGCGCCAGTTTTTTATCTGACGAACCATACAAAGTATGTCTTCTGTACTGATCTGTACACTATAACGTCCAAAAAGTGGAGAGAAGCAAATAAAAGCATGTTAGAGAGTCCAGAGCTATTTTCTCCCGGTCAGTTTAACCGCAAGCGACTAAGCGTGCAGATCATGAGCGGCACTGCTATTCATTTCGAAGATAATACTTTCGATGCAATCTTTAGCTATTCTTCTATTGAGCATTTTGGGGGAAAAAAAGCAGTATTAGATTGTATGAAAGAGATCGAGCGTGTGCTGAAGCCCGGGGGTGTCGCCAGTATCGCAACTGAGATCTTTGTAGGTAAAGAATTGGAAAAACTACATAGATATCGAGAGAAAGACAGCCAATTTCCTTACAATTTGTTGCGTGGGCATTACAAAATATTTTCGGAGATCTTCACTCGCGATGAACTTGAACGATATCTGTTAGCATCTACGAACATGAAGCTTCTGTATCCCATCGATTTCAGTATAGATATGAATGACCTAGCAGGGGCTGTGAAATTTCCTTTGACCAAAGAGTATAATTATAATCAAAATATCACCCACATTTTTCTTGACATGAATGGAATTCTGTGGGGGTCAATACATATCGCTTTGATTAAACAATTAACTTAAAATACTTAGTTCCAAAACAAACATGAAAATCTTCAAAATAACATGAACAAGTATTCCACAAGTGTTAGATATATCTAAATACGGAACCAATGTTGAAGTTTACTCTTGCATCTTCTAGGCTGAAGATATATGAGTTGACTCTTCGTTCTATAAAAAAATACAATTCGAAATTAAATCCAACTAACTGATCTAACTATTAATCCTGGGGAACTATCTCAATATATCTAGTTATAATATCCAATTCGCGAATTCAAGTTCGCTGATTTAATTTAATTGTAGGTTATTATCATTTTTTTATTTTCCAATCAGTTTGTAATCATGCGTGTCTATTGTGTCAAAATGGACATCAATAGATTGATTTTAGGTAGTCTGAATGGTTACAAGAAAAGAAAAAGTAAGGTCAACTATAGAAATTAGCGAGAAAGATTTGAACAGGATTCCCGCGAAGAAAAAAATAGAGGTAAATAGGAATCCTATAAAATAATCCTGATAACTATCAAGCGAATATCCTCAGGATTCCTGGAGCCGTAACTACTTTTTTTCAACATTGGTAAACCACCAGTTACAGATTTCTTCTCCACTTGCAATCCATGCTTTTTTGCTGGAAACGTATTTGAGGAATTTTTCATAATGCTTAAGATTCTCTTCCCCAACTAATGTATTGTTGTGCCAGAGGACCGTAACCACACCATTGTACTGCTCTACTTTATTGACAAGTCTCTTTATGAGTTCACATGCCTTTTTGATGTCAAGGCGCATATAATCTCGTAGCAAAGTTCGATCCATAATTATAAGAGGTATTTCGAGGATGTCTATTTGTTTTTCTGTATTTCGATTAAATGGCTTGAATGGGTGGCATACTCCATTCCTGAAGCCTGCACAGTCAGGGTACCCAAATGTTGTATCATACTTGAAGCCTGCTTTGCTCAACAATTCCCATGTATCCGGAACTTTAAACTTTAAATAATGATTTCTGTACCCTACAACCTGTTTCCCAAGGGCTTTTTCAAGCATATGCTTTTTTTCCTTTATATCTTCTAAATTTTTGTAGGATTCATGTCCTCCATGTAGGCCGACTTCATATCCATCATCAGATATAAAAGATAATTCGGTCTCAAGGTCCTCTATTTTGTAATTGAAGTCCTTCTCTCCAGGATGTAAGGCCAGAAAATAGAAGGTGGATTTTGCATTGTATTTTGCTTCCAACTTCATTATTTCTCTAAAGTTCCAATAAGGGTTCCACTTCTTGTTGATTCTAAAAAAGGGCATTTTCATAGCATCTATTAATTTCCCTTTAGAGAGTGCTTTAGCTGTTCCAACTATCTGGTACAGTCTTTCTGGATATACTACATCAATATCATGAGTAAGACAGACCGCAAATTTTTTCCCGTCTGGATACTCAGGGCACAAACCATTTTCTATTAGAAACCTGGATACTTTTGGATCAAAAACATCTCTCTGATTACTTAAATAGTAAGGAAATCTATCATATTTGTCAGAAAAAGTCAAATTGTATTCTTCTTTTTTGGTAAAAAGGTCCCAAAGCTCCTCGTTTTTTTTTAGTATTTCAATCATGGTTTTACCCTCTTGCAGAATATGAAAAACCTAACTAAGCTCTCAAATAAAAATATTTTATGCTGGTACTATTACATGTTCGTTCTTATCACCTCTCCCAATCCCCTTATACACAAATCCCTTGCTAATAAAATCATCCGGTTCAATTACATTTCTACCATCAACGATAATCGTATTCTCTTTGCCAGTAACTTTCTTTATCCAATCGGCCCTTAAATTAAAATATTCGCTGTGCTCTGCAAGGAACACAACAGCATCTGCGTCCGTAACAACCTTTTTAAGGTCATCCAAAATCTCGATTCCATGATAATTTATAACATATGGATCATGAACCATTACTTTGGCTTCTGCTTTCAGACAGAGGTTCCTGTAAGGCTCTGAAGGGGTATTTCTGGCATCGTCCGAGTCGCGGATAAAGGCCCAGCCGAGTATAGCAATCTTTGAACCTTTCATTCTCTTCCCAATTTTTTCAAAGGCTGCAGTAGTAAGGTTATACATATGCGTGGGCATGAAGTCATTGATTTTTCTTGCAATTATGTAGATTGAATCTGTATCTTCAGGGTAATCAAGATGCCAATTCCCCATCTTAACTCCTCTTTCCAAATGGTAAGTGTCCTTAGTAAGGCAGTGGCCTCCGACACCTGCACCTGGCCAAAGGACAGCTCTTGTGATCCCTTCTCCTTTTAAGCTGTCCACGCCTTTCCTGACGTCATAGACATTTATACCCATGGCTTCACAGTAAAGAGCAAGCTGATTGATTGCTGCAATCTGAAGGTCACGGAAAGTATTTTCTGCAGTTTTTGTGACCTCAGCTGCAGTTGCACTCATCGGGATTACTTTTCCTACAGTCAACACAGGGGAATACAACTCAACTGCCCTTCTGGTACTTATTTCATTGACGCCACCAACTATTCTATCATGTTCTCGGATATTTTTTAAAAGTCTTCCAACCATTACCCTTTCAGGAGCATGGGCAAGTGCAAAGTCTTCTCCTGCTTTTAGATCAGATTCATCTTCAAGAATCTGTTTTGCTATACTTTCAGTTGTGCCAGGGGTTATTGTTGACTCGAGTACTACAAGTATACCTGGCCTAAGATATTTTCCTACATTTCTAATGCCATCAATAAGTGCGGAAAAATCGGGCTGTAGGTCTTTAGAATTTGCAAAAGGAGTCTGAATTGCAAGGGTGACTGCATCAAGTTCGGAGATTTTTGAGAAATCGTGAGTGCATTCTAGCTTGCCGGCTTTTACTACTCTGGCAAGAATATCTTCAAGGTCTGGTTCCTCTCCTTTAAGAGGACTTTCTCCTCGGTTGAGCATATCGATTTTATAACCTGAACTTTTTGAGTTGCGCTGAAAACCGAGAACTTTATTAAAACATGGGGAATCTGCAAAAAGAACCGCTGAAGGTATACCTACATAGCCCATCCCTATAACTCCTATTTTTTTTATCTGCCCACGTTCCTTTAGAAGTAGTTCTAATTTATTCATAATTATCATTTCCTAAATTGTTTTTCAGATATTACTTGTTTCCAGAGGTTGGGGGATTTTGCTTTCTCAGGGTCTTTTACGATTATTTTCCTACTTCAATTAATCGTTCTTCTTGATAGGACCTTATAGCTGCCATTGCCACTTCTAGAGCGTGTTTTCCGTCTTCTCCACAGGGATTGGGGGTTTTGCCTGTAGCAGCACAGTCTATGAAATACTTGAGCTCATTTTTTAGGGGTTCGCTGTGTTCCACCTTGGCTTTTCTTATCCATTCATTATCATGAAGTTGTACTGTTTGATTGATGTAGTCCAGGTATGCAACCCCCTTCACTCCTATCGCTGTGAGCTGTCTTACTTTATGTGGGGTCAGCCAGTTTGTTTCTACAACCCCTGCAAAGTTATGATCCATACGGAGGATAATTGAGGCATGGTCTTCAAATGAGTGGATATCTGCACCTGCAATAGCATAAACACTATTTATTTTTTTGCCGTAAAGGTACGAGATGATGTCTATATCATGGACTCCTATATCCAAAATTACTCCCACATCTCTTATCCTCGGGTTATAGGGCCCTACTCTTTTTGTTGAGATTGAAACTATCTTACCCAAGATTCCTGAGTTTATGATTTCTTTAAGCCTTATGACTGCGGGGTTAAAACGCTCAATATGTCCTATCATAAGGACTTTTCCTGCTTTTTTTGCGGCTTCGATCATCATCTCAGCATTTTCAGTCGTATCTGCAATCGGTTTTTCTACAAGGACCTGCATTCCTGCATCAAGGGCATCGAGTGCTACCTGCTTGTGTAGCTTTGTTGGCACAACTACACTTACAGCATCAAGTCCTTCAAGAAGCATTTTCTTGTAATCTGTAAAGGCCTTTGTCTTGAATTGTGTCGCCATAAATTCGACACGCTTCTGGTCTATATCCGATATCCCAGCAAGTTCCACACCCTCCATTTCACTGTAAATCCTTAAGTGATTCTGTCCCATGGCACCTGTGCCTATTACTCCTACTCTGATCAAAAGTTCTCACTTCCTGTTTCTTGAAACTGCAGTGACTGGAAAACTATTCAATCTTTTGCATAAAATTCTCTGGATGCTTCGACTATTTTCTGCAAGTCATCTCTGGACAATCCAGGGTGTACAGGAAGGGAGAGGACCTCCTCAACTGTTTTCTCTGAAACCGGCAGAAAGTCTTTATACCCAAGGTCTCTGTAGAAGGGCTGTTTGTGAATGGGTATCGGATAATGGATCCCGGAATCGATTTCTTTCTGTTTCAGGAAAGCTGCTAACTTATCCCTATTTTTGGCCCTGATAGTGTACTGGTGGAAAACATGACTATAGCCTTCTTTTGTGACTGGAAGTACAAGCCCAGATATTTCTTTGAGGCCGTCTGAGAGAATTCCTGCGTTTATCTGTCTGTCTTTTGTAAACTTTTCCAGTCTCCCAAGCTGCACAATCCCAATTGCAGCTGCAATATCAGTCATGCGAAGATTGAAACCTAGCATTTCATGCAGGTAGCGAACTTTTGAGCCGTGGGCTCTAATCATTTTTGCTTTCTCGGCAATTTCTTTTTTGTCTGTTGTAAGCATCCCCTCCTTCGCCAGTCGTCATATTCTTTGTCGGATAAAAGCTGAATGCTCCTGTCCCAAAGCTTCCTACTCTTTTTCCAAGGCAGTCTGCGCCATGGGATTGGCAGGCATCCTCGATTACAAAAAGCTTATTATCTTCGGCAATTTCCATTATGGCTTTCATTTCTGCAGGGTGTCCGTAAAGGTGAACTGGCATAATGGCCCTGGTTTTTGAAGTGATTTTTTCCTTGACTCTCTCCGGATCGATGTTAAATGTATCTAGTTCGATGTCTACAAAAACAGGTTTTGCCCCTGTGTAAAGGATACTGTTCGCGGTGGCAATAAAGCTGAAGGGACTTGTAATCACTTCATCTTCTTTTCCTATTCCATGGGCTAGAAGCGCAATATGCAGGGCTGCAGTGCCAGAGTTTACTGCGGCTGCATAATCACAGCTAGTGTACTCGGAAAAAGCAAGTTCGAATTCTTCTACTTTCGGGCCCTGTGCAATCATGCCTGAATTCAGGACTTCTTTTACTGCGTCAATCTCTTCTTTACCCAGCAGAGGTTTAGCAATCGGGATCATTTTTGGACCTCTTTAATGTTACTATCATTTGCTCTTACTTAATTTTAATTATTACATAGTTATATTTTATTCAATTCACATAAATCCTTCGGAAGTTCCCGTATTCTGGCGGGCACGCCAATAGCAAGTTTCCAGGAAGGTACGCTTTTTGTTACAAGTGCTCCTCCGGCAACCATTGCTCCTTCTCCAATTTCAACATCTGGAAGTAGGGTTGCATTTGCACCTATCGAAGCACCTTTTCTCAAAACAGGACCTTTTAATTCGTATTTTTTTCGGATGGGATATTTATCATTGGCTAGAACAGCACAGGGGCCTATAAACACACTGTCTTCGATAACAACATTGGTAGGAATATATACATTGCCCTGAATGCTGACATTGTTTCCGATATTCACATGGCCATCTATAATGACATTGGTTCCAATAAGAACATTGTTTCCTATTTCAGTGTTTTCTCTAATCATCACATTATGTCCAGTTTTTAAGTTTTCCCAGTGTTTACATTGGAAAATATCGTTGATCCGATCCTTATAATCGAATTCTGGCCTATGTTACAGCCCGGGAAATCAAAATCTTCAATTTCTATATTCTGTTTCAAGATCTCCATAAGGACCTTGTGTTCAGGGTATCCAAGAATCACATTTTCCAGTATTACCGTGTCTTTCCCGATTACAGAGGTGCCGTATATTTTAGAAGAGCTGTGAATTTTAAATTTAGGCGAGTTCATTGTCCCTCTCGTTTTTCAATTTTTTTAATTGATTCGGAGAACTTTCTCCTACAGCATTAAATTTTCCTGTTCACTCTTTTCATAGTTTTTGCTTCTTACATTCCCAATGATACTGATAATCTATATGTGGGGAGACCCAAATAATAAGTTTCATGTTTATTTTCCCGAAGCTCAGTCTCATTAATTTTCATAATTACCTTCATTTTTGGGTGAATACTCTTTGTAATTATTTAAACTATTTGGTTTATTCCCCTCTCTATCGTTTATCGTATATTTTCGGATGAATTTCTTCAATCCATATTTTCCATTGACACCCATTATTGTGCAACATAGTTTCGAATCTTCATTTACAGAGAGCTTCGATAAATCTCTGATTTTCATGAGTCATTTGTCTGCAATTTGTAAGCGTCTGATGAAATTAAGGGGTTTTCTTGAAATACTCTACAGATACTATTAAATGGGTACAACTTATATAAAAAATTAATAACATATGAAGATTCAAGTACTAAAATGATATCATTTGTTTTCAGGCTATTTTTTGTAAGACTTGATATATTCTTTTGATATAGGCCTTTCTGTTTGTTTGTATTTTTATTTTGGATTTAATACCTCTCTGTAATGTTTTTACTGTCTAGCATTATGTTTTTGATGTTTTTATTATCATAGTTCATTACCAAAATTATAGTTAATTATTAAAATTTTTTTACTGTATGTCAAATTGAGGTAAACTATGGGAAATAAGGATTCAAAATATTGTTAGTTTTTTTTCTTTTCTCGGGTTTTCTGGGATTGTTAAAAACTTAATGAAAAACGGATATTTCGACTATCTTAAGGATATTTTGGAATAACGTCAATTAAATAATGAGAGAGATCCAGTTTGTCAGTATGAGTGGTATCTCGTCAGTTCCAAAATTATTTCTATAAATCATAACAAATCAAAAAAAGTTATTGGAGGTGATGGATTTATTGATCATGACAGTGGAAATGAATACACTTGATATCAATGCAACTAGTTTACTGCCTATATCTTTGAATTATACAATGTCGTTGATATAATTACTTTCTCTGATGAAGCAAAATATTATTATAAGAAGTTCGTAATGTTTTAGCTCATACTGCAAAATCTTCTACTAATTCTCTCGAATCTTCAACTCCCTGCCTAAGGTTAAAAATAGCAAAAATAAGAATTATTTCAGATAGAAAATATTTTTAAATATATAAAAAGATCCCTATCTATCTTTTTTTGTTTTTAATATCATCAGAAGATATCTATCATACCAAAAAAATGTAGATAACATCTTCATATTCACTCTTTGGATGGTAGTTACAACGTTTTCTGCTTTGAATATTTTTTTAGTTGCTGCATAAATTCGTTTCGGTGATATTTTTTTGGAGCCAATACTCTTGTTTCTTAATAGATCCCTCATTCTCATAGGATGTTTTTTTCTACTTTGTTGTTGTTGCATCATAATATTCTGATACTATATCTTAAGTGAGTATTATCCTAATATTTTCGTGTTTATTGTGAACGTTCTTTAGGTACCTCTATATATTATTTTACTACCGTTTTCGTAGTAAATTCAAATTTATCAAGAGGAAAATGTATTTATTGTCAAGTATTTAAATTTTCTCATTTTTCTGGCTTTCACTAAAGTAGCTTTTGCATCTAAAGTCTAATTTCTGTATATACTGTCTGGCTATAATGGTACTTTAGGTGCAAAGTCCTTTGCTCTTAAACTTAAAAGTGAAGAATGAAGAATACAAAAGAAAAGCAATAAATGAAAAATTTCCCAGTATATTTATGTTTTCTCCGCGATTTATAGAATTTCGTGCAGCTTAAGAATAAATAATTCAACTAAATCTTCTTTTTTACTTAATAAGTTCCTTACACTATTCGTCGATCCATAGTTCTTTAAAATCATAGTCTTTTTTGAGGTTTCTTTATAGGATGAGTCAAGATGGATGGCTTTTTTTAAATTAAAGATTGAAGAGGGTCCTTGTTGTTGATGAGAGAATATAATACATGTATGATTGTACTAAGGCATATAAATCCTGAGAATTTATTTCAATTGCTCTTTCAAATGCTTTTGAGCTAATTTTACAAAGTGAGACCCAAAAAGACAATATTAATACTAATAAGGACCCACAGCTAAATAATTTAGGCATATTTTTACACCAGGCTTACTTATTTTTAGAAACATCTACATCGATTTCATTCCAAATAATTATTTGTTTCTCAACTCTTTGTGTAACACGCTTTAAATGATTTTTTTAAATAACATTACCCAAATAATAGTCGTGTACCTATAACTGGTGAATTGATTATTGTGTCAGTAAATCCTAAGTACGACAGAATTGCACCCATATATGAGCTAATAGATTTGACGCTCGAGCTTCTCATTTTCAAAAAATGGAGAAAAGAAGCAATTTCAAGCCTGAACGGAAAAATTATGGAAGTCGGAGTGGGAAATGGAATAAATATGAAATACTATCCTCCATGTTGTTCGGTAACCGGAATCTATAACAGCAAAGGGATGCTTGAAAACGCCAGAGAAAAAGCAAAGGATATATAAAATGTCACTTTTATTCTTATGGATGCCGAGAGCTTTGGATTTTCGGATCACAGCTTCAATTATGTGGTTACGACTTTTGTCCTCTGCACAATTTCTGATCCTGTGAAGGCTCTTACTGAAATGAGACGTGTTCTGAAACCATCAGGTGAGATGATAGCGCTAGAGCACATGCGCAGTCGTAATCCTATTATTGCCCGATTTGAGGAATTAATTGATCCGATTTTATTTTTTCTGTTTGGGGATCATACAAATCGACATACTGTAAGGAACATAGAAGAAGCTGGCTTTATCATTAAGGAAGCAAAGAAATTGTTTTTTAAGGACATTTTTTGGGAGATTCGAGCGAAACCGTAAAAGTCTAATTCATGTGATACTTAAATTTAAAGATTTTTTTGTAATTATGGACTTGAACAATGGAAGTATGAAATTAAGTAAAATAAACTTTGAAGTTCAACCTCAAATTTTAGACAATTATAGGTTTAAATGGGATTGAGTTTTCAGTTTAACTGTGCAAGTTTTATTATTAATACATTCATAGGTGGTATATTAATAATCAATTAATTTTTATCCAGACAAGTTACATACCTGCTTTTTCTTTTCTGCATGGTTTAGTTTTTGGTTCTCTGTATGCAAGTGCTCAGAAAAAGAGTGAATTTGAACAAGGTGTATTGCTAGGATGAAAATATCAACCATCTATGAGGCACGAAATACTCACATCTGATTAAAGAATCAGTTATCTTTGAGTTGACTACCACATTAATTTTAGATCTCTGATCGCATTTACTTCCAAGTGATGTCAAAAGAAAATGTGGCAAATTAACAATAGAATCAATTATTCTAATAATTTTAAATATCCCGATAAAAAACCTGGCTACATAAAAATTCCATTATTGTTGAAGACTTCGATAAACCCTCATATTTCGTAATATATTTATAAATACTATATGTATTATTCGTCAAACTTAGATGTTTATCGAAATCCTCTCTGATTCTGTCAAAATCTTTTGCTTTTTTATCGTTTACGGGGAATTTGAAATGTTATTTATAGCTTTTTTCTTTAACTCAATCATTTTTTTTCTATATTATTTATTTTTGCTTCCAACATTATATTTTTCATATTCACTAAGAAGACCTAAATCACAGAATTTGTTCAGATCGAATCATTGGTTTTGTTCCTGTTAATTGTTCATGCTGAAATTTTATCTCCCACTTTCATGTATATTCACAAATCAAAATTTATTTAGTTTCCTTGAATTATTGATCAAATATAAAAAAACGAGTATATCTCCAATTTTTGGGAAAATGTAGATAGAATCTAGTGTTTAAGATTTTCAATAATTCACAGACACACGACAAACATATTTTTCAGGTCCTTTTTAAGTTACATTTAAGTGAAATTTCTAAAGAAGTAAATGTATAGTCTTTTCCAATATATTGTAAAACAACTGCTGTGTTGTAACTTTATTTTATGTGGAATTTTAAATGAACTGGCCTACTAAGAAACATTTTCAAAATAAAAATGCAGAGATTTTTTTGAATCGAACAGGAAAAAGCAGGAATGACTAAATCAGCTGTTTGAAGAATAAATGCCTATGTAAAAATGGGGAAGCAATTGTATTTATTCTATTGTTGACTTCAAGGAAGAAGAAAACAAGCTTGTGGTCACTACTGACAAGCTATGAATCAATAAAACGAATGTTTAGATAAACATTAAAGCAGAATGCTTGATATAAGTGCAAAGATCGAGAAGGAAAAAAAGTAGAAGAGGGAGGATATATTTGTAAGGAAGGAAAATATACTGGTTTTTTCTGAGCTTGCCACCTGCCAACCATCTTTAAAAAGGTGGAAGCACTTCAAAAATTGGAAATCGCATCCTGAAGATAACACTTCCAAAAATGAAGTTTGAAGAACTTGCAAAAAATACAGATATAGCAATATTCGACAGCTTATAGCTAATTTTCGATGTACTCTGAATTTTATTTACGAAAAGAAATGAGAAGATTATTGAGTATTTCAATAAACTTTTGATTATCACAATTTATAGATACCATCTATGAGGATATGAAGAAATTAAAAAGTTTATTTAAATTTCCTTAAATATTTAAAATATTTTAATCTGATGGATTCTTAAAATGTGTTATTTTCTCTCTTATAGATTGCTGAGATCTGTGATTTTACAGCAAAATCAGCAAAATGCGAATAGACTATAACAACTTGGAAGTATCAATTTAGACTTTTGTTTTCATTGTACGTATAACGAAGCCTTCACAAAAAACGAAAAATAAACTAATGAAATTAAAAATGTGGGAGAACTATTTTCCTATTTATATATCTATATCAATTGGCAGCTTATGATGAATGTCTATTTTATTCGTGCACATATTAATCGAAAACTTTTTTAGCAAGTTGGCGTATATTTAATATCATGGGTCATAAAGATAACGACCAATTAGAGAATGTAAGTTCAAGTTTAATTTTTTTTATAACTATTATTGCAATAGCATTAAGCTTTTTAGGGATAATTATATCTATCAGATAACTTTTTTCACACGGTAATAAATTCAAACATTTATCGAATTATTTCCGAAATGAAATACCCTTTTCAGTTGCGTTGGTACCCTCCGAGGAAAGGGCTTCCTTCGATTAATTCCTTCATCTGTTCTCAAATTTAAGATCCATCGGAACTTCTGTATTGTCGAAGATTATCAACAAGTTGTTGATAGCTTGTCCACAAAGTATTTTGTGATAGGAAACGTAACATAATAATGATAGAACTATTTAGATACTATAATATTGTTCCTGCAATCTCAAATCATAACAAGCTTCAAAGAATGCATATCATGGATTTTCCCACAATTACAACATTTATTAGTTGTTTGTTTTTCTTAATTCTTATTACACTTTTACCTACAAATTTTGCTTTATAGGTCCAGAATTGAACCAATCTACCTCGTTTTCCTAGATCCCTAGTAGAACGATTTTGACCGTTATTTTGTTTCGTCTTTTTTTCCTTTTTATCATCTGTTACTTTAGGTTGAGCCATTTGTACACACTAAGGTCACCTACTATGATAGTTTTAGCTCTAGTGTTTTCAACCATAGTTTTGGAAAGTTTGTGTTGGAAATCTTTAACTTGATTTGCTTTTTTTCTACCCATTTTTGTAACGCTTCAGCTATTTTCAGGCATGTCTTCCTTTTTATAGAACGTTTATTAACTGGAAAACGAAATAAACTGGGTATACGAAGGTAATTGGTATCATAGCAAGGAAAAGTGCAACAATTATATAGCATCTTATTACAAATTGCAAAATGTACTAAGATGAAATGAAATCTCAAAAGCGAAGAGTTAAAAGAGGAGGAAGTTTGTTGAGCCTGAGATATTCTCGGGTGATAAAAGTATAAAAATAATTAGCTAAATAATCGTAATTGTGGGAAAAGAGGATAGTGTGAGTACTTGAGAGGATCCCTCATGTACTTTCATACCAAAACTAAATATTCATTATAATGATTCTAATTCCACACTTTGTTAGAGGATTTCTATGAAAGTACTTGTAAGTTCAATGAATAAAGAGGAAGCGATCATCGTTTCAAGAGGAGGTGCTGATATTGTGGATGTCAAAAACCCAATTGAAGGTTCCCTTGGAGCCAATTTCCCATGGATAATTAAAGATGTAAAAGAAGCTGTAAATGGAAGACAGCCGATAAGCGCAACAATAGGAGATTTTAATTACAAACCCGGAACTGCATCCCTCGCAGCGTTAGGAGCAGCAGTTGCGGGAGCAGACTACATTAAGGTGGGCCTTTACGATATTCAGACTCAAGCACAAGCACTTCGAGCTTCTTATAAATATAATAAGAGCTGTGAAGGACTATGACTCAAAAAAGAAAGTAGTTGCCTCAGGATATTCAGACTATAAACGCATTAATTCGATTTCTCCCTTATCGCTTTCCGAAGTTGCGGCAAAGGCTAGGGCAGATGTAGTCATGGTAGATACTGCAATCAAGGATGGGAAATCTACTTTCGAATTCATGGATGAGAAAGGACTTAAAAGGTTCACTGATATTGCCCATGAATATGGACTCGAAAATGCAATTGCGGGTTCCCTGAAATTCGATGACCTCCAGGTGCTTGAAAGAATAGGACCTGACATCATTGGTGTTCGGGGTATGGTTTGTGGAGGGAACAGAAGAACTGCAATTCAGCAAAAACTGGTGGAAAAGCTCGTAGTTGAGTGTCAAAACTTATAATTTTCATAAATCCGCTATGAAACTGAAATTATGCTCGAGCATTTCTTTCAAACAAGCTCGCTAAATATAGTCCTCTCTAAGTAAATATTGTCATAATCAATATTATTAGTATTACTATACATCAATTAGTACTATTTTTATTATTATTTTATATTTTTTTTTGGGCATATATGGGATTACTCGGGAACCTTTTATTGGTTTTATCCTTGGGTTATTAACTTACTTTTACATATTGTGAATTTTATTATTATTTGGAAGTTGATTGGAATTATTTTCGATGTTGTGCCTTAGAATTTTGTTGCTGGAATCAAAGTTTCGGTGCCACACCCAGCTGCAAGAAACTGGGTATGTTCGCATCCTCGGTCTGTATATGAAGGAATTATTCAAAATGAAATATTTTAGAGTATTTTGATAAACCTTTGATTTTCAAGGGCCATAGGTATACAATTTATGTGCATATGAGAAAAGTTCTTTCACTGCTATCCTAGAGTGAATCTGAAGATGTTGTGTACATCTTTTTGTTATAATCTCTATCAATAATTATGTTAATTTTCCTATACAAAATACTTTGTGGACAAGCTATCAACAACTTGTTGATAATCTTCGACAATACAGAAGTTCCGATGGATCTTAAATTTGAGAACAGATGAAGGAATTAATCGAAGGAAGCCCTTTTCTTGGAGGGTATCAACCCGATTAGGAAGGGGGATGATTCACGTTCTATAGAAAGCATGTGGATTAGCATATGAAGATGGAAGAGGCATTAAATGTAAAAATATATCTACAGGAGAGGTAAAAATTACGAAATCAAACTGTACATTAAAGGATATAATGACATTTAGGTGCTTCAAAACGTCAATCTGTAAAAATAGATTACAAAATAATTATTACTTTTTTATCTCTTCGACAGACTCATTTTTAAGAAAAAATAATAATTATAATTTCCTCCTATGAAAGCAGAGGCATTTGTACATCTTGATCATATTTCTATAATCTCTTTAGTAACTATTTATCCAATTAAGAACAACATCATTAGCCATCTTTACTAGAATTCTATGAGTAATTATCGTCGGGCTGATTTTAGTTAACTGCTTTTATTAATCATAGTTTTTATTTACCAACCACATAGTAATCGTAAGACTCTATTGCATCAAAATAGAGCTCTCCAGAATGGTTTTTTTTTTTGTAAGATGAATAGTTGCTATATTTCTTCTTTCTCATTTCTCGTTGATAGCTTTCTCATAGAAACTCGTATCAAATATATCTTTTTTTGTCAGAGGTTTTTGAGTGTAATTCAGCCCATATAGGACATTCGAGAAATCGACAGTCGAGTTTTCAATAAGTGCAGGGTCTGTAATCAGTTCTCCATCCCATTCTTTAAGAGATGTCTTCACAGTTTCTATATCCTCTGAAGTTTTATTTGAATAAATCTGAGCAGCTTCGTCATTATTCGTCTTGGCATATTCGGTCGCCTTAATATGCGTCTTTACAATCTGCTCCACAATATCCGGATGGTCCCGGATAAGTTTTCCACTTATCAAAAGTACACAACATACGTGATTAGGTTCCATCTGGCCAGATTGTACGATGATTCTCCCATTGCCTCCCTTTTCCACACTTGTTGGGGCGGGGTGAGGCAGGAAGACGGCGTCTACCTTTTTAGCTGAAATAGCACTGATGGCGTCTCCTGCTGCGGCCATTCCAACGATTGTCACGTCTTTCTCAGGGTCAACTCCGTTTTCCTTGAGCCATTTTCTCAATAGCGTATTCTGAATTGATCCAGGTGGATAGGTAGCTATTTTGAGTCCCTTTAAGTCTTGAGGACCTGTATACTTGTATTCTGGCCTTAGAGCAAGACTTGAACCATTTATCTGTACAGGCGCAACAATCTTTGCGTCAAGACCCTGACTAAGGGCTGTAACAGCAGGGGCTGCCCCAACATAAGCCACGTCCAAATCTCCAGCCATCATGGCCTGCATTTCGGGTGGGCCTGTCTGGAATACATACTCTTTTACATCCTTAACTCCGTAAGGTGCAAGATCTGCTTGCCACCATCCTTTTTCATCTGCAACCACAAATGCAATGTGATGGACACTTGGCTGATGGCCTATTCTCAGTTTTGTAATTTCAGATGCTCTTTGAACTCCGCTTCCATTGTTGGATACATTTCCTTTATCGGATACACAGCCAGATACGAAGACAGATGTTATCAGTAATAAAACGAGTATAGTTTGTAGTTTTTTCAAAGGTTCACCTCGTGAAATTTATAGAGGATTTCGATAAACTCTAAATTTTGTCATTTGCTTATAAATTGTGCATAAATGACTCGTGATAATCAGAGGTTTACCTAAATCCTCTATATCATAATCCCTTAATTGATGATAATACTATATCTCGAGCTTTTCCCTTGCAAATTTATAATACCGGATGGCATGCTTTGGAAAACTCTGATAGTGTCTTTGATAGATCTAAAAACAAAGAATCGCAATCTATTAGCAATGCATTTCATGGGATCTTGTACGCAGTTATTTAAACTTTTGGCATTAGCCAGACGAGACTAGATGTATAATTTAAGGCATGTTTGAACTATATTCCAAGATCCAGTGATCTTTATATTTTTGATAAAAATATTGAATTTCAGGAAGAATCGTTCTTTAAGTGAATTCATTATTCGATATCCAAATACATCAATACATAGGTAGCGTTCAAAAGTTTGCAACGGAATTTTCTAATGTCCTTCTTTTAAGATTCACGCCATTGAGCTGAAAAACAGTGGCATTAACCACTTAATTGCCAATATCTAAACATAATAAGATTATGTATATTTGAATTTATTCATCAAACAAGTTTTACACTAAAGTCCCTTTTACACCTAAAGTCTTGGACTTGTACCTCAAGTGGGGAAAATGGGACTTTAGGGCAAAGGTCATCAATAGTGTAAGTTTTACATTTTTAATTTTATTTAATCACTGGATTAATAAGTGAATAATCCTTAGGAGGATTTCAAAAACTTATGATATTCAAAATTCATTTATATACTTTTATATGAATAGAAAATAATTTAGGGATTATTAAAATCCCCTTAAGATCTAGATGGCAATTCACTGATTAGTTTTGGAACGGTCTTGGAAACCAAAATTAGAAGAAACTTCCTGCCCAAGATAATGACTAGATCAATGTTCGAAAAATTAAGGATAATTATTATTTTTCTATTTATTTGAGCATGTTAGTGAGGAATTTCATGTCTACATTTATTTCGATAAAATAGCAAATATCAAGAAATAATGGGAAGGATAAATCATATTTAGGAAGAACCCATTTTAATGCAATGTATTAAAATTTAACTTTGCATTTACAGCAAATCTGGAATACTGCCAATTATATAATCAACGATACTAACTAATTAAGGTGATATGGACAGTGAAATGGCTGTTTCTATACCATAAATTGAGTTATTTTTCATTGCTTTTATTAACGACTCCACTGCCTTTAATAATTTTTGAATATTCTTCTGATTTGCAGAAAGTGTTTTAAGGACTGACGAGATTCGAAAAAACTGTATATAAGCTCAATAAATTATTCAAAAGTTGATTGGAATCCGAAATTCTGCAAATGTAGACAGGCGTATTATTTGGTTACCTATTTACCCATTATTATCCATTGAAAGTTAGATTTATTTTTAAGCTACTCCTATATTGAGAAAAATAGATTTCATTCTTGAGTACACTTGCAGAAAGTGGTTGAAATTATATTGAATTATTTCCCTTTTTTATATTTTTAATTTAGATTCCTATTTACTTATGCCGTTTCTTTTATTTGGCAACACAATAATATTATTCATATTTGTAAGACTGATAGCAGATAAATTTGATTTTTGTTCTCTGTTTCTCATTAAGTATATATTTTAGCTTCATTATTAATTATATCAGTCTAATTTTAAACAACTACGGAAAATTATTAATACAGAAGAGACAGAGAATTACAACACAAATTTTGACGCTGAGAACATGAATAAATTTATTATACTGTTTATCCTACTAGCTGTTGTGCTCTTTACGGCCGGATGTACTAAAGAGGTCATGAAAAACGCCACAAGCCTCCAGAATACTTCGGAAAAAAATCATGTTGTCGAAGCAACACAACTGGAGCAGATAAACGAATCTCTTCAAAAAGGACCAGTTCTTTTAAAAATCGGAGCTGATTGGTGTGGAGCATGCCAAGAAATGAAGCCAATACTTAGTGAACTGGCAAAAGAATATGACGGGAAAGCAACGATAATGTCCATAGACGCAGACAACAGCTATGAATTTGCAAACTATTTCGTAATAAACTCTATTCCAGACTCCTCTGTACTAGTGGGTATTGAAAACGGAAAATACATTTACATTCAAGAGGATGGAAATATTAGCAATGACAGATTAAGGGCCAGGATTCTCGGAATCAGGGACAAAGAAGAATTCAAAAAAATTCTTGATCTAGCTATCCAAAAGTCAAGTCTACATAAAAAGATTATGTAGCTGATGGACTACCTTCGAAGTCCACATGTATACCAGAAGTTTAAGTACCTATGCAACCCCATCAGGGTAAAATGCACACTATACAAACAATAACATACTAAAATCGATAAGAATCATGTACGAAACTATCCCCCCTCTGACTGCATTTGGCGCAGGAATTCTCAGTGTCCTGTCTCCGTGCATTCTACCACTTCTGCCCGCTGTACTGGCAACATCCGCCGGAAAAAGCAAAATAAGGCCTCTTACAATAGTACTTGGAGTCTCAATATCCTTCATTTTAATGGGAGTGGTAACTTCTATCTTTGGGGCAGCTTTCCAGAGTCATATAGGTCAACTGAAGATTATGGCAGAGATCCTGATCCTCTTAATGGGCTTTTCATTACTTTTTGAAATGAACTTATTCAATATATTCTCAAAGTTTCCTATTTTTGCAGATATGAATGAAGAAGGGTCTATCTCGGGTCTTTTGCTTGGGCTTTCCCTCGGAGTGCTTTGGATTCCCTGTATAGGACCAATCCTTGGTTCTATCCTGGCCATGGTTGCTCTGGAAGGAAGCACTTCAAATGGCGCATTCACCCTGTCAATTTATTCTCTTGGATTTTCGATACCAATGCTCTTGCTCGCATATTCAGCTCATTTTTCTTCCTCAAAACTCCGTCTCATATCAATGTATGATGAAATCCTTAAAAAGGCAGCTGGAATGGTTATCATTCTATTTGGGTTCTGGATGGTTTATCATAACCATTTCCGAGGGCTATTTTAAAAACAAAAATGAAATTCTTCAAATAAAATGCTCACATCATTAAAAATGTTCCTCCAAGAGCACTTTTAATCATTTGGGCATTGGCTACCTCGTTATTTTGGGCAGGAATTTTGTTCTAATTCTGTAGAAGCATAATTTGTAGCTGAAGATTTAATTTTAGACTTAGAGACGCTAGGGATATTAATAGCATAGCAAGGAAAATTTCCCACAATTATAAGGCATATGATTACAAATGACGAGATATACAAAGATGAAACAGGGTATGATAAATGAGACATTCAAACGAAGAAGAGGGTCGAGGCTGATACATTCTTGGTTAATAGAAGTAAAAATTTAATTAGTGAAATAATTGCAATTATTAGGAAAGAGATTGTGAGCATACATTAGGAAGATACCCTCTGTACTTTCATGCCAAAGTATGAGTACATAAAAGTAAGCATATGCTTACTTTACAATTACAACAATCGCATCATTAACTTCTAGAATCTCGACTTCTCGACCGTGTGAGATTACTTCCTTTGTTATCACCACGGCTTCAGATTCGACTTCTATTTGTTGATCATTTACAACAATGGTTATCTTTCCTGAAGCTTGCTGAGCTTCAATAGTCGCAAGATCTTCTTTTTTTAGAGCTTTTACAACATCATTTGCATCCTTTCTGAAGCGCGGCCCAATTAACCCCATATTGATCTTAACTCCCACGGGCACATACTCAAAGGAAGGAGCACCTCCCATCAACTCCACTTCAGAGTTCGTAGCGCCTGAAATATCTCCTGTATCGATATCTGCATTATATATCTCGATTTTCTTCAGTGGGGCATTAAGGGCCATTCCTATATCTGACTTATACCTGCGAACTTCACTAGTGATCCTCTTAATCAGCTCTCCTGCAGCTTCGGCTTCTTCGCTGATGAGACTTTTATCGATAGTTGGCCAGGTCTGTATATGGACGCTTTCATTGCTAAATCTCGAATGCAGCTCTTCTGCAAAGAAGGGGACAAAAGGCGCAAGCAGGAATGAAAGAGTTTTCATTGTTTGATGGAGAACATATTGGCTTGCTCTCCGGCTTTCGAGCTTGTCACTATAGAGTCTACCTTTTACAAGTTCTAGATAGTTGTCCGCAAGGATTTCCCAAGTAAAGTTCCGAATGGCCTTGAAAGTTGAATCAAAATTGTATCCATCAAGTTCTTTTGTTGTAGTATCTACAAGTCGGTTAAGCTTGCTGAGGAGCCATCTGTCAATTGTAAGGAGGGAATCAAGGGAGAATTTTTCTGCGTCTTCAGGCCCAAAATCATTTAAATTGGACATCGAGAAGCGGTAGATATTCCACATCTTCTGGAGAAAGCGAGAAGCTGAAACTACATCTTTCCAACGGAACATTATATCTGAGCCTGTGGAACCTCCAACTGCTCCCCACTGCCTAAAGGCATCGGCACTGTACTGTGATATTACTTCTTCTGGGGAAATGATGTTTCCAAGGGACTTGCTCATTTTATGGCCATCAGGCCCAAGCACCATACCATTGATCATTATAGAGTCCCAGGGCTTCTGGTCTTCAAGAGCCAGGCTACGCAGTATTGTATAAAAAGCCCAGGTTCTGATGATATCATGTCCTTGAGGGCGGATCTGGGCAGGCAAGCGGAGTTCATGCTCGCTTTCCCAGCCAGTTACATGTAATGCAGTAATCGAGGAATCCATCCAGGTATCAAGGACATCGATCTCGGGTTGAAATTCTGTTGAACCACAAGTACAGGCCTTCTTTGGAGCTGCTTCATTTGGATCAATCGGGAGCCAGCTCTCTTCAGCAAGCATGACTTCTCCACAATGCTTACAATACCATATCGGAATTGGAGTTGCAAAGATTCTCTGCCTGGAAATGCACCAGTCCCATTCCATGGTACCTGTCCAGTTCTGCAGCCTTGTTTTCATATATTCTGGGGACCAGTTAATCTCTTCTGCAGCTTTCAGAATGCTTTCATGGTTGATCTTCACAAACCATTGGGGTTCGGAAAGGATTTCTATAGGGGTGTCGCAACGCCAGCAGAGTCCGACATTTTGCGTTAGAGATTTCTGGTCATAAAGGAAACCTTCGGCCTTCAGGTCGAAAATTATAGCCTCTCTGCATGCTGTTGTATTCAAGCCTTCATACTTGCCTGCAGCTTTTGTCATCTTTCCTTGCTTATCGATAGTTTTTACAAGGGGTAACCCGTATTTTGCCCGCCAATGTACATCCTGTTTGTCCCCAAAAGTACAGATCATTACAGCGCCTGTACCGAGTTCAGGCTCAACAGCTTCATCAGTAATTAAAGTTACTTTCCGCTTAAAAATGGGTATTCTAATTTCCTGGCCGACATATTCCTTATATCGCTTGTCTTTAGGATTGACTGCAATGGCAACGCAGGCTGACATCAGTTCTGGTCTTGTAGTCGCAATGTCGACCTTGTCGAAATGGACAAAGTTGAGTTTAGTTTGCCTTGTGTCATACTCTACTTCTGCAAAAGCAATGGCAGTTTCGCAGCGAGGGCACCAGTTAACCGGATGTTCTTCGTGATATATGTATCCATCATTGTACATTCGTACAAACGATTTCTGTGTCTTTACAAAATACGAAGGGTTCATGGTTACGAATTCGTTGCTCCAGTCCACAGAAAAACCCAGACGCAACATTGTTTTTCGCATCTTGTCAATGTTTTCTGCCGTCAGTTCCCTGCACATTCTCCGAAATTCTGCACGAGGAACCTGGTTTTTAGTTATTCCATGAATTTCTTCAACCTTTACTTCCGTTGGCAGGCCATGACAATCCCAACCCTGGGGGAACATTACATTGTATCCACGCATTCGTTTGTAACGAGCAACAAAGTCAATATAGCACCAATTAAGCGCGTTCCCAATATGGAAATTGCCTGTAGGATAAGGGGGTGGGGTGTCGATAATATATTGGAGACGTGGATCCTCTCCCCAGTTGAAGTGGTACATGGAACGATCCCATTTTTCCATCCACTTTTCCTCAATATCATTTGCATTGTATTCTACTTGGATTTCCGATTCTTTCATAGAGACACTCCATGATGGAAAATGGTGTATGAATTTCTGGAGTTCTAGAGTGCTTGCGATTATTTAAATATATCTGGTCTTGCGATAGTTTGGCTTTAC
>CAWKGG010000122.1:0-10580 GCA_963848985.1 uncultured Methanosarcinaceae archaeon
TAATTATCAAGCCTTCTCTTCTGTTTCCTGCTCTGTAAACTGTTATTGATATCTTTCCATCGGCAATCATAAAAAATTCTTCTTTATACTGAACGCCGTCAATTGCAATTTTATTCATAAAACTTGTAAACTTTTTTGAAGTTTCTCTGAAATCAAGAGACATTGATGTGAACTTGTCCAGTTTATCAACGATAAGATTTACACTACAAATTTTTCCCAAATTTTTTATCTCTGGCTCAAACTTCCTTAGAAATTCGGGATTTGTAGAATAGATAATCACTTCTTCTCTAATTCCGTTCATAATTTCACGTATACGGACTTTCATTACACGGTCACTCTGAATATACCAAACAGGAGATTTTTTTGGGAGTTCATAACTTAGTTCATTGAGCTGGTTAAGTGTATCAATTGAACAGTTTAAAAAATCGTCTCTTATTTCTTCGATTACCTCCTTAGGATCAACTGCTCGGAAATATGTTGGAGATCCCTGCTTCACTTCCAGATAGCCTTTCTTCGCAAGCGTGTTAAGAATCTCATAGATTTTAGCTCTTGGCACATTTGTAAATTCATGAATTTCGCGAGCTGTAGCTTCTCTCAAACTAACAAGTCCTACATATGCCTTTGCTTCATTTTCGGTTAGCCCAAGCTTTTCAAGATTACTAATTAACTGAAGATTTATCTGAGAACACATGTTACTACTATAGTAACAACAGATTTAAATACTCTCTGTTTATTATTTTTATCTATAGCAGGATTAGAAAGTTATTGGCCTTTTGATGTTGATTTTATATCCAAGTGCGTAAGTCCTGCTGTAGATACGATGTGTGAGAAAATTGAAACTATATGGAGATTGTTTTATGACAGAAACAGAAAAATTAGGCTTTCCGGAATATCTGGAATTTGACGCGGAACAAGCCCGGAAAGAAATAGTTGAATTTGTTAGGAATCAGGTAACCAATTTTAGGAAAGATGGTGTAGTGGTCGGCCTTTCTGGCGGACTGGATTCATCGACGGTTGCATACCTGTGTGCTGAAGCACTAGGCAAGGATAAGGTTTACGGTCTTATACTGCCCGATCGTGACACTAAGCCACAGAACACAGATGATGGTATGAACTTGGCTAAGAGCCTCGGAATACCTCACCAGAAGATCGTTATTTCGCCGTTTCTAAAAGAGCTGGGTGCATACGACATCATTTCCCACGAAAAGGCATCTGACAGGAAGGCCATAGAGAAGGCCGGGGAAAGCTTTACAATAATTAATGATAAGGAGTTGCCTTCAACCGAGAACTTCAGCCCAACAGCAACTGTCGGTGCATCATCCGCGTCTCTAAGGGATTTTATGGCTGTGGGGGGAGCAAAATTACACACAAGGATGACAGTATTGTATTTCTATGCCACTCTCAAGAATTACCTGCTTGTGGGCACCGATGACAATTCCGAGTTAACTATGGGTGTGTACGACCGGTATGGCGATGGTGCCTGTGACATTTCTATCATGTCGCATCTATACAAAACGCAGATAAAACAACTGGCAAAGCACATTGGGGTACCGGATCACATCGTAAACAAGACATCCTCTGCGGACCTTTTTGGGGACAGCATGCCCAACGAAAAGTTAATTGGATTATCTTATCTAAAGTTGGATGACATCCTCGTTGGCATCAGGAAGAGCGGCTTAAGTGATGACGATATTGCCAGAAGAGCAGGAGTGAAACCGGCTGTAGTGCAATCTGTCAGGAAGGGGATGAAAGATGCCAGCTTTGTTGCAAATTTGCCGATATCAGTAAAAAGAATATAAAAAAGTTAAATGCCCATAAAATGTTGCCATGAATAAAACACAAATTGGAAGGAATGTGATTTTATTAGATAAATATTATACTTAAACAGAAAATAGCAGATGTAACAATTAAACCTACAAAAAATCAGTTGAATAATATCGATTTTGATATTGATGAAAAAATAAATTAGGTGAGACAAATGCTAAACCAATTATCTAGTAGAATTAAAAAAGTATTGGCTATTTTTATGGCAGTACTTTTTGTTGTATCGTTGACAGGAGTAGCGGTTGAAGCACACGGCGGCGGTCATGGTGGCTTCGGCGGCTAAGGCTGGGGCTGGCCTTATCTAGGTTATGATTATCCCTACTACTAAATAGGGTTATGCTATCCATATTATTCTAGAAATATATGGAGCTCTATGCATGATGGACAATACTAAGCCCCCACAACTTTAACCCAAGACCAAAATTAAAATCAAACTGGAACTCAAACGCGAGCTTCACCACCTGGAGCTCCAACCAAATAAAAACTCAACAAAAAACGCTGAAAGTGATATATTAAAGATATATAATAATTAATATATTCACAGAGGATTATATCTTTGATTTATTTTTTGTAGAGATCTTATTTAACTCTTTCTTTTTAATCTGTTCTTTGAAGCCATTTTATATTAAATTTCATACGTCAGTGTTTAGTTACCTTGACTTTTTTAAAACAGCAGCTTAATTTCAATTGCTTTGTCATATGCTTTTATTGCTTCATCTAATTTGCTTAGTTTCACTCGACTAATTCCTTTATTATATCAAGCGTCTAAATCTCGAAGGTTGTCTGATGTAGCAGAAGCACTTAGTAGTGTAAGGATAAGAATTAAAACAGTTTTCAATGCAAATTGATTAAAGGTAATTTTTGTCATGCTTTTTTGTCCAAGCTGAATTGTTATGACTGCCGTTTTCCTGGATTAAGTTTTGAATATAAACAGTTTTCTTATGCATAGATTTATATAGCAAAATCTCTGCATTAGGATACCTGTTTTGTAAGCCTGATATACGATGCACGAATGTGCCTTCTCCTTATTATTACACCTACAAGGAAGGAAACAGAAACAGATTACTCACTCACTACTAGAAAAACCAAGACCGGAAAAAAGAGCGATAAAGGGAAAAGCAAAATATAAGTGGATCTTTTAATTTTGTAAAGGAACTGTGAAAAATGAAAAAATATTATCCATTACAATTACCATCAACCACTAACAATAAACTATGAATGTTAATAAATCGTATATAGTAGCGTAGTTTCTTGAAAATTTACGGGTGGATAGACTGGGTAATATGAAAGGCGGTAAAACAAAATTTCAAAAAAAATTTACAGAAGATATGTTCCTGAATGCGCTATCAATTGACAGTATTAAGTCCACTACAACTATTATGAGTTTAGTAGGATGCAGCAGGTCCACTGCCAAAATCATGCTTTATAAGCTTGTAAATGAAGGTAAAGTAAATAAAATAGAAATCGAAGGCGACGGATACGGTTGGCAAAAAGTGAAAGGTGATTTAAATGAGTTTCATTGATAGCTACAGAAAAGAAATCAGTCCAGAATTTGCATTGCAACTCATGCCTGAATTAAAAGAAGATTATCTCCAAGATCGTCCGTGTAAATGGGAAGAAGATACGATACAGCTTTGGAAAGTCGCAAGTGCATTTATTGAAGATTGTGACCCATCAATCGAGAAACGTTCTTTTTTGTGTACTCCGGTATTTTTTGACAAAACAGGTAAACATAGATATTTCACATCACACGAAAAAAACAATGCAAGAGCAAATAGCTGAGTTTGATCAACAAGTTGGTGTTATTCATGAATTGGGTTGCACTATAACCGATAAGGATGGTAATACAGAAGCAAAAGTTTGGCTTCTGCAGATTGAGACCGAAATTAATCATGGGTAATTAGTAGATATTTGACTGGAAAGTTGACTAATTGACAATCACTTCTAACATTCAATTTTTTTGTTTAATTACAGCCATAAGTCTTTCCACACTAGTAAATAAATTATTTAGTTTTTATTATTTTAAAGTAATAAAAATATATGAAAAATATCTCGAAGACACTTACCGGTCTATGGCTGCAAATTTATGGGGACTTGGTTCTGTCAAAAAAATGACTTAATCTGGGGCCACTGGAGAGACTTTTATAAGCAGTCCCATAGAAGTAAAGATTAGCCTAGTCAAAAAACGTCTTAAAACGTCTGAGAATGGCTCATTGTTGATTAATCTAGTCAAAACCCCGCCTTAGTGCATAAAAGAACTAAATAAACATTTAATACAAGATTCACTAATATTAACTATTAAAAATAAAAAACGGTGTTATCATGCCACGTCCTACAAAGCTCACTCATGAAGTACAACAAAAAATTGGTGATAGTGTATCTCTTGGATTAACTTATGCTCTAGCTGCTAATTCAGCAGGTCTATCGTATCAGACTTTTAATCAATGGATGAAACTGGGAAGAGATTCTACATCAGGAAAGTACTTTGAATTCTATCAACATATTGAAAAATGTAATGCTGATGCCGCAAAGGTTCTTCTTGAACGGTTAAATAACGCAGCTACAGCTGGAAATTGCCAGGTTTCCATGTGGATTTTGGAGAGAAGGTTCCCTGCAGAATTTGGACGGCGGGTATATAGAAAAACGAATGTTGTTGCAGAAAACCTGAATCAAAATGTCGAGATAAGAGTCACGGACGCAGATATACTGAGAAAACAAATTTTAGCAAAATTTTATCGGATTGGAGAAGGTAATGAGTCTTTAACTAATTAATATTTTTCATCCTAACTTGATCTATTTTTAATACAAAATATCCTTTTATTCATTTTTATTCGTTGGTATAATTGTAGTCGGAATTACCAAAATTGCCACCAAGGTTTCTTTTCTCCTGGTGCTTCAATAGCCTTCTGATTAATTAACGTTTGAACCTGCAGGAAGTAATTGTTATGCGTTGTTTTGAGATCTTCCTTATCCCTTTCTGCCTTATCAAGCTCTGCCTTTAAGGTGGTATTATGCCGTTCTAACTCTTCGAATCTGGCTCGCAGCTGGAGAAGTTCCCCAGGTTCCCGGGCTTCCTGCAGAGAATCTTTAAGTTTAAAGTTTTCGGCCTGTAGTACCTCTATATCTCTGTGTATATCCTGTGATATCCTGATTTAGATCCTTTTGAGATCCTTTCTATATCCTTTTTGTATCCTTCTGTATCCTGCTTGTATCCAACTATATCCTTTCGATATCCTAAAAGGTCATCTTTCAATTGAGTATTTTCAGATTTGAGAGCTTCAATATTCTGTAAACATCCCTCAATATCCTGTTTGTATCCGATTATATCCTTCTGATATCCTAAAAGGTCATCTTTCAATTGAGTATTTTCAGATTTGAGAGCTTCAATATCCTGCAAATATCTCTCAATATCCTGTTTGTATCCTACGATATTTTTTCCTGGATCCTCTAGGAGTCTTTGAAGGGCTGTTATTATGGCTTGTGTGGTATGTTCGTACCCTGCAGATCCTATCTTATCATACAAGCTCACAGGTATCCAACAATTTATTTTCCTCTTATCCTCGGGCATGTATCCATGTTATTTTTTAGTAGGATATAGTTGTATCCTTTTGTATCCGGGATGGAGTGTCAAGTCTCACGGTAACAATCATTAGTATGCCATCTTTTATCTCATGTTAAATGGGGTTCTGTTGCAAAAAATCATATTAATAAGTAATAATTTAGTTTTACAGCAAAGTACATAAAAAAACAGAATGTTCCTCAGAGAACATTCAGATTTAGATAGCTATTCCGAATAACTTGTTTATAAAATTAACTTCATCAAGAACACATCGATTTAGAGTAGCAATCTGTCCTTTTCTTATCATATGCATTATTTCAATTCCTTTTAAAGTCTTGATGGCTGTACAAAAAGACCGAAAGCCTAACATTGGGCGAATTATCCGCTTTATAAATCTATGATCCTGTTCAACAACATTATTCAAATACTTGATTTGCTGAAGATTTATGTTTTTAGGTAATATTTTATCATTTTTGAGTTCATTTACCGCAGGTGGATAAGCTGGATTTTTATCAACAGCTATTACCTTTGGAATTTGATTATGGTTAGAACTCAAAGCTTTCTTAAGGAATCTCTTTGCAGCTTTTCTATCACGTTTTTCACTTAGCATAAAATCAACTGTGTTTCCAGTTGAATCAACTGCAAGATACAGATATTTCCATTCTCCTTTTACCTTGACGTAAGTTTCGTCCACTCTCCAAGAATCATTAGTTGGCCTTAAATACCTACGCACCTTCTTTTCGATCTCAGGAAAATATTGATGCACCCATTTCATTATAGTACTGTGATCAACTTGAATTCCTCTTTCTATCATCATTTCCTTTAAATTTCTATAGCTCAATGGATATCTTAAGTACCATCTGACATTCAATAAGATAATCTCACCTACAAAGTGCTTCCATTTAAAGGAATTAGATAACATATTACTACTTTTGATTTCCTTTTTGTTTTATGATATCCTTAAAAAATATTTTTTGCAACGGAACCATCCTTTTACTTCATTTATAAATACTATACGCATTATAGTGATAATTATGTCCAAGACCATATAATCAGATAACAAAGAAGGTGATAAATGATGAAAGTAAAAGAATTTCTTGTTATCTTAGAACAAGATGAAGATGGAACTTATATTGCTTCAGTACCTGATCTTCCGGGATATCATACTCAAGGAGATACAATTGAAGAAGTGAAAGATAACATCAAAGAGGCAATTGAACTTTATCTTGAAGTTAAACCAGAAATGATAGACTGTGAGCCTGTAAATTTTATTGGAGTAGAGAAAGTTAAAGTTGAGGTTTAATAAGTAGAATAGTGCCTCTTCCTGCTAAAAAAATTATTAAAGCGCTTGAAAAGGTAGGTTTTCAATCTATTCGGCAAAAAGGCAGTCATTTATTCTTAGAACACCCCGACGGAAGAACGACAGTATTACCTATACATTCAAGTAAGGATCTAAAAGTTAACTTAATAAACAAAATTTTAAAAGATGCTGAAATTTCAAGAGACGAATGGATAGAATTAATTCAAACTTTGATTGTTTTTTAGAGTGTTGATATAAACGGTTCCGTTGCAAAAAATCTGGCTATTTTACAAAAACAATGAAAATATCACAAATGGGATACTTATATACTATAAACAGATCGATAATTATACAAAAAGCAATAATTATAATCTAAAAAGGCAGTAAAGTTATTTTTGCAACAGAACCAGATTTTTTGCAACAGAACCCATAATCTATTTCCTTTTCACGAACATTTAGTTCTCTACCAACTAACTAGGATGAAATTACCATATTTGAAAATATTTTCCGTGGCAGTATACCTAAAGTTTGAAAAATCGTTCCTTTTGTTGCATTTCGAGTGCTTTTTGTTTTTTCACTAGTTCTTTTAATGTTGGTGGGACTATAAACCTACTCTCAGGTTTTTTATTATCCGCAATATACATGGGCTTTTTTTATATGTTTATAATTATTTGTATATGCCTATTTTATCTGCTTTTTGTCACTACAAAAAATAGGACTTATAGTTTTGCTGATATGGAAAGTTTCATACAATGCATGTGCATCTTAGGGTTAAGATAATTAAAATATTTGGACCAAAATTGATAACAGGAAACAAGTAGGTTAATTAGTTCCAGATGTTACATGAGCTCCATATGTTCTAGGAGTCTCATAAGCTCCATGAGAAATAAATTCATATATTTTTTATTTTTTGTGGAACTTCGGAAATGAAGAGATTTTTACGCAAAAACTATGCATCTATAAGTTAGAATTTGTTTTGTCCAGATCTTTTTATTAACCAATGTAAAGTCAAAATAGCTATTATCCCTATCCCGAATACTTCAGGAATAGAAGAGAGCGAGAAATTTAGTGTAAATGAATTTTCTACCAGTCTTATTAAATATTCCATTCCAGTGGAATCCACATGATCTCTGGGGAAATTCAATCCGAAAAAAGGCCAGAATAAAGTTTTAGGAGTTGCCCACATTTGATCTTCCATAAGATGGAAGAAAGAGCCTGTGGTAAGAGAAATAATCCTGATATCTCCTTTTTTTTGTACAAGTATAAACCTATCAGGAAGAGAATAAGAGAGAAAAATAGAGTATGACCTATAATGCGTCCGTTTTCGAAGGTAGAAGCAAAGATAACTCTTCCTAGAGGTTTGTCTATCAGATCAGGTAAAAGGGCTCCAATAGCCAGGTACTTTGAATCTATAGTAGTTCTTAGTCGAGGTATAAAAATTCCAAGTCCGAAAAATACTCCCAACGTGACGCCAATATGTCCAAAAATAAGCATCAAAATTAAAAGGTACTTTAGTTATATATAAATATTGTTTGTTTATTACAGAACCTCACCAAAGTAGCAACTTTTTGTGATAAAACTTTGCCATTTCCCAGGTTCTGGCAATTTTTTGCAATGGAACCGGCGTGATATTTTCAGGAGCTTTGTTGCCTCCAACAATTATCAACAAAATTCAATATATCTCGGGACATATCAAAATAATCACGTAATGGGATAGTAGATACCAGCTCTAAGAACGAGGGTGCTTCGCTATCATCAGTTCTGACAACTAAAACTTTCTTATCTTTAGCCATTGCATATCCAATGCTGTATATTACACTATCATCATTTTCCTTCATGAAAGCAATAAGAATATCACATATTTTTATAGTATCAAGAAGAGCAATTCGGTTATCATATTCTATTCCCACATAGTTGGTGTCATATATTTGTACTTTAGGATATATCTGTAATTTATGTAATGCACTTATGTTATTGTCTTTTTTTTCAAAATCGTTGGCATCATATATTTGTATTCCATGTGATTCTAGTTCGTCTTTTAGTGACTGTATATAATCGCTTTCTTTCCCATTAAAAGCATAGGACAAAAAAACCGTCTTCATTTTTAAAATCCATCCAAATAAATTTTCTTCTGTTAATATATAATAATATAGCTTTTATATAAACATATTGCGTTTTATTTTGACTGTTCTAAAATAAACACATGATTTAGTCTCCTCTGCTTGCATATACCTGGAACCTTATTTATTAATGATCCGTGGGTTATTATCAAAAATAGAAGAATCAAAAAACACATAAGTAATGTGGAATACTGAGCGAATGCAGTCAATATTTCACAATATTTAAGAAGCAGTGGTCAATGCTAAAGTGCAACTTTTTAATACACAGTTTTTGCTATAAAATCTCTGCATTAGTAAAAAAAGATACGATTCTATTTTTTTGTGGCAGTCCACTATTTTTGTATTAACTAGGAATCTAATCAATTAAAACTTGTATATTACTCTCTTAGGTTGTGGAATCATTTATTTCTCGGAAAAATAGATAAAAATCAAGATATATTATCAAATTTCAAGCAGAAACATATCTCATTTAGTCGTGTCAATGGCAGCTAGTTAGTTTTATATCATTTGATTGATGCTATCTCCAATAATAATCTGAATGCCATTTCTTAGTTTGTAATAAATTAATAGAGAAATAAATATGCCTTCGAATGGAGAAAATAAAATGAAACTTTTACTGATTGCTGACATTCACGCAAATTATGAAGCTCTCCAAACTGTTCTTGAAGTCCCTCACGATAGTGCTATCTGCCTTGGAGATATCGTGGACTACGGACCGGATCCTGACAAATGTATTGATCTCTTGCGAGAAAAAGCAATCCCAACAATAAGGGGAAACCATGATAATGCTGTTGCTTTTGGGGTAGACTGTCAATGTGGATACAAGTATAAGCATCTATCAATTGCGACCAGGGAATACACATGGAAAATTCTTAACAAATCTAGAATAGAATATTTGCAAAAACTCCCTCTCCTGATTGAAGAGCTAATCGATGGTAAAAGGTTTTATCTGACCCATGGAAGTCCGAGGTCTATGTTTGAATATATTAAACCAGACACTCCGGATGAAGTAATTAGGGATATGGTAGATGAAGCAATGGAGACTATGGATGCAGATTTCCTGGTAATTGGACATTCACATATTCCTATGGATAAAAAGCTAGGAAATCTTACAATTATAAACCCTGGTTCAGTAGGACAACCCAGAGACGGAAATCCCAGGGCAAGTTGCGTATTGTTTGATACAGAATACGACAAAGCCGAATTTCTTAGACTTGATTACGATATCGATGCTGTCTGCACAAAAATTAAAGACAGAATGCCTCATGCAGATGAACTGATAGATATCCTCAGGCGTGGATATTAATAGTAAATAAATAGGTGTTAACTTCTTTTAGTTCATCGCAATTCCATCGGCGCTCCGCAGCATTGTACATCGCCATTACAGCATACGTCTGTAGAGCAGCAATTCTCTTCGACGTATTTCGCGACTTCAAGTTCAAACCCGCAGACTTCACAAAAAAGACGCTGACCTTGCATTAGCTCACTGCAATTCATTTTATATCACCTCAGAGTGTTTTATATAAAAATAGAGAATTTGTATTTAAATATTTTTCGAAACAATAATTCTTTGTTGCCTAAGTTATCTCATAATGATCCCTACGTACTTTCAGTCCAAACGTGCAATTCTTACAAGAAACTGAATCGGAACATTATAAATTGTATCTGCACCTTTTTTGTCGACCAGCGCAACTACAACTCTTGGTTTTGCATCCATTTCTCTAAGCTGCTCAATCACTTCTATAATAGTTGAACCGGTGGTAATCACATCATCTAC
>CAWKGG010000123.1:0-21381 GCA_963848985.1 uncultured Methanosarcinaceae archaeon
CGGCATCGGCGTCGTGGAGCCGGCCCTCGAGTGTGTCAGGCTCTTGATATTCCTGAAGAAGTGTCATGGTTGCGTTCCACAATGGCAGCCGCGGCGCGACTGGCGACCGCGCCCTCAAGCTGGGCAAAACCCCGTTTGAAAGCGAGGGGGAGCGGAGGCTGCAAAAATAAAGATGTCGTAGGCGCCGAGGGCGAAGTCAGATCCGCCCGCGATCAAGCCGTGGTCGGTCCACGGCGACGCTCGGGCGGGAATCCCAAGGGGTCGACAGGGCAGGGGAGGCCGGTCGGGCCGCCGTTCCCTTATAAGAATTCCTATAATATTGCCGTTGCGCCGGCGGGGCCGGCGAAGGTGAAGATCCCGTCCTCCCCGTAGCCCTCGCGCCGGCGCAGCAGCGAATCCCATCGACCATGCCGAACCCGGCCCGCGCGCGGCGTGGCGGCCGGCAAGCCCTCCTCCCGCACCGCAGCGGCGTCGGCGTAGCGATGCAGCAGCCAGCGCACGCGAGCGCGCTCGTCCGCGTTGACGTGCACCTCGCTGATGCCGAACGGCAGAGCGAGGCGCTGCGCGGCCGCGCGCAGCAAGGGCCGCGGCGAGAGCGTCCCGGGCGCGACCTCGACGCGCGACGGTTAAGCGTACGGCCCTCGGCGTCGACCGAGCACGCGCTCGGAGTTCGGGTAATAATTCCAGCCGACGACGTCCGGCGCGCTCGCGTGCGCGGCGACGCGCGCCAGCCGCTCCGCGGAGACGCGGCACGTGTCGACCAGATAGCCGTAGAGCCGTGTCCGGGGACGACCCGGCCCATCGCCAGCTCGACCGAAAGATACATCCGCTCGCGCTTGTGCGCCAAGCGAGTCAGAGTCCATTTTTTCGGGTGTTTCACCTTCGATTGCCTTAATCAATATCTGCTCTTTTGGTTGCTCACTTTGAAGAGTTTTTAGCCATTCGTGCTGAGAGTTGATTACTGCATTATAATTATCAGGGTCAACTACAATGCTCATATGGAACACCTAGATCCCTGCTGCTTAGTCTTTACCCTATTATACGCACGGCGTAGATCATGAACATATTGAAATCTCTGAGCTATGATGCCCATAATAACATTTTTAAAAGGCAGTGCGTAAAACGATATAGTTTTACTTTTTTCAAACATTTTCTTATCTCCTTTTGCCTGATATGGAGAACAGAAAAAGCCTTGGGCACTAGAAGCATAACCTTTATATGTTATAATAGATATATAATATATAAGACTGTATCACATTTGGGTAATTACATAATCACAAGTTATAAATTCTTGGAAAAATAACATAGTACTGGAGATAGTACCAAATTATCGTCACAAGAATTCAAACTTTGACGATTTTGAGCTCTAAGCCCGGAGATTGGTCGAACAATCTCTGGCTTTTCTGTTTACTTTTTCATTAATACTTTATTACCTAATTTTCAATGAACCTATCCAGCTTTGATTTATTCTGATAATTCTGTCTGCCCAGGTTCAATAATACTAATTTGACCCTGAGAGACTTTCCGAATTGGGGGATATTTTCAAACTGTTTTCATCAGTCGTTTCGATTTTGAATGTAGCTCCTTTACTAGCACCCACGCTGTTAATCCATTGTGGGGGGATTGGAAGTACGAAAGAAGTACTCCCTTTCTGCAACCGGCGTGTTCCAAAATTTATAATCATTTTCCGATCCTCATTTTAAAATATTCTGCAAATTAATAATGATAATAAGATGTATATAAATATTTTTTTATTAATTTTATTGCATATATATTATAAGTCTGTTATAGATTTCAGTATTTAAAGAATTTATTTTTACACTAGTTATATGCAATTATAGTTTTATAATCACATACATTTAAATATTTATCAATTTTATTGGATCCTATGGTTGAGATGAGACGTTATCATTTTGATGTCGGAGAAGTAAAGTCCGAGATCATTGAATTAATTCTTAGACATTGTGGACTAATCGGAGAGCCATTTATTAGAAATAGTTTGCAGGAAAAATATAATGGAATTGACCAATCAACAGTGAATAGACATTTAAATGATTTGCATAAACTAGGCTGCATAAATTTGATACCACCTAGTAAAAAAACAACTCGTAAAAACAGGTGGAATATAACAACACTTAAACAATTAGAGAATATTCGGCAGTACTTTCCAGATGTACAATTAAACCGGTACGAAAAATCTTTGGATATAGTCATCCGATACCATCTTCGCTATATAAGCCCAGTTATTTATATGATCTTTCGCGTGCAGCTATTGTTATCTACCTCATTTTTTGAGTTGTGCATAAGAACCGATAGTGAAACACTTTACGCTAAAGCATCTGAGATTTATAGATTCGGAAAAGGTTTTGAAGCTGATATGCTGATCCAAGGCTACATAAATGATATTTATTCTAAAGTGACAAACACAATTTTCAAAAACAATAATTTTTTGCTAAGCGTTTGGAATAAGCGTATACCCCACTGGTTAAAAATGAACATTCAATCAGATCCATCAGAATATCTTCAAACTTTTTCGCTATCTAGAGAACTATTTGAGAAGATATTAAAGGATATAGAACTTCAAGCTGAAGAAATTCCTGAAGAATTAATCGGTCGGAAACTTATGAAATTATTGTCTCTTAGAATAGTACACGAAGCATTCCGAATATCTTTTCAAGAAATAGCAGACGAAAAAGAATTGCCAAGAAAGGCACTAGAATTAGATTTTGATATAGCTGATGATGTTTTTAATAAAATGATAGAAGAAGATCCCCAGGGATTGTACCATAAAATGATGAAAATAAATAATCACAAACTAAAAATCCAAGACAATAGTCCCTTTATTATTTTTGACCATTGCTTTGAAGATGACATATTAAATGATACTGTTTCTCAAGAAGAAAAGGAATTTATTAAAAGAAAGAAAAGTTCAGTGCAAAAAGATGAAGAAGGCGTCATAAGTTATGATGAATGGTATATTAGATCCAAACTTGATGCTTTTGGTGATAAGATGAGTGAATGTACAGCTTATGATAATTTATATGATGAATATTTTAACAAATATATGATTCCATGTCTTGAAGCTTCCTAAGCTTTAGGAATTCGCGGTTCCGTTGCAAAAACTTCAGAATAAGCATTTAAATCTATAAGTAAGGAATAAAAATCAAAATATTCAAGGAAAATGTACTAACATTATAAAACTATACCAAATAATTGATTAATATATTTGACTTCATTAAAAACAGAGTAATTTAGATCGATCACTTGTCCTTTTTTGATTATATTCATAGCTTCAATCCCTTTTAAAGTTTTATTAGCAGATAGAAAGGACTGAAAGCCTAACATTGGAGCAATTATCCGCTTTATAGATCGATGATCTTGTTCTATAATGTTATTTAAATACTTAATTTGTCGAATGCCTACATTTTTAGGTAGTATTTTATCATTTTTCAGTTTATCTATAGCAGATGGATAAGCAGGATTCTTATCAACGGTTATTTCTCTTGAAATTTGCTTATGATTTGAACTTAAAGTTTTTTTAAAGGATCTCTTCGCTGCTTTTCTATTTCGTTTTGAACTTAACATGAAATAAATCTGGAAAAAGCTGAAAAGGTTCAAAGCATAACGAAAAACCAATAACATGATATTTATTCACTACTCGGATTTTGTAGTAGTAGTATAGAGAATCGATTTTATACTGCTTAACTTCTACGAGATAATATCAAAAATAGATATTTTTTCTATTATAAATTAATCTTCATGTGTTATGGTTTTAGAAATAATAGTATTTATAATTAATTAAAGTAAATTCGCAAAAATATGTGTTTTGCGTGAATTAATTTTAACTTTTTAAATTTTGCTTTGATACTACTAGTATACAAAATCTGATTACTGCAAAATTATCACGTGTACGGCAAACATTATATAATGTTATGTGTGTTTTGTATGTTAAGTTTAAAATAATCTGTATGCACCGTGTTGTTTTTACAAAATAGGATAGATTTTATGGAAGATATAAATAATGAAAAAATGAAATCAATTTTGGATGACTATTCGCTGTTATTTGATAATCAAAGTCCGATTTTCAATGTTGATGATAAGTTATCAAAATCCTACATTCCAGATCGGATAATTGCACGGGATAAGGAAATTTTGGAAATAGCTACAAATCTAAAACCAATTATCAGGCATAGTAGCCCAATTAATATGTTTATATGGGGCGGATCTGGTGTTGGGAAAACAATTACAATCAATCATGTCCTTAAAACTCTTTCAATCGGATCTAAGCTAAAGAACAAAAATGTAGTTATAGATTTTGTAAAAATAAATTGCTCCATCTCAAAAACAGATACAGCTGTTTGTCTGCAGATACTCTCTTATTTCAGTTCACGATATAAACCATCTGTTAAAAAAGGATATTTGATCAGAGGTCAATCAATTGATTATTATTTAAATCAAATCTGGGATTTCATAAGGGAAAGGGCGTCTCAATGTGAAACTTACGCTTTTATACTATTTTTTGATGAAATCGACAAATGGAGTGAAAATAAAAAACGCCTAAAAGAAGAAAAGGCACAAATAACTTTGTTATATGATTTTACCCGAGCACATGAAAATAAACGGATAGAAGCCAATAATTGCTTCATAGGGATTATTGCAGCATCAAATAAAATGGAATTCTTAACAACACTTGAAACTAGTGTGACGTCATCTGCCGGCTTTAATTATATGCAATTTCCTGATTATAACAAGGAAAATCTTTTTCAAATTTTAGTTGATCGTATTGACGCTTTTAAACCCAATGTAATATCCGAGGAGTTAATTCGTTATGTTGCAAAGGATATTGCTGAAAGATACAATGGCGATGCAAGAAAAGCATTAGATATCCTTAAGATTGCTGGTAAACTAGCAGAAGCTAATTTCCATACAAAAATAACTTTAGAAAACATCATTGAAGCCGATAAACATATAGGAGTTTTAGCAACCGGAGAAATGATTCGAAATTTTTCAGAGCATGATAAGTACCTACTTCTTGCAATCTATTTGTGTGAAAAGTATTCTGTAACTTCAACAACAGGACTTGTTTATAAAACATATACAGCTATTTGCAAGATTGTAAAAACCAAAGCAACAAGTTTAGGTCACAACTCAAGACGTATAACAGAATTATATGAAAAACAAATATTGGATATTGAAAAAGGTATCAAAGGAAACACTAGAATAATAAAATTAAGGAGATCAATATCCAGCAACATAGAAAATATATATACTCCAGAATTAAAATTTTTAATTGAAAATCAGATTAGTGATATCGAAATTATAATTAACCCGTTTTCAAAAAGGAGAAGCGAAAAAATTTCAATATCTGAGTATTAGTTATACGAAATGCTACTAACATTAAAATATCATGTTAGTTTTTGGGTTGTGGTACAAAAATGATATTTACACAGTTTGATACTATAACTCTTGCCTTTGCCCTTTCCAAAACAAATATCACCTATTATGTGATGAAAAAAATAGTTGCAAGCGCCATATACAAAGTTAGGTTCCCTGGCAAAAAATTCAGAAGAGTCAGGTAGATATGTGGCTAAAGCTTTGATACAAATTTTAATTAGATTACGTTTTTTAAAAGACAGGTCGGATAATTCAATAGTTTTGGGAGAAAAATACTGAATTCAATAAGCATAATTTTTCCTAGAAGCTCTGTATTTTTCTTTTGGATTGATCTAACTTCACACCAATTTCCCCCAAATTCCGTGGAAATACACATGTTTTACTACAAAAACTGTGCATAAATGAGACTATAAAAAAGATCTTTCATTTTTCCCAGTTGTATTATATTTTACTTGGGTTAGGGCTGGGTAGTAGGCTGAAAATGGCCTGAAACTGTACCTTCTGGTATCCCCCTAAGTCGGGGAAGCTGGTTGCTGGGGAAGGACAAGACACGACCCATGATCCTGCGCCATTAAAGATATACTGACAAGGGTCAGACGAGTTCCATCTTTCGGGATGAAATTTACAGCATCTGTTTTTAAATGATTTAATTCTCCCCGAATGTGTTATTATCGTTAAATATAATAACATTAAATATGATAAATAATGCAAAAAGTATTAAAGAAGAGTTTCACCACCGCAGGAATTCCACTACCAAAGATTCGATGAATAGATTTCAGATCTACTTATTTTTCTAGATCTTTCGGATAGACATTTGTATGTACAACAAACTCATATTTATTATTTTTCTTTTTTTTTCATATTTCATAATATCAAACTTAAAAAAAATATTACTAAACAAACTTACATCAAAAACAGTAATGAAAATTTTCCATTTAGAATTGGTTTTTAAGACAAAAACTATATACGAACCCTGACAAAAATTTAATAAAACAATGACTGGAAATAGCCAATATGCATACCTATCATATTATGCACGACACACAAAAAATTTGTGGATGTTTTTTGGACTGTAATTCGATACACAAAGAAAAATTCCCCATTGAAAACTTGAAGTTATTTTTTAACCGTTTCTAAAAAACTAAAAAAAATAAATTGAGCCTTTTATGCAGGGATCCCAATGTAAATTCTATGAAGTTCCTTGGCAACATCCTCAGCACTATTATATTGCTTGTCTGGAAGCATGCCAAATTCCACCAGTACGTCTGGTATTGCCGCATTATTCCTTTCTTTTTCAATAATTTCGTTTCTTTTAACAGGATAATCTATATTTTTTAATATTTTCTGCATTTCCTCAGGAAGGTCTTTAATAATTTCGTCTCTACTCGCAGTTTCCATTATGTTCCTCCGTTACTTTTATTGATTTTCCTGTGACTGTTATGTTTCTGTATTTTTTTGGATTAACATATAACTTTATGACAATTTGGTATTTAATACTTTTCTTTAAATTTTTCATATTCCTTAATATTAAACTTAAAAAAAATATTACTTATAAGATTTACACCAAAAATAGTAATGAAGATTTTACATTAAGAATTAGTTTTTATGACAAAAACTCTGCATGAAATGAAAATCTAAAAACAGAAGCTTAGTAAATAGAAATATTGGCTCTAGATCATATTTATGATAAAATAAAGTAATATAGAGCCAATTGAAATTTAAAGATTTTTAGATACAATGTAATAAAAGTGGATTTGACTTTAAAATTTGAATCTATTTGTATCTATATTCACTAGTTAGCAGGCCCATTCCCACTGGTTGGTGTTAGGCTTCCACGCCCAATCACAGTTAGGGTAGTAATGGCCATGATATTAGTGGTGAGTCCTGGAATCTATTGATTAATATATTTGGAGAAATCTATTCTCAGACCCAAAGACACTTCTACTATCTAAGCTATTTATTGTAGCTTTGCATCTTCTGCTTCAGCTATCTATGGTCATATATTTATCAGTTTAGCTATCATCTCCAAGATACTTCATAACCATTTCTATATCAGCCTTAGTAGCACCATTTTCTCTATTAATGACCATTCCTTTTACAGCTTTTATCTCTCCAGTTTCTTTATTAATAGCTACTCCTTTCGCAGCCTCCACCTGTCCAGTTTCATAAGCTATCGCCACTATTTTTTTTCTTTAACTACCACAGGTTCTGCACTTACTGCTGCAGCTGTTACTGATATTACAAAAAAAAACTATAAGCGAAATAGCCAACACCTTTTTCATGTTTGTCGGTTTGACCGAGTAACTGTTCAATAATTCACATATATAAACTATTTTTCCTGTACTAAGTAATATAATTTTTAACATTAATATCATAAAATGTGATTAAATTAAAGAAAAATATTAAATATGAGTTTGTCATACATTCATATGTCTATCCAAAAAATGTATGAACACCGAAATATCTGAAATCTATTCATCGAATCTGCAGTGGTGGAATTCGTGATCCTGAGGTGCAGGTCGATGAAAAATTTCAGGTTTACCAAACAAAATACCTAGTTTTATGGAAGGGTTTTTACACATCTTACCTTCCATCTACTTCTTTCTGAATCAAACACAAGATCAAAACCTCTACCTAGATTTTAGTTTCTAAGTTATTATTCACTACATATTATAAATGAGAACTTAAATATAATCTAGCAAGTAGATATATATTTATATCATTCTTTAAAGAATGAAGTATAATTATCTATTTGCCTTTTCCATTTATTTTTTTAAAATTAGACTATTCAGAATGGTAACAATTTTTACCAGTAATTTTCCGATTGGGAGTAAATGGGAAAAAATAACAGCCTTATAAAAATAATACAAAGTGAAAACAATTTTGGAGTGTATCGAAATATGGAGAAACAAAAATTTGACAGAATGAAAACAATACTTGGTATCCTCATGCTAGTCTTTGCAGTAGTGCCACTAACAGCTATTACAGTGACAGCTGCAAGCGATTCTGGCGGTCATGGTGGTCATGGTGGTCATGGTGGCTGGGGGGGACCTGGTTGGGGAGGTCCGTTCGGATATTACCCACCTGCTCCTTATGGCATGGGCGGGGATAGCAATGTCATTTGCGGACCTTATGGATGCGCATTGAATGAGCCTACTGCTTACCTTCCGCAGGCTGTCATAGCCGAGCAAGGTTGGTAAAAACAAATAGTTGTTTCAGCAATGGTATAAATCGCTGATTGTTGACTAGTCGAATCATAAACTTTCCTATCTAGATGAGACTAAATTGGTTATAATATAGGACTTATGCAGTTGAACTATAAGGTCGAACTGAGAAATCAATATTATTAAACCTCAAATTGGCAAAATTAGAAGTGAAAACAATAATCTGACACAAGTGTGTTGGCTTCTTGCATACTTAAGGGCACTCCTATAGGTTTCCCATGTCCTCATGCAAAAGCAATGAAAGACTCTATCATTAAGCAACTTAGCGATACAGTAAAAATTATTGATTATACACACTAATTTTGCCAATGTACCGAAAGTTCTGTAAAGTGTAGCTGATTCTGTATATTTTTCTTCCCAATGAAAAACACGGATTGCTCAGTCTGTTAACATAGTGAGTTAAACAGATAGAGAAAAATAAGCTTAAAAGCACCGGGTTAGTTATCTCACTAACTACACAATCAATATTTTATTGTTGTTAATTTCATATTGATAAATGTAATCTCCATGCATAATTTGAAGGGGTTGGTCACATAATTTTCCAGGGCGATAATGATATCCCCTAAGGTTATCAATATTGCCCTATTTTTTGATCTTCTTCAGCAATTATTATTTTGTCCTTCTTTAAAATCAATGAAAAGCCAATATATTTACTAACAGATATGGTTGTCGAAAAAACAATTCTTTTACCAACCGTTGTCGCCTATGATAAGTTGTGGAAGGTAAGCAGTAGGCTCATTCAATGCGCATCCATAAGGTCCGCAAATGACATTGCTATCCCCACTCATGCCATAAGGAGCAGGTGGGTAATATCCGAACGGTCCTACCGTAGGTCCAACCATAGGTCCAACCATAGGTCCAACAGAACTAGTATTAGAGTTCTGTGCGCTCGCTGACACAGCTGTTAGTGGCACTACTGCAAAGACTAGCATGAGGATACCAAGTATTGTTTTCATTCTGTCAAATTTTTGTTTCTCCATATTTCGATACACTCCAAAATTGTTTTCACTTTGTATTATTTTTATAAGGCTGTTATTTTTCCCATTTACTTCAAACTGGCAAGTGCATTGGCAAACATTACTAAATAAAAAATCAGCCAGTATCGGTAATTAAAAATAAACAGTTTTATAATTACTAATAGATTATTATTTATAGACATATTTAAATCTATATTTAATTAATTTGACTATTTTACTTCATAGGTTATAATATATGACGAAATATGACTAAGAAACTAATATTGAGTAGAAAAACTTTTAACTAAAATTAGAATAAGTAACACAATTTTTAATTTTTATATGATAGAATGCAATATAATTAAGGAAAATAGTAAATACAAGTTTATCATAAATTCACATGTTTACCCAAAAGAAATCAAAATACAGAACTCCAAAATCTGTGCATCGAACTTGCAATGGCGGAATTCATAATCCGGAAGTAAAAGTAAGTAAAAAGTTTCAGGTTTTGGGGACAAAATGCCAAGCGTTAAGGAAGGTTTTTATTACTCCTAACCTTCCCTCTTCTCCTTTTTGAATGTATACAATATCAAACCCTTTTTTTTAAATTTTAGTTTTAACTCCTCAAAGATTAAACCTTCTTATCCAATCAATATATCAGCAGGTTTGAGATGAACGCAGACATTTAAATTTTTTTAAAGTTTATTCAATTTTATCAAATGAGGTTGTTCTTTATTGGAATATTTTTTATTGCTAGCCTTGTATCTACAAGATATTCTTTATTATTCAGTACTTCACTTATTTTCATTTCCACATTAACGACATGTTTTAAGTTAGCCTGCATTGCCCTCTCTTTTTTTGAGTCTTCTGCAGGTACTCTTTATTAGATATTTGTATAAAAAGTTAAAATGTAATTTTATAAGAAACCGTAACCAGACCGTAACCAGTTACAGACGATTAAACAAAAATTAGTAATCAGTAGAGATTATTTCCATTGATAACAAATAAATCCTTTTTATATTCACCTCTAATCATGGTTATCTTTGCACCATAATAAAAGAAGTAAAGTTGCTTTCTGATCAGACTTTCTTCTTTATTGCCAAAGTATTTCTTTTGATTAACTGGATTTCATGAGATCCAGATATTTTCCAAGAGTTACATTTTCTTATTGTCCGTAACTTAGTTACGGTTGGGTTACGGTCTGAATATCAATCTTACATCCTTACGTCCAGTTGTTTTCTTATTCAACAAAACATTATCAGGATACATTTTTCTAGCCTTTTCGAACACATCTTTTTTGACTTTTCGGATATTTTGGATGTCTCCTACTCTATAATCAATTGGTATTTCATTTTTCAAAAAATGTACAATTTCTTTGGAACTTATAAATTTACTACCATGCCTTTCTATTACCTCGTTTTTTAAGTGCTCTACAAGTAAATGAGCTCTTATTTCAGTTTTACTTGTCAGTATTGGAACAGGTTCAGGAATAGGTTCTCTTGGAACAAGCTCTGTGACATTATCAATTCTCTCTGCTAGTATGGAAAGCTGTTCTGGTATTGTTATCTCACGTTCTTCATTTTCAAAATTCGAATAATCATTAAGTCCCATTAACGTCTCGACAGCTGCAAGCCTTTTCAAAATTCGTAAATCTGAAGTCGCAATTATATTTTCAATATAGTTCCTAAAAAAAGGCTGGATTTCTGGATCTTTCATCAACATAAGAAACTGATTTATTTTTTCAGTTTTAGAAGTCCTGAAAATCGATTTAGTGTTCACAGAATCACTCCTTTGGATGTAAGCTCCTGGAATGTTCTGGTATTCATATAGCAAGCGAAACATATAAAATCTAAGATATCGTAGTAGCTATTACGCATAGTTATTCCTCTTATAGGGGGATTAGGTCTGGGGCGGTCACCCTGGATCTTTCAATATTGTTTTTTTCTAACTAAATGCAATTTATCTATATGTAATCTATTTTTGTTATCTAAATTGAGTACAAAGGATCTCAAATTAGCTTTTTAAATTACTGATTTGTTCATGAAGTATATGGTATCCATGCATACATAACATGCCTAATACGACTGCTATAATATATCTGATACTCTTATCGAGTCTAGAAAAGCTGTAGTCTGAGAATAGTGGCTTCCAGAGATCTGAAAGCTTGTCCAGTCTTTGTGACACAAAGCTTATGTTATCCGGAAGCTTTTCTGGTGTATATTAGTCATCTGCAGTGCCTGCTGCAAATGTATATACTAAAGCAAGTAATTGAGCTCTTTTCTACTTTCTAGTCCTCATTTTCTTTCCTGAAAAAAATTCAAATCTGGATCACGATGATCCAAAATTTGATAGATGTTTTAGTCCTTGGCCACTTTCTTTCCTATGAAATACAAGAGACCACCACTAATTATCACACCCATTACTGCGGATAGGATGTATCCTGCTGAAGCTCCAAGCCTTGAATTTTCGAAAGAAGGGCCGTTTGGTATGTTATAATCCGGCATTGGTGCATGCCATAAGCTAGAGAGCTCCTCCAACCCAGGAGGCATATACCCAACCTTTTCCTTAAGCTCATCTGATGCCCATTCGCCATATGCAGTGCCTGCCGCAAGCAGACCTAGAGGCGTTAGAATTATCAGTAATACCAGACCAATCGCTAGGTTTCTTGTCAACTCATCCATATTCTCACCTCAGGCTATGATTCCCTGTTTAATTTTGTTCATCTCAACTTCAGATTTCTCTCCATAAAATACAGATGTATCTGTTCTCTGGATATAAGCAAAAATAATTGCGGTAACCACGGCCTCAAGAATGCTGAATGCTAAAGAGTGTTCAAGTACCATGGCAGGAATGGTTATGTTCAAGGTATATGGCATATAAAGTGGGACTCCTTCAGCTGTGTGTTCCAAAATTGGCTGTATCCCTAATTCAAAACCCGCACACAACGCTGCCATGGTCAAAGAAAGCCAGCCAGCAATGGCTGCAGCAATAATTCTCGTAGAAGATGTAATATCTGAATTTCCACTAATTAACTTATAAGCATAGTAAGCTACAAAGGGTACCACCACTCCCATGTTAAAGCAATTAGTGGCTATGGCCGTTATTCCTCCATCACCAAAAATCAGTGCCTGCAATACCAAAGTTACGGAGATAGCTATAAGTGCTGCCCATGGACCAATGACTATGGCGATAATTCCACCTCCGACGGCATGGCCTGTGCTGCCTCCTGGAACAGGTACGTTGAACATCATTAGTACAAATGAAAAAGCAGCTGATAGTGCCAGCAGAGGAACCTGTTTGGACTTAAGCTCTGTGGTTAGCTTCTTTCCTGCATAATACCATATTGGGATCATAATAATCCAAAACGCAATATATGTATGCGGCCCCAAATATCCGTCTGGAATGTGCATTTATCTTTCTTCCCTCAACTCATTTTTTATGGTTCTAAAACTGAAATCGTTATTTAGACTGAGTAATTTTTCATAAGATTGAAAATTCTCCTTATGCGAAGAATAATCACACTCTTAAAAAGAGTCTTTTGAGAGCTTTTTTGAAAAAGACTCAGTTTCTATAGATATTTAATAATGTGCTTGTTGATCATTTCTAGAAAATGTAAGACTCACGCACTTGAAAAACAAAATCAAATTCAATAGGCTTTGTGGTCTAAACTTGGATTTTGGACAGTTGAATCTTTAATACGATTGATTTTTCAATTCAATTGTGTAAGTCCTAGAATGCTTTTAGAATAACAGATTGTTATGTGTTACATATGTATCTTTTTATATTACGTTTTTGGACAAATTTTAATTTTATTATTAAGTAAAGCTTTATTTTTATCTTATAGATATCCAAAAATGCTTTGTATTTTAAATCAAAATATGAATTATAATAATTATTGGGTCCATGAAGAAAAACGAGGGGCTTTTCTAGATATGTGAATAAAGTGATTCTCATAAAGATAGAGTAGTAATGTAAAATTAAAAAAAAAGTAGCCGAGAATACAGATATTGGTTAATTGAAATTAATATAGTAGTCAAACACCTTGATTTCTTGATATTGTTATGTGAGTTCTCCACACAAACATTCTAATTCAGACATGTTACAGTAGAATTGCTGCAAAAGGTAGGAGGTATTTTAATTTTGCTGTAAATTCAAAATCAAATTTTTGATTACTGCATGTACTTGAGTCTTCTGATATGGAACTTTTATTTAGTAACTTATTGATATTTGTGATTTCACAGAAAATGAGACAATTTGATGTAATTTTTTTCGTTTTTCCCGGTTTAGAGCTAGTCATACGAGGATTTCGATAAACTCTAAAATCTTGTCATGTGTTTATGTATAGTATATAAATGACTCCTGAAAAAAGAGTTTTATCGAAATTCTCATGAGTCTATTTTTTTTCAGGAGAAGATGCTTCTGATCAAGTTTGTTGATTCTATAAAATATCCTGAAAAATTAGCAGTTTTAAGAAAAAAATGCCATAAGAGATTTAATTGAATAGTGAACTATAATTTTTTGTGTTCTTTCCATGCAGGTGAAATTCCCTACCTGCTTGTATTTACAGGAGAGGAATATCCAATGCTGCAAAGTTAAATAACAAATTTAGGAGTTTTTTTATTTTTATGTCTGTTCGTATAAACATATGTATGTATGATAAACTTGTATTTAATACTTTTTGTAGCATTTGTTATATTTAATGTTATTATATTTTAAATTTATAACACATCATCTAAAAAAACATTGTTTAAGGATCGACGTTGTAAATCTTTACCCCGAAAGATGGAAAGGATCTTGACCGCTTTCGAAGTTAGGTGAAATTTCAGCTTTTTTTGTTTCCAGGGTTATTAAAGAACTGGATGGAAAGGTCGAAAAATTCCTTTCAAACGAATAGAACAAGGAGTCCCTTACTTGCTTATTGATGCTACTCATTTTAAGGCAATAGATGGGCTTTACTACGAAAACAAGGCTTGTTTTATAGTTGCTTGAATGAGGAGAGATTGTTGCTGTGAGATCCTTGGAGCAAGATTAGTAGACACTGAAGATTCTTTGTTTTGGAAAGATCCTTTTGATGATATGAAAGAAAGAGGTTTACGAGGTATTAAGTTAACAGTTTATGATGGACACAAAGGGATACAGAAAGTAGTCAATGAATCCTTTCATGAATTAAGCTCGCAGATGTGTCACATACATCTGATAAGACAAGTTCTCAAGAAGGTGTCAAAAAAGAAACAAATAGATGTGATTTAGAAGTTAAAAGAAAAATTGATAGAGCCATCACTTTTTCAGGTGCCTGAAATTACTCACTTGTCGGTGAAGAGAGGTGGAACGTTTAAGGTTCAAGTATGGAAAGGAAACAACTTATGGCGTTCTGTTCAGCCTTGAATTTTTTTCTGAAATCCTTTCTTGTGTATCATCTGTAAAATTTCAAAATTTTTGGATTATTAAGTTCAATTGGTTTGGCCGAGTAACTGTTTAATAATTCACAGATATAAAAAACTTTTTTTTCAGTGGTTAATAACACAAATTTTAATTTTAATATCATAAAATAAAATTAAATTAAAGAAAAATATTAAATACGAGTTTGTCATACATCCATATGAGAATTTCGATAAACCTCCAATCTCAACAAATTGTTTATACGCGCTTTATAACCAATCAGTCAAAAATTGAAATTTATCGAAATCCTCCAGTACTCCAAAAGATATCATTAATTTAAAAAAATCAAATCGTTTCTGAGATGTAATTAGTCATGTCTATTTATTGTTGAAAGTCGTAAACACAAGATTTTATCTACATTTCCCTCAAAATGGGAGATATACTCAGTTTGCAGATTTGATTAATGATTCAAAGACACGATCTGAAATTGTATTATGTGAAAAGATATGAAAGGAGCTTTTTAAACATGCATGAAGCAATGTGTGAAGCACATCCAATAATGCAGACTGTAATGGCTGAGATGTGGGAACTTCTGACTGAAGAAGAGAGGAAGAAAGTTGCAGTCATGAGAATGGATATGATAATACAATGGATGGAAGTAAAAATCCATGATATGGAAAAAATGATCGAGCTGAAGAAGAAAGCTATCTCAGACGTTCGAAAGGTCCAAGAAATGCTCAAATAAAATATTTAAGTTAGACAGATAAACAATTTCGAAATTTGTTGGTATCTAGATTTTTTGCATGGATACCAACATAATTAAAACAATCAGTTACATAACCATCTTTACTATGCTTCAATGAACACATTTTGCAGGGTTTTTGTAACTGTCAGTTATTGGTCCTTTTTTACTTGTCCACAATTTAGTGATCAGAAGAATGTAAATAAGAATATAAGACTATAATAGGTACAAAACAACTTATTTTTTTGTAAGTTGAATAGTTACCAAAAACATTTTTTTAAGGAATTTAAAAAAAATGGACAGCTTTATTGTGAAGTGTTAATAAATATGAACTTAAAAAAACACTCAATTTTGTAACTGAGCCTATAATTCAGTAAAACTATCTGAATAATACTTAAAAGATTAAATATTATGGAAATGAATTGTAGAAAATTATCGCTAAACTTCTGATTTTTAGAATCATTTATATCCATTTATAAATGTTGGACGAAATTTGGACGTTTATTAAAATCCTTTATAAATTTCTTTTTATTGATAATCATGTTTTTGTTGTCAGCAACCGTAATTTACATCGTAGACAGTCATAGGTTTAATGCAATTGATTTTTCAGTTCTAGACTCGTGAGTCCGAATGAAATTACTAGCAGTGGAATTTACAAAGCTGTCTAGTTTGCACCAGTGTTTGTTGCATTTTCACGCTATTGTTTATTTGTTATATTTGCACGCTATCAACATACAGAGAATCGCTCTGAGATGATATGTTAAGCATACTAGCGGGGATCATCACCTGATAATCAGACACGTTTTGTAAGTCGGTCGGTGCAACCTCAATTTGAGTGTATGCTCCCATATTTTTTACGGTTGTTTTTGGTGTGTGACCTGTTTTATACCCCCAAACTTCATTGATTTCTCTTTTAACTCCATGGCTTTTTGGAGAATCACCTTGTGATAACAGCCATTGTTTTGGAGTGTAGAGATATTGTGTGTTTTGGATCGTCATAAGAGGAGCACGCAGAGTTGTGAAATTTTTGACTGTCCAGACACTATTTTCCTTAGTCGCTTGTGTATAAAACACAGTCCAAACTCCGATTGTATCATGTGCTGGGATCCAGAGATTCAAGATGTTCCCATCATCGCTAAATATACCCGCACTACGATATAATTGAACATCTTCATGTGTTGCAGATGATGAATCCTCGACTTTTAGAAGTGGTGAGCTTTGAACTGTGAAATTATTGGTGTAACTGTTTGCAGTTGCAATATGTAGATCGTCGTTGAATCCTTCGTTACCTATCAATGTAAATAATGCATATATTGTTGATTTCCCTGGATAATTCATTATATTCATATGCCAGGGTTGGTAGTGGCTTGATTGATCCACAGCTTGCTTATTAGCGAAATGTACACCATCAGTGGATGTGTATCTGTAGATTACATGTGGTTGAGGATCGATATCAACAATCCACATGTAATATATTTGTGTGGCATTATCATAGAGAACTGCTGGTGATACCCCATGAGCTGTGACATTTATTTCTGGTGAAACAGTAATACCATCATATGTTTTAACTTTCGGGTTTTTTATGGTTACATTACCAATGACTTCTCCAATTACATAGTAGCACATGAATTCTCCTGTATTAGGATTGTATATGAGATCAGGATCAGAACCGTATGGATCAGAATCATAAGGGTCAGAACCATAAGGGTCAGAACCATAAGCATTTGAGTTATACTCGGATTCTATTTGCGTTCCAATAGGGTTTTTCACTCCTGGCGGTACATGCCAAACTAGTCCATCATCAGAATAATACAAACATGCATTTTCATATGTACCGTTCGAATATGCATATGGTGTAATAAGCATCCACCATTTGTGACCAAATACGCCAGTCTCATTAAAATAGATGGACGGATGATTGAACTGGTTATACCCATATGGATCATGTATAGATAAAGGAAGACGATTTTGAGTTACATTTAGCATATACATATTTGCGTTACCAGAAGGATCATAACTATATGTCACGGTATGTGGAATACCCTCTTCTACGTAATCACTTAATCTGATTCCAGGAGTGGGCATACTAACATCTGAACTATTTGAGTTTGCCCAAATAATTGCATTATAAATTCCCTGGCTTTGGAATGACCCGCCACCGTTGGCGAATCTTGTATGCCACCAATCTGCTCCTCTGATCCCACCTACGAGTGCTCCGGAACCAAAAGAAACATCAGTAAATGTGCCAAATCATGAGTACCTCCTGCTAATGTTTCATTGACAGCTAATTCAATGCCGTTTGTGAATGGTGTATTCAACACAACATTCGCAGAAGATGTGTTACCATCACCTGACAACATCAGATGTCCATTCTGTACGTCTACTGTTGAGTTATTGCTTCCTTCTTTGTAAGCTGTCCATTTTGATGTATCTAAGCTGCCTGTGCTAAAGTTATCGTATGCCCACATGACTGCTCCCCGTTGGGTGAGTAGCCAGGCTTATTATACACCTTGAAATGTTGTGTGTTGCCATTCAGGTCGACTTTGAGCCATAAATTATGGTGTGGATCAATGTAATATGGCAGTGAAGAAGATTCCAAAGTCGAAGATACTGCAAGTGCAATTGCCGACAATAAAGTCATGCCAATTAATAAAAAGAAGATTTTGTATTTCATTTCCATAATATCCAATCTTTTAAGTATTATTCTGATAGTTTTACTGAATTATAGGCTCAGTTACAAAATTGAGTGTTTTTTAATTTTATATCTGGATTGGATTCTGAAAGCCCGCCGGATAATATATATTAATATATATTTTTATAATGAGCGCGAAATAGTACCCAGTATGTCTAAAAAAATAAAATATGTGTTTCAAAATGGCTGGACTAGGATTTGAGCAGTCTAACTGAAAAATCAATACCATCAATTCATTAATGATACAAAATCTAAATTTAATCCACAAAGTCTGTTATATTGGGTTATATCATTTAGCTGAGTAAGTATTACATGATCATCAATTGTAGGACTGACGTACTCAAAGAACAAAATCAGATTCAATTGGCTGTAGATTTAAATATGAATTTAAGCTAGTTGAAAATCTAATTTTATTGATTTTTCAGTTCGCCTGCGTAAGTCTTTGAATGATTTTATAATATCAAATTGATAAGTAGTTACATATGTATCATTTTATATTACTTTGTTGGATAAATTTTAATTTTAGTATTAAGTACTCCATTTTACAGAGGTACAGAAACGCTTTATATTTTAGAGTCAAATTGTGAATTATAACAATAAGTGTGTTCATGAAGAAGAAAACATACTTTTACACAGATCCCGGAAATAAATATCTACAATGACAGAATTACACCGAAAATGTCAAAGATAGCAAGGTAGATTCGTTAAAGCATCTTGATACATATTTGGAACTATTCAAACCATGAATCAAGCTGATTTCCTTAAGAAAAAAACATTAAAATTGCCTATTTCGCAATTAAAGTTGCTGCACCAATCTCTTCAATACTAGGAACAGATACTAAAATTTCATATAACTTTTATTTTTTCTCTAAGCATAATTAAAAATTTTTCCCCCTAAAGTTTCGATTTCACAATTAAGATATTTTATAAGATTTAGACAGAAAATATTGTCGTTGTCATAGTACTAGTTTCCACTTGTGCATTTTTTTGTTTTGGGTGATTGCAACTCCGCAAGGTCTGTTTTCTATACGCACCGTGGATTTAACAGTATTAGTACCCGTATCAATTACAGAAACATCGCTACTCCCCAAGTTAGTCACATATAACTGTTTTTCCATTTGAATCCACTGCAACTCCAAGAGGATAAGTTCCTATCTTCACCGTGGATGTAACCTTGTTTGTTGCAGTGTCAATTACAGAGACATTTTGGCTGAAGAAGTTAGTCACAAATATCTTCGTCCCATTTGGATCAACTGCAATTCCTTCAGGGCCATTCCCTACCTCAATAGTGGCTATAACTTCGTTTGTGTTTGCATCAATTACAGAAACCGTTCCTGGAACGTTGTGGCTGCCTGAATTCATCACATATACTGTTCCCCACTAGGGATGACTACAACTCCCGAGGGTTTTTGTCCTACATTTACAGTAGCTGTAATTTTATTTGTGCTTGTGTCAATTATAGATACATTGTTGCTACCATAGTTTACCACATATACCTTTGTTCCTGCTGGGTTGACTGAAACTCCACGGGGCCCTACTCCTACATTCACAGTAGCTGTAACCTTGTTTGTGTTTGCATCAATCACAGATACATTTTTGTCGCCGGTGTTCGTTACGTATACCTTTTTTCCATCAGGAGTGACTACAATTCCTCTAGGATGGGATCCTACAGGCACATTGGCTATAATGGTGTTTGTAAATGTGTTAATTACAGAGATGACGTTGTCGAGGGGATTTGTAAAATATACCTTTGTTCCGCCAGGGTTGATTGCAACTTCAAGAGCAAAATGAGTGGTTTCTAAATTTACATTGGCTGTAACTTTGTTTGTAGCAGTGTCAATTACAGAGACAGTGTTGCTGCCAGCGTTCGTAATGTATGCAAATGGTACTGCTCCTGAGATACTCACCACCATTGAAAACGCCATTACTGATGTCACTAAAATTGTTATGAGTGTATATCCTTTGTGTATTTTATTCCATATAATTTTATTCATTTTAAACCTCAGGGCATGAATTTCTATTGAGTAAGGAAAAAACTAACATTAAAAGATGTGTCATTGTGTACTTGCAGCTGAAATTCCCTATCGGCCTGTTTTAACAAATGGGGGATACCAGTGCTGAAAGGTCAAGTAACAAATTGAGGATGTTTTTTGTTTCTGCGTTTGTTCGCATAGAACATATGTATGGTAAAATTATATTTTATATTTTTTGTAACATTTGTCATATTTAATATTACTATTTTTTAAAGTTATGATATATATCGAAAATAAATACAACATTTAAGGATAGATGTTCAATTTTTGAAAAGATAGTGATGAAAAACTATAGGTATTATAGATTTTTATATCTCTGATGTGGCCATTTTTTTAACTGGATAATTATTTACAACCCACATAAAACAACGGAGAACCCGATTTTCTTAGTTGGTAGATGGAAAAAAATTTTGATAAATCCACTAGCTTCACAAATCATTTTATGTACCATTTTAGAATCCTATGACGGAATGTAGGAGCTTATTGGAATCCTTTTAAATATTTTTTGAGATTCTTTTGATTTGTACAAATGGTTTTCGGAATGAGTAGATTTGGAAATACTGGTAATATAAGTAGATTTTTATATCATATTGCTCACATGGCTCTTAAATCTGAGAATCAACTCAAGGAGTTCTAGATACGCTTATAAGTTTCATTTCATCAAGTTCAGTCCCTTCAGGTGCGCTACCAATGATATCCACACCAGGTATTCCCGAGGGGGCTCCGATGGTTACATTAACTTTGCTTTTGCTGCTTTTGCTCAGAGATCTCCTTCCATTGTCAAAACAGTGGGGAAATATGGTAAAAGTCTCTTTGCATATGGGAATTATTCCACTGTTATTTATCTTTGGTGCTAGCATTGTTTTAAAGCTCGTCGAGTTGTTTTAATGGCTATAATATTTTATATTTTTTAAGGATGTTTTTCAAGTGTCTGAATTTTATTGTATCCTATTTACTGAGT
>CAWKGG010000124.1:0-14472 GCA_963848985.1 uncultured Methanosarcinaceae archaeon
TAAAGCCTGATATAGTCTTCAGTTTTCAGATATAAGCTGAAAAGAAAAGATTTTGAGGGTTTAAAGCTCCAATTTTTGGAAGTTGAAATAATACAAACATCCCAAATTTACCTAAGTTTTATTAAAGAGAATTTCGATAAACCTTCGATTTCAACAAGTTAATTATATCGACTTTATAAACAACTAGCCAAAAATTGGGTGTTTATCGAAATCTCTAAAAGATTATGATTTTTTATTGATTGTAGTAATGGGTGAGAATAAAGAAAATAGAGTTCTCTTAATGGCTTAGTATTTCCTATTCCATGGACCTTTTTAATATCTCTTAACTCGTAATCTGTAGAGCTCAATTATTGTAATGTCGAAGGGTTGTTAAGGGGTCATGCCCGGCTCGGTTGTATATAGCAATATCTGGGGTACCTCCCTTAAGCATCTCTGACTCTATTAATTATCTTCCTGGACGTTTTCGGGCTAACCTTGAGGATAATAGAGGCTTTCTCGTTCCATCTGACCAAATCCTCGTGCAATTCTGTACGATATGTAGATCTTTTCCCACTTGTAAATTTATCACATATATGGGTAAATGTAATAGGCAACTGTCAATAGTTCTCTTTGATAGCCTCTATTTTTCTTTCTTCTGAGCCTCTTTAAGTATAATTATTGACTCCTTGCGTACCATCCTGGGTTATCATATAGCCTTTGAAGCTCAATATACCTTAATCCGGTTATAAAATTTACTTCAAAAATATCCCTGCTTTTCTCCGGTATTGTCTGAATAAACCTGTCCTATTCCTCAAATGTTATAACTTTGGTTCCATCGGCTGTGATAAGTCCATTAACTTCCATGTAAATTAATATACGTACAAAATCTTAAAATGTACTGATCATGCAACTAGAGGAGATTAAAAGCCTCAACAAGCTTGGATAATTGAATTAAACCTTTAAAATCAGTACTTTTTAACATAAAACGTACTGTTTTTCTGGTATCCCTGTTGATATAATAAACCGAAAAAAGCCGGAGTAATTAAGAACTATATCGGTTTGAATCCTATTCTCTACAATGACTAGAGCAAGTTAGGACATCAATAGAAGGCTTTCTGCAAGAAGGAAACTGAGATACACATATATCAGTTTCTACATAGCCTATAGTGCACCAAAAGTATAAATGTCACTCAAAAATAATATAGCTAGATTTATTCAAACTTCATAAAAAATTGTGAAACTTTGCTGGTATCAGATACGCTTGATGAAATTCTGAAACCATATGAAATATCACTTCTGTTAAAATTGAGTATCGTGTTCTACCTTAATGACCAAATTAAATTGTTAAAGAAAATCCTTTGTTCAATATGGCACTTATTATACATTCAATAAATATATTTTGCTCAATACATATAAATGACTAATTTGAGAATTATAAGTAACCCTTGAATAACAAAAAAAATTAATTTAAAATTAGCCATTATATGGCTCAATGAATTGAAGAAAACTTGAGCAAAATCAGGAAAATTTTGATTAAATCTTTGACTTCAATGAATTGCTAATATATTCCATATAATTAACAGACCAAAAATAAGTTTTTTTGGGATCTCTTTGGAAAATTTCTTTGGAAAATTTGCATCTAACTTCCATTCTAAAAAATTTAACTTTTCAATTAAAAAGATCCAAACCACACAAATATTTGTCACAAATCATTTTTTACCATCATTCTTGCGTGAGAATAACTTTTTTCATTTAAAGGCTCTATTTCTAACAAGTCACTATTTACCATCATCCTGACCAGTTCTTCGAAACTAACCTTTGTTTTCCATCCAAGTTTTTTTCTGGCTCTTGATGAATCTCCTATCAACAGATCCACTTCCGTTGGTCTGTAAAAAGTCGGATCAACTTCAACAAGTATTCTTCCACTGTCAACATCTTTACCTATCTCGTTAACACCTTCACCTTCCCATTCAAGGTAAATGCCAGCTTCTTTGAATGCAAGTTCAGTAAATTCTCTAACGGAGTGAGTCTCCCCTGTTGCTATAACATAATCATCCGATTTATCTTGCTGCAAAATGAGCCACATGGCTTCTACATAATCACCTGCAAAACCCCAGTCACGTTTAGCATTGAGATTTCCAAGGTACAGCTTATTCAGAAGTCCTTTTTTAATCTTTGACACAGCTAGTGTAATTTTCCTAGTAACGAAAGTTTCTCCTCTCAACGGAGATTCATGATTGAACAGGATACCATTGCAAGCAAACATACCATAAGCTTCACGATAGTTTATTGTCATCCAGTAAGCATATAGTTTAGCTATTGAATAAGGACTTCGAGGATAGAAGGGAGTAGCTTCATTTTGAGGAACCTCACGTACTTTACCAAACAATTCACTTGTTGATGCCTGATAGAATTTAGATTTATCTTCAAGCCCCAAAATTCTGATTGCTTCTAGAATACGAAGTGTTCCAAGTCCATCCGAATTTGTAGTATATTCAGGAGTCTCAAAAGAAACCTGAACATGGCTTTGTGCTCCAAGGTTGTAGATTTCATCCGGTTCTATGTCCTTAATAAGTCTTACAATGTTTGCTGAATCCGTCAAATCTCCATAATGCAATAAAAGATTAGAGCCATTTTGATACGAATCTTCTTTCAAGAGATGATCTATGCGTTTTGTATTCCTAAGAGATGAGCTTCTGTAAATTCCATGCACTGTGTACCCTTTATTTAGCAGAAATTCTGTAAGGTAAGCTCCGTCCTGCCCAGTTATACCTGTAATTAATGCTACTTTAGACATTTTACCACACAACATTAATAAAATATGAGTCTTAATATTTTGCGAAATTCAAGATCGTGTTTAACCATCATTTTGACCAATTCATAAAAGTTTGTCCGTGGCACCCAGCCAAGTTTTTCTCTAGCTTTTGAAGGATCCCCAACGAATAAGCTTGACTCTATAGGCCTATAAAATTGTGGATCCACTTCAATAAGGAGCTCACCTGTTGAAGCATTTCTCCCTTTTTTATCAAGCCCTTTTCCTTCCCATTCGATTTTTATCCCAACCTCACGAAATGCAAATTCTACCAGATCCTTTACCGAATGTGTTTCACCTGTAGCAATCACATAATCATCCGGTTTATCCTTCTGCAACATAAGCCACATAGCTTCAACATAATCTCCTGCAAAGCCCCAATCTCTTTTTGCATCTAGATTTCCCAGGTACAGTTTCTCCTGGAGTCCTTCCTTTATTTTAACTGCGGCCTTGGTGACTTTTCTCGTAACAAAGTTGTCTGGCCTGATTGGTGATTCATGATTAAACAATATGCCATTGCAGACGAACATATCATAAGCTTCGCGGTAATTTACACAAATCCAATAAGCATACAACTTTGATACTGCATAAGGGTTTAGGGGTTTGAAGGGGGTATTTTCTTTTTGTGGGGTTTCCAGCGAGTTTCCAAATAATTCGCCAGTAGAAGCCTGAAAAAACTTTATTTCCTTTTCCAGTCCAAGGGTGCGAATTGCTTCAAGGAGGCGTAGGGTACCTAATGCATTAATTTCTGCAGTATATTCCGGTCGGTCAAAAGAAGTTTGCACATTGCTTTGAGCTGCAAGGTTATATATCTCGTCAGGGAGTACCTCTTGGAAAATTCTTATAATTTTTGAGTAATCTGTCATATCACATAAGTGAAAATGATAATTCATATTTTTCGTATCGTCGTTCTTATACCATGTTCTCGTGCTAGAAGACTCTCTCTTTATCCCATGCACGACATATCCTTTATCTAATAAAAATCTTGAAAGATATATTCCATCTTGACCTGTAACGCCTGTTATCAGTGCAATCTTTGTCAAGGAATCACCTTATTTTGCTTCCAACATTTATCCTGCAGAAAATAGAACATTTATTTCTCAAAAAGTTAGCTGCCTCTGCATAAAGCATATCTCTTAAACTATATAAATTATTTGATACACCCATATTTTTGAATTTCTCGTTTTCTAGACCAATTCCGTAATTATGCAGCATTTTTTATATAATAACTTTTCCAGTAATCAAATTATAGCACCAAAAACTTCTCAAGTTTTCATTCCATGCTATCAAATCTTCTACCAATCCATTAAATCTGTAAGCAGAGATCTAAGGTAAAAAGGTTGAATATAAAAACATATGGGGCATATATTAGTTATAATTATTATAAAATAGAAATATTCTAATAAAATTTATATAAACCCAAAAAAAACCAAAATATTGATTTTTTTACCTCTGGATGGAAGGAAGCCTATCAAAATCAAATGTAAATTCTGAAAAATACAATTTTTTCATCTAGAAAAATAGCTGTTTTATAAATTTTGGCAGTGTATCGAATTTTCTATACAATAATTTTTGGATATTTGTAATTCTATAGAACTTTCGATGTGCAGCCCAATTTTTTCAAAAAACGAGAAGTAAATTCAACTAATTTAGATCTAATGGTATCATTTTCTAAAATTGGAGAAAAGTAATAAACTATATCGTCTAAAAAATGATATAGTGTAATTGACATGGCTAAGCACATTTATACTACATATATGCGTATCTATCCTTTGTTTGTATCACTTGTTAGTATATAAACCCAGTATCGCAGTATTGCAAAAAATAGGAGAATATTCTTACGGAATATTTTTATTCATGCGTTTTTTCTTAATTTTCTTACTGCTTACATATTTCCTCGATTTTCTATTTTTCCGACAAGCTTAAATTTCTACATCATTTTATTTACAATAATGCTAACAATGAGCTATTTTGCGGTGAAACTAGTGCTAAGCAACCGCTTTACAACTTACATGATTACAGGAAAATTAAAATCTGATCATCGCTCAGCTTAACGTTCTTAAGAAGAATAATTAATTATTTTAGGAAACGTCAATGCGTCCTGTTTTAACTAGACAACTACCCTGAGCCGCCTAACAGAATAAAACAGTCAATAACTGATACTTCAGAGCCACTTGATATTTTACATTCTCATAACCAGAATCTTACGCATTACACAACATAGTAGTATAGTGAATATATTTAATAGCTCCTTTGATCCTGATTATGCTCCATAGTTATAAAAATATATACAGTACTAAAATTATTTATATATTTTTTACGTTATAAGGAGTAATAAGTTTACGGCTTTCATCCCTCACCGATTTAAAATAACACAATCAGTAAAAAAACTTCCTGCTTTAGAGTTAAAGGTAATTCAGAGACTTTTCTGTTTTACGAAGAGATTGGGATAATACCTCTCAAACTTTTAGAAGAATCACTTTATTTTGTGGTGTCTACTCACCTAGCTCCCATATCATTTTCACCGCCGCGATGAAATTGTGCTCACCAAAAGTAGTCTCACCTGTCGTTGAAGCGATGTCATATAGCCTTATTTCACTTTTTGGAGATGTACACAAAGATGCCCTCCATTTCCTCAATATGACAGTAGCTGAAAAATTGATCTAACCTTCAAAGGATAAATAGTGCACAAGTAGCCAAACAAATAATACATATATTTATAATGTGGGATGTCGGATAAATAACTGAATTGATATTCGAAGCAAAAATTTTTTTGAAATATATAATATAAATCTCGATTTAAATTTAATGTGAAATAATTAAACAAAGAGAACAAACATGAAAAAAGCTATCTTTCATGATTATTTCGGAGCTATTGGCGGTGGAGAAAAAGTTGCAATCACTCTCGCAAAATTATTGAACGCGGATATTATTACTACAGATATGGATGCTATTGATAAACTGGATACAGAAGTGCATGTTTTATCTCTTGGACATACACTGAAAATTCCTCCACTAAAACAGATATCTGCAACAAAAAAATTTTATTCTTCTGATTTTTCAAATGATTATGATTTTTTCATCTTTACAGGAAACTGGAGCCATTATGCAGCCCATAATCACCACCCTAATTTGTGGTACTGCTACACACCTGTAAGAGCATTTTATGACCTATACGACACTTTCTTACATCGGCAAGATTTTATAACCAGACAAGCTTTTCGTGCATGGGTACATGGACATAGATGGATGGATCAACGATCTGTAAAATATATAGACCAACTAGTCACTATTTCACAAACTTCTCAGAAAAGAATTGAGAAATACCATCACAGAACTGCTGACATAATTTATCCCCCAGTTGATATTTCAAAGTTTAAATATAAAGAATGTGGGGATTTTTGGCTCTCGGTAAACAGACTTTACCCTGAAAAAAGAATCGAATTACAAATAAACGCATTCAGAGAAATACCTGATGAAAAACTTATCATTGTAGGTGGTTATGCAAAAGGTGATCACGCTGAAAAGTATGCAAAAAATATAATCAATGGGCTACCTCAAAACGTAAACATACTTGGAGAAATTTCCGAAAAGGAATTAATTGACCTTTATGCCAGATGCAAAGGCTTAATTTGTACAGCGCTTGATGAAGACTTTGGTTTAACTCCTGTGGAAGCAATGGCAAGTGGAAAACCTGTTGTAGCGGTGAAAGAAGGTGGATTTAGGGAGACAGTTACCGAAAAAACGGGTATTCTGATTAATGCAGATCTCCATAGCATTATAGAGGCTGTCAAATTCATTGCAAATAAGCCTGAAAGTTATAGGAACGCCTGTCTTGAGCGGGCAAAACGCTTCGATCTTTCGATTTTCAATAAAAATATAAAAAATGTGATAAATAATGATCTTTAACACATCTAAAAGAGTTATATAGCTACAGAAACCTTATTTGGCAATTATCATGGAGCGAATTTAAATTAAGATATAAAAATTCTATGCTCGGTTATTTCTGGTCTGCTTCTAGACCCTCTGCTTATGCTCCTAGTTCTATATGTGGTTTTCTCTAACTTAATGAAGCTCACGGTAGAATATTATCAGCTGTTCTTGTTTGTTGGAATCATTTTATGGAATTTTTTGAGTAGAGCTACTAACTTCGGAATGTCTTCAATAGTAGGGAAAGCAAGTATTATCAAAAAAATTTACTTCCCGAGAGACATCTTTGTTATTTCTTCATGCGTCACTGCTCTGCTTATGAGTATCTTCGAATTTTTGGTATTTGTAATTTTTATGGTGTGTTACAGGGTACCGATTTCTATCAATTTGGCATATTCACCGCTTATTATACTCTCCCTGTGTATCATTTCACTCGGAATCTCTCTGGCACTTTCAGCATTGAATGTATTTTACAGGGATATTCAGTTTATCTGGCAGGTCGTTTTGCAGGCTGGATTTTATTTAACTCCTATAATCTATACTATCGACATATTTCCTAAAGATCTACAGAGATTTGTCCTATTGAATCCGATTGCAAGAATTATTATTTCCGCAAGGAATACTATTATTTATTCATCTCCAGCTACAATGGAGGATCTTCTATTTATGCTTCTATCATCGATAATCTTCCTTCTTGTTGGATATATGATTTTTTTCAGATTAGAACCCAGATTTGCGGAGGAAATCTGATGACTGCAATTAAGGCTAAGCACTTGCACAAAACATTTCGCATACCTCATGAAAAAAGAACGACTATATTTGAAACTTTGACCGGAGCTTTCAATCCTCCGATGTATGAAAATTTCCATGCACTCAAAGACATCAATTTTACAGTTGAAGAGGGTGAAGCTCTTGGGATTATTGGAGAGAACGGGAGTGGAAAGAGCACTTTATTGAAAATTATTGCCAAGATTTTACGTCCTTCAGCAGGGAGTGTTACGGCCCTAAAGAGACTCACCCCCTTCCTTGAACTTGGAGTTGGCTTCCAGATGGATCTTACGGCTGCAGAGAACATAAAAATTTATGCAACTATCATGGGTATGAAAAAAAGAGAAATTAATGATAAACTAGACAGTATTATTGAATTCGCAGGACTAGAGAAATTCAAAGATACTAAGCTCAAAAATTTTTCTTCGGGTATGCAGGTGAGGCTTGCTTTTTCAACAGCAATTCAAACTGATCCTGAAATCCTTTTGATGGATGAGGTTCTGGCTGTTGGTGATATGGAATTTCAACAAAAATGCCTGGGTGTCCTTGAACAGTACCGGAAGGAAGGAGTTACAATTGTTTTCGTTTCGCATGATTTAGGTTCTGTGAGGCGGTTCTGTGATAGGACACTGCTTCTAAATCATGGGATACAGGTTGCATTGGGGGAACCAGGAGAAGTAATAGATAAATATGTTTATGGGAAGCAGGATAGAACACTTTAGGTGCTGAAAAAGCTGATCTTGAAAATAACTCTGGTCTCCCCAAGGATGATAAAATCGTTGTCCACAATACCCACCGGAGTGACCAAAAAATTGAGATAAAAAATGTCGAGTTCTACGATAAATTTGGCAATTTGAGCAACAGATTCAACTCTTTTGATCCAATGACTATCAGGATCTTTTATTGTGCCCATGAAAGGATACTCGACCCTATTTTTGGAATTGCTCTATATTCAGAGAAAGGAGATAACCTTTTTGGCACCAATACAGAATTGAAAAATGTAGTTATAGATTCTATTGAAGGCAAAGGTCATATAGATTTAAAAATCGAAAGCATCGCTATGCTTTCTGGTAGATTTTTATTAACTGTTGCTATACATAGCCGTACACACAATCCATATGATTGGCATGATAAAAAGTATCATTTTGATGTAATTTCAACGAGTAGAGATGCAGGTATTTTTCATGTACCCTGTAATTGGGTAATATGAATGAGGTGAAATTTTGGTTTTATCGATGAGTGATGAAGAAGTAGATGTTGAAGAAATAATGCGCAATATCAGAGAGAAAGTAAGAAAAAAGAAAGAAATAGAAATAAATCTTCATGGTACTGATAAAACAAATATGAAAATTCATACTGAGTTTGATGAACAAAAAAATGATTCAAAAGTATGGGAACATCTTCTTGAATCTGCTTACATTGAGAACAACAGCTATGCAATTTCATCTCATCGGAAGGTATTGGGTTCTTTTTTGGTTAAGGGAAGAAAGCTAGTTCAGGGGGAAATGCAAAGATATGTTGATCCAGTTATTTGGAAACAACAAGAATTCAATAAAGGCAGCATTTCTGTCCTTAGTCATATATGTGGATCAATATCTAAATATAATACTGAACTATCTGATTTTACCACTATATTATCTAGTTGTTCTGACAGACTAACAGATCATGATAATAAACTATCTAGCTATCGTAGTATATTTGAGAATTATGATAATAAATTATCTAACTTGCATGATGCATTATTAGACTACAATAACAAATTATCTAATTATTATAATATATTATTAGATTATAATGATAAATTATCTAGTTATTATAACAAATTATTAGACTATGATAATAAATTATATACCTATTGGAACAATTTAAATGAACATAACAACAAATTAAATTTCTGCTATAAGATACTGTCCAAACAGTTGGAGAAAAATGGATCTGAACTACGATATTTACGCGTTGAAGAACTAGATATACAATACTTTGATTTTGAAAATAAATTTAGGGGAACTGAAGACGAAATTAAGAAAAGGATCAGTATATATTTGAAATATTTTAGTTCTGGCACAATCCTTGATATTGGATGTGGTAGAGGAGAATTCTTGGAAATATTGAAGGATGCCGGAATAAGTGGAAAGGGGATTGAGATAAATGAACAAATGTATCATCACTGCAAAAATAAAAATTTAGATGTTGAGCTTGCTGACGCATTTGTATATTTAGAAAGGCAGGTAGATCAATCTATCGACGGGATTATAATGGTGCAAGTTATTGAGCATTTGAGTCCAGATGATATTATTGAGTTCTTGAAGCTTTCATATCAAAAGTTGAAAAACGGTTCTTACATGATCCTTGAAACTGTAAATATACAAAATCCAGGATCATTGTCAAATTTTTATATTGATCCTACACATAAATGGCCTGTACATCCAGATTTTCTTAAGTACGTAGCAGAAACTAAAGGGTTCATAGAATGTGAAATACTATATCGTTTATATCAAGAAAATGCGCACTATATAGAACAGGATCTATTGAAAACTACTGCTCCTGATTATGCTCTAATTTGCAAGAAAAGCGGTGCAAAATGATGAAAATTGGATTTGTTACGCCATGGTTCGGCGAGTTTGCCGGTGGAGCTGAACGTGAAGCCAGATTCACAGCACAGCGCCTAAAGCAAGCAGGGTTAGATGTAGAAATCCTTACTACATGCTGCAGAAACCCATTTGAAAGCTGGTGGAAGGATTACTTTAAGCCTGGCGATTATCAGATTGATAATTTGTTAGTGAGAAGATTCAGAGTTAACAAAGGCAATGAAGAAGAGTATCACAAACTTAATTATAAAATCATTACCAAAATTCAGTTATTTCGCGAAGAGGAACTAAGCTATTTCAAAAATTCGATAAATAGTGATGAATTAGTCGAGTTTATAATTGATAATAAAACTGAATATATTTTTGTGCTCATTCCATATTTTTATGGATTGATATACTGGGCTTTCAAAGCAGCTATTGAAAGATGCCTTCTTATCCCATGCCTGCATGACGAACCTCAGGCTCGTTTTTCCACAACAGGAGAGTTATTGGAAAACTGTTTTGTACTTTTCCATGCTCCTGAAGAGCTGGAATTGGCAAGCCGAATTTTTGGAAAGAAAATTAATCGTTATGAAATAACAGGAGAAGGTGTTACAAATCCTGGGTTTTTTAATGGAGAGGATTTTAAGGCCAAATATAAAATACAGAATGATTATATTTTGTATGTTGGAAGAAAAGATAAGGGTAAAAATTTACATGTCTTGATTGATTATTTCATCCAGTATCTGGAAAGCACGAAAGATGATCTCAAGCTAGTTCTTGTTGGGCACGGAGATGATTCAATTATACATCCAAATGCCAATATAATTAATTTACCACTTCTTGATGAACAGGATAAAAATAATGCATATAACGGGGCTTTTGCAACTTGTAACCTATCAGAAAATGAAAGTTTTTCACTTGTGATTATGGAAAGCTGGCTCACTTCCACGCCGGTGATTGTTTCTGCTTTATGCCCTGTTACCAGAAGTCACTGCAAACGAAGTAATGCTGGTTTATTCATTGCAGATCAATATGAATTTATTGAGTCATTGATTTTTTTGCGGGAAAACGAAACAATTCGTCGGGAAATGGGACTGCAGGGGAAAAAATATGTTTTGGATAATTATTCATGGGATGTGATTATTTCCAAAATAATGAGGATAATCAAAGAAAAAGAGATGATATTAAATGAAAATATTGATTGATGGTCAAACGCTGAGCACTCCTGATATCAATAGGGGAATTGGGGAGTTACTATTAAATATTTTGCACAGTATAGTGAAAATCAATCAAATGAATGAAATTTTCATCGCTGTTTACGACGATTTTGATAAAAACCCAATAATAAATATTTTGAATAAAGTTCATTTTGTCAGTCTTGGATACAAATTAGATGTCAGTGAGCTCTCAAGACGAGAATACGATGACCAAATCCAAAAAATAGTTCGCAATCATAGTATCGATGTTTTTTGGATTCCTAATCCAATGATGCATAATGTGAATCTGATTGAAGAAAAACCTCCATGTTGTGTGGTAACCACATTTTATGATCTAATCCCCTTAATTTTTGAAGATCAGTATCTGAAAAAATGGCAACTGGATCTTAGTAAGGAATATTTATGCAGACTTGAGCGCATTGATAGAATGACTGATGTAGTGATTTCTATTTCAGATTCCACGAAATCTGATATGATATCTCTTCTGAAAATATCAGCATCCAAAATCAGAACAGTGTATCTCGGTATGAAAACTGTTACACAAAAAAGTATATCATGTGGCCACAATTATGAAAATATCAGATACATTTTATATGTTGGTGGGTTCGATGTACGAAAAAATATGGAAAACTCTGTGCTTGCATTCAAAAAATTAGTTGAAAACTATGGTTATAACGACCTCAACTACATAATAGTATGCGCATGCGATGAGAATTCCAGGAATAGTTTCTTAAAATATGTGAACGGAAAAAATCTTGCTGCTAGGGTCAAATTGACAGGATATGTTTCTGATGAAGATCTAATTAAATTATATACACACTCATCAGCTTTCTTTTTTCCATCCTTATATGAGGGTTTTGGTCTGCCTGTTCTTGAGGCCTTGGCGCTGGGAGTTCCTGTTGCAGCTTCTAATACTTCTTCTTTACCAGAAGTAATAGGCGAAGCAGGACTATTGTTTGATCCTTCAAATATTGGTGACATGGCTCAAAAGCTTCATTTAATTTTATCAAATAAGGAATATCAAGAATCTTTGAAATTAAAGGGAATTGAACAGTCTAAAAAATTTTCGTGGGAAAAATCAGCTGAAGCATATTTAATCATCTTTGGACAAATTTTAAGTGAACATCTTCAGAATATAGTAGCTCATGCCAGAACCTGGAAAATTGCTTATTTCTCCCCCGTTAATCCACAAAAATCTGGTATTTCCACTTATAGTACTGAATTGCTTCTTGCAATGAAAAAATACATCCAAATTGACTTGTTCTTAGATGACAATGTAGTTCCCAGTGATCCGAGGATCAAAAAAGATGTTAACTTTTTTTCCTATAGGGATTTTGACAGACGTCATATGTGCGAAAAATATGACAAAATTATTTACCACATGGGCAATAATACTATCCACGAATATATCTATCAAACTTTACTTAAGCACCCTGGAATAACTGTTTTACATGATTACGTGCTACATCCATTTATCCAGCACATTACAGTTCTCAAAGGAGACAATCACAGTTACCTAAAGGCTATGAGGAGTGCCTATGGACAAACTGGAGAGGCAATTGCAAGAAAGTACGTTGAAGGAGTCCATACTCCTATCGATTTTTCAAAATATCCTTTGAATGAGATAGTTATTAGATCTAGTGAAAATGTTATTGTTCATAGTTATTACGTTAAGAACATGTTGAATAACTATTCGCACATTTGTGTAATACCGCTTGGACGGCATGCAGTGGAGATCAGTTCTCAGTCCATAGATGCTAACAAAAGAGAATTAAACCTGGATGATGATCTAACGATTCTAGGAATTCTTGGTTTTATTAATCCAAATAAGAGGATAAATATTGTCTTAGATACTTTTAAAACTCTTGTAACGAAATTCCCTAATTTATTACTTTTGATAGTTGGTGAGATCAATACAACTTTCAGAAAAGAATTACTTCAATACATTAAAGAACTAAAGATTGAAAAGAGCGTAAGAATAATTGGGTACGTTGAAGAAGACATATATTTAAAGTATTTAAGTTGCATTGATATCGTTCTAAACTTGCGTTTTCCAACCATGGGTGAAACATCAGGAACTTTACTTGATGCTATGGCTTTCAAGAAATCCGTGACAGTATCAAATATTGGGTCCTATAAAGAATACCCCGATAGTTGCTGTTGGAAGGTTGACATGGATGATACTGAAAGAGAATTACTGTATGAATACCTGCATGAACTCGTCATTAATGAAAGACTAAGAACCAAAATGGGTGAAAATGCTCAAAGATATATAAAAGAACACCATGATTGGAACAAAATCGCATTAGATTATGTCGATCTTATAATGAGGGGATAAGAGCATGAGAATAACTATTCATGAGTTTTTTAGTGATGAATAAAAGGGTAACCAGAATTGAGTTTTTCAGATGTACCGTTCACAACATACAGAAATGGTGGATTTCATGAAAAGAGATGATAAAAGTCTGAAATAAATTTTGAAATATATCCTTGCACAAATTAACCACATAAGTTTTGGACTTACAACCTTTAATTGAAAATCAAGCACAATAGAAGCTAGGATTAAAATCATCGTTTAGACAGTTGAAAGTTTAATGCTATTGAATTCTCAGATAAACCTTGTAAGTCCTATTTAAATTATCTGATGTTAATTGAAACTCTCTTTACTTAAATTTTGGTTATAAGTATTAGATCTTGTTAATCGTTAGATTTTGTATTGCAATACCTAAGTATCTAGCATCATTGTTATACAATCCTGGAATATCACGTGGTCTTTCAAAGCCATTCATAACTTGAAACCTGATGAAGTTTTCACCTTTATTTAATTTCACTGGAACCTCGAGGTTAATAAATTTAGGAGGCACATCTACTGCCGAGATTACTGAGTTTTCATTGCAGATATTTAAAGTTCTGACCCGACGAAAACTCGATGCAGTAAAACGTATGGTTGCATTATAATTCTCGTCTGAGTAAATAAAAAGACTGGTGTTGTTTGAAGAAATCCATCTTGTTGGAGACACGATCCTGATCTCCAAGTGGCTCCCATCCATTACCTAACAACAAATTAAATGATTTAAGTGGGTGATGTTTAACGTAATATACAGACATTGAATCATTTTTGTAATAAACTGGTTTATCATCAATAATTTCATTCAAAAGGTTTTTTTCAAACTTTAATTGTTCTTCTGTCATATAA
>CAWKGG010000125.1:0-4695 GCA_963848985.1 uncultured Methanosarcinaceae archaeon
ATATATGAAAAATGTTCTTTAAGGACATTTCTTATTCATGGGAAATCAGTTCATCCAGCACCTCAGACATAACTCTATGTCTATAAATAAGTTTCTTGTTTTGCAAACCAGCTCTCCTGATAGAATAATTATCTTCGATCCAATCTATTTTTTTTTCATAATTTATATTCATCAGGGTTAGACCACAGGCAGGAGCGGGTTCAATTCCTTCTTCATAGATATCAGGATTTAGCATCTGGAGCAGCCAGTCATTATCATGTAAACCTTTTCCGATCATTGAAAGTGCAGTTACTATTTTCCTGACCATATTCCAAAGGAAACTATTTCCAATAATATCGATTTTTGTAACATCCCCATCTACGCGGGCATCAATCCTTAACAAGGTGCGAATTGTACTCTTTTCTCCACTGATTCTTGAAAAGTTCTCAAAATCATGTATTCCGATCAGCAGTTTTGAAGCCTCACGGATCCTTGAAATATTGTATCCTTCCCCGCTAATTATATAGCGATAGTGTCTTGAAATCGCGTCTCTTCTAGCGTCAAAGTGGCTAGGTACCTCCGCATGAGCCCAGGCCCAGATAGTTGGGGGAAGTTCGGAGTTTATGACCCTAGGAATTGCTAGATTTGTTTTGTCAGTATCAAAAGCTATGATCTGTTCGAAGGCATTAACTCCTGCATCTGTCCTACCTGCGCAGGTATAATTAGCAGATTTGGGGCTTTCTATTATCTTTAGATTACGAAACGCTTTGAAGAGCTCTCCTTCCACTGTCACGACATTAGGCTGGATCTGGGAGCCGTGAAATTCGGTGCCTATGTATGCAAGCTTTAAAGCGACCCTCATACCAATCTCCGATTACTTGGCTTTTTCTTATTTAATGACTTCTCTTACAATCATAAAGAATACTATATAAATACATCCAAAAAGGAACCGGACTGCAGGGTGAAGAGATAGAGCATCATGAATCCCTACGGCATGAGCGAATCTTTCAGGAAAGACAGAAACTGGGGAGTGAGGGAGTTACATTGGACCTGTTTATGATGGCACTACTTCTGAGTCATTAAAAACTATCTTGACAATCAGGAAACCAGGAAGAAAAAGGAGCATCAAGCAAATTAAAATATTTAATTTGGAATAAATCCTTTCGATCCAGAGAAGTACCACGAAAACGCCCTGTTGTTTGCAACTGGGTGTGCAACCACAACTTTGATTTATTATGGGTTAATATATGCGCACTGTTATATATTAATGTAAATTTCAACCTTAATCTTAAATATAACATTGTACATTCTAGTCTAAATTTTTCGCTGGTAACAATCATGATCACAAAACCGCAGATTTTTGAATTTCTGAAAAAATATGACTTAAAAAACATTACTATTGCAACAGTCTGTTCTCACTCAAGCCTTCAAATCTTTGACGGAGCGCGAAAAGAAGGATTCAGAACTCTGGGAATCTGCGTTGGCAAACCTCCAAAATTTTATGAAGCATTTCCAAAGGCAAAACCCGACGAGTACCTCATTGTTGAGAGCTATGAAGATATAATGACCAAAGCTGAAAAACTTAGAAAGAAGAACAGTATTATAGTTCCACACGGTTCATTTGTTGCTTACCTGGGCACAAAAAGTTTTGCAGATATGGAAGTTCCTACTTTTGGAAATAGGGCTGTGCTCGAATGGGAATCAGACAGAGATAAAGAACGTGAGTGGTTGCTTGGAGCAGGGATTCATATGCCTGAAAAAATAGAAGATCCTAGTGATATTAATGGGCCTGTGATGGTTAAGTACCACGGAGCAAAGGGGGGAAAGGGTTTTTTCGTTGCAAAAACCTATGAAGAATTCAATGAACTCGTAGACCGAACCCAAAAGTTCACAATTCAGGAATTTATCACAGGGACCCGTTATTACCTACATTACTTTTATTCCCCGATCAGAAATCAGGGATATACCTTAAGCGAAGGTGTCCTTGAGCTCCTGAGTATGGACCGCAGAGTAGAGTCTAATGCCGATGAAATCTTCAGACTCGGCTCACCCAGAGAACTCATAGAAGCAGACATCCGCCCCACATATGTTGTCACAGGAAACGTGCCCTTAGTAGCTAGAGAGTCTCTTCTGCCTCTTATTTTTTCCCTTGGAGAAAGGGTAGTGGAAGAATCTCTGGATCTTTTTGGTGGGATGATAGGGGCCTTCTGTCTTGAAACAGTTTTTACGGATTCTCTTGAGATCAAGGTTTTTGAAATTTCAGCCAGAATTGTGGCAGGGACAAACCTTTATATTTCAGGCTCTCCTTATGCAGACCTGATGCAAGAAAGCCTTTCAACCGGAAGGAGAATAGCTCAGGAAATCAAAATTGCAGTCCAGACAAACAAGCTGGATAAGATAATATCCTAAGTAAATGGTATCTTAACCCAGTACTTCACTAACTCGTACTTGATAATTTCAAAATTAGATTTATTCTTTTAGCCTTAAAAAAGAAATATCCTGCTCTTTTTGAAAAACCCTATGAATAGGAAATCCCCTCACTGATCACCGAAAGCTTTTTTGAAATGCTCATAACTTGATTATCTAGCCACATCCGAAATGTTCAACAGAGAGCCTGAGAATAAATAATGATTTATTATGAGAGAATCCAGGTACAAATCCGTGCAAGTTAACTATAAAATATAACATGTAGCCTTAAAATTTACCCAAAAAGCGATGATTTTTTATTATGTCTGCAGTTTTTATTGTCATGTTTGCATTTAATTCGGCGCCAGCCGGAGCAAACAAGTATATTTCTATATAGTATGGAATGATTGAATTTACAGACACATAGCCAAAAATTCTGAGATTTCATTTTTGCTGTGGAACTTCAGTAGTTGAAACTCGAACTTGATAGAAGCATAAATCTTAATGCATAAATGAGCTTCTACCAAATTCAGGCAAATTGGAGAAATTTACTGGTATTTTGCCTTCACATATTGCTTTATTTATGTCCTTCTACAGCTTTCTGTCGCTTTACGAACCTGATTCCCATCTCAAAAGCTTTCTCACAGTCCTTAGGGAACACTTCTTCCCGTCTTTTAGCCTTCTCTTCTGGGTCAAAACGATCTGCAACATACTTTGAATAATCATCGAATTGATAGGTATCGGTACTATATAATGATTCAGAATAACCAAAAATTCTCGTTGCAACCCCTTCATTTAATTCAATAACCTTATGAAGACCAAATAAATCGAAATTTTCTTCCTTAGCACCGGTTGTGTATATGTAACCGATAGGGGTATTTCTCGGATATAACGATCGTGGATTCTCAGAATAAACAAGAAATGGAAATATATAGCGCTCCATGAAAGACCTCATCTCACCAGTAGAATTTCCAAGGTAGATGGGTGATCCAAGTATCACTGCATCAGCATCTTTCAGCTTTTCCAGTACAGGCGTGAGTTCATCATTCATTACACATACTCCATAGCTTTTTCCATCTTTTAGTTTACAGGCAAAACAGCTTATACATCCTTTGAAATTGAGATCATAAAGATGAATAATTTCTGTTTCTGCACCCTCTTGATGCTGCACCTTCAAGAGCTTTTTCTAAAAGGGTTGCTGTGTTCCATTTCTTTCTAGGACTTCCGTTTATTGCTATTGCTTTCATAATTTACCTCATGTTTTCTGTTTTCTTAGAATTTAGAGCTCATCACAAAATCAAAGTTTCTGTGGCGCTCTGGTATAAAGAAATTATTCAAAATCAAATCTTTTCATTTGCGATACTTTTTAATATCCTCTGGGATTATCAAAATTTGCCATCAATTACAATAGCAATTGACCTTAATCAATCAAAAAAACTCAAAAAAATAATAACAGTTTCACCATTGAATGCTTAATTATCTTTCTGTTTTTCAGTTAAACTAAGTGAATACTATATAAATATTTTCCCAAATAAATTTTAATTTTTAACAAAGCAAAAAATAATCCGAGAGCTTTTTCATTACATCCAATAAAAGTACATTTAAAATGTGCGCCCCAAAATTTGCACCAAGATCCACTAAAACAAATACTGAAGCAAGGTTGAATTTTTGCCTTTAAATATTACTTATTTCTGATGAAAAACATTGAAATACGTTTTCATGCTTAGTGCAGGTGTCAAACACATCATAGTATTTAAAGAGATTTTCAATAAATCCAAAAACAGATGTTTGAATGAATTAATGGGAGCCTTCGAGAAACTCATTAAGCTAATGGATCTTGATTATTCAATAGAAATTGTCACTCACCGTGGAATTCATGGAAATAAAAATCTGATAATTCACTAATGTTATGTGAACCTCCTGGGATTGAATAGATCAACGAATTCATTTTCTTGGCCATTAATGAGATCGGTAATTAACATCGCAGCTGTTGTGCCATTGGTCATGCCCCAAAATCCAAATCCAGCTGCTACATATATGCCTTCTTGCGATGTCATGCCTATAAGGGGCAAACACGTCTTCAGTAGTGCTATCTTTATTAGACCATCGATATCCAATAAACTTAACATTAAGGTGTTGAGCACGTAGGTTTCAAGCCGGCCATAGTAAACACTTTTGTCAGCTACATCGACTGGACTATGTTCCCCAGCAACGATGATCAGTTTACCCTTGTCTGTAGGAGTGGTTCGGTAGGTATGTAAAGGGTCGGTAATACTCTTGAACATCCCATCCGGGAAATTTCCTTTTATG
>CAWKGG010000126.1:0-4915 GCA_963848985.1 uncultured Methanosarcinaceae archaeon
CAATTCCGGTTTTCATGGGTATATTGTTACCAATTTCGGTTTTTACAGGCATATTATTACCAATTCCGGTTTTCATAGGTATATTGTTACCAGTTTCGGTTTTCATAGGCATATTATTACCAGTTTCGGTTTTCACGGCCATTTTTTTACCTTTTCTGCCACTCCTACCTGCATTTTTGTGGTGGTGGTGCCACTTGTGATGGTTGCTATGCAACTTGTGTTGATGTTTAAAGAATTTAGTCTTCACATCTTTCAGGATTATAATGGCTGTTTTTTTATCCTTAACCACCACGGGTCCTGCGCTTACTGCTGCAGCTGTCACGGACATTACAAAACAAACTGCCAGCAAAACACCAAGTGTCTTTTTCATTTGTTTCAACATCATTTTATCTCCTTGTTTTTATTTTAAAGATTTTTTCTACAAAACACTTATGTAAGATTATCCGACTGCATCAAATCCGACTACGTTGATAATAATACATTATTTTTTATTCATTGTTATATATATTACATTATTTTTAAAATCACTAAAGGTGTATTTTGTGATTTATAGAGCTTAAATCAATTGGCTTTAATAAATAGTTACTTTTTAAAATTGAAAAAATTAAATAAAAATCTACTTTAAAAAATAAAGCTATTTGAGTTATTAATTTTGCAATTAAACTTGCATAACGTTATTAAAAGTTCTTTTGATCGCTATCAAGTTGTTTGGGTTAAAATTTGATTAATAAGCGTTTATATCAGTAGAAAATCAGAAATAAACTTCAGTTTCAATAAATACGGTTAATTAAATATTTATTCTTAAAATAAAGCATAAATAACTTGATAATGCTTTTTAGAACTATTATCAAGGGATTTCTCAGCAAGAGCAAACAAATCGTGGTAAATGCTTTCTATGCCTTTCGAAGTCTGGCATTTTGTCAGCTCCGCCACGATTTCAACCTGTACTTTTTCGCGTACTGATACTGGAATGTTGCCCAGAAAATTCCCAAAAGAGCTTGCTTCGACATATTCCAGGCATTTAACAGGGGTCTCGAAATACCGTAAGTCTTTCTTTAGCCTTATTTCTATTACCCTAAAACCAGATTTCCTTAATAGTGAATTCAGTTCTACTTTATTTACTGGAGCGCTGAAATCTGCACCTTCATCAATGATTCCAGCTCTCTTAAGCACTTCTTTTGCTACTATCTTTACCGTGAACGAATGATCCTTATCACCGGTACATATACCAAGCTTTCCACCTGGCTTTAATACCCTATAAATGTTATTCAGCGCTTCTTCTTTATCATTTATCCAGTGAAAAACCGCATTCAGGTATACAACGTCGAATACGTCTTCACCATAGTGACCGATGTCATCACTGCTTCCCAGCTCAAAAGATACGTTTCCAGGACTCATTTTAGTGAGTTTTCGACGAGCTACTTCAATTCTTTGGATAGAAGGATCAATGCCCGTAATGGGGTCAACTTTACCTGCCAGTTTCAATGTGAGACGCCCAGTACCACAGCCTACATCCAAGACCTTGTGTCTGGATGAGACATTTAACTTATTTACCAAAGCCAGACCATTAATGTATTGACATTTGCTTACTTTATCATACATTTCTGCTAGAGATTCATTATCCTGGTTCACGTTGATCATTAATATCATTCTCTGGGATTTTAGTAAGGACTTATATTCTATCAGGAAAGTCAATTTTTCCGCCAATAAAAAATCTATCACTGAGTCAACATATGGCAACATACGATTAAAGAGATAGGATTTATCCTTTCCAATGATGCACAGTTTTTTTGTAGTAAAATCAGTGTATTTTTCCCATTTTAGCCTAAAATTAAGAGCATTCTTTACCCAAATTAATGCAAAACACATATGTTTTATAATTAACTATGTATCATGCGGTTAAAATGTTACAATCTAACTAGATTAGGGTCCAATTCAATTTAGTCTATAAAATTCTGTGGGGGTCGATTGGTAAAGTGAAGTAAAAAGTTGAACCTTTGCCTACTTCCGATTCAACCCATATACGTCCACCCTGTCTTTCTATAATTTTCTTACAGACTGCAAGCCCTATCCCTGTTCCAGGATATTGTTCCCTGGTATGCAATCTTTTAAAAATCTCAAATATTTTTTTGGAATACTGCGGATCGATTCCAATCCCGTTATCATGTACTGAAAATACCCATTCACTTGCTTTTTTCTCTGCCGCTATATGAATTTTGGGTGCTTCTTCACCATGGAACTTTATTCCGTTGAGTATTAGATTCTGTAATATCTGAACCAACTGGGTAGGATCTACCATTATATCAGGCAGAGGATCATGAGATATAGTAGCTTTATTTTCGTTTATAACCATTTTTAAACCAGCTAATGCCTTATTTAAAATAAATTTACAATTCGTAAATTTAGGTTCGCTGCTTTTCTGGTTATACGGGAGTACTCTAAGATAATTTATCAGATTTTGCATACGAGAAGCCCCATCAACAGCGAAATGTATGTACATATCCGCCTTATCATCGAGATTACCCTGGTATCTCCGTTGTAAAAGCTGCAAATAGCTTGTTATCATCCGCAGTGGTTCCTGCAAATCATGAGAGAAAACATACGCAAATTGTTCTAATTCTTCATTTGAGCGGGCAAGTTCTTCTAATTTAGATTTTAACACTTCGTCTGCTTTTTTAAGCGTAGTAATATCACGCGCTGCAGCGAAAACACCAAGAACTTTACCAGACTCATCCTTATAAATTGAAGCATTGTACAAAACAGGTATTATGCTTCCATCCTTATGTTGAATTTCAAGCTCATAGTCCGATATAAGCTCTTCTTTGAACACTTCTTGATACCCTTCCTCTGCTTTATCAGGCTCAGTGAAATAGTCCGTAAAATCGGTGCCAACGAGTTCGTCTCGGGAATAACCAGTAACCTGTTCTGTAGCTTTATTTACATCAGTAATTTTGCCATCATGCCCGATGGTTACTAAAGGATCTAAGCTGGCATCAATCAAACTACGATTATAAATATTTGATAACCTAATTTTTTCTTCAGCCTGCTTAATCTCGTGTATGTCGGTACAAGTACCAAACCACTTTTCGATCACTCCCTCCTGATTAAAGAAGGGCACGCCACGAACCAGCCACCAGCGATAAGCGCCGTCAAACCTGCGCAACCGGCATTCAAGCGAATAGGTACCGTTATTGTGCACTGCATTTTGCCAGACATCCCAAGCGCGCTTTTGGTCATCGGGGTGAAAGGGCTTGTTCCAACCATGGCCATAGCTTTCTTCCAGTGTAAGGCCAGTATAATCCACCCATTGTTGGTTGAAATAAATGTTCCAGCCATCTGTCCTTGTTATCCAAACAAGTTGGGGCATCGCCTCGGCCAGAGCGTGAAATTGCCTTTCGCTCTTGCGCAACTCCTCTTCTGCCTTTTTTCTCTCGGTAATATCGAAATCCATCTCAAGGATCATTGGAGAACCGTCAACATCGGTAAATGGAAAATTGTAAACATCAATCACACTTCCATCAGGAACAATAACTTCCCAATAGTGTGGCTGTCCGGTTTCAAGTATTTTATACGCTTCGCAGAACTCACAAGGCTTATTGAACCCAAAACAAAGTTCATAACAGTGCCGATTACCATGTTCTCCGAACTTTTCACGGAAGCTACGGTTGGTAAAGGCATAATGGTGATCAAGTGTCAATAGACATACCATTGCTGGCAGAGTATCTAGCACGTCAAATAGCCGCTGTCGTTCAGCTTTGAGACTTCAGCAACCCTACGATGTGCTTCGCTCTCTCGCAGTGCCATTTCTGCTTTTTTTTTTGCTTGGTGATATCTATTTGAACGGTGATGAGAAGATCGCCATTAACAACATACGAAGTAAGGAGTTCCTTATCCGCGTAAGGGCTATAGTACTGGAACGTAACAACCTTATTCGACAGCCTGGCTTTCTCGATCATTGGAAGATGAAATGTAGCTCTTTCACAGCCAAGTACTACTGATCCCCTTTTTTCTTTGACCTCATTACTATCTTTTAGACCAAGGAGCTTGAATCCAGCAGGGTTGAGATCCTCGAAAATCCAGTCGATAACTTTACCCTGTTCATCGTAGATAAGTCGATTGATGAAGAAGGCCTCCTGCACAATCTCGAAGAGGCTGTGGTACCTGATTTCGCTCTCTCGCAGAGTTTCATATGCTTTGCGAAGTTCCTTTGATTGGGTCTTCAACTCTTCGTTTTGTGACTGGATCTCTTCGGACCGAGCTTGTAATTCCTCGGATTGAATATGGAGATTTTCATATGCTGTCTGCAAAGATTCATCAGCTGTTGCTTTGGCTATGGCCACGGCCAGATAGTCCGCCAAACGTTCCCACATCGAGATCGTTTCCGGAAGAAAATCTACCTTTACGTCTGTCGTTCAATTGAAGAAGACCTAGCCTATCCTCACCCACGCGCAGAGCTATCAGAGCCACGGATTCATACCCTCCACCATTACATCTGTTACGCGTGCGAGCCTGGCGGTCGGCGTCAGTAGTAGTGGCCAACAGTTCAGTGGTGCAGTTGGTCCAAAAACTTCCCCGTGTTGTGAAAAATGGCTTAGATGGATCGAATTTTCCACAAATAACATTGCCACACATACACTCTTGAATAGGATAGCCATCACTATCGCAGATAAACTGCCCAGTAGCGTCCTTCACACATAGGCTGTTCTCCAGCCTCAAGAACTCCGCGGGAAACCCACTTGTCTCTAAAGTATGGATAATCATCACCATTTTTGAGCCGGATGCCGACGGCTTCAAAGCCGGAGCGCTCACGGAAAAAGTTAACGGCAGAATGAACCAGGTCTACTGGCCCCTTGCTATTGTTCACGATTTGTAAGAATTCTACAGCAATACGCTGAATGTTAACAAGCGCGCACAT
>CAWKGG010000127.1:0-8852 GCA_963848985.1 uncultured Methanosarcinaceae archaeon
AAGAATTTCCAAAAATAATGTAACAGCTCTTAGATGTCCTTAAGATTATAGTAAGTTTATCTTCATCCGTTTATTGAATAAGATGAACGATCATACCAAATTAAGAAACAAACTCAAAAAACCAATGTTGAAACTGGTTTTAACTCTGCGGCTGGAAGTCCCTTTACTCGGAAGGTATCAACCCAACAGGGAAAGGCAATTCACTTATGATGAGAGGGATTACATAAGTAAAAAATAGAATTTGACTAAAAAGTAGTAATTCAAAGTGCAAACTTAAATTGAATTAAAAAAAATAATAAATTCAATAGAAAAACTGTGAAAAATACTATTTTGGAGGAGATGGCTGTGAAAAATCATAAGAAAAGAACCAAGACCCAATTTTTAAACTTTCTTTTATTCCCTTAAATTTTTTATAACAATTGCTGTACATCTTCAGTAATTACTCTGGGTGTTGACATCACGAAAATCAGCTTTCATTCCGAGAAGTGGAGTGTTAGCTTCAAGACATCTCGTTGACTGACAACTCCAACTATTTTATCATCATTATCCGTCACTGGAAGCGATCTGAAACCATATCTAGAGAACATCTTCGTGGCTTCTCCAATACTACTCTCTTTATCCAAGGTTATGACATTCTTATTCATGATGTCCTTCAAAAGTGCCTGACTATCTGCCTGAAGAAGCTCCTTCACATCAATCACACCCAATAGCTCATTATCCTTATCTGTTACGTGGATGTACATTATTTCATCTTTGCCCTTTGCTCTTTTGGGGTACGCATCCTCCACAGTCTCTACTGTTTCATCTGGCTGAGCTTTTAGATATCTCTCAGTTATGAGGTTGAATATCGTATCCTGTCGCTTCTCAAGGATAGATTTTATCTTATTGAGATTTTCCTCATCCATCAGTTCCATTATCGCTTCTTGATCCTCCAAAGTCAGAACCGACAGTACGTCAGCTGCCTGGCCAGGCGTCATCATATCAATCAAGTCTGCAACTTTTTCCTTCTTCAGAGAGGAGATAATCTCCCTTTGCATATTCGGACCAATTTCCTCTAAGGTGTCAGATGCATGCTCTTCTTCGAGCTGATTGATAACAGTCAGCCTCTGATCATGATCTAGCTCCTCCAGAATTTCCACAATATCCACAGGTGGTAGATCATTCAGCTTCTCTTTCAGTATATTTAACTTTACATCTCCCTTAAAGCTTCCAATATTGGAGGGTAGGGCTTGGACATATGACCAGGGAATGAACTCGTCCTCACTTTTATCACCATCCTTGCGAATCAAATTAGTAAATTTATCAAGACCTAGCCTCCGATAACGCGCATTTTTGGAGGGGTCTACATCAGTAATATAGAGTTTGTTTTTACTCATAACCATCTTGATATCGTAGACGACCTCAACCTCAGTATCCTCTAGATCTAAAATCTTCTTATCCAGAATGTAATCCTTCAGAAGTATGAATCCTTCTGGAATTTTGTAGGCAAACTTTTCTACATCATCGATATCTATAGTCACTTTCTTTTCGTCGAATGAACTGACGTTATTCCATGGTACTATTAATGAAGGATAGCCAAAAGGTCTACTTATTACGATGTATGTAACCTCCGCAGCCTTATCTTTTTCAATTATGATAAGGTCTAAGAGCTTTCCTATTTTTTTGCCTTTGAGGAAGACCTTAGCATTCATCACCTCACTCAGAAAGAGGGTGCTTTCAGGTTTGTTGTTATATGATTCGTCTTTCATATATCTGCCTCCAGGTTACCTCACCATTGTGTAGAATTTATAACTTAATACAACCACCAACATTATTAGATAAAGTCTAAGGGCAAGGAGTGAAAACCTGATCAAAGGAGTCATCTGCAATCGTGGCTTGCTGTATTTTTTGTTTATATCGTTTATTGCTTTTCTCCACCTTCTTAGCACATAGATGGGCCTTCCCTTCTCAGATGTGTCATCAACATAGTCTACCATATTTTTCGTCTCCTGATAGTTTTCCATGTTATCCGTGCTCATTTGAACATCTCCGGAAAGATCACGCTTAAGGCATAAAGAGTAGAGACAATAATTATAGTAAATACAATCAAAAAACCGCATACATTTTGCGTTGCAGTATTCTTATATTTCCCCATCATCTCTTCATTGTTTAGTAGAAGTAGCAGAAAAACTAGAGCTGCAGGAAGAAGAGTGACAGCTACCACCTGCACGAAAAGAGTTATCAGCACCAATGGAGCTCCTGGAGTTATTACAACCAAGCCCGCGAATACCAAGCTCAAGAAATAAAAGGCATAGAACATAGGTGCTTCTGAAACTTTGTTGTTGATGGAATGAGCCCATCCAAAAACCTCACCCATAGCCCATGAACTTGCCAATGATATGCACATAGCCCCAAGAAGTCCGGCATCGAAGAGACCGATGGCAAGAGCAGAGCCAACGATTGGGTAGCTGCCCATGATCGCAATTGCAGCTTGAGCAGCGCTGTCTATATCTACTCCACCGGGCTTGAAAAGCAACGTGCCTGTGAGAATTACGCACGCGATTGCAACTACCACTGTAAAGAATGCACCAACTGCAGTATCGAACTTTCCAAAAGAAATATCTTTCTCAGTCATGCCCTTATCTACCACAGAGCTCTGCTGAAAGAATATCATCCAGGGGGCTATAGTAGTCCCTATATTCGCCATGAAAAAGAAGAAAAAATCACCTGTGAACCCGCTGATAGGAATAACTGGAATCAAACCTTTGATGACATCACTATAATTGGGGTGAATAAGCAGAATCGCAGGAATATAGATTAGATTGAGTACGCAGAAAAGGAGTACTATCTTTTCCCATGTCCAGTATCTTCCGTGCATGAATATGGTGATCATCAAGATGGAGACGGCTATTATCGTCAATATAGGCGGTACACCAAATATCTTTAGAGCAGCTGTCATTCCTATGAACTCGGTTACCATCGTAAGAAAATCCAAAATGCCCAAATCTATTAACGAGAACCAGCCCCAAAAAGAGCCAAAAGCATCGAATATAGCCTCTGCATGTCCTCGCTTGGTGACCGCGCCTAGTCGCACAGTCATCTCCTGAACAACATATGCTACTGGGCCAAGTAGTACCAAGAGCCAGATTAAGTTAAAGCCAAATTTGGCACCTGTTGCAGCATAGGTTGTGATACCACCTGCATCATTGTCCGCTACCATCACAATTATGCCTGGTCCAGCAAGTGCCAAATATAAACCCAACCATTTTATAAACCGGCGATATTTGTAGTAATACCATGAACCTTCCATGATTGATTCTCTCCATAGTTTGACCATCTACGGAGCTAAATGAATTTATAAGTTCTTATTCACTATCTCTATAGTTTAATACTCTAAAAATATATTCTCAAATTGCACCGACACTGATGCACAAATTTTGCCTTAAAAAATATGTATTAATTATCAGACAATTAAAAAAAATGATAAACAGGTTGGAAATTTTGGTAATATCCGTTCATTCGTTAGGTTCTTCAAAAAGGATAGAATACTTCTCTTTCAATGGTCTGAGAAATTTTTTTGTCCAATTTAGTATCGTAAAGTATTTTCACTTTAGAAAGTTTACACTTGTTCCTTCGGCTGTTCCAGCGGTTCCGCTTTGTCCACTAATCCATTGCCAAATTGCGATAAAATAAGCTTTTGTCCTTTAACACGGCAAACTCATTTTGACTACTACACCTTAATAGCTGAAGATTTCACCTTATCCCCCGCACTCAAACCATATTTTTTCGCCAAACCGCCATTAATCTCTATCACGGCACTGACTGGACCTTGTGAATAAATTGGGGTTTCATCCTGGGGCCGCGCTCCGGCCTTGATCCAGCTTAGAACCCCATCGGGACGCACAAAAAGTATATCAAGTGGAATCAGCGTATTCTTCATCCAAAAAGTAGCCGGCTTCGGTGAAGCGCTGAGAAAGATCATGCCTTGGTCGTCAGGCATCGAACGCACGAACATCAAGCCGTAAGCCTGAGCCTTACCACTCGCCGCGACTTTTGCCTTAAAGGAAAAGCGCTTCCCGTCTCCCCGGATTATCGTGAAGGTCGAACGATCGAAATGGGGATGCGGCACTTTTTTGTCGGTTCTACCGTATTCAATAGGTGTCGAAACGGCACTCACAGTTGCAGCTGCTGTTGATAGTATGTAAACGACTATCATTAGAACAACAGCTATCTTTTGAATTTGTATACTCATATTTTTGATCTCTATACAATTTATAACAACTATCTTTTTTGACTTTTTGTGCAAATAAGAAATTGTTAATATTTTTTGGATTTTAAATTGATTGCAGTCAATACAAGTGAAATTAATAGGAAATTTTGACAACGTATTCAGTATGCCAAAGTTCTTTAAAATATGATTGATTCTGTATTTTTTTCTCCCAAATAAAAAACAGAAATTGCTTAATCTGTTAGCAAAATGAATTGGACAATTAGGGAAAAATAAACTTTAAAGAATTAGATTGATTATCTCACTAACTACACAAACAATACTTTATTGCTGTCAATTTCATTTCGATGGTTGGAATCTTCATGTATAATTTAAAAGGATTTGTCACCTAATTTTCAGGGCAATAATGACATTCCTTAAATAATCTATATTGTCCTATTTCTTTTTTGAGTTTCAAGAAGCACTTATTATTTTGTCCTTTGTCGAAATTAATGGAAAGTCAATAATTTTACTTACAAATGTGATGTTTCTATTGTTTTCATTGATGCATAGCTTTTACAATAAAACCTGTGCATTTTTTTAGTTAGTGAAATTGAAGAAAATTTATATCCAAATTAAGAGGAAAATGCATTGTTTTTACTAAAATCAAGGTATCACAAAAAGTCAAAGTGTTACTATCAGATTGAATAAGGCTTCAGCCTAGATCACAGAGAACGAATCTATCGTACTAAAAAGAGTTTAAGCAAGAAGTAGTAATCAAAAAAGATTTCTGCAAAAGATATTATTTCTTCCTTTTATATCTAGAATTTACGTATTTGACTAAAGAATCAACAACAATAAACCTTTAACTCTATAAAGCATAATTTTAATTATAGCGTCAATATACTTGATTTTGTACTTCAGATGTGTAAAATCCTGACTAGATTGAAATGTGCGATCAAGAAATATACCGTGTAAAATAGGAAAAGGTTTTCAGACATGAATTGAGTATTAGATCAATTAGATCTTTCTGCGGTTCATGAATTTCAATTCAAAATTAACTTATATAAGTATAATAGAGAAAATATACCAACTGCACAAAATTTTAGAAAATTCCTTCACTTACCCCCTTTCCCATGAATTTTTGCCTCTCAACCCTAACAAGTTAGCTTTGAAAATCACAGCAGGATCACATTCGTAGCATTTGCCATTCCAGATGTTTATGAGATATACTAAAATTGAAAGCGTGCTTTTATTTACTGTGACATCCAAAATTTTGCTGCCGATGGTAGATTTTATTATTTTTGGTTTATCCCTTCATTTCGCCATTGGAGTTGATTCTGCCACTACGGCAATCATAACAAGTGGATTAGTGGCAATAGCTATTCCCAAATCACCTAAATATGCTGAATATGCTGGTATTATCACCATGCTTGCAGCGACCTCGCCTCTCAGTAGATGCCGGCTACAACTCTATTTTTATCGCTGATTTCCCCTCTCACACGATCTAATAGGATCTCTCCCAGGTACAATCTGTTGAGTGACCAATTTCCAAAAAGGACATGCGAATTCATTACTATAAACGAAGCATATTAGCAAATGAAAATATTTGATTTTGAATATTTATTACATATAGATTTCTTATTTATAGTTCTCTTTGTTTTATATTCATTAAATACTAATATATGGGTGATACAACTTGAAATCACTTTTTATTGGCATATGCGACTCTGTTCCAAAATCTAGTGATTTTTACATTTTTTGATTGAAATCCGAATTCATAAGAAGAATTCAACCTTCAATAAAAACTAATACTCGATATTTAGAAACTTCAATCTAGATGTGTAATCACAAGGGTTGTAACAAATTGCAAAATGGAGTGATTTTTAATCTTGCGTTCATATAGAATTTTGATGCTGAGTCACTAATGCTATGAAAATATCGAAGATTTCGATAAACCTCTGATTTACATTGTATCAAATTGAATAAAATGGGAGTGGAAATAAATGTTAAAACAATCATCTAGTAGAATGAGAAAAGTATTGTCTGTCTTGCTGACAGTCCTTTTTGTATTATCTGCTACAACTGTGGCAGCAAGTGCATATGGCGGTGGCCACGGGCGTGGCTGGGGCAACGGCGGCTATGGGTATGGCTGGGACAACGGCGGCTACGGGGGAGTATACGGATTGGGTGGATATGGATGGGATGCTGGAAGCCCGTTCCCCCCTTACTACCCCTATGCAGGCCCACAAGTTATCGCTATAGATTATCGATATTATAACCAGCCCAACATTTGAGTTTATCGAGATCCTCTTTATACTAAAAACCATATGCTTTATAGAGGATTCCGATTTATCCCTGATTTTTTTTCTTCGCGGGAATCTTGTTCAAAGCTTTCCCGCTAATTTATGTATTTGATCTTGTTTTTGATACCCTAGTCCATTATTTTTTGATTTCAAAAAAAGCTCCAGTTCTCCTTAAAATAAATTATCGGTTTTCGATATAATCAACTGATAGATATAAAAGCGATATACAATCTTTTTAGAAAAATTAGTTAAGTTTATATCCATTTGAGTATTAAAAAATTTCAAATAACTTAACAATAATTTTTATTCATGAAAACTTTTATTGATTTTGCTTTTAAAAAATACAAATTTCGGCTCTGTAGAAATCCTTAATTTGATGCAAATTACCTCTATAACTTTTTTGTTTATGTTGTATATTATTAATTTAATTTTAATCTCTTTCACTTGATAACGGAATTTCCTTGCCCTTAGTGTTTCTCCTAATTTTCTTTTAACTACAGAAAATATTGTCTCCACGATATTTCTTTGATTATATTTAATTTTGTCAAAGACCAGGTTCAATTGTTTTCTATATTTACCTCTTATTTTCTTCCTTTTTCTCTCTCTTACAGGTATAATTGAATCTGCTTTGATTTCTTCTCTAATTATAGAATGTATTTTTTCTGAATCGTATCCTTTATCCATTACATAACAATCAGACTTTCTCATCTTATTTGATTGCCTTATCAGAGCATTTGCATGTTTGATTTCATGGTCTGTTTTTTGACTAATTTTCCATCCCAATATTATCTTTTTACTTGTGTCTACTGATATTGAAGTTCTCAGGAAGCTTCTTCGAAGCTTCCCTGTTCTTCTGGAATAATAATAACTTGCATATGAACTCGTAAATCCTGTTGCATCAATCGCTGCAACAGAGACATTTTCTCCATATGAGTAAAACAGCTTTAGAATCCTTGACAGAAGAAGGTTAAACAGAGAGGAGGGAATCCTAGTTACAAACTTTTGAAGGGTAGTGAAATGTGGAATCTTATCAAGAGCAAGTTTTTCTTTTATATCGCTCATAAGGTCAATAAGTTCTACAAAATCTCGATAGTCTGTACTAATATACTCTTTCAATAAAACCAGTGACAAGAAGCTGATGCTGGGTATAAACGTGTTTTGAATACTTGCAGGAATAAAGCTTCAGTCTCGAAGACTGAACAGTTTCAAGACTAGTATCAACAAATTTAATGTACTTATTAAACTTCAATATTGAATGTTCCTTCGTTTTTAGCGAAAAAAATAAGAAGAATATTATAACTGAATAGTTATAATACTGTAGTGTAAAAGTTCAATTTAGAGCATTTCTACAGAGCCCAAATTTCTTTAGTTAATTAAAGACAAACAAACTGAAATTGATTTCTTAATTGATTAGAAATCTTTTCGTATTATTTTTAAAATTACATAATGTGTCAAAAAAATAGTATTGTAAGCTGCAAGAAAGATATAACACCACCTTGAGAAACTATCTGTCGGCAAGCTCCTTGACAATATTTCACTTTCATATACATAACTACAAGAAAGCATTTAATTTTGGGACCTATGTCATGGTGCATTTAGGAATCACAATATATTAGCTGAACATGGTACATCATGTCTTGTAATATACATGTCCCAATCATAATACTAACTTTAACGAATTAGTTTCCAATGTACATAGTTTTGATACCACGATTAGTAACAGAAACCTTTTGGGATAAAAAATTACTATTCCACTTATATCAGGATATAGAAACGTAACATTATGAGGAAACATATTAAGAAGTTTTTTCTATTAAAAGTAAAGAAACGGAAAAATTTGTTGGAAATTATGAAGCGAATTATCCATGCCCGATGTGCTCTATATAGCCTATAAGCTCCACGAATTTTAGATCGTCAAGATTTTTCTCATTTTAGATGGAACTAAAAAATTCAGAAAATTTCGCACAAAATCTACCCAATTATGGAAAAAGTATAGTAAACATATTTTCTAATATATATTCTGAAATATATAGTATTTAATCTTTCCATATATATTATAAGATCTGAATACTAATTAACTAATGATCCATTTTAAAAATAAGTTTCTTGGCAAATGCACTTGTAATATCCTCTAATAACCTAACAATTTAGAGTTATAGTTAGCCAATTAATTAACAACCTGATGTTTCACCAGTGCACCTGCCAATGAAACATGGATTATAATAATTTAGTGTCAATTTAAGCACTAGGAAGAGGTGAAATAATTGGGACTTAGCATTGAGACAGAAAAAATACATATAGTCTCATAATAAATATTATAATATAGCAATACGTAACTGAACGAAAAAGCAAATACTACA
>CAWKGG010000128.1:0-12387 GCA_963848985.1 uncultured Methanosarcinaceae archaeon
TAGTTCAATCGCAAACGACTCGGCGTGCAGATCATGAGCGGCACTGACCTTCATTTTGAAGACAATACTTTCGATGCAATATTTAGTTACTCTTCTATTGAGCACTTCGGGGGAAAAAAGGCAGCTTTGGAGTGTATGAAAGAGATCGAGTGGGTACTGAAGCCTGAGGGTATCGTAAGCATAGCTACTGAGATCTTCGTAGGTACAGAATTGGAAAAACTGCGTAGCTATCGAATGAAATACAGCCAATTTCCTTACCGTTTACTTCGGCGTTACAATATATTTTTGGAAATGTGCACTCGCGATGAACTTGAGCGATATCTGTTAGCGTCTACTAACATGAAGCTCCTGTATCCAATCGATTTTAGCATAGATATGAAAGATCTAGTGGGGGCTGTGAAATTTCCTGTGACCAAAGAGTATAATGAACACATTTTTCTTAACATGAAAAATATTCTATGGGGATCAATACATATCGTCTTGATTAAGTAATTAACTTGAACGACTTAATCCCAAAACTAACATGAAATTATTTGCACTATGTTCAAAGGTTACATTTTTTATTTATTTAGTGCAGTACTAAAAGCTCATACTATTTTTATACCAACAAACTTTGGCACTTTAAGAAAGGTATATAGAAATTTCATCTATTTGATCTATGACATGTGAACAGCAAAATGTTATCGAATAGTTCTTGAATGATCCTATTTAACGTAGTTTGATAATGCATTACTGTAGAAATTTGCACAAAGATTAGTTGGAGTTATCAACGGATGAACCAAGCTTATTAATCGAAAAAGCTTATGAAAATATCGCTGATATGATCTATTACAAGTATAAAATTTATACTTCTAATAACCATACTAAATCCAATTTGAATAGCATACAATTAAGGCAGATAACCTATAGCATCTCCATAATAGTGATCGTTGTTAACTAACTCAGTTATTGTAAGCTTATTTTCCAAGTAGTTATTTGACGATACAAGATCATTAATCAGGTTTTTCAAAATGGAAAGGATATTTATTTTTTAATGGTACGAGGAGCTCTTCGCCTAATTTTATACCATAAAATGTTTTCACCTTTGAAAGTTGATAAAATGGTAAATGCCGAGCTTCTTCAAGGTTAGTTTCTGAAGGTCTTTTCTCTCTGAGATATCCCTGAATAATTATCGGCTTTGAACTAAAAATTTGATATGAAAAGAGACGAAAAAACTCTATTGTAACACTTTCATCTGAAGAATATCAACATCTCTAGCTACTGAAATAAAATAATAAGGTGCAAAAAAATTACAGACGAATTCAAGCATTACAAGATGCATCACATTTGTTATCTAAGATCAAGAGGTAGAAGAATTTGTTTTACTTGATACGAACTCAATTTTAGACCGGCCAGCAATTTATTTAAAAAGCGAAATTAAATCAGTTCTCCATTTCAACAACGAAAGAATATATTAACATTTAAACAAAAAACAAAATTTCACAATTGATTAAGAGACTTTTTATTATTTTCTGGGTTTTGCAGTATCCGTATCAAAGAAAAAGTGATATCCCATATTCATATTTAAATTTATATTAGTATTTACAAGCCTATATTTTGAAAAAAATTGAGTGAATTTTTCAAAGTATGGTGGAAAATTTATAATTTTAATATTCTCACACTTATATAATTTTTTATTAATAAGGACCATAGATATTACTCTATCTTAAATTTCCCTGAGAGCATCTATGACTTCTGAACTCACCACTCCGATTTTGCTTTTACTTTAACTGTTGTCAAACCAAATTTGTTCTCGTTTTCATAGAATCCTGCAAAAATGGAATGAAGCTGTGATCATAGCATATAATTGTCATCAAGCCAATATCGTTGTTGATAAAGTAAAATAACAATGGTGTATGGACAATCAAAGCCGTGATCATATTCGATATTTGTAGATTTGGATCAATAACTTAAAGACCGCATCATTTTGCCTTTCCAAAAGGAAATTCTCAAGTTTAGAGATTCATTTGAATGAATGTTTTCCAATGATATAACCAAATTATGTAGTCACATCCACTACTAAATCCAATATGTTATTCATGGATCTAATATTGGGTGAAATTACTGATTGGTTATTGAATGAAAAGGTTTCTATTTGTAAATAGTTCACAGAACCTGCATCAAGATCTGCCTGTGGCATTGTGTAAGTACCTGTTTCTTTAACGCTTTTATATGCATCAAGATACGTATTTGTTGGAGAGGTTTGGCATTTCTGTTGTCTGGAACCAAAAAATTCCTTTGCTGGCCACCTCTCCAGAGTTAGTTACATACTAAGTGTGTGATACCTGTTAGATAGGGGATAAACCTATCAAGGTGATGACAGAAGTTATAATCAAAACTGGCCCCTATAAGACTTTTACTGTTACAATATCACTAATGATTCCTGATATCGACTGTGGGGTTGTTATATTCACTAAATTAGTTACAGAACCAGCATCAAGATCTGCCTGCTTTATTGTGTAGTTTGCCTGGCCTGTAACAAAAGGTGAAGAATATGTTCCACCAATAAAATCAAGCTCGGGAACACCGTCTGAGAGGACTACTAATCCAGTCTTGTTGCCTGTAATATTAATATATCCTGAGATCGGGATAGATCCTATATTGATCACAGTATAGTCGAATGTGATATTTTGCCCTACAGCACTATAAGTCATTGGAGATGCTGTTTCTAATATTAACATATTATATGCTTGTATTGCTGCACCCGATGTCACAAACATCACGAAAAAAACGGTTAATAGAACAGCAAGTAACCCCATTCTTTTGTATAATTTTAATTTTCCCATTTATTTACCCCCTTATTTTTTGAAAAATACTTTAACAATCATTGTGAATGATTTAGACAAGTTTCACGATTAACTTATAAACTAAATTTTTACAAATTAATGCTTAGATTTATTCCAACAAGTATTATTTATTAAATTTACACAAAAATACAAGCTTATAAGCATATAATAAGAACAGATATATTTAGCAACCTAATATATTCTAGAATATATAAATATTATAGAATTTATTTTCCGTAATATAAACGACTTCTATAAAAGTTACAAAAATTTAAAAAAATTATACTGCTACATATCTAAGTAATATTTAATGACTATATGTAAGCACACAAAATAAGTAGGTACAATCCTATTTTTTAATAGTTATTTGGTTCATAAAGTTACAATTTTATTGGTACAGGATTTCCAAATCCAAGTCTGTTTACGTTACCCATACTGAGACAAAACGTGTGACACTGAAAAGTATTGAGCCTTGAGAAACTTTAACTATACGATTTTGTGGGGATATCCGGATCATAAAATGCATCTTAATAACCTTAGTAAACGCATAAGCTTTGCCACAAAAAAACTATATAAAAATGACTGATAGTCAGCTACCCTACAGCTAGCGTGAGGCAGTTGACCATATAATTTGCATAAATTCTAAAAAGATATAACAAAATTGAAAATTTGATCTTAAAGGCAGACATTAAAAAATTAAATCAAAATGGAGAGCTAACGTCATGATGGTGATCCACCATATTCAGGTTTTTCAAGTGGATCTAATGTAAGCAAATCCATTTTGATTAGATATGCTGCATCACAAGTTGTTACTTAATACAGTAAAACAATCTCTTTATTCAATTTTGTGCTCGACCATAGTATAATGATAATGAAGTTTAATATATGCATCTAAAGTCTAAATTTATTTTATACTTAGGACCTAAGGACTTGAAATACAAAATCAAGTGCTGTAAATATGAGGTTAAAAATATACACTTTGGATAGTTAAAGGTCTAAAACCTATTGATATTTTGATTCAACTTTTGAAGTCCAAGATAATCTAATTAGAAATTTCCTATTATTAACAATTCTAGAAAAAATTGACAATATAAATTAAAAAGCACTCGCCTCTTGCCTTAAATTTATACTCACCGCTCAGTTAGAACCTTTTACGGAGCGAAACTTTATTAGCCGGAGAGAAAAAGTAATTTCAATTAATAGTTTGTGTTTTTGATATAAACTTGAGAAATTCGAAAGTTGTAATTATGGGAAGTGAAACTCATGATATTTACATATCTGAACCCAAGAGTAGCACTCATGGGAGCTGGGTGCGTAAAAAGAATCGGCAAGCAGGCAAAGGAACTTGGAGGCACGAAAGCTCTGATTGTTTCAGGCAAAAGTAGGCATGGAGAAGAGCTTGCAGAAGATATACGGAAAATCATTGAAAAATCGGGACTAAAAGCAGCTATTTTTGCGGGAGCAGAGCCGAACCCCACTGACAATTCGGTTATGGCAGCGGCAAAAGTCTACACAAAAGAAAACTGTAATATGATTGTGGCTGTTGGTGGGGGAAGCCCGATGGACTGTGCAAAAGCAGTTGGCATTGTGGTTAAGAATGGAGGAAAGATTAATGATTACGAAGGCGTGGGGAAAGTTACGAAAGGGATTCCACCGCTTATTACGGTAAACACAACAGCGGGTACTGGAAGCGAGATGACGAGGGTTGCAATTATTACGGACACAAAGAGATGTATCAAAATGGCAATTGTTGACTCTCACATCACACCAGACGTAGCAGTTAACGATCCAGAGCTAATGGTAAGTATGCCGCCTGAACTCACGGCTGCAACCGGAATGGATGCCCTTACTCATGCAGTTGAAGCTTATGTTTCCACCATGGCTACCCCGACCACTGATGCAGCTGCCATCAAGGCAATAGAGCTTATTTCAAAATATCTGCGAAAAGCCGTTGCTAATGGAGAGGACATCAGAACAAGGGACATGATGGCACACGCTGAATATTTAGCAGGCATTGCCTTCAATAATGCAAGCCTTGGTTATGTGCATTCAATGGCTCATCAACTCGGCGGATTTTATGACCTTCCACACGGAATCTGTAATGCAATACTTCTGCCATATGTGGAGATTTACAACAAACAAGCCTGTATAGAGCGTTTTGCAGATATCGCAAAGTCAATGGGGGAAAATATTGTCGGCTTAAGCCCGGAAGAAGCTGCAGATAAAGCTATCTGTGCTATCAAAAAACTTGCAGCTGAGATTGGAATTCCATCTGGCCTAAAAGAACTCGGAGCTAGGGAAGAAGACTTTGAGCTCTTGGCTGAAAATGCCATGAAGGATCACTGTCGCCTAACAAATCCCAGATGTTTCTCAAAAGAAGATATTATCGATATTTACAGGAAAGCCATGTAACATGAATTTAGTGGTTAATTTCACTTAAGATATTATAACCACGGAAAGCACATAAATCCCTTTGCTCTTGATCCCCTTCTTCCGCTTTTTCCGTACTTTAAGAGGTAATCTTTTAATGTGACATAAGTCAAGTAATTTAGGACTTAATAATACATTACTTGCTATCGTTTTTGATAGATTCAGCAAAAATTCACAATAAGTAGCGGGGAATATCGTGAATTTTATACGGTTCATGAGAAAGGTTCTATCCCAGAGCGTGCATTTACATAAAAATGTGCATCAAAAAAGAAAACGGGCAAATTAATTACAAAGTTTATTGTTGTTGGCAAACAAATGAATTAAAGTACCTGATTATTCGACAACTGCACATGCAAAATGCCCATGCTCATAATGTCCATACTTTCGTCCTTGTAAGTAACGCCCTTCGATATCTGTTGGACTCAGGTCCTCATATAGCTGGAATCCTAAACTTGCGAGCTCTTCGGCCAAGTTTGAAGGATTGAAGCCTCTACTTTTTATTGGTTCACCTATTTTACTCAAATACTCAAATAGCTCTCGCATTTGTGGAGACATTTTTTCGGGGATAAATGCAGCGGTATCTATATAATCGAAAAGTAAAGTGCTGCCAGCAGGAGCAAGGTCAGAGATGAAACGCAGTGTTGCCAATACATCTTTTTGGGGCAAGTACGGGGTGACACCGAACCAACTGAAGAAACTTTTAATTTTTGGGTCATAAGATAATGAGCGGGTGAGCGCTGTTACTAAATTTTCCTTTGTGAAATCTATAGGAATGAAGTGTAATTTTGCTGGATGTTTCCACCCTAACTCTGTAAGTCTATTAAGCTTGAATTCTTGAGTAGCGGGATGGTCAACCTCAAAAACTTCCAACTCTTCTAATATTTTAGGACACCGAAACGCAAATGTATCCATTCCTGCCCCAAGAATTACATACTGCTTAACTCCTTGCCTAAAAGCTTCCTCCAAGGTATCTTCCGTATATCGAGCACGACTGATAACATTATTAATTGCTTGTATTAAGGACTCTGAGGTGGTAATTCTATCATAGAGTGATGCAGTATTTTCAGTATCATTTAATTGTTGATCCCAGGTCACATATTGTTCAATTAAATGTTGTTCAATTAGTGCTCGTTTTTCCTCTGGTATCAAATCATAGGCCAAGAAGTCATCAAAAATTTTTGGAGTATCATACATGGAATGGTAGGCACGCATATAGGCCACTGACATTGCAGTAAAGCTAGCCTGGTTTTCTTTCATCTAATCATCTCCTTTTTTATTGTACTTCCTCAAAATCAAGAAGTTAATATTTGAAAAAAGTAGCAGGCTACATTGAAGCTGATTTATTGCAACACTGCCAATCAGTACTCATCAACTGATATTGTCTAGAATATCAATTATCAAGTCTACACCCTCTTTTCTTTTCCTTCAAGATCACTTTTGCTAGCATCTTTAATCGGAAAATGTGTTTCGTGCACGTACCGTTGGCCCCTCATAGCAGACAATACCGCAGCTGTGCCTGAGAGTACAGCTCCAATTCTAAACGCAAGCTGCAGAGCTGGCATAAAAGCCTGCTGCAATGTCCGTGGAAACCAGTATCTGCTTGTAAGGGTGGTCACTATCTGTTGCGGTATCGCGCTGACAATATGTTGATCCATGGAGCTCAAGATCGAGCCCATCGGATTATACCCTAAGAAAGCAGAGAACAGCGCATTGGTCGGTGACATGCTGGCTAGCCGGTCTGCAAGTTGTTGCATAGTGGAATTAATCTGTAAGGATCCTAGGCTAGCAAAATAGTCGTATATCGCTCCTGGAAAAGCTCCCTTGATGCCTACGATAACGATGGTGAAAAACACAGCCATGCTTACAGTATTTGCCGAACTTGTCAGTGTAAACATCGTACCAGATGCTACGCCCCGATCTTGAGGGGGTACTGAGTTCATGACTGAAGAGCTATTAGGGGAGCTAAACATGCCATTACCAACACCCATCAGGAAAATCAGGATGCCCAGTTCCCAATAATCGAAATTATAGGGAAGCATTGAGAGCCCAATGAAGACCAAGGTCACGAGAGTCATCCCAGAGGTAGCGATCCATCGAGGTCCATACTTGTCCGAGAGTATCCCGGAAATAGGTCCCATAACGACAAAGCCAAGAGTCATGGGGAGCATGTAGATACCTGCCCAAAAGGGTGTATCCTCGAAGCGATAACCATGAAGCGGCAACCAGATACCCTGCAGCAACATGATAAGCATAAACATGACACCACCTCGCGAAATAGCTGCTGTGAAGCTGGCGAGATTAGCGTAGGTGAAGGCCCGGATTCTGAAGAACTCCAGCCGGAACATAGGATTGTTCACCTTGCTTTCTATAAATGGAAAGATAATCAACAGCGATATACCAACAATTATTGCTCTAATTACCCAGGGGTTTCCCCAGCCCATAGCATCGGTGATGCTATCATGTTTGTAAGGCATCAGGGCATAGGTTACACCGACAAGCAAAGATGTCAGCCCACCGATGAAGACTAAATTACCCAAGAAATCGATACTTGTTTTTGGTGCACGGAAAGAAACCTCCTTCATCTTCCAATAAGACCATATTGTCCCAAATATAGCAAAGGGAACGCTGACTAAAAACACATAGCGCCAATTGTATACAGCTAGTATTCCACCCAGCAATAAGCCAATGAACTGGCCAGACATGAAGGCAACCATATTTATGCCGAGGGCCTTTCCCCTCTCATTAGCCGGAAATGCGTCTGTGATGATGGCTGCACCGTTTGACATTGTGAATGCACTACCCACAGCCTGTATGAATCGAAAAATAATTAGCTCTAATGCACCCGTATTACCGGTGCTCGGAGTAAGGTAAAGCAGAGTTGATCCAATGGCAAATATCAGAAAACCCAACCTAAAGAGTTTCACCCGACCGTACATGTCCGCAAGTCTCCCGAAACTGAGGAGCAGCGTTGCAGTTACCAAACCATAGCCCATCAATATCCACAGCAGATACTGGAATACATCAGGGGCCATAGGGTTAATCTGTATGCCCTTGAATATCGTAGGCAACGCAATCAGGACAATACTGTTGTCAGTTGACCCCATCAGAGTTGCTAAGGTCACATTGAACAGTGCGATCCACTTGTATTCAACGCCTTTCCCTAATCTGCCAGCGATCACTTTGTCTGTCATATTACTGTTTTCGCTCAACCTGTTACCTTCTATTATCATCCGTTTGTAGAGTCTGAAAATTATCATTGTGTGTTTTTTTCAGGCTGCTGATCAAAGCGCCGGATATCACTAACTTCATCACCAGTATCACTATTGCCATTACCTTCAGTCACAATATCGATGATATGGGACATTTCATCCAAGAGCTCCAATCTCTTCTGTGTCATGTGCTCCAAAGCCACTATTCCTTTAGAGGTGATTGAGTACACCTTCCTGCGGCGCTCCTCCATCTCTTTGCTATGGATTAAGCCGTTTGACTCTAGACTCTCCAGTATTGGGTAAATCGAACCTGTACTTGGGGTCCAGAACCCTTTCGATCGGAACTTGATGGTCTTGATTATACCATAGCCATGGGTAGGCTTATCCTTAATAACCTTCAAAACTATATACTTGAGAAAAACTCGCCTGATCTCTGTACACATTTTGTTTTCCATAATTCGAGCCTCAACATCTCGAAAAATGATATATCAAACCATGATATAACAAGAGATGATGTATTTATAGATTTGTAGTCAATTGATACATCAACAAGCATGAAAGCTTGCAGAATATGATAAATGATGGAGAATATCGAGGTGGATTAAACTTATAAATAATTGATAATATATGAGGAAGATTCAGCACATCAGTTTGCTTTGATCATTGTTTTAGTAGCTTTTGCTCTGCGAAAAACCCTAATACTATCAGATTTATAATTAATTATAACTTACACAGTTGAAGGATAAAATTCTGTAACCTCTAAATAATTATTTAAATATAGGCAATTAAAATGCTTAATACCACTATTTTCCAGTTTAACTGCATTGGATCTTAAATCTTAATATAATTTTAATATAATACTATTTTTATCAACGATTATTTACTATTCTCTTAAAAATGAAAAGTAACCAAAAAAATTAAAAAGACTCCTGATTCAAGAGAAAAGATTTGGCTAACAAATCATGGAAATTTGAAGAATACTATATAGAAATAGCCGGTCTATTTTGGTGAGAAGTATCAGGCGAAAAAACTAATCATATAGAGCACATAGAGTATATAGTGTAATATAGAGCCTATTCTTTATAATGTCAAATCCTTGAATTGGTCAGCTAATTTCGATTGCTTTATCTTGTCCTTTGATTGATTAATCAATTTTATTTAACCTATTTAGAACAAGTTCTTTATAGATTCAAGCATTTGAATTCTGTGAGTTGATTACAATTACTTCCTCATATACCCTTATTGCCCCATTTAATTTATTTAAAATAGTTAGCAGAGAAAATTATAGTTTTAAGAAAGAATAAAATGAGGTATCACCAAATTCTGGAATTGTTCATCCTAATGGAGTTTGTTCCTAAATTGATTAATTTCTCATATTAAGTTAATCACTGGATTTTTGAACAGAATCGATTGGGATGCGCAAACATTTAAGAATACTTAAATTAAATTTAGAATAATAATTGAATTTTGTATTTATGTTAATATGGGGGTAAAATAAATGGCTAGGGTCTTAACTGGTGCGCTTATAGGTGTGGCTTGTACGGTTATTTTTTATTTCATCCCAGCTGTAAATGCTATAGCTCCTCTGCTAGGTGGTCTTTTAGCTGGCTACTATTCAGAAGGAAATTTTGAAGGAGGCCTTAAAACTGGAGTTCTAATGACTATATTTATGATCATTCCTGGGCTCCTTTTCGGAGGAATGCTCGGATCAATGTTTATAGGTGCTCCGGTTATTGGGACTTTTGTAGCCGCCTCTACGTTTATATTAATACTGATTATTGTAGCACATACCGCTGTGATAGGTATCATCGGTTCAGTACTTGGAGCCATTCTGGGAGAAAAGAAGGTAATCTGACATTGGATATGATTCTTAAATTTTAAATTTGAAAATCTAGAAAACACTTGAAAAATTTGATTAAATGCGATAGACTCAATTCCAAAATGAACATGAAATTCTTCGAATTCTCCATCTCCCGGTAGTGTGCCAAAAGTTCTGTAAAGTGTGTTTGATTCTTTATATTTTATTTTCAATGAAAAACAGGGATGACTCAGTCTATTAGCAGAACGAATTAAACAGTTCGGGAAAAATAAGCTTAAATGGATCGGATTGATTATCCCACTAACTGTATAAACAATATCTTATTGTTGTTAACTTCATTTTGATAGATGTTATCTTCATGGACAATTTAAATGGGTTGGTCACTTAATTTTCAGGGCAATAATGACATTCTTTGAGATAATCGATATTGTCCTAGTTCTATTTTGAATCTTTTGCAGCACTTATTTTTATGTCCTTCATTGAAATTAAGTCAATAGTTTTACTGACAAATAGATGATGGCGCAGATAATTCCAATTGTTTTATTAACTGACTAATATCAAATCAGGCAGTGTACCAAAGTTTTGCAAAAGATGATTGACTCTGCATTCTTTTTCTTAGTCACAAAAAATATGATTTATCGTTTCTATGGATGCATAGGTTATATAGCATAACTAGGGTAAACTTGAGATGTTTGTAACATTTCAACGTCTAGAAATTGGAGCTTTAAGAGCAAAATCAGGACGAGTTTTCATAAGTAGAAATTAATATCGAGATTTAAACTATTCAATACTCAAATGCATCGGAGTCTATCTAAACTCAGCAAAGTCGATATATGTTCTCAACGTAAACTCTCATTACTATTTTATTCATTAATAAATATACTCACAAACTGAAAAGTATCGAAAAACGCACATATATTCGATTTTCAGCAAATTGGCGTTCCGGCGCAACCTGCCGCGCCCGTGGCAGCCGAGGGCGATATCGATGCGCTCGAACTAAAAGCGAAGATTGACCGGCACGATCCGTTCGTGCTGATCGATGTGCGCGAACCCCACGAATTCCAGATCGGCCGGATTCCAACTTCGAAGCTGATTCCTCTTGGGGAGTTGCCCAAGCGGTTGAACGAACTGAATCCGGCCAATTAAAATTGCTGCCGATTGCAAGAGCGGCGGACGCAGCGCGAAAGCCGTCGAGCTTTTGAAAAAGGCCGGTTTCAAGCGAGTGCGCAACATGAAAGGCGGCATCCTTTCGTGGAGCGACAAGGTAGATCCTAGCGTTCCGAAGTACTAACTGGCCCGTCGGCCCGTTCCTCTTACACTCCGCTTGCATATTGCGTAACGATAACGTAATATCAGCGTAATTGTTTTGTAATGGAGAGGAGCCGATATGGCAACCTTTATTGCAGGCCGAATCGCCGCGTTCGCCTTGAGCGCGGCTTTGGTTTCTGCCCAGACTGCGACGGATGTTTCATCCCCTGGTCGAGGCCCTGATCGAGGGCGGCAAGCGAGCGTCGTCTCGATCGATCTGCTCCGGCATCCCATATCCGGAAAAGCCCGCAAGATGCTCCAGATGGCGCTGCGGGACGCGCGGTCCGGCGACCATGAGTCGTCCATCACTCAGCTCAAGGAAACCCTGGCGAGATTCCCGGACTCAGCCGCTTACGTCCATAGCTTGTTAGGCGTTGAATACGTTCGAACCGGCCGCTTCGCAAAACGGCGCTGGTTTCGTTTGAGCAAGCCGCATCTCTGTTACCTCACGATGCGATGACTCACTACAACCTGGGCCTGACGTTGCTTTGCGTCGGTAATTATGAACGCGGGAAGACAGAGGTCGGGCGTGCGCTGGAGCTGGATCCTAGAAACACCCAGATCCAGGAGATGTTCGAGACGATCTCGAAACATAAGCAGGCGCTGATGCAAGCAAAACGCTAGTGTTTTTCGGCCATATAGGCATTCCGACTGTGGGGCAGGCTGTCAGCATGCCCCACCACTTGAGGGCTTTCGAATGCGCGCGGTGTGCCCTCTCAAAAATTACGGATTACCCTGTCCCGACAGAAAATCGAGAGTGTAAGTCACGGGCCCAGGGTCGTTGCCGTCCGGCAGC
>CAWKGG010000129.1:0-33859 GCA_963848985.1 uncultured Methanosarcinaceae archaeon
ACAGCAATTCACTCTCACCATTCAATCTGGAAAAAATAGGTTCAGAGAACAGGAAGGATTTGACAATATAGAGATAAAACCAGGGGATACCCTAGCAATAGTGGGTCCAACTGGCTCGGGAAAATCAGCCTTTATTAATGATATTGAAACCCTTGCACAGGGAGATACAGTAACAGGCAGAATGATTTTAATCAATGGTGAAGTCCCTCCAGAGTCCTTTGTACGGGAACCGGAATTCAAACCGATTGCCATGATAACCCAAAACACACGTTGTTTGGCAGACCTCACAGTCGAAGCATTTATATTAATGCACATCAGAGCACGGCGGCCTGGCAAGGAGGAGTTGCTTGCTGAGACAATTAATCTTGCAAATAAATTCACTGGAGAAAAAATAAGCCTTAAGAGTAGAATGAGTGCTTTATCAGGAGGCCAAACTAGGTCTCTTATGATCGCAGATGCACTTATAATCGGCAATATCTCCAATACTCCTCCTCGATGAGATCGAAAACGCAGGTATCTTCAAAGATCGTGTGATGCAAGCCATTCGGGGAGGAAATAAGGCCGTGGTTCTTGTAACACATGATCCATATCTCGCTCTTACAGCAGATAAGCGCATAGTGATGAGAAATGGAGGGGTTTACTCTGTGGTCGAGCCTACTGGCCAGGAGCAAGATATTATTGAAGATCTTGCATTAATTGAAACAAAGCTCAATCAAATAAGAGGAAATCAGACTGGGAACTGCTTTATCTTCCGGTTCTTCGGAAGCTCTGATGATTGCAGTTGGACAGGGTGTGGCTTCGAAATGAAGCTTCTCATAATTGCAGGTCCTCCAAGTGGAGGAAAAACTGCCGTCATTCGCCAGATCATAAAAAATCTTCCCGAAGATGCGCTGCCCTCCTTTCTGAAAATTGATGTGGTACATGCAACTGAAGATGAGGAGCTTGCAAAAGAATTTTGTATTCCTGTTAAAAAGGTATATTCCGGAGACGTTTGCCCTGATCACATGGGGATTCTGGTCCTTGATGATGCATTAAACTGGGCCAAAAGCTTAGCCAGAAACAGCCTGATAATCGAAAGTGCAGGACTATGTCTGAGGTGCACTCCTTATACAACGCAATCTCTGGAATTGCAGTTATCAGCGCGATATCAGGAACAAATTCACCACTCAAAATGGCACCTTTGCTTGCTCTTGCAGATTCGCAGTTGTTACCAAAACCGACCTTGTGTCACAAGCAGAAAAAGAAGTTTTCAGGGAAAGTATCAAAAAAGTTGTCTCAGATATTGATATTGTAGAGACAAATGCAATTCAGGGAACCGGGTTAAGATACCTGATGAGACGGATTGCAAACCAGCCGGATATGGGGTCAGAACCTGTAGTTCTCAGAGGCTCGCCTCCGCTTGGCGTATGCACGATATGTATAGGTAAAAAAGAGATCGGATGGAAAAATCACTTTGGAGTCATCAGACCACTGGATATGCCAGAGCCTATATACAGAGGTGACTGATGGTCAATAAATGGAGTCCACCAGGGAAAAATTGTGGAGCTTGTGGCTCACATACATGTTTTGATTTTGTTGAACGGCTTGGAGAAGGATCAGCAGAGCTAGAACTATGTCCATTCTACAGCAATGAGAATATCGTAACCCTGGAAAATTCCGAGATTCAGGCAAGAAACGCCACTTATTCTGGTATAGATATTACTGGAAAAGAATATGACTTCGTCCTTCTTCCTTTCCCGGGTGAGCCCTCAGCACGCAAATTTATAGTGCCATTTAGGGTGGATCTTGTAGAATTGTGGGGAATTAAAAACGGCGACCTAGTAGTTGGCCGTCCAGCAGGACCAGGCTGCCCTCTTTATCATGCTTTAAGGGTTTTGAGCGCTAACCCTGTAACAGGTGTACTTGAGTGTCATACCGTAGGTCCAATGGTCGCAAGAAAAGAAGACTCACATGATGTCCAAGCATATCACGTCCATGCTTTCGAAGGAGTTACCAGTATTATAAAAAATCCGCCCATACTTGGAACTCGCCAGTATTTCCTGCCTAGTAACTGTATGATGGATCTTGCACATACTGCTCTTGTGAACATGATTTTCCATAAACCTTTTGGAACTCACGTCCGGCTTGAGGATATAAGGATATTATGAGAATATTGAATAGATTGGGATACTATGAAGACTATTGAAGAAATAAATGAGAAAATTGCCCATGAAGAAGCAATTATTCTAACAGCTGCCGAGCTCAAATCAATGGTACGTGATAGTCAAACGATAACTGCTAAAGATGTGGATGTAGTTACTACAGGAACATTTGGCGTGATGTCCGGTACTATGGCAGTTATGATGGTACCAGTTGCGGAAAAAGGTAGTTTTGAGAAAGCTGATACCATCTGGCTAAATGGTGTGCCTGCTCAGCCTGGCCCCTGTCCAAACGAACGTCTTGGAGTTGTGGACCTTGTCGTTAATGGAACATCGCATGCAGATGATCGCTATGGCGGAGGACATCTTTTTAGAGATCTTGTAAAAGGAAAAGAGATCGACGTTTTTGTTGAGGCACAAGGCAGGACTTATGAAAATAGAGTTACGCTTGAAGATATTGACTTTGCTAGGATCATTACCACAAGACTTGCATTTAAAAATTATCATGCACTGATAAATCCTACCGCAACTACGATAAGCACTATATTCTCTGTAACAGGTCTAACAGGTCCTTTCACAGAAACATCCGTCTCTGGATGTGGCGAAATAAACCCTTTACAGAACGATCCGTCCCATAGGATAATAGGTACAGGTACAAGAGTCCTCTTAAATGGAGCTCCAGGTTATATTATGGGAAAAGGAACCAGATCCAGCCCAGATAAACCGAATGTCTCAGCTTTTGCAGACATGAAGGGCATGGACCCTGACATGATGGGCGGGATGAAGACTTCACATGGTCCTGAATGTCTAACATCACTTGCAGTTCCAATACCCGTTTTGGATGAAGAGATTCTCCTGGGATTAAAAATTCTTGACCGTGATGTTCCGTTGCCTGTATCAGACATAAACGGGCGTAATGCGCACACAAAAGTAAACTATGGGCATATCTGGGAAGGCACCGATAAAGTTATCCGCGTCGACAAAGAAAGATGTCTGAACCATCCGGATTGTCCTGCAATGCGCACCTGTCCTACGGAAGCGATTTCAAACCGTTTCATAATCAACAGAGATATCTGCATTAACTGTGGTACCTGTACCCTACAATGTCCTGGAGGGGTATTCCGTGCAAGACTAGGATCCATAGAATTGGCTGAAGGATCTGTACCGATTTCGCTAAGACAATCAGATAGAGCCAGGGCAGAAAGGCTCTGTACGATGCTTAAGAATCGTATTCAAAATCATGAATTCATACCAACGAAAATGATGGAAACTCTATAACAGAGTCCAAATTCGTGAAAAATAGATTGATGAAGAAAATTTCATCAAAATAAAGTGATTAAACAGTGCTAACCGAAAATAAAATAATCTTCCCATATTATTTTAACTGGAACTCATATTTACACTTTTTCAAGAGCTTGTTCGAGATCTGAGATTATATCTTCGACATCCTCAATACCAATGGAAAGGCGTATATAATCTGGCTTAACGCCGGTTGCCTCTTGCTCAGTTGGAGTTAACTGCTGGTGTGTGGTAGTTGCAGGATGAATGACAAGACTTTTGGAATCTCCTATGTTGGCAACATGTGAAAACAGCTTCAGATTGTTTATAAAGGTTTTACCTGCTTCTATACCGCCTTTCACACCAAAACCTATCAATGCACCATAACCACCTATAAGGTATCTGGATGCAAGCTCATGACTTGGATGATTCGGCAAACCTGGATAATTAACCCATGAGACTTTTGGATGACTTGAAAGGTATTTTGCTACCACTAGGGCGTTTTCTGAGTGTCGCTGTATTCTCAGATGCAGTGTTTCAAGTCCCTGAAGTAATAGAAAAGCATTGAAGGGCGAGAGAGCAGCACCTGTGTCCCTAAGAAGTTGCAACCGTACTTTAAAGATAAATGCTACATTACCAAGACCCGGGAATTCTGAAAACGTATCCCAGTATTTCAAACCGTGATAACTGGGATCAGGATCTGTCAATTCCGGGAACTTGTCATTGTTCCATGAGAATTTTCCGGAATCTACTATAGAACCACCGATTGAATTCCCATGCCCACCGATAAATTTGGTTGCTGAATGCAAAACGATATCTGCTCCATGATCTATAGGCCTAACAAGCCCGACAGCACTCGTGTTGTCTACAACAAGTGGGATTCCAGCTTTGTGGGCAATATTTGCAAGAGCCTTAAAATCCGGGATATCCAATTTAGGATTACCAATTGATTCAATATAAATCGTCCGCGTTTTTTCAGTAATAGCATGTTGATATGCTTCCAGATCAGTTGAATCCACAAATATAACTTTTCTTCCTAACTTAGGAAAAGTGGAATTAAAAAGTTCATAGGTTCCGCCATAGAGGTTGTTCCCAGAGACAATTTCATCCCCAAGCCTAGTAATCGCTAATAGAGCATAGGTTATTGCTGCTGAACCGGATGCAACTCCAAGTGCTCCTGTACCACCCTCAATAGCAGCTATACGCTGTTCGAAAACGTCAGTAGTTGGGTTCATTATACGGGTGTAGATATTTCCAAGCTCGGTGAGGGCAAAAAGATTAGCTGCATGATCAGTGTCTCGGAAGACATAAGACGTAGTTTGATATATCGGTACTGCCAGTGCTCCTGTAGCTGGATCTGGATTCTGTCCAGCATGAAGGACAAGAGTTCCTAGTTTATAGTTATTTGCTACCATTGGAATCATTCTCCCTGTTTACTTGAAGTTTGTATTTCTCAGCAATGTCTTGGAATGTATCTACTACATAGCGAACTTTCTCCAGGAAAGCCCGTATGTGTTTAATTTCCATACACGCGTAGCTCCTGCAAATTCTCCAACAATTCCCTTGCTTGAAAGCTCGTCTGAAAGGAAGAAACCTCTGCGTTTATGACCCTGTGCGATTATATCGAAGTTTCTACTTGTGTCAACTTTTGACAGGGTATGTTTGCGTGGGTATTCTGAGATAACCTTACCACCTTCTACAGCAAGTAGACCATCAATCAAATAGTTTGACTTCTTTCTTCTTCTCCCCAATTATGTACTCTATTCTTGACAGTAGGAAAAGAAGCCATCATACCTATCAATGTCGAACCCATTAGTGTGCATCCAAGCATCTCGACTTCTTTTATGCCAAACTTACGTTTTGTGACATCACCAACCATCTGTGTAGTGCGGAATATTTTAGGAGCCCATTCATCGGTTGTTGCCAACACTCCCGAAGGTGCAGGTGATGCCATGCTTTTGTGGCCTGAGCCTACGACAAAATCCGCGCCGATTTCTTTTCCATCCACTGGCATGACGCCAACAGTGTATGCACCATTATATAGGAAAGGAATATCATATTGATGTGCAACTTTTGCTATGCCTTTTACATCATGTTCATTGGCATACTGATAATCAAAATGATCGATCATTATCAGCACAGGCAATTTACCTGTTTCCTGCTTAACCGCCTCAATCTTCTCAGCAGTTGCATCTGCAGTCACAATATTGTGCTCGTTCACAGGTACTTCTTTAACTGTCCCTTCTGCCTCTTCCACAGCCAGAAACTCCGTATAGTGAGCCAGAGATGAGACTATCACTGAATCACCCTTATTGACAAGAGTGGAAGTCACTGCCTGAAAACCACGCCTTGCACCTGGCACTACGCGTGCAACATCCATATTAAGAAAGCTAGCGAGTTGTTCATGGAACGATTCGATAGGCGGAGTTCTTATTTTGTCTAGCCTGAAAGGTTTGCGGCAAGCATCACAGGTGGAATAGCCATCTCCATATGCTATAAGCGCTTTTCGTGCTTCAGGAGTAAGCCTTCCAGCCGCTTGTATTGGCTGTATGTTGATATATGTTTCTTCTCTGGATCGGATATCAATAGAATCTGCTATCTTCCTAACTTGTGGAGTTCCAGTACCATTCTCTATCTCATCCAGAATCTTTCTGACTTTGTCTACACCTTCCTTAATGGAGTGTTCTTCTTCCGGATTTGTGACATTTGGAAGTGATTGTCTGAGGACCTCCCGAATATCTTCAAGGGCAAAAAGCGCCTCAAACGTCTTTTGTGTTCTTATATCCATGAGATTACCTCTAAGCTGAGACCCGGAATCGAACCGGAATAAAATGGATCTGCAGTCCATTGCGTAGCCTTTCCGCCATCTCAGCATTCGTTTTAGTTTTGAGCCATAGATTTTGTGCCTTATATCTCGTAGATGTACACAATTTTATAGAGGATTTCGATAAATCTTTGATTTATATTTATTTAGAAGCATATGATGAAATGTAGGGGTTTATCTAAATCCTCTCTAATTTATTTGCCGATTCTCCAATTGATCTCTTTTAAAGCAGTATTAATTTCTGGATAGAGCCACATTGATGAAATGTTGGCGTTTTGTGACTTCTGAAAGAATAGGGATTTGAGAGTAATTTTTTATCTGTTCATCTACGACTAGAGCTTTCATACCTTTGAGTTAGATCACCTTACCCAGTGAGTTAGTACATACCTAACGAGTGAAATCGCGTAGGAATCTACAGCACTTGATTCACAATTGTGAATTTATAACTTGTTATTAATCCTTGCTTATATTTGAACCTCCTTTATGGGGCAAATATCACCTCAAAGAGTTTTCAATATCTATGAGAAACTTTCAAACAAGATCCTGGAATCGAACCTGGATAAGATAGATCTGCAGTCCATTGCAGAGCCTTTCCACAGCCCTTGCAAGAATTCAGTCACAATTGTGACCTTCTAGTATATTAGTACAGTATTCAAATACTTAAACCTATTTCATAGGGAAAAAGGAGTATCAAATAAAGATGCTTTCTGCATTGAGCTAGTTCAAATAGATAAATGTTGTTTATGTCATTTTTTGTATGAGGACAATAATCCAAGTAAAAGAACTCACTAAACAAAGGAAACTCATTAAAGTATTTTTGCCGCACCTATCAAAATTAGGGGAAATGAGAGCAAACAAAGATAAGGTCATCTTGAAAATATTCAGCACCAAAAAGAGGTCTGATTCCTTGAAATTATTGCTTTGATAGTAATTTAAATCAACAAAAAAAAATGAAATTAGTAATGTTGAAGATGAATTCAATCAACAACAGCAGGAATAGGGCAAGGCTTCGATTAAATGCGAAACCGAAGGATAAGCTGATTTTCTACCGGGTTCCATGAATAAATTATTATAGGACGATATCTCATTCATAGAACCAGTCAGTAAAGATTTCAGCACATTGATTTCTGTTTCTAAAATGCTATATTCTCTGAATATTTGCCATAGCTGGGATTCTCCTTTTTCAAAGAAATCACCTATTAACTCCATACCTCGACCATATCTCGGTTCAATCAGATGAATAGGACTAATTCTAACTTCCAGAAGCATATACTCAGCTATCAGAAGCATTTGTTCTACTATACGCAGAATAATATACAGCTCAACTAAATTAATAGCTTCCCAAGCTATTTCAACGACAAGATCGTCATCAAGAACTTCAGAGGCTATTCCAACTGCATGCTCATCAAAGTTTAGGACAATATGCTTCGTTCTTTCAAATATCTCACCCTTCATACTTTAACCCTTTAGATTCATGTGCTCTTACCATTTTTAAATTCACATTTCTATCTGCTCTAGGTATAATGGATCTGCAGTTCATTGCGTAACCTTCCACCATCCCAAAAATATCAATTCACAATCGTGAACCGACAACATACTATATTCCTCGTTAATATTAAAACCCATTTTTGACGGCAAAAAGTGCCTCAAACATCCTGCATGATCCTAAACAATATTTTCTCTTGGTGGCTGAAAGGCAATTTAAAAGTAATCTTAGAAATAGAATTGATGCGAGATTATACAGTCGTAGAGATACTGTCTTAAAATTGGATTTGATTCAACAATTAAGATAATATTACTATCATATAAGGTCAATGCATACCGGAGTTTCGGAAGAGAAGAAACCTACAGAATAATATAAGATTGTTTAGAATAAATGGAATTAAAAGAGTTGTTAAATTACAGGTTTCTCAAAATATCAACTAATTTAGAATTAGCACCTATGGCAGAGAAATATGAATATACAATCAGTTAATACCACTTTACGTGGATGTACACAAGAAAGTCCTCTATTATCTCAACATGAAATTAGCTTAGAAACAAATATGATATTCTTCGAACAACAGACTCAAATAAATGAATATATGCACGAGATGAATCTTTTTGAGCATTGACTATATCGTTATTTTGGGTAAGAAGTTTGTCTTAATTTTGTTTTTTAAAACTGTCTACAAAATACTACGTAAATTGCGATCTAAGACTCATATGTGACTTTGATCACGAATGTTAAATTGGCCTTTAGGACAATTTCCACACCTAATGAATTAGTGATTTAAATTAGCAGAAATAGTAAACAAGTCTTATGGTTTAAACATTCACACGTGTTTTTTCATCTCCACTAGCCTCAGTATACCTAATAAAAAACAACTGCAATGCTTCGCTAGAGATGATGAATCGCGCAGCTTGTTATGGTAATAGAAATTTTCCTAAAATCATAGGAATTCTTGAACAAATTAAAATAATTAATATGTTACTGAGAATTATAAATTAAAATTTGAAAAACGGTTTTATCCTCATTAGAGTTTAAGGACCTGTGTGGCTTTTAAAGCACTGGAAACCATAGTTTCGATATCCATCTTTTTTTCTTCGAACGCAATCAGATCGTAATTTGCCCCTATTTCGGGACGTTCCGGGACGGCAGTACAGCTTCCTGCTGATCGACTGGAAATATCGTAGGTTCCAATTTTGCGGGCCATATCCATAATCTCTGTTTTGTCAAAGCCAATCAAAGGGTGATAGACTGGAATAGGAAGTTGATAAACCTCAGCATACATGTTAGCAGCAGTTTGCGATGCTACCTGTCCGAGGGAAGAGCCGGTAATAATTCCACTTGCTTTTTCCTTTTTCATAATTTCATAGGCTTCTCTGTACATCATGCGTTTACAGAGAAGACATGTATTTTTCCGATTGCATTTTGCAATAAAGGCTTGCAGATTAGGACCATGAGGAATCTCATAAGTTGTAAACTGATGCCCTGGAGCCCACTTATGGAGCTGACGAATGCAATCAAAAGCACGTTCTTTTGCCTCTTTCTGGGCATAAGGAGTATTGTTACAATAGACCGGAATGATCATAACTCCACGTTTCATCATAAGCCAGGCAGCAACCGGAGAATCAAGCCCTCCTGACATTAAAACTACCATGCTGCCCTGTGTACCAAGTGGAAGCCCTCCAACCCCTTTAAATGTGTTCAGATAAATATACGCTAAGTTTTGCCGCATTTCGACGAAGATCTCCTTATCAGGAGACGTCAGGTTAACTCTTGGATGTTTACCTACTTCCTCTAGGGAATTCCAGACCGCATCTCCACAAGCTTTACCAATATCTGCTGAGGAAAAAGGATGGTTCCCACTTTTCCTTGCTCTGATTGCAAAAAACTCACCATCACAAATAAAATCTTGAGCAAGAGTTGCACATACACTAGCTGAACCCTCAAGGCTGGGTTCTGTTGTCAACGCAGCGGAAGTGGAGACAACCCCAAAAACATCGGCTACCGCTTCGGCAGCATGAGAATCGATAGTCTCAATAAATATCCTGCCCCATTCCCGACGAATTCGAGAAAAGAAAATACCTCTAGAATTTAACATTGCTGCAATATTTTTTATAAGGATTTTCTCATACCAATTCCTAATTCCAGAACTTTTAAGAGCAAGTTCTCCATAACGGACTATAACCACATCTGTCAGAACTTCAACTTCTGAATGTGAAGAGCCAGAACAAGATCGATACCTATTTTCATCACACCTTTTTAGTATGTTTCTACTTTTTTTCTGAGTAGGAGCATCAAGTTCAATTTTTGTTTCAGCATCATTGGATTTGTCTGTCATAGATAATTAGTAGTAAAGGTGACACGAGATTTAAAAACTTTCAGGTAAATGAATTTTTGTCCCTTAAAAACCAAAAAACATAATAGATCCGGCAATATACGGAATGACTCGGGTAAATTCAGATCATCGTGCCAAAGTTAGAATACAGATGCCATATTTAGAACACAAATCATGCTCTAAGAAGACTTGCAAGAAACTCTATAATCGCATTTGTTATCACTTATTACCTACTCCTAATAACATTAACGAAATTAAGGGGTTTATTGAAATCCTTTCTAACTATTTGTAATATTTTAGTATCATTTTGGAGCCCATATATTTAATAAAAGATCGTTTCCTAAAGAAACCTGAAACAACGTAATCATTATGTTTAAAATGCGTTTTTACAGGAATAGAATGGTCTTTTCGACTTTGAACTTTTGAAACGATGTATTGATCGAATTTCTTTCAAGAAATTTCTTGTTTTTCCTGAGTATATACCAAAAAGTACTAGTATGATCATTCAGAAAAAGAATTCGTGATAACTACACAGAAGAAGAAATAGGTAGACAGTTGCAAAGCAAACATGGTTGTTTGATTTGAAAATAAAAACTGGAATGATTCAGGATGCTACCTTATCCATTCAGATAGAGGGACAGAGGATGCTTTTGAGCAAATCAAAAAGTTATGATGCAACAATGAAAAGAGCAATAAAAGAACATCCTCTGGAAATCAGGAATATATTAAAAAACAAGAGAATTAGCTCAAAATTTTGCCTCGTTCTGGCCGTAAGGAGTTTCTTTCGCCTAACCTTGCCTTTCTTCAAAATTCATCATATTTTTTACTTTCTCATCTGACAGATTGAACACTTCGTCATACAAATTGACACTAAAACTTCCAGGCCCATTTGATTTTTCAGCTGCGAGTTCTCCTGCAACTCCAAAGTAGCATAAAGCATCTTTGGACGCATCACAATAATCGGAATTGACTGAAGCAAATACACCTATTATTGATCCAGCCATACATCCAGTTCCTACAATTGATCCCATTTGCTCGTGACCATTTCTTATAATATAGATCTTTTTTCCATCACTTATTAAGTCCTCTTTTCCTGTCATCACTACAATAGATGATTTTGATTTTGCAAGTCCTTTTGCTACTTTTACAGGATCAACGTTGATTGAAGTAGTTTCCACTCCTTTTGTTTCAGTGCTTTCACCTGCCAGTTTTGCAATTTCAGAATAGTTACCTTTGATAATGTCTATGTGAACAAAATCAAGAATTTTTACAGCCATGTCATCTCTGAATTTAGTAGAGCCAACGCCAACTACATCAAGTATTACCGGTATATTCTTTTCGTTTGCAGCAGAAGCAGAAATAATCATTGCATCAATGATTTCAGATGTCAAAGTTCCTATATTGAGTACAAGCGCAGATGAAATCGCTGTCATATCTGCACATTCCTCAGGGGCATGCGCCATTACAGGAAGCGCACCCCAAGCTCGGGTCATATTTGCACAATCGTAAATAGTAACCCAGTTAGTAATATGATGTATCAGCGGTTTTGTTTCTCTTATTTTTTGCAGCGGATTATTCATTAATATTCCCCAGTAGATGCTTTAATCCGACATTCCACATATGTACATATTTGTATCATTTGTTTGCCTATTTGCCCACTATTATCCATTGAAAGTTAAATTAATTTTCAAGTTAGTTTCGTGTTGAGAAAATAAGTAGTATTATTGTGTCATCTACAGAAAATGAGTTGAAGCTTTATCAATGCCTTTTTTAAACAAGATTTAAAATAATATTACCCTATTATAAAAATATAGAACTCACTCCTAAATTTCAGAATCTCGTTTGATCAATGACCAAAGGATGAGATCTGATTTCATCGTTTTGTTTTCCTACCATAATATATGCGTCAGCTACTACAAATATCCATATCCCAAAAAATGTGAAAATCCAGTAATTAGAGCCATCAAGCAGAAGCTAAACCCAATGACAAGTGCTACAGGTCCTCTAAATATATCACCTGCATAGACCTGACCGAGTCCTGGAATTATGCAAGATAATAACACTGCAAGAATAGGACTTTTTCTTTTATTTTTGATTTTTTTCTATACAAAATTCAGGATAGATTTCTGTTATCGTATGAATTTCTGCACCTGTATCACATGTTCTGAAAGATGCTTTTTTCATCATACTTAGTCCATTAAAATAATTATACCCAATAATAGCATGTCGCCTAAATTATGCCAAACTACATTCGATTATTTTAATTATTTAGGAGCATTAAGATGTATTTTAAACCAAAAATACCAAATATTATGAGGATCAAAGATAAATCTGATTTTGATAAATAAGGCTTTGACCAAGACATTGGCTCCAACTATATAAATACAGAAGATTAGGGATATTTTTGCCTTAAAAAGTAGGTTCAAGTATTAACAAGTACTATTGTAACTTGTAAAATTACAAAAAGTATTACAGAAAATAAAAATGTGGATTAAAGCATGTGAAAATATGAATTTAAAAGGATTAAAGCATCGCAAATCAGCTCATCCATTGGTTTATCATTCAATCAAATTCTTAACCTTCTACGGTTGTTGTTGATTGAACTTATTTAGAATTACCTCCATTATTTCTTTTATCTTATTGAATTACTACTAACATGTAGTCTTAAGGTAAAAATAAGCAATGTTCCGAAAGTACTGTAAAGTTTAATAGAATGCCAAGTCAATAGTTATACTGACAAATCTTCTGTCTTTACTACATCTGAATAATCTCCTAATCCTCTATGAGTTCTATTGCGTTTGTAGAACAGACCTAGACGCGCTGCTCACACTCTGTACAGTCTTCAGGACGCGCTACTAATGCCCTTTTCCGTCCATTTTCTCTTCCGCATCAAACACACCCTTAAGGCAGGCATCATAACATTCAAGTAAACCTACACATTTATTATAATCAATTTTGAGAGGCACTATTTTCATCGCTTTTTGGGATTTTTATTTGGCCTTCAATAAGTTAGATCACATCTTTAGTACAAGCTTTCACACACTTCTCGCATTCTATGCAATTTTCAGGATGGGCTACAAAACTATCTTTTTTACTCCCCCTTCTATGAGGCAAAAACAGACCTGCTTCAATGCATAAAAATGCACATTCATTACACTAAAAATTTAATCATGAAGGCATCAAACATTAATGGTGAAAGATCTCTGCTTTTAGAATGTAACATGAGTGTAAACAATATTTTGAAAAACAGTATTGTTTAGAACTATTTAAAATCTATTTAAAATCTATTTATAGTCCCAATAGAATTGATCCTAGATAAACAATATAGGTAATTATGTTAGTTATCAGTTAAAAAGCAGTATCAATTAAGTATAAGTATAATTATATATATATATATATATATGTGTGTGTATATTTTTAAATATTATATAGAAAGTTTACATATAATTGATATACATTATCATCAACAATAACTTTTTTAAATAGTTCAGTACATTAATGGAATATAACTAAAGATTATTCTTCTTTTTCAGATAATCCAGTTTTTTTGGCGTATTTACAAATCTCAATGCTGTTTTTCCAGCTCCAAAAGATGTGCCTTTATTTGAAGCCCGAACCTGTAACCAGTCAACTTTCCATTTGCTCCGATCACACGGTGGCAGGGGATCAATATTGGAATTGGATTATGGTTACTTGCAAGCCCTATTGCTCTTGATGCATTTTTATTGCCAATGCTCTGCGCTATTTCTTGATAACTTCGCGTTTCACCATATGGAATTGTGCATATACTTTCCCAGACACACAGCAGAAAATCTGTTCCAGAGGGAGCAAGAGGAAGCGTAAAATTTTTTCTTTTTCCTAAAAGATAGCTCTGCAGCTGTTCTCCTGCATCTTTTAGCAGCTCTGTTTCATATACTACAGCATCCTGAGGGATATTTTCTCTTTGAAAATACAGATTTGTAATAAAGCTTCCTTCGTCTATTATTCCTATCCTCCCTAGATCTGTTTTATAAAAAAATATTCTCTTCATGGCTATTGATCCCCCTTAATTAAACATCATCATTTTGTACCTACATTTAAAGTATATAGATAATTCCAATAAACTACTACGTTAATTTTCTTATTTTTGTATTTTTTTTATATTGTTCAACAGCAAGGGTCAACTAGTTACTTATGGTAATTGATGACCCCTCTATAAAATTTGCAATATCCTCGTATCTCATCCCCTCTCTTGCCATTTTAATGGCTAACTCAATGATTAACCTCATCAGTACGAGGTCATAAAACAGTATTTGTAATAGAACAAAAGATTCCGTGTAACTACGGCAGATACCTTCGAATATCCCTGTTATATCTGCTCTGTAAGAAAGGGGTTAAGAACATACTCCATCCTTGCAGCTTGGTGCGCCACCTAAATTTGGATTACTTATATAATTCGCTAATAACTATCGTTTGAAGAAGACATGTCTTTTGTGAGAAAAGATATATAGGATAAATTGAAAATAGCGCAATGATATTACAAAAAGTTTCCTCAGGGTATTGTATTTTGAGAATAAGAAAATTCTGCAAATATATGTTTCTATTTGAAGAAGAATAAAGGAAAAGTATTTTTTGTAAAAGCTCTCAAGAAGATGGGATAAAAATGAAAAAATCACTTATTGATTTAGCATTCCTTTCTGAAAAAAGGAAGGATGTTCTGCTCCTGTTGGAAGAAGGGCCTAAAGCAGGGGAAGATATCAAAACAGCCCTTAACGTCAAATCGACTTCTATTATGCCGCAGATCAAAAAATTAAAGGACGGACACCTGATAATACAGGATAACAGAAACTTCTACAAGCTCTCTGATATGGGAGAGATAGTAGTCGAAAAGATGGAGGCTCTACTGGATACAGTGAGAGTTTTTGAGGAAAATTATGATTACTGGATAAATCATAACCTTGCTGTAATTCCTGAATACCTCCTTAACAGTATTAATGAACTGGGTAACTATTTCATGCTTGAGGCTGATCTTAACCGCCTATTTGAAATACCTGAAGATTTTAAGAGTAACCTCCTAGAATCATACTGTATAAAAATATTTCTTTCATATTTCAACCCTCTTTATCTTGAAATTTATTCTGAACTCATAAGAAAAGGAGCTGGATTGCACCTCATCCTGACAGAACCGATTTTTATCAGGATGAAAAAAGACTACTATGAGAATCTGAAGTTTCTTATAGAATCAAAAAATACTGAAATATATATTTGTAACAAAAAAGTAAACCTCGAAAATGTTGCAACAGAGCGCTTCTGTTCGCTTGTGCTTTTCGACAAAAATGGACATTTTGATCATCAACGCTTGATTAGTTATGACGAAAGTGCAATTAAGTGGTGTGAAGAGCTTTTTGTGTACTATAGAGATATGTCATTGCTTCTAGATAAATTATAATTGTCTTTCTACCAATTACTTTTTGAATTAATATGAGTATTCTCCAAGATACTTGTCGATCAGTGTCCTGAACTTGTTAATATCAATAGGTTTAGAGATATAATCTACACAGCCCATTTCAATGAAATGTTCTTCACTGCCTTTCATGGCGTGGGCTGTAACAGCTATCACAGGTATATATGCAGTTGAAGGATTATTTTTAATTCTTTCTAAAACCTCAAGGCCGTCCATTTTTGGAAGTTGCATATCTAGCAGGATGATATCGAATCTTTCCTCAGCAAGGCGCTCAAGGGCTTTTATCCCATCCTCAGCCTCAGTTACATTATGACCATAGAATTCCAGAAGGTCTAGAATCAGTTCCATATTCATGGGATTATCTTCAACAATCAGGATTTTTTTCATCATTAACCCTCTTAAGCATAGCTAATTGTTTCATTCTATTAATCAACTCTGTTCTTACAAAAGTGCCTTCTTTCATAATAGAAATTAAATGCTCCTTCAATTCACCATTTAACTCATCAATATTTTTCTCAGTAAGCTCTCCCGAAGTGCAAACAATAAGAGGTATATCTCTTGTGTGTACATCTGCTCTTAGGCTGGAAATAATATCAAATCCACTTATTTCTGGCATCATGAGATCAAGGATCAGGATATCGGGTTTCCTATCTGAAAAGAGCTTTTGTAGACCTTCCTTTCCACAATAAGCCTTAATCACTTCAAATCCCTCTGCCTCTATCATGGAGTTCAACAATTCTACAGTATTCTTATCATCGTCTACGATAAGAACACTTGGATGTTCTAACCTGAGCTTATTGGTGATTTCTTTTAGTGAACCCACCAATTCAGCTCTTTTTACAGGTTTTGTAAAAGAATATGTTGCTCCAAGAGCAATTCCAAGCTCGTTATTATTGGTGGTTGAAATAATAAGTATAGGAGTTGAGGCAGTATAAGAGTCATTTTTGAGCTGCTTCAAAACAAGCCATCCATTAGTGTCCGCCAGGAAAACATCAAGAACAATAATAGAGGGTTTGAGTATCTTTGCAACATTTAATACATTTTTCCCACCATAAAGAGAAGCTACACTATATCCATTCTCTTTGAAGATAGTTGAAAGAAGTTCGTTAGAATTTTTGTCGTCATCGACTACCAGAACAAGCTAGTTTCTGCATTTTTCTTTATAGGAGGATATATTTCAGGTAGTTCCATTTCTTCCTGCAAATCTTCGCTACATTCAATTATAGAAAGCGCTTCTGCTTTGTTCATTTCGACTTCAATAATTATATCTTCGAGTCCGATTTCGTTAGCTTTCCTGGATTCTATCGGTTTTTTTAGAGGAATTGCAAATATAAAGGTACTTCCCTTCTCAACATCGCTTTCAATCCAAATATCTCCCTGATGCATGTCTACAATTTTCCTTACAAGAGCAAGCCCGAGACCTGTTCCACAATACTGTCTGGATGCTGAGGCATCAATCTGAGTAAATGGTTGAAAAAGTTTTCTTTGGTCTTCAGGAGAAATGCCTATTCCAGTATCTATCACTGAAATAAATGCTCTACTTCCACGTTTTTTACAAGTAAGATATATTTTTCCATCTTCTGGAGTAAATTTGATTGCATTACTAACAAGGTTATAAAGCACCTGGATAAGGCGACTTCTGTCAGCTTCCAGAGTTGTAACGGAATCTATGCTGAAAGCTATTTCAATGGATTTTTTCTGGGCAAGGGGAACCAGAACTGCTATGACCTCCTCAAAAACAGAATTAACAGAAAATTCACTGTAGTGAAGTTCCATTTTTCCGGCTTCTACTTTAGAGAGATCAAGGATATCGTTTATAAGCTCCAGTAAATGCTTCCCACTGGTGGAGATATTAGTTATGTATCTCAATTGTTTTTCATTAAGTTCTCCAAAAACCCTATCAAGCAGAATATCCGAAAATCCTATGATGGAATTCAGAGGCGTCCGCAGTTCATGACTCATATTAGCAAGAAATTCACTCTTAGTACGGTTGGCTCCTTCAGCTTCTAATTTTGCCTGAAGTAATCTTTCCTCAGAACGCTTATGTGCGGTAATATCAAGACCCGTTTGCAGGATGCCAGTAATCCTGCCGTCTTCATCTCTAATGAGATTTGCGCGGATCATCCAGACTTTTCCTTCCGGAGTGCCAACTTCCCCTAATTCTTCAGCTCCTGATTCAAGAGCTTTTCTTACATAAGATCTACCGGAAATCTCATCAAGCATAGTGAAAAAATTTTCATAATTAGATCCTACAACTTCCTCGAGTTTTAAACCTATATATTCCAGAGAAGCCTTGTTTGCCCAGACAATTTTCAACTCGAGGTCTACAAAAACCATGAGTTCACTTAGAGAGTTAAGAATAGCCTTTTTTTCATGTTCTTGAGCTTTAATTTTATCAGAAGTTATTTTAAGATGATCAAGCATCCGGTTTATTCCTTCTGTCAATCTCGAGAGCTCATCATTTCCACTCATCGAATAGCGAGCCGCTAAATCTTCACTCTTTCCAACTTTTTCTATATATTTATCTATAAGAACTATCCGAGACACTACTTCTCTGTCAAGAAGAAGCTTGCAGCATGCCCCAACCATCAATCCTGCAAACAGAAGAAATATAACAATGTACCTGATGGACTTCTGGCCTTCAGCATAAATGTTTCTATCAGAATCAGTCCGAATAATAAAAGCTGGGTTTCCATTAATGTCTTCGTTGATAAAATAACCAGCTACCTTGTTTTCTTTGACAGTGCGCGTAAAACTCTTGTCTTTATTTTCTAAAAAGGCTTGCTGGAATTCAGGAAGTGAGGAATTATACTTGTAGAGCGAAACACGGTTTCCAGTTATAACCTGTAGATACTCTATAAAATTAGCATCAAGATATTCTCCTAAAATAATTGTTCCGATTATTTCGTTACTATTAGGTGCTGCAAGCACAGGCCGACATGAGATAATTACAGGACCATTTTCCAGTACAAGGATCCCTTTTAAACGACATTTTTCGTCCTTACATAGGAGGCTTTTATCAACTATTTTCGGGTCTATTTGAGAACGAATTAAGGCATTATTAGTATCGTTTGAACTCGAAATCTGAGAGTATATTAAATTCCCTGAAGTATTCACACAAAAAATAAAGTCGTACTCCCTTGGTGAGAACAGATCAGTGAGTAAAATTTTGCTGAGGGATTCACGATCCTGATTAAGCATAAAGGCTCTGATATCTTCCCTTGAAGAAAGGATAGAGTTAGTATTATCCAGTTGTGCAGTCTGTAGATCAATTATATGTTTCACATTTTTCGCGTTATCAATTGCTTCATTTTCCTCCAGGTGGGAGAAGCTCGAATAGAGAATTCCCTGGGATGCAAAAATAACAACAGAAGTTAAAAGAGCAAAAATAACATAGATGATAACAAGAACCTTTTTACTAACATTCATACTTTATACTCGGATGATATGTATTAGATTTGAATATGAGAAAGAGTTTATAATAAATAATTAACAGATAATCTTAAATGAAATACTATATAAAAGTTTTTAATCTGTATCCGATTCTAAATGTCTTTAATTCATAGACCATTTTTATAAACCATAATATAATGAAAAAATTATTGAAGTTAATGGAATCATCGATTGAGACAAAATAGTTTATACAATTATACACTAACGAAAATTAATCCTTCCTAATTTTGCTTCAAGCTGATTTGACTAAAATTATAATATATAATATTTTATCATTTACTAATTGCCGATGGACACGAACACCCAATCCAAAAGATAGAGGATAAAGTGAACTTTCGACTCTTTTTATTGTCATTCAAACCTCTACATCATCGCTCATTTATAAAGTGAGTTTATTTTTGATACTATGATCAAATATGGTTATCACCACATTAGACCGGGATTTGATGCGCATCGGAATTAAGCAGCTTTAGCTAGGGCTACGGTCAGATAACCTCTCACATAATTATGGCGCCTAAGTATCGATAAATATATAACTATGATGAGTAAATTAAAACGGATTGGGGACAATCCCTAACACTAGTTACTTGGAGCAAGTAAAAAAATAATTCATTTGAGGGGTAGAATTTAGATTTCACTCATTCCGTACTTCCATTCAAGCAACTCTCTATCAGAAATAGCTCAATACTTGAAAAGAAATGTTCTTAAAGAATTTTCAAACTTCATCCTTAACTGGAAAACTATATTGTGATAGGATTTATATAGTCAAGTGGTAAGTTTTATCGATTATGTGGGGATGGGACAGCTAACACAAAAGAACTATTCCAGGAATCTCAGACGGAGACGAAAGCAGAGTTTTAATTATCCGGCTTAAAGAAATGTGTTCAAACAACAAACGATAATTTATGATTCCCGACAAAACTAGACGGTAGCTAGAAGCATCCTCATCCTTTAATGTGTGTGGTATTTCCTTGTTGTCCCTTGCAAAGAGTACGAGGTAGTTTTTTAGGAGCTTTCCAATTGTATTAAGTTTCGTGTACTGAAGATTATTTCTGTTGAATATCCAGCAGTTTGCTGCGGGGATGAAAACTTCCCTGAAAAAGTTATTAATTAACTAATTTATACTTTAAGCTATCTTTCCGATATAAAATAGAATTACGTCATGCAAATTATTGCATCTATAAATTGAGATATCAAATAGTTTTTGTTTATGAAGTATCGGGAAAAATTTATTTTAGACAATGATATCATCAACTATTTGAGATATATATTCTTTGATATTGGGAAAGGTATTTTGTTGAGTTTGATATAATCGGGAATAATAGTAATAATGTACATCTTTTCGTTGGTGCTAAACCAAAATAATATCCTCCAGGAGTGGCGTAAATTATAAAAAGAATTATGGAGTTATGGAGTCGTTGTTTTAAATCTTCTGATCAGATCATGAACTCTGCCCATTATGCTATAAAGTATATAACCAAAGTATCACTTATTAAACTTTTTTATCATATACTTTTTATTTTTTCCCCTGTTTTTGCTTCATTTTTTCGAAGTTTATCCTCTTTTGCATCCCAGGATCTGAACGGATAAGAGGAGCATCCTAAATCCGGCCTTTTTTATTTTAAAACCAAGGCAATCAAGCTAGCTTTGTAACTGTTCTCATATTTCGTCTTCTTTAAATTTATAAATAGTTATTTTCCTGAATGATCAGATTTTGGTACTGCCTGGTACGTACTCAGGAAAACCAAGAAATTTCTGAAAGAACTTCGATCAATACATTGTTTCAAAAGTTCAAAGTCGGAAAGATCATTCCAATGCTGTAAGACAAAAATTTAAAAAATAATTACTTCTTTAGCTTCAGGTCTGCTCAAGAAGTTGTTTTGTAAAAATATATGGACTCTCAATTGATACGATAAGATTTCCAATCAATTAAGGAATCAATTTCAGCAAGTTTGTCCCCAACCGACTTAATACTTTTGTATTTTTCTCCGGGAGCAAAATCAGTAATAGTTTTCACGAGTGAAATTATTGTTCAGAGATTTAAACTCTCCAATAATCAAATGCAGGTATATTTTATTAAAATTTATATACATTTCAAGGAAAAGATAAGATTCCTGGTAGAATTACGATATGAACAAAAGATGTAATTAATTTGGTATCTGTATACTAGTAAAGCAACGATTCATTCAGGAAACCCATAGTAACTATATTTTGAATAAAAACAAAATTGAAGGGATTGAGAGATAGGAGAAAAATAAAAGAATATGATTAAAAAAATGCATACCCCTAAACACGATAGTTTTATGGCAAAAATAAAAATATATGTAATGGGATAGCGCGGATTTGAACCGCGGTCCAAGCGTCCCAAACGCTCGAGGATGGACCAAGCTACCCTACTATCCCAAGGGTACCTCATTCCAAAGGTTATTCTCCCTTATATAATTTTCGTTAGAATATGGAGATGCTATTCTTTTTCTGGGAATCAAAATTTTTCTTTCTGTCTAATTATTTAGCTACTTCAAATCATGCTATTGAGGTTTTTTTCAAGTTTTCAAAAAGATGTAATTGCCAATCAATTAAAAACTGACTGGCATAAATAATAGCTAACAGTAAATAAACCTGCATATTGAATTTTGTGAGAGATAGCTAAAATAATTTTTTCCCAAAGCTTAATAGTTACCTTTTTCGTTAGAGAATCCTTATTTACCTCTGAATTTATTTCTTCGCAGGAAATTTGTCCAAATCTTTCTCACTAATTTTTGTATTTGACCCAATTTCTTCTTTTCTGGTTCATTATTCTTTGATTTTAAAGATATATTTCACGGTTCTTAAAATTTTTCTTTTATTTTCAATGTAATCAAATGATAGAGATTATAACAAAAAAACTGTACAAAGCATCTTCAAATTCACTCTTTAACCAGTAATAAAAGAACTTTTCCTGCTTTGAACATCTGTTTAGTTACTGCATAAATTCGTTCTACTTGAGCTGTTTTTGAGCTGATTCTTCTTTTCTTGATATATCACTCATCCCAGTAGATGTTTTTTTACTACCCTTTTCATTGTTGTATCATAATTTCTTGATTTTGCTCCAAAGTATTCTCGATCTCTGTAAACCACTTCATTTTTTTATGATAAATCTACCTTACTAAGAGGTGATTAAATCGCTGTTTTGAATCTTTTGATATGCTCAGAATCTCTATACATTATACTATAAAGTTTATATCCAAAGTTTGATTCAATACCCTTTTTTCCAGTGTTCCTTCCATAGTTCTCCTTTTTTTTGCTTCATTTTCTCGATTTTTATCCGCTTTTGCATGTCCAGAATCTAAATGTATAAAAATAGCTTCCTGAGTCATTCCCATTTTTTTATTTTCAAACAAGGCAATTAAATTGGCTTTTTAACTGCCCCCTATTTCTTCTTCTTTGCAGGTATCAAAAATGTTTTTTGAATTATCTGACTATTGTATTGTCTGGTATGTACTCAGGAAAACCAAAAAATCTCATAAAAGAAATTAGATCAATAATTGTTTCTCAGGTTAAAAGCCTTAAATACCATATTGCTATAAAAAAGTGATTCAAAAATGATACGAAAAGATTTCTAAGCAATTAAGGAATCAATTTCAGCAAGTTTTCTGAAACTTACTGAAAATGTGAATATTATTCTTTAAGAGCAAAATCATTAAGAGTTCTAATGAGTATAAATTGTTTTTAAGGAATTTAAACTACCAAATAATAAAATGCATATGAGTTAATAGTAATTCTCTATTGCTATATACATAGAACCCTTCAGGAAATGAGGATTCCTCTATTTCCCTATTTCAAAATTACAATTCTTGATTGTCGACTAACAAAAAATAGATACATTTTTCGGAGAGATCCATTTCAATACCCCAATTTATGCCTTGAAACATGAGAATATTTAGCAAGTAAAGGCAAAACCATTTCTTCAAGTTTTCCCTTTTCCTTAAGGGCCTCAGTCCAGGAAACAGGCACTGCCTCAATCCCCAGCACCGCCCCAAGAATACCTCCTACAACACTGCCTACGGAATCTGAGTCTCCTGTGATATTTACTGCGGTTAGTACCGCTTTTCTATAGTCTTTAGGATAACGCAAAATACAGAAATATGCAAGGGCAAAAGTTTCATCCGCATACCATCCCTGCCCAAGTTTTCTCAGCGCATCTTCGTCCCCCATGACAGAATGAGCGATTTCGTAAGAATTTTCCAGGGCTTTAGTGAATTCCTGAGAAACTCCTTCAGTCGCATTAAGAATTGGTTTAAACATTTCCCTCGGTTCAACTCCATCAAGAGCTAGCTTCACAATATAAGCACCTGCAATAGACGCAGCATCTGAAATTGGGTGCGAATGAGTAATTCTGCCTGAAAATAAAGCTACTTTGATTAGTTTTTCAGGGTTATTTCGATAAATAAAACCTATAATCCCAACCCGCATCAGGCTCCCGCATGTTTTAGATCTGATCCCTGAATTATTCCAGTGAATGCCTTCTCTGAGCCTTAGAGCTGCGCCTCTAGAAGTTGCTCCTACCCCCATGCCAGGTTCTTCTAGCCAGAGAACAAGTTCCTCTGCAATATGGCCCATAAGCTCAGGAAGTTCAAGTTCTGCTCCCTGCAGTAGGCTCCTCGAAAGTACAAGCATTAACTGGGTATCATCTGTCCAGGGAGAATCTCGAAGTGGCGCGAGAATCCCCTTTTCACCATACTGTTCTTTAATCTCCTCAAGGGTAAGATGTTCAACAGGAAACCCAAGGGCATCCCCACAAGCACTTCCGAAGAGGTAACCTCTTAGCTTTTTTTCGATATCCAAAGTATCCTGTATATTTCCTTGTCTCATTGTTCCAATCCCATAATCCTTTGATCCCTACTTTGAGAATCACTTAAGTGCATATTAAATAGAAAAATTATTTCGATAAAATCCGATTTTAGACTGGTTTTTTGATCATAAATATATAGATTATTTGTCTAATCTGAGTACATATCAAAATTCTCTAAAATATTGTAACTATGTTGGGATTTATATTCCACTCATTCGGGAAAAATAGTTTCATTCAATTTCCTACAGTACAAAATAGTAGTCTCTGACTTCGATATTCTGTAACAATAAGATTTATTGATTGAATATCAAAACATTATCTTTTTTCATAAGCTTCAACATCAAAATCCTCAAGAAAATGCCCTCATTCTCTACACTAATTCAAAAAATGTTATTTTGGCCAATCATAATCATTAACCATATCAAAACTTTCCCCTCGAGAACCTTCTTGATTGCCAGGTCTCTTACCGTCCTTTTTGTATCTACTCTTGGGATGTGGCTTCTTTTTGACAGAATACTCATTCTAAGGGAGTTTGCTACTGCTACAATGCTTTGATTTAAGCGAAATTCTAATAAGATTGATCTTTCAGTGAATTCTTTAATTTGAGATTCAAGACTCTCAATAATAAGCAATAACTTTAGTTTATGAAACATAAAGAGCAACAATCTCTTCACGCTTTATCAGCTATAGAAATAAATTCATTTTACATCCAATTTTTCCTTTTTCCGAGATAAAATTGTGTAGTCACTCACAAGGATACTGATTAGTTACAGAAATTATTAGGAAGAATAAAAGACTGGGGGCAGAGATTACATATTAATTATAATAGATAAGACACATTATGTTGAGAATATGGTCAAAAAAAATAAAATGGAATGATATTACTACTGTCCGATCCAACTGATCTAAATTTACTTACATTATTTTGAAAATTATGAAGATATACATTTTTAAAGAATTTATTAAATCAATCATGAGATTCATAAAGTAGATCATAGATATACAAAGTTAGCTAAATCAAAATAATCTACTAAAAATATGATGAGAAATTTGACGAACAAATAAAAAATATAATTATTATTTTAAAAAATATAATTATTATTTAAATACTAACTTGACTATAAGCAGTTATCGATGAAAGCGAAACGAGAAATCGACTTAAAAGATGAAAAAAACAGCAAAATTAAAAAAAGAATTGAAAATTTCTGATTTGTAGAAGCTCTTGATTAAGATGCTCCTACTTCAGAATACAGGCAGCATCCTTTGCAAAGTAGGTAATTATAACATCAGCTCCTGCCCTTTTGATAGAGATGAGAAACTCATAAATAGCTTTCTTTTCATCAAGCCAACCGTTAGCTACAGCTGCTTTAAGCATGGAATACTCTCCACTCACGTTGTAGGCAGCTGTTGGTACTCCAAATTCTGTCTTTACCCTATAAATAATATCTAGGTAAGGAAGTGCTGGCTTTACCATTATGATATCTGCCCCTTCCGCAACATCAAGGGCTACTTCCCTTATAGCCTCATTGCTGTTTGCAGGATCCATCTGGTTGGTAGAGCGATCCCTGAAGGAGCAGCATGATTGGGCAGCGTCTCTAAAAGGCCCATAGAAGGAAGAGCAATATTTTGCGGCATAAGACATAATTGGAACATTACTAAAACCATTTAAATCAAGTGCTCCTCTGATAGCTCCTACCATGCCATCAATCATTCCTGAAGGAGCTACTATGTCAGCACCTGCTCTTGCGTGGCTGACTGCAATTTTTCTGAGGATCTCAAGAGTTTGGTCGTTCATAAGATCTTTAGTTTCAAAATCGATTATACCGCAGTGTCCATGACTTGTGTACTCACACATGCAAACATCTGTGATCACCACAAGTTTGTCTTCTAGCTCAGACTTGATCCTACGGATAGCTTCCTGCACCACATCAGTTTCACCGAAAGAAGAGGATCCATATTCATCTTTAAAAGCAGGCACTCCGAAAAGGAGCACTGCAGGAATTCCGAGTTCTGATATTTCTTTTGCTTCTTTTGCAACCTCTGAAAGAGAAAATTTGTATATTCCAGGCATGGACGGAATCTCAACAGGAGAATTGATACCCTCATCCACAAAAATGGGTTGAACCAAGTCGTTAACGGATAATGTAGTCTCGCATACAAGGTTCCTGATCATTCCTTTTCTCAACCGCCTCAATCTGACATCTGGAAACATGTGATAACTCCTTTAATTACGAATTATTACTTTGAGAGTGGGAAGGTCACGAATACCCAATTCCTCAGATAAAGGATAATTAGAACCTTCGCTTCGTCAAATTTCCGTTCAAACTTCTAAATTATCTATTTTTTGTGAAGTGAATTTTTTTTGGCATCAGAGTCAGATGTTGTGCCACAGCCTCTGACCGAGATGATATAGTTAGAAATTAAACATCTTTATCATGCCTATGATAGATCATCTATCACATAATGCTGGTACCTGAGTATCGATACAATATAAAGGATCTCAATAAGCCTCTAATTTTCACGAATTATTAATATCCCATTTATAAGCATATGACAAAATCAAGGATATTTATCAAAACCGTTTAAATTGTCTTGGAAAGCCTAACTAATGGTGGACAAATAACACACTCACATTTGTCAACTGTCTTTCGACCCCATTAAACACCCCCTATACACTTCCAATATTTTTTTCTTTTGAATTTGGATTTAAATGAATTTGATAAACAAGTTTTTATTCATGTTCAGTTACTTCCTTCAACAGGACTATTATCAATCATAAATAAATTTTATTCTGGAAAATTAACCTATTCAGTGAGGAGCAAAGACAATGCGTAGGGACTACATAGATACAGACTACAACCCAATGGATACGGATTTGATATGTGAATTCCACATCGAACCTTCAGCAGGAGTGAATTTTGAGGAAGCTGCCACACACATGGCAGGGGAAAGCTCTATAGATTCCTGGACTGAAATTATGACACTGAGTCCCGAGCTTGCAGCGAGACTGAAGCCTCACATTTTCTACGTGAATGAGAAAGCACAGACCGTAAGGGTAGCTTATTCTGAAGAACTTTTTGAACTGGGTTCGGTCCCCCAGGTTCTAAGTGCTGTTGCAGGAAATATCCTTAGCATGAAAATCGTTGGCAATCTCAGGTTGCAGGACATCTCTTTCCCAAAATCGATGCTTTACGAGTTCAAAGGTCCGAAATTCGGATTGCCAGGAATCAGGAAACTTGTGAACGTTCATTACAGGCCTTTAATAGGATCCATCGTCAAGCCGAAAGTAGGGTTAAACTCTGAAAAACATGCTGAAGTAGCATATAATTCTTTTGCAGGAGGTTGTGACCTTGTTAAGGATGATGAGAACCTTACGAACCAAAAATTTAACAGCTTTGAAAAAAGGGCCGAACTCACACTCAAGCTCGCAGAAAAGGCAGAGTTAGAGACGGGAGAACGCAAGATGTACCTATGCAACATCACTGCCTCGACTTGCAAGGAAATGATTAGCCGAATGAATATTCTTAAAGATCTTGGCGCAAGTTACGCAATGATCGATATTGTACCTGTAGGCTGGACTGCACTTCAGACTCTGAGAGAAGAGTCTGAGGATTCAGGTATGGTTCTCCATGCTCACAGATGTATGCATTCTGCATATACTCGGAACCCACGCCACGGGATAAGTATGGTTGTCGTTGCCAAACTCTGTAGACTGATCGGCCTTGATCAGATTCACATAGGTACAATTGTAGGGAAAATGCACGGAGAAAAAAATGAGGTTCTTATCCTTCGGGATGTGTGTGCACTTGACAAAGTACCTGCAGATGAAAGTCAGCATCTCCTATTTCAGGACTGGAGGTGTTTAAAGCCCATGTTCCCAGTTGCATCTGGAGGACTTGCCCCTACAATGATTCCTAACCTATACTCCATTTTCGGAAAAGAAGTTATAATGCAGTTCGGTGGTGGAATTCATGCACATCCTATGGGTACAGCTGCCGGGGCCACTGCCTGCAGGCAGGCACTTGAAGCGAGCATTGATGGAATCAGTCTGCAAGAATACGCAAAAAATCATAAAGAACTTGAAGTAGCCCTTGGGAAGTGGTTGAAAAAATAAAGTACCGAAGCCATGAAAAGGAATTGGGAGAAAATAAATGAAGTCAGTATAATTGAACCAGAAGGAGCTCATCACTAGTGCAGAAAGAAAACTGGAATAAAATAAAGACTCGAATTTTCCGGGTTTCCGAAGAAAACTTAGATAGCGTTCTTGAAGAGGCGGCATCAATTCTCAGGAGTGGAGGAACTGTAGCCTTCCCCACGGAAACTGTCTACGGGCTCGGAGCTAACGGCCTGAATCCATACGCAGTCCGTAATATTTTCGAGGCAAAAGAACGTCACTCAGGAAATCCTCTTAGCCTACTTGTCCATTCAAGAGAAGATCTCGAAAAAATTGCAAGGAATATCCCCGAAAAAGCCTTCAGGCTCATGGATGCTTTCTGGCCAGGCCCACTTACAATTATTTTGGAAAAAAAAGATATCGTCCCAGGAATTACCTCCGGAGATCTTCCATCAATAGGAATACGCATGCCTAACCACATGATTCCTCTAGAACTCATAAAAAGGGCAGGTATTCCTCTTGCAGCGCCCAGTGCAAACCTTTCAGGAAAACCTAGTTCCAGTCTCGCAACCCACGTAATAGACGATCTTGTCGGTAGAATAAATGCAATTATTGACGGGGGGAGTGCTGCCATAGGCCTTGAATCAACTGTGATTGATATGACTGCCGAGGCGCCGATTGTACTCAGGCCCGGAGCTGTGGGTATTAAAGAGCTTGAAAAAGTCATCGGAAAAATAAGTTATGGATACAAAAATGACAATGTTGAGATTGATGAAGCATCTATGAAAAAGCAAGCATCACAGAGATACGGGCACTATATTCCTAATACGAAGGTCATCCTCGTTGAAGGAAAAAGTAAATCAGTTTCGAAAAAAATTATTGAATTGCTCGAAAATTGTAGGAATAATGGGCTGAAAATAGGGTTCCTACTAAGTAAAGAAACTGCAGGAATTTTTGCTTTGAATGAACTGAATATGGAAGAGTCCTTTTTGCTGGGATCCCGACACGAACCAGAAGTTGCTGCCAGAAAAATTTTTGAAGGGCTCAGGGATCTGGACAAAAGGGGTCTGGATATTATCGTGGTCGATGGTTCCTTCAGCCGCTCAGGACTTGGTGATGCTCTTATTAACAGATTGAGAGAAGCGTCATCTTCAAGCTTTACTGTTTAAGTTAGAGTATGACAGCAAAATAAAAAGTTTGATATAATATTTGATAGAATATTTTTGAAAATAGAAAAAAGAAAATATGCAAAAGATACGGGCCTATAAAAAAATTCATGGAGCAAAATGATAAATTAAACAAAATTTACTTTATGATGCTAGCCACATGTCTGTTTTTAACAGCCACTAGAATGGAAAAAATAGAGATAGCTACGTTATCTGAACTGTAATTTTGATCTTTACTTTAGCTGAAGCATTATACACCTTAGCCTCAGTATCTCTTCGAAGGCCGAGGTAAGTCAGTTTTTCCTTTAAAGAGGCTTCTGAAATGGGTGAAACGATAGCAAGTGAGAAGATGCACGAATACTTCGATGGACTCGAAACGAGGCTCAAAGAAGCCATTGAGATTGCAAACAGAGCTCGTGCCTGTGGGGGGGATCCAAAGCCAGTTGTAGAAATTCTCCTCGCCAAGGATCTTGCGGATAGGGTTGAGAATCTTATAGGAGTTAAAGGAGTTGCAGAAAAGATCCGGGATCTTGAGACAAGGATGTCTAGGGAGGAGGCTGCTCTCGAGATAGGGCGCCAGGTTGCAGAAGGCGAAGTTGGAATCTTTGACACTAAGAAGGATGCAGTTGAAGCTGCAATACGGGTTTCCATGGCTACCCTTACAGAAGGAGTTGTGGCAGCTCCAATTGAGGGAATTGACAAGGTCCAACTGGGGAAAAACGACGATGGTTCTCAGTATATCAGAATATTTTATTCCGGGCCTATCCGAAGTGCAGGAGGGACAGCACAGGCTCTTTCCGTACTTGTTGGTGACTATGTAAGACGCGGGCTAGGGATTGAACGCTATAAACCAAGGCCAGAGGAGGTGGAGCGCTATGTGGAAGAAATCCTGCTTTATAAAAGAGTTGCAAGTCTACAGTATACACCTTCTGAAGATGAAATCCGTTTGATAGTACAAAACTGCCCTGTTTGCATAGATGGGGACCCAACTGAAGAAGCCGAGGTAGAAGGGCACAGGGATCTGGAGAGGATAGGAACAAACCGTGTTAGAGGAGGAATGTGCCTTGTACTTGCGGAAGGGCTTGCCCTCAAAGCCCCAAAGGTCAAAAAACATGTTAATAAGCTCAATATGGATGGATGGGAATGGCTAGAAAAGCTTATTGGAGGCTCAAAAGGTGCAGAAGATGAAGAAAATGAGCAGACAAACAAGATCAAGCCGAGGGATAAATACATAAGAGACCTTATTGCAGGAAGACCTGTTTTTTCTCACCCTTCAAGGCCAGGAGGATTTAGACTTCGCTACGGACGTTCAAGAAATACTTCTTTTGCAGCTGCAGGAATCAATCCGTCAACCATGGTAATACTTGATGATTTTATTACTAACGGAACTCAGCTTAAAGTTGAAAGGCCTGGGAAAGCTGCAGCCATTTCTGCCGTAGATTCGATAGAGGGGCCAACTGTATGCCTTTATTCCGGAGATCTTGTCCGGGTAGATAACATAGAGGAAGCCTATAGAATCCGTTCGCAGATAGAAGTAATAGTAGATGTTGGGGAAATCCTTATCAATTACGGGGATTTTCTGGAAAATAACCATCCACTTATGCCTTCACCATATGTTTTTGAATGGTGGCATTATGACTATGAGGCAACCTGCCCTGAAAAAATCCCTGAAGAAGAATTGAAAAATCCATCGGCAAATTTGGCTCTCAGGCTTGCGAAGGAATTCAATGTCCCACTACATCCAAAGTTCACCTATCTCTGGCATGATATAACCCGAAGTGAATTTGAAGCGTTGAGAAAATTCGTAGTTGAGAGAGGAAATTTTTCGACTGAGGACGGAATTCTCAGGTTACCTCTGGAGGCTTGTCTGAAAGAAGGCATCAAATGCATATTTGAAAAACTCTTGGTGCTGCATAGAGTAAAAAACGAAACAATCTTTATTGAAGAATCTCTTCCTTTCATTTCTTGCCTTGGGCTCGATACAAAACTTAAAGAAAGAGCTCAAATACCAGATACTGATAATATTGTGGATGCTGCAGCTCTTCTCAGTGGGTTTAAAATTTTACCAAGAGCTCCTTCGAGAATAGGGGCAAGGATGGGAAGGCCGGAAAAATCGGACCTCCGAAAGATGTCTCCTGCAGCTCAGGTACTCTTCCCAATAAGTAATGCAGGAGGGATTACTCGGAACATTGTATCTGCTTCTGAGTATTCTACTTCCATGAATGGAAAGATTGGAGAAATTGAAGTAGAAATCGGGCTCAGAGAATGTCCTGCATGTAGGAAAGAAGCATATTTTTGGCGCTGTGACTGTGGAGAGTATACCCTTCCAAAACTTCGTTGCCCTCGCTGCAACATGGATGTAAAAGGTGCAGAGATCTGCCCCAAATGCGGAAGAAAATCAAATTCAGTTTCAAATGTTAAACTTGATTTCCGTTCCATTTACAAGCAGGCTTTTGAAAATGTAGGAGAAAGAGAGAAAAAGGACATCATCAAAGGAGTGAAACGACTAATGAACGGGCAGATGACTCCAGAGCCTCTCGAAAAAGGAATCCTTAGAGCGAAACACGATGTTTATATTTTTAAGGACGGAACTGTCCGTTATGATATGTCAGATATTCCACTCACTCATATCCGGGCTGATGAACTCGGAATTACAGCAGTCAAACTTCTTGAACTCGGCTATACGGAGGATATTTCTGGAAAATCACTCGAGAAGGATAACCAAGTTGTGTGCCTAAAGGTCCAGGACCTTGTGATTTCTTACGACGGGGGTGAGTATATGCTGCGTACTGCAAAATACGTGGACGATCTTCTTGTCAAATATTACCACGTCGAGCCATATTACAACGCTGAGACAATCCAAGATCTGGTAGGAGTATTACTCATAGGACTTGCTCCGCATACCTCGGCAGGAGTACTCGGGAGGCTTATCGGGTTCACTAAAGCTTCAGTCGGGTATGCTCATCCTTTTTTCCATGCTTCAAAACGCCGAAATTGTGATGGAGACGAAGACTGTATAATGCTCCTTATGGATGGAATCCTTAATTTCTCGCGATTTTATCTCCCAGATAAAAGGGGGGGTAAAATGGATGCCCCTCTAGTCCTTACTACCCGCATCGATCCTAAAGAAGTAGATAAGGAAGCACATAACATAGACGTGCTTGCAAGATATCCCCTTGCATTCTACAAGGCTACTCAGGAGATCAAAAACCCTACTGAAATTGAAGGCGTTATGGACCTGGTTAGCTGCAGGCTTGGAACGTTTAAGCAGTATGAACACTTCATGTTCACACACGATACTACGGACATTGCTGCAGGCCCACTTAATTCTTCATATAAGACTATGGGAAGCATGATAGAGAAAATGGAAGCTCAACTTTCTCTGGCCAATAAGATAAGAGCTGTGGATGCTCCAGATGTGGCTGAGAGAGTGCTCAAGTCTCATTTCCTTCCAGATCTTCTCGGAAACCTTCGCTCCTTCTCCAGGCAACGGATGCGCTGCATGAAGTGTGGAGAAAAATTTAGACGCCCACCTCTTACCGGCACCTGCCCACAATGCGGAGGCAATGTAGTGCTAACAGTGTATGAAGGATCTGTTAGAAAATATCTCGAGATTTCAAAAGAGATTGGAGAGAGGTACGGAGTTTCTAGCTATACCCGACAGAGGATCGAACTTTTAGATAAAGATATATGTTCTCTATTTGAAAACCACAGGGTCAAACAGCTTGGACTTTCTGATTTCATGTCTGGACCTGCGCGGTGAGGTAAAAATAAGGGAAAATAACAAGGATATAATACAGTTTACACTGATAAGCTAAAAAAAGCTAAAAAAAATTGAGTAATTTTTAGAGACAGAGGATACTATGGAGCAAAATCAAGAAGTTATGATGAAACAATGAAGAGAGCAGTAAAAAGAACGTCCTCTGGGAATGAGTGATATATTCAGAAAAAAAGAATCAGCTCAAAAAGAGCTCAAGTAGAACGAATTTATGCAGTAACCACACAGATATTCAAAGCAGGAAAAGTTCTTTTATTACTGGTTAAAGAGTGAATCTGAAGATGTCGTATAAAGCTTTTTGTTATAATCTATAGTTGATTACATTGAGAATAAAAGAAAAATTTTAAGAACCGCAAAATATATCTTTAAAATCAAAGAATAATAATGAACCAGAAAAGAAAAAATCTGGTCAAATACAAAAATTAGCGAGAAAGATTTGGACAGGATTCCACGAAAAAAATAGAGGTAAATCGAAATCCTCTATCTTTTTTAGATATAGCTATATTTTGATGATCTTTACATCAAACTTGATAATTATCAAACAAAGTATTCCCCCTTTATGGATCTGGGTTGAAAACTTTTCGGTAATAACCTTTTTATCTCACAGGCAGCCCAAGTGAGTTTATCTGCCCTATCAGCTCAGTGAAATTTTCGATTTCCAGTTCTAGAACTTCCTCTTTGGTCATGCCTATTGACATTTCTCCATCTACGGAAAGACATTCAGGACCCCTACGAACAAGCCGATCAACGCCCTCTCTTTTAAAAACTTCTTTAATTTCCATATCATGCACAAAAGCCCTGCCTGGAATAAAGACAGTTTCACTCACTTCCGATAGGTCTAGAGCTTTAAAATCTTCAATAGTGACTAGGCATCCGATGTCCTTATTTAAGGGAACAACATTTACAGTACCTCCGAGAGCATCAAAGATTTCCCTCAGCCTTGGTGCTGCTATCTGGCTTGTAATAATAGTAGCTTTTTTTGTGACCTTAGGAAGCCTTCCAAGGGCTTC
>CAWKGG010000130.1:0-48464 GCA_963848985.1 uncultured Methanosarcinaceae archaeon
TCGATAAGCAAACTTTGGTTGGCTGATTGCATTGAACTGTCTACTATTAGAAATATTTTTTATTAATCGAAGTCAGTAATTTTAAGTACCTCTAGCATCAGAATAGAAATCGTCCAGAGAGTGGGGCAAAGCTGAATATATACATTTAATCTGTCTCAAAAAAGTACCAAAATGTTACGTGGGAAATATCATAAGTAATAATCTCAAAAAAATAGATATGTAAGAACTTATCAAAGAGAATAAGAGAATTCTTCTTCAAAATCCAATAAAAGCCCTGAAAAACAGGCAAATGCCATGAATTAGCTGTTGATTACCAATGATCTTTATGGCAGCAAAACAGCTTCATATTATGAAAGAAATTTAATACATAGAAATGTAACAAAGTCAATGTAAAAGAAATCTGTTTTTTCGGGGAATTCCTTTTATCTTTCTATTTAATACATAATGTTTTTCGACTTTTAGACAATGGAATATTTTATACAATTATCTTTAAATTTTTTTTATTCTATTCCATTTTCAAAAAGGTTATATATATATAATCATAACTATGTTAAATTCGTAAATGTTACAAATTCGAATAATTGTGTTAAGCCCAAACTGAAATTGAGGTTTCAAAAATGACAGAAAAACTCGGAATTCTGGCCATAGGCCATGGGAGCAAGCTGCCTTACAATAAAGAAGTAGTCACTCAAATAGCAGATCACATAGCTCAGAAACACTCTAATGTCATCGTCAGAGCCGGTTTCATGGAAAACAGTGAGCCAAATCTGGAAAAAGCAATTGAAGGCTTTTCAGGGACTGGAGTGACAAAAGTAGCAGCAGTACCGGTTTTCCTGGCTTCTGGAGTTCATATCACAAAAGACATTCCTCAGATACTGAAACTGGACCAGAAAGGCTGTGGAAACCTGACAATTGATGGGAAGCCAGTTCCTGTGTGCTATGCAAGGCCTCTAGGAGCTGATGAGCTGATTGCTGAACTCGTTTTCAAGAGAGCCCAGGAAGTCCTGTAAGCTCATTATCAAGGTCCGGTTTTATATTATGGACCTTTACCCAAAGAAGATCGCCGTGCTAGACCTGACCCACGGTGGCATTCCTATAGCAAAAAAACTTGCAACCCTTGGGTATGAAGTGACGGGAGTAGATGTATATGGGACAGTGGATCCAGGACTGCTGATTGAGCTTGAGGAAAAAGATGGCATATACTGCTCAAAAAATTCTCTCCCTTCTTTTGGATTCGATCTCCTAGTAGCACCCATACACCTTGATTCTGCTTATCCAATGATTTCAGAAGCCAGAGCAGATGGGAAAAGAATCCTATCGCATCATGAAATCGTTGGAAAAATACTCAAAAATGACTCAAGACTCTCTGGCATAAAAACAATCGAGATTACGGGCGTCAAAGCAAAAACAAGCACTGCATCTATCCTTGCGGATATACTTTCCAGAAAGTTTGATGTAGCACTGCATACCTCCAGGGGACTTGAAACCTGGAAAAGGGGGATTCCATCTCTTATCTGCAGGGGCTTGAGCATAACACCTGGAAGTATTCTTGTTGCAGTTGAAAAAGTTTTTGAGGTCGGATTTAAGCCGGATTTTTTCATATTCGAAATCTCTATTGGAGGTACTGGAAACGCAGATATTGGAATTCTGACAACCCTTTCTCCAGACTACCGAATTGGAAATAATACTGCTCTTGCGAGCGAGGCAAAGCTCCAGCTTGTAAGAAGCGCAAAAACCGGAAGTACTCTTATCCTCAACGCAGGAGCCAAAAAAGCCCTTGAAGTCACAAAAAAGAGTCAAGCGAAGGTTTTAACATTCAAAGACCCCTTTGATGTGAGAATTCTCGAAAAGACCGGAAAAGTCGCTGACTTTGCACTAGAAACAAGAAAATGTACTGAATTACAATCAATTTCTTCAGGCTTGTCAGCCTTATCAATACCAGCAAAATTATCTGAATTACCAGTAGTTTCGATATCTCCTGACTCTCTCCTTGATTTTATGCGTAGGGAGGATAAAATATTCTCAGCTTCCTTGTTTGCTGGGTACAATATCTCGGCTTACAGGACAGCTTTCATAGCAGCATCTGCAGCAGCCCTTGAGCTTGGGGTCGAATGTGAGGTAATTGTTGCAGTTCTTGAGGGATTCAGGGGACTATTAGGCAGGATGCAAGAAAATGAGCTTAATGGGATAACCCTGATAGATAATTCCAATTCAGGTATGGATATTCTCTCCACCGAGAAAGCCTTTGAGTATGCCCTCCTGAAGAAAAAGGATGAAAAAAAGAACGGAGGTGTCATCCTTATCCTTGGTGAAGAAGCCTCTCAAGTCTGCGAGGGGCTACAGCCTGCATCAGTACAAGACCTAGTGAAAAAATTAGGCATGAAGTATAAACAGATTATCCTGGTCGGAGAACGGATGAAAACAATAGTTGCCAAAAATGCCTTTTATGCAGCCAATCTTCCTGAAGGACTCGCTAAAGCTTCTGAACTTGCAAGGAAAGATGATATAATACTATCTTCGGTAAAGTGCTTCCGTTAGATATATCCTTTGTGACATCTTAGTTTTTGAGATTTTTATTCTGAGTATTGAACGTCCAGAATAAAGAAACCTTAATATGGTTTTATCTCAAGCTAAGATGTTTTCCCGAGATTTATATGATATAATTTTATACGGCCTCTTACAATCTGCATCCATCTCTATCAATTGATTTAATTCCAGTTGATTGATATTTCAGTTGATTGATATTTCTCTTGATTAAATCTCAATTGATCTTATACCCAGATCTTTCTTCCCTTATGAGCTATTGCCCAAATTTAGAAGGACATAGTAGCTTCTATGGAGAAATCAGAATCAACTCCATACTCATCACAAGCCGATTAGTCATTACGAAAAAAATATCATTAGACAATTTATAATTAAGATAATTTGTCTTTAAAAGGATTTATCTAAGAGGATTTTTCATGACTCGAAAAGAAATTACGATTATTCATCCCCGCCCTAGTTCCATTGTTGCAGCCCTTTACACTCTCAGAGACTTAAATGTCGACGTCGCTATAATGCATGGGCCTCCAGGCTGTTCTTTCAAACATGCAAGGCTGCTTGAAGAAGATGGAATACATGTTGTCACGACAGGCCTTGAAGAGAACAGTTTTGTTTTTGGAGGACACGATCGTCTTGTAAAGCTGATAAAAAAATCCATTGAACTCTTCAATCCCAAAGTCATTGGAGTTGTCGGAACTTGTGCCAGCATGATCATTGGAGAAGAAATGCACGAAGCAGTTCTCGAGGCAAATCCTGATATTCCAGTAATTGAAGTTGAGGTGCATGCAGGTTACCCTGACAACACTAAAGGAGTACTCTATGCCCTGAAATCCGCACTCGATGCTAAGATTATAGATTGCAAAGAGTTCGAGAGACAGGAATACCTTCTCGCAAAAGCCACAGACATTGAAAAGAGATTTGGAGCTGCGAGCAGAGAATATCTAGCCCCCTCCCGTGGAGATATCAAATATAAAGCTGCTAAGCGTGTAATTCAACTTCTTAAGGAAGGCAAAAAGGGCCTGATTATTATGAATGCTAAGAAGGAAACTGGCTACATGTTTGCAGACATTACCCTTGCAGTCAACGAAGTTGCAGCAACTCTCGGGATCCAAAAAAATCTTATAAACATGGCAAATATCGATTCCATACTCGGGCTTCCAAGGGTCAGACAACATGCAGAATATATAATGAGGGATCTAAAAGCCCATGGAATTGAGGTGCATGAAATCATTGGAGGAATGGATGAATACCCTATAGCAGGGGAAAAGGTAAGTGAATTGATAAAGGACAAATATGGTGATTATGATTTTGCGGTAATTACAGGCGTTCCACATGCAATACCGATGGAAAACATAAGGCATATGGAATTAATTTCAATTACCAACGGCCCAAGGCAGGTTCTGCCCTTGAAAGAAATGGGACACGAATATGTTCTGGTTGAAATTGACCTTCACCCGAAAACCCTGGGAGTCAGCAAAATAGTGGAATCAGAGTTTGGAGCCACTTTAAGGGAAATTGGTAAGGAGGCTTGAGATAAAAGGATCAGAACAAAATCAGGAGGGAGATTCTTTGAAAAGTCAAAAAATCATAGCAATCTATGGGAAAGGTGGCATAGGCAAGTCGAGTACGGCTTCGAATATTGCAGCAGCCTGCGCAGAAGCAGGAAATAAAGTTATGATCATAGGCTGTGACCCCAAAAGCGACTCTTCCATCACCCTGCTTAGAGGTGTGAGAATTCCAACCATCCTTGACCTTTTGCGTGAAGGGATAGATGTAACGGAAAAGAATGTGGTTTTCGAAGGTTATGCAGGAGTCAAGTGTGTGGAAACAGGTGGACCGGAACCAGGGATAGGCTGTGCAGGGCGTGGAATTATTGTTGCTATCCAGAAACTGAAAAGCATCTCTGGTGACCTCTTAAAAGAGCAAGACCTCATCATTTATGATGTTCCTGGAGACATTGTCTGTGGTGGTTTTGTGGCCCCTGTCAGGAAAGGTTTTGTAAATGAGGCATATATAATGACATCAGGAGAGTATATGCCCCTTTATGCAGCAAATAACATATGCAAGGGTCTTTCTAAGATAGGAATGCCTCTGAGTGGGATAATATGCAATTCCAGAAATGCAAGCAGGGAAGAAGAAATCGTAGCGAAGTTTGCTGAGGAGATTTGCAGCCAACTAATGGCCTTTATTCCAAAAAAACGTATAGTTCAGGACTGTGAAAGGGAAGGCTATTCAGTAATGGAAAAAGCACCGGATTCAGATATTGCCGAGATCTACCGCAAGCTTGGAAAAGCAATTCTCGAAAACGAAAAAAAAAATACAGCCAACTCCCTGAGCGACAAGAGATTGAGAGAATTAACTAAATAAGCTGCATTAAAAAGTAGATTGTGAAATTATCTAAGTCGCAATAACTTCCATGGGAAAGAATTCTCAGGCAAAAAATAAGCTCAAGGGTGTAGAAAAACATGTTTAATGGTAAGCAAACTGGAACAGGGATAGGGAGCATTCCCAGGATCCTTATTTCCGCAGACCGTTCCTCCTCAGGGAAAACCACGATTTCTATAGGCCTGATGGCTGCCCTTGTTTCAAGAGGATACAGCGTACAGCCATTCAAGGTCGCTCTCGACTATATCGACTCAAGCTATCATACCGAAATAACTGGCAGGTTCTGTCGGAATCTTGACGGTTACCTTATGAACAAGAACGAAATTCTGGACATTTATACCCATGCCTGCGAAGCCGAAGGTCATACTGATATTGCAATCATAGAAGGTGTTCGTGGGCTTTATGAAGGTTTTGAAAGCTTAAGTGACCTTGGAAGCACTGCTCAGATCGCAAAGATACTCAATTGTCCAGTAATCCTGGTAATCAATGCACAGAGCATTACTCGTTCGAGTGCTGCTCTCGTCAACGGATACAAAAACTTCGACCCTGATGTGGAGATTGCAGGAGTTATTCTCAACAACATTGGAAGCCGCCGTCATGCTGAAAAGGCAAAAGAAGCAATCGAGTACTACACCGGCGTTTCTGTAATAGGTATTATTCCAAGAGATCCAGAAATGCAAATTTCCATGCGCCATCTCGGGCTTATGCCAGCTCTTGAAGGCAGAAGAAAGCTGGGTGATGGAGTTTTTGAAGCCCGGCTCATCGGCATTGAGGAGATAATCAATAAGGGGATAGATATTGATTGTATCCTGAAAATTGCAAGCAGTGCAAAACCTTTGAAAATTCCAGAAAACACAATTTTTTCCCCTACATTCAATGAAAGAGAATGTAAACCGAAAATAGGTATTGCCATGGATGAAGCTTTCAATTTCTACTATCGCGATAACATCGATCTTCTGAAACTTGCAGGCGCAGAAATTGTTTACTTCAGCCCTATTAAAGATCCTCTGCTTCCTAAAGTTGATGGGCTCTATATTGGGGGCGGCTATCCTGAGCTCTTTGCAACAGAACTTGAGGATAACGAATCCATGCGCCAGGATATCAAAAAAGCATCTTCCGAAGGCATGCCAATATATGCCGAGTGCGGAGGACTGATGTACCTCACGAAAAAAATCAGCACAGGCATCCCTGGAATTGGCACTTACCACGATACATCAATACCAGAGTCTACATACTCGATGGTTGGCGCACTTCCGGGACATACGATTATGGGGCAAACAAGGGTAGTAAGCTACAATATCGGGATTCTTGAAAGGGATTGTATTATCGGTAAAAAGGGTGATAGCTTTAAAGGACATGAGTTCCACCACTCCGAAATTGTGAAAATCCCTGAGAATGCAGAATTTGCAATAACACTTTCCAGAGGAACAGGGATTAAAAATGATAGAGACGGGCTCATTTACAAAAATACCCTTGGGTCTTACGCTCACCTACATGGAGTTTCATATCGGGAGCTGGCAGGCTCAATTGTAGATGCTGCCAGAAAGTTCAAGGAGTGCAAAGTTTTTTCATAAACTTGTCTGATGCATGCATTAAAAATGATTTGTGAGTACAAGCTCATATAAAACATTATAGAGAATTTAATATAAACCTCAATAACCTACAGGTCTTGAGTCTATAGAAGATAAGAAAAAATATTAGACCAAACCTGATTATGGAACAAACCAGTTTATATCAACCCAAATTAATAAGAAGCAAGGTTATTGAAAATAACCTGTTTTATTTTATTTTATTTTCAGGTGAACCTATTGAGAACACAACTTATAGGAGACAGAGTCCTTGCTGGAAAAGAAGCAGTAGCTGAACTTTATAAAACTAGTTATTTTGGCCATCCTAAAGACGAGGTACTCGAACTCTCGCTTTTAGAAGCCGCCTTTCTACTTTCCAGAGGAAAGGTCGAGATTGAACTTGAAGGCAGAACAATCGATTTCAAAGATTTTTTCGAGCAAGCTTCTCTAAAGCAGCAGAATTTTGAGCTGAAGTACATAGTTTATAAGGACTTAAAAGATCGAGGTTATTATGTCCAGCCATCAGCTGTGGATTTTAGGGTATATCCTAGGGGCAGCCACCCTGGTAAAAGTGCAGCAAATATTTTTGTTCGTGTCCAATCAGAGAGACAGCTTCTTCCTGTAAAAATTCTTCAAGAAGCAGCTACAGCGTCAGAAAATGTGCACAAACAGTTTATTCTTGCTGTGGTTGATGAAGAAGGAGACCTCACTTTCTATGAAGTTAAAACTGAAGTACCTAAAGGAGAAATGCCTCTGCAACTCTCTTCAGTCAAAACATATGCGACTTTCTTGGAAGACAGGGTAATATCCTGGGACTCTAAGGCCTCCATAACTCTCTATAACAGTGGGTTTTACGGGAAAATGCTTGACTCAGAAAGGCTGCAACTCTCCCTGGTGGAGTCCCTTTACCTTTTATCAAAAGGGATAATAATGATTCGAGATAGGGAAGGTAAGGTGTTTTCTTTTGATGAATTTATAGAAAAAGCCTCCGAGATTGAAAGTTCTTTTTTTAGGAAGTATAGCACATATAAAAACCTGAGAGATTCTGGGCATGTTGTCAAAACAGGCTTCAAGTTCGGCACGCATTTCAGAGTCTACAAAAAAGTCGAGTCAGTAGAAAGAATTCCGCATTCAGAATTCCTTGTAAATACCATCCCTACAGATTTTGAGTTCAGGCTCCCTGTTATGTCAGGAGCAGTACGTCTTGCAAACAGCGTGCACAAGACAATGCTTTTTGCAGTAGATAAAAGGGATGAAATAAAGTATCTGAATATCGGCAGGATTAAAATGTGATACATTGGAAGTGTTTTCCGGTTATTTTCCTTTCCCTTCACCTTACTATACATAAAACTCGGATTTTCAGCCTGAGAGTGAAATAAATGTGGGATATCATTGCAGTGGACATTTCTGGCAGACATCGGATTAAAAAAAGTTATTACATGGTCTGTGCTGCAGCTGCTCTTACAGTCTCAGCCAGCCATATCGAAAAGATCAAGCAAATAAAAATTCAGCCTCTCTGGATCAAAACGAATCCTACTTTATTAGATATAGTAAAGCTGATTGAAGATACTGCTGGCCAACTTTCCTTCGAAGGCACCATTGTGGCAGAAAGGGGTGATATATACAATAAACCCCTATGGGTCCCAGAAGTAATGTTTACCAGAGCTTTCAAATACCAGGAATCCATTGCTGAGAGAAGAGCAATCGAACTTGTGCACCATATTTCTTTGAGCACACGTAATTTACTTATTAATAAACTCGAAATAGAGACATGACAATTCCAGACGAAAATAAAATAAGAAGCGAGAGCAAAGTAATTCTCGTTAAAAGATCTAACCCAAATTCAGATCCCGAAAATGAGGCGATGCTCTACCAGGAACTTCATGAACTGGCAAGAGCTGCAGGCTATCTTTCGGTTGGTAAACTTACTCAGACCAGATTTCAAGACACAAGGTATCAACTTGGGAAAGGAAAAATAGAGGAACTTGCCGAACTTGTGAGAAGCACAGAAACAGAAAAAGTCATTTTCTACAACAGGCTTTCTACAAAGCAGCTATTCAACATTTCGGAAATTTGTCGATGCCATATTATAGACAAATTCGAGCTTATCTTTGAAATTTTTGCGAAAAGAGCCATAACACATCGTTCAAAACTCCAGTTAGAACTTGCACGGTTAAACTACGAAGTTTCAAGAGCAAGAGCTGTTGTTTCCATACTAAAAAAAGATGAGAGACCAGGATTCATGGGGCTTGGAGATTATGAGAACTCTTATGAACAGGACCTGAAGAAACGAATCTCAAGAATTGAAAGTGAACTTGAATCTGCAGAAAAGGACGATGAATCTCTGCGGGCTTTCAGGCATAGGAAAGGTTTTTCCGTAATTTCCCTTGCAGGATACACAAATGCAGGAAAAAGCACTCTTTTCAATGCTATTGTGAATGAAAGTGTCGAGGTAAAAGATATGCTCTTTACAACACTTGTGCCATATGACCCGCGCCCTGGACCTTGGCGGAAGAAAAGCCCTTCTGACCGACACAGTGGGGTTTATCAAGGATCTCCCTCATTGGCTGGTTGATGCCTTCAAATCCACTTTAAACGAAATTTATCTATCAGATCTTATCCTTCTGGTCGTAGATGCGAGTGAAAAGCCTGAGATAATCCTTCAAAAGCTCTCTACGTCCCATGATACTCTCTGGGACAAGATCCCGGGCGTTCCTGTTATCACAGTGCTTAACAAAACCGATTTACTTGAAAAATTTGAGCTTGAGAATATTATGAAACAGATCGAATATATGGCCCCAAATCCTGTATTTGTCGCAGCAAAAGAAAAAACAGGTATTACTACGCTAAAAGCTGAAATCATAAGACATTTACCTGCCTGGTCTTTCAGCTCGTTCACCCTGCCAAATTCAGAGGAAGGGATGTCAATTCTATCATGGCTGTACGAAGAAGGAATAGTACACAAAGTCGAGTATGGGAAGTGGATTAATGTGGATTACGAAGCCAGAATAGAGATAATTAACAGGGCTCAGAGTTTGATAAATGCTAAAGAGTACTGAAGACGCCAGGAGGATTTCCTAGCTCTGCCAAATAGTGAACTTTGTTTATCCACCTTATCTTATAGAAATAATTAACAAAGCTTAATCTACTTACTTGAGGGGCAAAATCAAAATGTTGTATCACACCTCGTTGCAAGCAACTGGGTATATTCCTTCTGGCACAACGAAAGCAAAAAATTCATACTCTAATGGCTACAAAGCTAAAGCTACTTTAAGCAAACATAAACATAAAAATCACTCCAAATACCATAAAACTGAAAAAAAATCACCAAGTGAACAGAATGTAGTCAAATGTAGTAAAGTTGTAATAATTTCATAAAATCGATATTAAAGGACTTGATTAGATTACATCTCAAGATTATAAGGTAGTGTATCAAAATCTGAAAAAGTGAGCTCCATACCTTATAGTCATAAAAATGAGACACATTTAGTATCTGCTTGTAAACTAAAAGCAAATTGGACTGAAAAAGAATTGATTTGCTAAATATTAAATATGTATGTGCTTTTCTATAATTTTCAGTTTGTGTGTGGATACTAGTGAATAAAATAATAATACAGAGTTTACGTTAGAATATACGTAGGTTTTATATTAAACTTGAGTATCGTTGAAGCAAATAAATCCTATTTTGTAATGAAGGAGAAAGATAGAAATTAGTCATTGTTACAGGACCTTCAGTACACTAATAACTTTAGTAGTGTTTGAAATTTGCTGTAAATTGGAAGTTATATTTTGTATATGAAATCTAATTATATTTTTTTGATGTGAGATTTTTTTCTTATTATTTGTAAGATTAATTCAACGACCCTGGGATACTACTTTACATTGAAAATTTTTTACTTTAATCAAATAGTATTGATAATAATTCTTATCAAGCCTTTAAATCAAGAATTTGATCTAAGATTGATATTTAGTGCTTTTAGAGATGAAGTTAGTACCTAATTTCAAAAATCCTAACAATAATAAAAAAGCTCATTTATTTAAATTAATCATTAGTGTTAAAACATTACATGTGGAAATAATTTTTGCTCAGAAACTATGTTTCATATAACTAAAAATAGTGAAGTGAATCATTATAAAACAAAGCTTTCCAATAAATTTGTTAATGATCGTGTCCTGGAAAGCTAAAAAAATATGGCTCGGATCAAATTGAATATATGAAATTAATTAAAAAAACCACGATATTACCTATCAAAAATTAATGAGGTGAAAAATAAATGAGATATATAAAAATACTAACCATTTCGCTGGCAGTCCTTTTATTACAAAGACTCCTACAAAAATGGCTCCACAAAGGGATATCAAACTGGATACACAAACGATATCAATGGATGGAATAGTATCGCTGAGTTTCAACATTATAGACATCACAGTGAACATTTCAACCCTATAACATGGAAGTGGTTACGAAGATAGCTACAAAGTGGATTATGAAGAAGAGTACAATGATAATTTCAAAGCAGGCTCCCAGAATCTGATCAATGCTGGTTCCACAGCTGACTTCCAAAATAGAACATTTCCTTATTGTTCCAAGCTTTTGACTTCTGCGGGTTAAGATCACTTGCTTTGTCATATGCTTGTATTGCTTCATCGTTTTTGTTTAATTTCTGTAGAGCAACTCCTGCTCTATGTCAAATCAAAAACGATCCAAACAAAGTTGAGGAATAATATTTATTTAGGACTATTAAATATATTTTTTTATTTTTATGGAACTATAAATTGCCGGTTCCCTCAGATTTCTCCTTCAAAGCAGGAAAATTAAACCTTTAAGGTAATCAATGCACTTCGAAACGCAAGAAAGAGGGTTTATTTGAAAATAAGAATCTAAAGCTTATCAAAAACGAATTTTTCTATAGATATCCGGTTTAGAAGGGGAAAATCTGAAGTTGTTTCATTAATAGAGACTAACTATAATTACGATGTTATAAATTTCTCTAAAAATCCAGTGAGATGAGAAAGTCAATTATAATCCTGTGAAAAAATCATTAAATAACCAGTGTCGCGTCAATCAAAGATAAATAACTCTGAATAATCGTATCGATTTAACTCTAAGGCGAGAAGTCCACTTCCTTGATAAGCATCAGCGTGGCAGAGAGAGGACGAAAGCCTTCAACTTTTGCGCTTTTTAAGACAGGGAACATATAAATAATTATGGTTAATATCATAATTTGGTAACTATATGAGATTATCTGGATTAATGGATTCATTCTGTATATGCAACCCACTATTATCTTGTACAATGCGCAAAATACAGAAGAAATACTCTATATAGTCAGTAAATAGTTTATTTACTAAATCTAAAATCCATGATATAAGTAAAATTTTTGAGGTGGGATTTCTAAATGTTCCGTGTGATCTAGATCATTTTCACATGATTTTCGCCTCAAAACCAAATTAGATACTCCAAAATACATCAACACTAACAAAAACATCTTTTTAAGAGAGACCAGAAGAAATTTTCCTGATGATCAAAAAAATGTTATGAGAAGATGCATTCTGATCAAGAGCATATTTTATAGCAACAGCAGGAGAATTGACATTCAATATTTTGAAAAAATATATTGTGAGTCAGAACAAACATGCAACTATGAAGAAAATACAAATCTATCCAATTGGAGAATAGGTTATCCTCCTTTGTACCTATCCAATAAATGTAGAGTGGGTTATAAATTCACTCCTCCTAAAATATTAAACATATTATCTATTGTGACCCTATAATATGTCACAGCAATTATATGAAAGAGATGAAATTTGCTGTATTTGATATACAATAATGATTTTTATTTGAATAGCTCAATAAATTTCGTTTGTAGATTGAATAGTTACTTAATTTTCATTTATTTTTTATCCTTCGAGAAAGAGAATCTTTTTTAGATCTGTGAATATTCCTTTCACTTATTAACTATTACCTTGGTACAACAAAGGACCTGCTATAAAGAAATTAAAAAATTTGATGAAGCAATAAAAACTTATGAAAAAGCAATTGAACTTAACCCGCAGGATTCAGGTAATTAGTAATTCAAAGGACTTTCTCTTCATAAATCAAATAAATCTAATTAAGCAATAAAGGCATATGGCAAAGCAATTGAAATTAATCCACCGTGTTCAATGGCTTGGAACAATAAAGGATTTGATCTTGATAACTTAAATAAATTCGATGAAGCAGAAAGAATGTCGACGTAGTAAATTTTGGTAGCAACGATGTCTCTGTAATTAATACAGCCACAAATGCAGTTTCAATCACGGGTAAATGCAGATAACTATTCAGTTGGAATTGCAGTCAGCCCGGATGGAAAGAATGTATATTTGGCGAACAAAGATGAAGGCACCATCTTTGTAATTAACACAAACATAAAAATGTTACAGCCATGGTGCCTATTAGAACCTAGCCTGATGGAATTGCGGTCACCCCAGATGGAACAAAGATATATGTGGCAAATGATATTAGTTATCCTATCTGCGAAAGCACAGTCTCTGTAATTAACACAGCCACAAAACAATTGTAGCCATGGTTAATGTAGGGAACAGGCCTGCAGCATTAAGCCAATTTATAGGAAAAACAGCCCCTACAATTACCTGGAGTATTTCTGCTGACACAATCTATTGAACAGATTGAACAACACTCAACTAAATTCAAGTGCTTCATATACAGGATCTAGAGCCTCAGTATATGGAATCTTAGTATATACTCCACCCAGATGAACTGTATTGAGCATAGGTACGCAGACATTACAAGTTAATTTCATACCTAATGATATTATAAGTTTCAGCAATACATCAGCGAGTATTTCGATCAATGTTATCCCTGGACTAACCCATGAAATAAATTATAGACCTAACCATGGCGGATCTAATGACGGTAGTAATAACGGTGCTTTTGTACATGTAATATGGCAGTGAATTTTATTGTTGTGCATTGAACCTTTTAGCACAAGAGAAGTATCAAATTAGGACTCTCATAACCGCAAAGCTAAGGTTTTTTTCGTCTAAAGGTTCCAAAGCTAAATTGAGCTGTTTCAAAACTAAGGCTTCTTTAAGCAAACATAAACAAAAAACCCACTTCAAAATCATGAAGTAGGAAAAATTCATCCAGTGTAGATAGAATATGGGAAAAGCAAAACAGTCCAATCATTAAATATGGAATCTGAAAACTTACTGCACTTTCATTTTAATATGATTTGAGAAATGAATTACAATATTGGAACATTTCGATGTCCAGGTTTTTGACCTGAATATCCAAAATAATTACACTTATAAGTCCGCAAAAGTTTGCTGCATAAACTGCTGTAAGGACAGAAAGCAATGCAAAGATCAGTACTATATAATTTTCGTACTAATCAGTGTAAGTTAGTACTATTTAGAATATAGACAAAAGAGATATACCAAATAAAATCTAATCAAAATTTATAGATTACAACATTCTTTTAGTGCCAATACTTTAAGCGCACAGATACTAAAACAAATTTCGATAAATCCTCAAATTCGACAAACTAGTACATATATAGTACAAATAAGCAGCTGAATAATGGATGTATCGAAATTACCGAAAGTTACTTTTGTGAGTGATCAATTTTTTTCTCAGATCACCGTACCCAGCGTACCCGAAGCTCCATTGGTAAGAGCTGCACTTTCAGCAGCTACGTCAGCCTGTGCATTAGCAGTGTCTTGGTTTACGTTATTTTCATCATTTTTCACAGTGTTTAAGCTTTGGTCATAAGCTTGTAGATCTTTTGCTTCTTTATTTTCGTCTTTTGTCAAAGCTTGTTGGTCGCCCCTTTTAGCTGACTGTGTTGTGTCTGCTGCCAGCACAGCTTTAGCGGTGGTAACGGCGGTTTCATCCAAACTCAATGTACTTGCAGCTTTCCCTTCATTAGTTACAGCTGTGGTTAACTTACCACTGTCTGTTGTAATAGCGGCATTAGCCGAACCTAAAGCAGATTGAGCCAAATTAAAAGCTGTTTGAGCGCTGACTTTGCTGCTGCCACGTCCACTGCCCCCGCCGTGTCCTAATGCAGCTACTGATGTAGCGACCAATAAACCTACAACTAAGAATAAAATTGTCATCGTCTTTATAAATTTCAAATCTTTTTCCTCCTTAAGTTATGTTAGGCTTGTGCAAGTTGATCATAACAATTTATATGAAATAACCTTTCGAGTCCCAATTTCTTTTTTAACAATTTAAGATTCGAATTATTTTGACTTAGTTGATCAACTGTTTAAATTCCTAACTACATCATTTTTAGTTCGAGTTAGATACAATAAAAGTTCAAAAGTGAGAATTTAAGCACTATCCGAACGTTTTCACATTGTACCAAAATTTAAATGTTATTAATATTTTAAATAACTATCCAACGTGAAATTATATGGCTCCAGCAAATAATTTAACTTTTCTGATGTACATTAATTTAGGATATATTGAAAACTCAATGCTCTTATGAGTGTGCTCTATTAAAGTATAAAAATATACGGATCAACCATTTCATCGAAGCATGAATAGAGGCATGGTATTCAATTGTTTCCTAAAGATCATTATTATAACAAAATGAATAGATGAGTAATATCTGTAATATAATATAAATGTTATACTATATTTAATAGGAGTAATTATAAAGAGTCTAATTAAAATTTATTAAGTAGGTGACTTTCACATAGGTTTATCTACTCCTAATTATCCAAAAATTAAAATCTTCTTTTTGAGTCAGTCGTTTGATGTCCTATATCCCTAAAGATCTGTAAATTCAAATTGACACTGTATAATTTCACTTTATCATAAAAACAGAATTTAGAGCCAATAGTTTTATTGACAAATATCATGTTTCGATTGCATCCACTTTTACAGTTTTTAAAGTAAAACCTGTGTATATTCTTAACGTAAACTCTTTATTACTATTTTATTCACTAGTACTTCTACACTCACAAACTTAAATGTATAGAGATTCCAATTTACCTCTCATTTTCACGAGTCATTTAGATATAATTTACAAGCACATGAGAGATTAAGGAGTGCATCGAAATTATCTATAAATTCTTTTGAACTTTATTATTCTGTTCCATACTTATAGCCAATCAAGTTGGTCAAAAAAATTCAAAAAGAGATTTCCCAGGTTCCATTAATAATTAAAGGGACCAGATGGTAAAATGAAAGTGAGGATTAATGCTTTAAGTGAAAGTTCCATATATTCAAGAGAAAATATGGGCACAAACATAAGCGATTTGCTTCAGAAAAGAAAAATTGAGCTTTCAAGCCTTTCGAACCAGGTACTTGCCATCGATGCATTTAACACGTTGCACCAATTCTTAAGCAATATTCGCCAGCGAGACGGTAGTCCTTTAGTTGATTCTGGCGGGAGAATAACCTCTCATATCTCAGGCCTGTTCTACCGGACAGCAAACTTTGTTGAAGCTGGTATCAAGCCTATCTTCGTCTTTGACGGCAAACCTCCTGAATTGAAATCTGAAACTCTGAACCGGAGGAGAGAACTAAGGGAATCTGCAAGGGAAAAATGGGAAATTGCAAAAGCTGAAGGGGATCTTGAAACTGCTTATAGGTATGCTCAGGCTTCTTCGAAGGTTAAACCTGAGATAGTTGAGGATTCTAAATACCTTCTCAACATTATGGGAATTCCCTTTGTTCAAGCTCCCAGTGAAGGAGAAGCGCAAGCTGCAAATATGATCCTCAAAAAGGATGCTAACTGCATTGCTTCCCAAGACTATGATTCCTTACTTTTTGGAGCCCCAATCATTATTCGGAACCTTGCTGTCACTGGAAAGCGTAAGCTTCCTGGGAAGGATGCTTATGTAAATGTTGAACCAGAAATGATTGAACTGGAAGAAACCCTTTCCAATCTCGGAATCAACAGAGAACAACTTATAGATATTGCGATCTGTGTGGGTACAGATTATAATACGGGTCTGAAAAAAGTAGGCCCAAAAACAGCACTTATGCTTATCAAAAAATATGGTGATATCCATACCGTGCTCCGTGAAAAAGGGGCAGAGATTGAAGATTTGGACAGAATAAGGGAACTTTTTATCCACCCTGAAGTAACTGACGATTATAAGATCAAATGGACGAAACCTGATTCTGAAAAACTTATCGAATTCCTCTGTGACAATCACGGTTTTTCGATTGAGAGAATTGAAAAAGCTATAGAACGCCTTAAAACCGCTTCAACAACAAGTCAGAGAACTCTAGAACAATGGTTTTAACGGAATTGGTTGTTTAACAGATAGTTCCTTAGATATCAGATTCACTCTTAACACAAATTTTTATTAAATATGCGCGACTATTCAACCTAGGAAAAAAAGATCAATAGTCATTTTTATGAAAATTTAATGAGGACATTTATGTGGGATTATTTTCTTAAGTTGGCGGCTACAAACATGTTTTTGAATGGGGACAAGACATTTTGCCCCAAAATCTCACTGAATTTCTAAGACTCAGGACTTACTCTTTTGGACTTAGATTGGCAGCACAAATTCCACTTTGAATGAAATATCATTTTTTTTGTCAGAATTAATGTTTGAGCATGGAGTTTTTGTTATATTTTAGCATTTATTCCATTCAACTTATTATATAGCAATAAATATTTCCCCATTATCTTATAGAGGATTTCGATAAATCCCTAAATTTCGTAGTATCTTTACAAAGGGTATATATCACAAGTCGAGAAGAGGTAAGGTGAAAAGTACTTTCATAAATTTGCGCATGTTATTCGGAGAATGTCATTTTTATCTATAATAATCTCTCTACCATCCAATTCTGCCTCCGAGTAACAGAACTCTCCACTCGATTAACACTCTTTTACAGACTCTTTAGAAAATTATAATTTTTAAATACTTTACTATATTCATAGAATCAAGAATTGTTAAGTGCAAATTCTCTTCTTCGAAATCTTGATATGAGATTATCCGAATCTACACAAATATGCTTTTAAATGAACTTTTTAACATCGAGGAAGATATTTATTTTGTGGAGGAAAGTTATCTCTCCCAGCGAACTATTGAGCGTACACTACACTATCTCAAAGGAGTTTCAGAGGGACAGCAAATGCAGCTCTTGAGAGCCAGGGAAGGGGAACACACACTGGGACTGCTGATCTTTAATCCAGCAGATGAAGAAGTTTCTGTAGATTTCTGGTCGGTGTTTACTGGATCCCTTGCAGTAGCTCCATTGAAAAAAAAGTTTGAGGATATTGCGAATTCCCTTCTGACCTCAAATGTTCCTGAAAAAGATATAGAGGTATCTCCCGAAAAGTGGAGAAATGCCGTGAATGAGTACTACTCCATCATGCTCGTAAACCGGAACCTTTGTCCGGTTTGCACTTTTAAGCCTGAGTCCTATGAAAGTGTTTTTTCCGAAAAACGTGTGATTAGAGTGGCAAAACTTTTGGATTTTCTTCAAAAAAAGGGTTTTTACTTTGGAGGACGGCTTCTCGAGGTATGTTCTGGGAATGGGATGTCCACCCTTGCTCTTCATAGGTTTGGACTTGATCCGCTGGTAGTGGAAGTTAACAAATGTGCAGTTTGTCAGGGACTTGAACATGGAGTCTTAGACCCGCAAAAAGTTATCATAATGGATGCAACATCTATTTCCAGGTATTTCGATCCAGAAACCTTTGATGCAGTGATGGGATTTATGCTAGGGCTTATTTATGAATTTAATAAAGAACTCTGGACAGGTATAATAAGGGAGTCAATCTCAGTTGCAAATAAAGGAGCTCTTTTGCTTTTCACGGTAAGTAGCAAGCCTGAAATTGAAATTCTTACCGAAGCTCTTCACAGAGCAGGAGTCGAAGGAGATGTTATTGACAATACGGATTCTGAGGGAATATATGATCAATGGGTCTTTGTCGGAAGAAAGCAACGAAATTAACTTCAAGTTTTAAATGGTCAATCCATATATACTGTATGCAGTGTTTCATATATGGGATATTCCGGAGTCAGTATGCTTTTCTTTAATAGAACTTTATTTACTTTCATACTACCTAGTTGCACTTCTTTACACTCTCTAATGGTATTTATAAAAGCGTTTTTCTGGTCCCTATTGAGGAATTTCACCCTAGCAAGAGTAGCATGGGCTGTAAATTCTCTAGTATCTTTTTCGAATTTGAAAGGTTTCAGTAGATTTTCCACATCCTCATGCAAAATTCTGAATTTTCCGGCTGCACCCAACCAGAGGACTTTAGGATTTGAAGTATTCGGGAAAACCCCTATTCCCCCAATTAGCGCTTCAAAAGACTCACATGTAATGGAATCAAGAGCTGAAGAAATTAATGGAATCTTTGATTCATCCACATTCCCCAGAAACTTCAAAGTGATGTGAACGATTTCTGGCTCGACAAACTTCAGATTAAAAGAAGAGAATCGGTCTTGGAGTTCCCTCATCTTTTTCCTAAAACAGGGATCTAGCTCAATTGCTATGAATGTTCTAATCAAAGTTTTCACCAATTTAAATAATAAAAATCATCAGAAAAATCTTCCTATAAGATTCTTTGTGGAACTACGATTCCCTGTAGGATTGATACCCTCCGAAGAAGTGAACTTCACACCTTAGATTTAAAAACATAAAAACAAAAAAAAATTAAAGTCTCAAGAAAATAGATATCAAAAAACTTACCCATTAAACCTTGATTAAAAAGCAATTAATATTATTTTTTTTCAAGATGAGTAAGTCCTATATTCATATTAATTTACACAATCGCCTCTTTAGTTTTTGCTTCACATTACGTGACATCTGTTTCAAGATGGTGGGCAATGGTGTATTTTTTCCTGCAGGTGCCACTTTTCCTTCCTTTATTGCCCTGAGCACAGCTTCCATGGTATTTTCAGAGGCATTAATTTCGGTATATGCCTGACCTACCATTTCGGGAACATGAGAATCACTTCCTCCGACACCTGGAATTCCGAGTCTTTTTGCCTCTGTTTCGGCTTTAAGGTTGTCGTTGTTCAAGATGCAACGGGAATTGAAGACCTCAACGGCATCAATATCAAGCCCTTCAAAACTTCCTATTCCATGAGAACTTTGCTTGAAAGGATGAGGTATGATAACCGTACCTCCAAGTTTTCTGGCCCTTTCTATCGTTTTTTCCGGACTCATTAAAGGCTCTATATTTTTCCTGATCCCCAGGACCAGAATGTGTCCTTTTGAAGATGTCACCTCTACTCCGGGGATGACTGTGATGTCAAGACCAAGTTTTAAGGCTCTTTTTTCACAGGCAAGACCACCTTCAACGGTGTCATGGTCACAGATAGCTAAGCCGTCAAGACCCCTTTTAAGGACGACCTCAAGGATATCATCATGACTCGATTTGCTATCTTTTGAATGATCGGAATGCACGTGAAGATCGAATTTCATCTTGATATAAAGATGGGAATTGAAATTATATAAAGAAGTCTAAACGAACATTAGTAATGTTTGCTGTAGCTCCAAATGGCTACTCATATTCGGTTACATATTTATCTCAACAGCTCAAAAAAAATGATTCCATTTTTTTGTGACCTTCTATCGAAAATCCAACACTTGAGATTCTTAAGTATAAATTAGTTACAGTTCTCACTAAAACTATTTCGTGTTTTTTTTGAGAATATCTTTGGCCTATATAACCATTTACCAAAAGTGAAGCTCTTGATTTTTTTCCAGATTAAATCTTATTAAATGACTCAGAATAAATTTACTGGAATATTATCATTCCACCATTATGTCTATTACTACATACGTCAACAACCTGTCACTAAAGTAACAGGCATGGATATCCCTAATAAATCAGATACATTATCCGTATAGGTGGTTGACAGACACCCCTGAGACTCTAAGATATACCTATAGCCTCGTGTTCTATGCTCGATGTTTCTAGCACCATTCAAATCGGCGTTAAGTTCAAAACTGCAAGTCTCACACAGGAAATTCAATCCATTTTTATAATTTTGAAAGATATTGTTACACCTGCAACAAGCCTTGGAAGTATTCCCCGGATTCACATATTCTTGTTATTATTCCATAACTCTTTGCTTTATACTCGATGAATTGTTGTAATTGGTAAAAAGCCCAGCTATTATGGAGATATTCTCGGTTCTCCCCTAGATTGTTGTTAGGTCGATCTTTTATTCAGGTTGAGTTTTCTATACCTATTACATAAACACCGTTTTCAACTGCAAATTTTACAACTGCTTTGGAGATACAATGATTAAAGTCTTTCATCAGACGTTTCTCTTTTCCAGCTAAATGCTTTATCATCCACTTAGCTGACAAAGTTCCCTTGACTGTAATCTTGATCTCATCTTTGTATACATTTCTTTTGTTTTTATTATTCACTGGCAAAAAGCTTAGAATTTTCTTGTTATTAGTGGAAGCTACAGCTAAGAAATTTATACCTAGATCTAGACCCATGAAAGTCGAAGCTTCTTCTATTTTCTTGTCTGGAAGTTCGCAGGATACAGTAAGATGAAAAATAATACTCCTTATTATCCTTCATGACTTTAGAATCTTCAAATTTCAAAAGAGAAAGAAAGAATTGCTTTGCATAAGGATAGTTACAGATTTTATAGGTTTTCCTACCATGACTAAAGGTAGTCATATTCACCGAGTCTTCTGCTACCTTATAACCTCTATTACAGGATAATGTCATAGAAGTAGAAGAATATGTTACTTTTTGCCAGTAACTCATTCCTATTTTTGCAAGTTCTACTATTGTTTTATAAGTCCCAGCAACTTATCTTGAATGTTACTACTCACTTAAGACTTCAAACCGATGTTTCCTCAGAGATGAGCATAAACCATAGGTTGTAGTTTTCTAGCTGGAATGATTCCTTATTATCACAAATCACACTAGAAACGTAGTTCATTCCATTTGCACATTTTTCCATCTTCTCTACTAAATAAAAATCAACATCCTTTATTTTCAATTGTATTGTTTTAGTGGATTTCATGATAAATATTTTGCGAAGTAAATTTATAACTTTCGTGTAAATATTTTACTAAAATGGGGATTGATAAGATTATGCATTCCTCTCACATCTAAAGAAATCGGAATCCTGTTTCAATCTTGAAAGGAGGTTATTTCCGCATACTTTTCAAGCTCCATCTTGAAATGATAACAAACTTTTAAATTATGTATTTGTATGTTTTCAATGTGAAACTTTATATAGATCTAGGTTATCTGTTTCAGAAATGTATTATCTAGACCTGGGGTTCTTATGACAAAAGTCGAAAAAGTATTATTGCTACTCAAAAATATGGTGTATGAGAGCACCAGCCCACAGGAAATTCTTAAATTTGCAAAATACTATAGGAGTAAGGGACTTAATGTACTGGTCATTCTGTGGGGACCTATGGGAGTTTTGCTTGCAAAGAGAGATAAATCAAGAGCTTCACCTAAGTATGACGCCTCTGTTCAAGAATGCATAGATATCGGAGTAGAATTTCGGTGCTGCCAACTTGCTTCGGATATGATAGGGCTTAAGAAGGAAGAATTAATCCCAGGAATTGAATTTATCTGTTCGAAAGATGTAGCTGAACTTTTTCTGATATATACAGAAGAAAACCAACTAATCATTAATTTCTGAATCTGAAGAATTCTTTAAAGAAATTTCCTTAAAAATTAATAACATAAATTGAATTCAATAATGACCTTCAACTGTAAGCATTTTTATGTATAATCTCACTTAATAATTTTTTATATCTAATCATTATCTAAGCTTAAAGATAGAAATTGATAAACCTATGATTTTCATGAATCATTTTATATGCCATTTATAAGAGTACTACAAAATATGAGGATTTATCGAAAACTTCTGTATTAAATATCTTCACGATTATAGCTGAAGTAGCATGTAAATATTAAATGTAATATTATGTTATTATATTAAGGGATGACCATACAAAAAAGTTATAATACTATCTGTTTTTGTGATATCAACGTACTTTAAGGTGTTGCTTTTCTGAAGCCAATTTCTGTATCACATCTAAATGGAGAATATTTGACCGATCATTTTCAATAGGATGAAACAAACAAATAAAAACCAATGTTTATCTTGAAAATCATTAAGAAGCAGGAAAAGACTGAAAATAGGAAGAACTTTTAGGTAGTATGTGGTGCTATTTGATAAAGAATGGCAGAGCCTCACAAGCCAGACGAAAGTCTCTATTAAAACAGTAGGTATCGACAATGACCACTAATGAGACTAATGAGAAAACACAGTTCATAGTAATGGGCTATGTTTTGCAAGCTGTAATGAATGATCTCAAGGATGAAGGTATTCCTTTTGACCTTGGAGAAAAATCAGATGGGATAAATGACTTTTTTCAGGTTGTAATTATAACGAAAAAAGATATGATTAGGGTAAATGAGCTTCTGGCAAAGTACGAGTGAACTACCCCTCCCTGCAGCTGATGCATCGAAGGAGGAGCTTACTTTGAGAAATACTTAATTTAATTAAGAATATCACTATTTCTAACCAACAACAAGCCTTTTTATCTAAGATTATCAACAAAATATTGATATCTTGGCCACAAAGCATTCTGCGATAAAAGTTTCATGATATGAATGGAACGATTTCTTCTCGATCAATGACATTTCCATAATCACAACTCATAGTCCTTTTCCAAAGATTTATTTAGTGTCTAGTTCCACAAACACAACACTCTTTGGAAATATAGCTTTTACCGATTTTTATAAACCTTTTACCTATAAGTTCGCACTCATAAACTAAAAATTCGATGAAATGGAAGGGATAAACTTGATTCTGAGTTGATATGTATTGAAAACGCGTTCTTTTCCTTTTTCCGGAAAGTTTCTGTTGAAAATCCTTTAACTTATTGAACTTTGTTTTTTCATCTTTCTATAATATCATGGAGCTGAAGGTATCTTTTACTTTTTTAAGAACCTTTCTTTTGTCCTTTACAATATTTCTTTGAGACTTTATAGACTCCAATTTTGGTTTCCAATATTGATCTGATATTGGAGTTTTGATTTCAAAAAATTTACCTTCGGTATTTACAGCACTTACTATCTTTGTAATACCTGGACCAATAACTTGATATAATCCTTTTAACAATATATTGAGTTCCAGTTACTTTATAAACAAAGAATTGTAGAAATCCCAATTAACGTGAAAAAGTTCTCTATTATAGACTAATATTTGTTTTATATTTTCATAATTTTTTCCTAAATCAAAGATCAATTCAGTGCAGTTTACATTATGAGAAAAAGTAATATATCCTCTAAATATATGTAATTAATTTGATTAAAAGGAATAGAACGAAATATTCTATACTTTGGAACTTTGAAGGTCTAGCGTTTTTATTTCAATTTTTCCAAAAAACAAAAAGGATTCATAATCAGTATCAATTTTCTTAATAACTTATTGGGATACATTAGAATTACTCTTTTGAGTTCGTGATTATGTTTTCAAGTTTAGTAAGTTCATTCTGTTGTTCAAGATATCTTACACTCTTGGATCCTTTCGTAAATTTTTTTTATCAGCAAGAGCAAGATTATAGAGATGTATACGTGATCTGATATACTCATAGAATAGCTTTTTGTTCTTTAATTAGTTGTTTTTTTTACTCGCCATTAGTTACATTTTGAATTCCAACATACTTTTTTAACATATCTAAAGTTATTTTGCAAGTTGTTACTATGGAATACGATCTTGACCAAACAGCATCTCACATAACAGTGATTTAATCTCGGAACATTTTTTAGGATATTTTCAAAAATTATAATTTTTGTAGGTATGATGTATTTTGAAATGTCTAAAGTTGGGATGGAAGAGGGCTATCGTCTTCAATCTAGTGCATAAATTTATGAGAGAACTAATTCTAAAAAAGCTAGTAAAAACGTCTAAGAACCTCGATCTCACTGAATTAAATATGGATAAGTAAATTCTCAAAGCTTCAATTTAGTGAGTTCCACCTTGAAACATTTATTTTTGATAAGTATTTAAGAGTTGAAAATCCATCCTAACTTCAACAGCTGAATCTTACCAGCAAGGTTTCTCCACCGAAGGATAAAAATGAACATGACTGTTTTAGATTTGGTGAAATCTCAACTTTTATTTTTCCAGAAGCTCTTAAGAACTGAATGAAAATGTTGGAGAATTTATCTCAAAACGAATAGAACAAAAAATCCCCTACTTGCTTATTGATGCTAATTATTTTAAGGTGAGAGATGGCCTTCATTATGAAAAAAAGGCTCAATTTTTAGTTACTGGAATAAGAGATGATCGTTATTGTGGATCTTGAAGTAAGATTAGATAACAGTGATTACTTTATGTTCTAAGAAGATCTTTTCGATGAAATGAAAGAAAGCTGTTTAAGAGGCGCCAAGTTAGTCTTTTCTGATGGGCACAAAGGTAGACAGAAAGCAGTTAGATAGTTTTTCCTTTTATTAAGCTTGCAAATGTGTAACTCACATTAAATATGATAAGTTCTCAAGCTGATACTAAAAAAGCAAAACTAAGTGGAGGACAGGTTAAAAAAACATTGATAGATCATTCGAAACTTTATTACCTGATTAGGAAACTTGATATTATTGGCATAAAAACGTAGCTGTTACACTTTAGAGCCTTCAGTAATAGATAATGAACTGGGTACAATTTCCAGAGAATAACTTGAAAAAAATGAGAACAACAAATTTGATTGAAAGGATTAAAGAGGAACTCAAAAGAAGAAGTAGGGTAATTGGTGCGTTCCCTGCCCAGGAATCAGTAGTGAGACTAGCAATCTCAATACTGATCGATATAACTAAAGACTGGATAACAGGAAACAAGGATTAATAGTAATGGAACAGAATCAAATAAAGTTTGAAGTCGATAGAGCAGATTTCACAGAAAATTATCCACTCTATCAGTTATTTTGGATATCTAAGTAAGAAAAACCTGGATATCGACTAATTCCAATACTTTTATTTGATCTCTCTCACGGATAAAGAGTTAGATTGAAGTAGTTTTCATAATTTAATATGTGATGAATTTGTACTGCTTACCACCTCCATATTTTATGAATTATCGGAAGCCAGGATCGAAGTTCATAATTGAAGTCACTATTTTCATTTAATGGAAATGAAAATCCAATTATTTTTTATCTAATTTTATACTGAGCAATTTTTTTTCTGCTTTATGGTGTTTGGAGTGACTTCCCTCTGCTTTATGGTGTTTGGAGTGACTTCCCTCTGCTTTATGGTGTTTGGAGTGACTTCCCTCAGCTTTATGATGTTTGGAGTGACTTCTTTCAGCTTTATGGTGTTTGGAGTAGTTTTTTTGTTTATGTTTACTCAAAGAAGCTTTATCTTTGGAACCACTTAGTTTAGCCTTTGAACCTTTAGACAAAGAAATCTTAACATTGTAGCCATGAGACTCCGAATTTGGTACTTATGTTGTGCCGGAAGGTTCACTGCCATACCAATAAGGTTCACTTACATACATGGGTACTACTAAATAAGCACAACCATACCCGACACAGTTCGGTCCAAAATCTCTTTCATGGGTTGGGTTCTCATAGATAACTTTCGCAGTAGTATTGAGTGAAATTACTGGTTGATCTTTGAATAAACCTGTTGCATTTGCTGAATTTGTCACATAACCATCATCGAGGTCGGTCTGTGTAATTGTGTAGTTAGATGTTCCTGTAACGCTTGCACCTGGAGCAAGAACACCGTTTGGCGGTTGGTTTACTGAGATTTGAGTGGCTTTGTTGTCGTGAACAGTGATAGAGCCGGTGATATCCTGATCTCCTGTATTAGTTACTTGGTAGCTGTAGTAGATAACCTGACCAACAGTGGAATAAGGAGTTTTATCATAAGGTGAGGAAATTGTTTTTAATAATGTCAGACCTGGACTCTGAAGTCCGTTTACTGTCGCAGTAGCCGGGGGTGAAGTTATTTTTTCGTTGCCGAATAAACCGGTTGCAGTAGCTACATTGGTAACAGAACCAGCATCAAGATCTGCCTGTTTTACTGGGTAGGTAGATGTTCCTGTAACGCTTTGACCTGGGCTAAGAACAATGTTAGATATGGAGAGTAGGGCAGCCTTGTTGTCGTTAACAGTGATAGGTCCTGTGATATCCACATGGCCTGAGTTAGTTACTTTGTAGCTGTAAGTGATAATCTCGCCAGCAACGTTATAAGGAGCTGTAGGTGATAACTCTGTTTTCACTAATGTCAGACTTGGACTCTGATCTGCATTTACTGTCGCAGTAGCCTGGTTTGAAACCATTTGGCAGGTTTTGAAGTAACCTGATGCAATGGCTGTATTAGTAACAGAACCGGAATCAAGATCTGCCTGTGTTATGGGATAGCTAGAAGTTCCTGTAACACTTTGACCTGGGGCAAGAACACCGTTTGATGGTTGGTTTACAGAGATTTGGGTGGCCTTATTGTCTATAACAGTGATAGGTCCTTTCATATCCACATTTCCGGAGTTCGTTATTTGGTAGCTGTATTGAATAACCTGACCAGCAGTGGTATACTTTGCTGTATTATACGGTGGTAAAACTGTTTTTACTAATGTCAGACCTGGCATCTGATCGGCGTTTACTGTAAAAGTAGTGCTTTGTGAAGTTACAGTTTGGCTATTGAATGAACCTGTTGCATATGCTGAATTTGCTACAAAACCATTATCAAGGTCTGTTTGTGTTATGGGATAGTTTGCTGTTCCTGTAGCAGTACCTTCGACCTCTATACCACCTTTTGACAGTATAAATTGTCCTATTTGATTATCTGTGACATTGATAGGGCCTGAGATGCCCACGTTTCCGGTATCAGTTACAAGGTAAGTGTATGTAATAGTCTGCCCTACAGTGTTATAACTTGATGGTGATGCTGATTTTGTTATCGTCAGAGCTGGATTATTTAAGCCTGGAATACCGCTAACTTGCAAAGGAATTGTCTGTTTTCCCACATTAATGGTACCACCACTGGCAGTCTTCGCGTTGTTAACACTTGCGTGCACAGTACCTGTAGCTTTGGAATTTAATTGATTTAGAACAACCCATACCTCAATGACCACACTATCACCACTTTTAAGGCCTCCTACATTGAATGTGCCTTCGATATACTGATTAGTGCCGCTACCCATCAGATTGGATGTGTAGCTCGTCACTTTAGCATTAGGATTAGTGGTGGCAGGATCTGAGGTATCAACGAAAGCTGAGTACACACCATATTTTGGATCGTAGCCGAAGTTATCTCCTGATGTTGTATTGGTGTCGAAATCAATTGTGAATTGAATCGCTCCTCCACTATAACCACCTTGGTCAACTGTTATCACCATCAAGAAAGGTATAATCTGGCCAGGCGTCAATTCTTTACCATAAGGTGAAAGCGATGACACCGCAATAAGATTTTGATTAGGATGCTGCGAATTGTAAGTTGAGTACGCCCAAGAATACGGATTCGGAAGAAGAGGATCTGGCGAACTTACATCAATTATTGCTGGGGTATTGGATGGATTATAAGGTGAGATCGGCAAATAGTCAGGACAAGCAGCATACCAGCTCAATGTATATGCGCCTGCTGGAGGTGGAGCTACAACTACGGCCTGCGCTTAAGAGATACTGAACTCAAAAAAAGAGTCAGGCTTAAGATTAAAGGCAACATCACCGAAATCATGGAATTAAAAAAAGGTCTGTAAGATCGTAGATGAGTTTTTACAAATTTGTTCCTTACATAAGTCAAATTAGCTTCTATAGTACCCAAACTTTGTAAATATATATAATCTGTAATCATACCAAACCACATTGAATTAATTTACATTGTTTTGATTACTTATATTGAATATGTAGTTTAAATACTTGTATAGGGATATATATCACCCCATTTTATAATTTTAGCTCTAGTTTGAGGAATCATCTATTCATTAGTAATTGACTTTTTTTTAAATTTTAAACTTATTGTAGTCGGATGTATTGAATTTGTAAAAACTCCAAAAAAATATCAGAACTAGATTGATTGCATCGTATACTCAAGCAGTGGGGCTAAAATTAAAATAGATTCTAAGAATAGAGAAAAAGAACTAAAATAAATTGGAAATATAGTGAACCTGAACTTGCTCTATAGACTTGGAGTTCTTATATTTCAAAAATAAGATCTGAGGAAAATATCTCTTGTTGCGATATATAACAATTAAGAAGAAAATTACCACATATATGCCACAAATATACAGAACGAAATTTTAGAGTAAAGCCTGAACTATTTGTTGACAAGTCTTCCGAGAAAATAACCAGGCTTTGACGCAATGATTTCAACATTGGCACACTGACCGGGCCTAAGATCCGAACCGCTTATGATAACCGGACGGTATGAGTCCGTGCGTGTGAGAATATCTCCAATTTCTGTGTACTTAGAGGCAAAGACTTTGCCTTTCCAGCCGATAATTCCCTGTTTAGACTCAAGCTTAATCTCTTCACATACTTTGTGCAAGTAGTGAGAACGCTGAATAGAAATTCGAGAGTCTAAGTTTCTGAAAGAAAAAGCTTTCGTGTGCTTTCGAGGAGAGTAACGTGAGATGTTTACTTTTTCCGGACGGTACTTTCTCACCCATTCAACTGTTTCTTTGAAGTCTTCATCAGTTTCACTGCAAAAACCTACGATTACATCAGTGAAGAGGGAGAGATCACTGAAGCGTGAGCGGAATTTTTCAATGATCATTCCCACAGTATCCATTCGATGCATACGGTTCATCTTTTTAAGCACAGAGTGAGATGCTGACTGGATCGGAAGGTGGATAAATTTGAAGATTTTTTCGGAATCAAAGGCATCTACGATGTCATCAAGGATTGGCTGAACGGAAATAGGATTCATCATCCCAACTCTTATCCTAAAATCGCCAGGAATTTTAGAGATCATGCGCAAGAGTTCGGGGAGTTTGAAGCCAGTATCCATTCCGTACTGACTGTCATCCTGGGAAGTTAGCCAAATTTCCTTGCAGCCATCTGCAACTGCAGTTCGGATATCCTTAACAATCTCATTCGGTGGAAATGAGTAGAGTTTACCTCTTGCATACTTTACAATGCAATAGGAACAAGCGAAGTTACAGCCCTGAGAAATCTGACAAATGTGAATATTGGAATTGAAGCGCTCACGTGGAACGTTCAGAAAGCCCATTGGTTCATGCGTATAGATTTCAAGGTGATCTCCTCGAAAAATACCTTGTTTGTTTCTTTGTTCGATTGAGAAAAGAAGATCTCCAAGACTAGAAACAGAATTTACACCTAGAATATGGGCTTCTGGATTTGCATGGAGGACATCCTCAAGCTGAACTTCAGGCATGCAGCCAGAGACAATAACCTCTACATTTTTTTCACCCAAGCTACGTATTTTGTGGAGAATCTTTTGCTCTGTTGTATATTTGACAGTGCAGGAGTTGCATATATAAACTTCTGCCTGATCAGCAGTATCTAAACCCAGTAATTCGTGTCCTAGCTCCCTTACAAGTGCTTTCATGACTTCAGCTGATGCCTGGCTTGCAGAACAACCAAAACTTTCAAGATAGATTCTCATATTTTAACTCTTTAATTCCGTATATAACCCTTAAATCTGTTTATTAATTCTATTCAGTGCTTTGTTTCTCGCTTGATTCTCGTTTTCACGATCCACATTTAAACTGATACCACTTTGCCAGTTTTTAAAAAAAAGATAAAAAGTAAAAGGATAAGCCAAAAAAGGGTTTACAGATATAGAGGGGTTTCTTGCTTGTCCTTTATGTAAATGCTATCCGTGAACCTGACCGTTCCTGAAGCACCCATCGAGATCGTGTGTACCCTGGCATCCCCGCTACCAAAGAGGTTTACTTCGCGAAGGAAGTGGCCAGGGGTAACAGCTGTTGCCGAGAAAATTATATCATTGCCTGGCACAAGTTTGTCGGTATCAAGAACATCTTTTAGGTTCTCCAAGGTAATCCCCATCTTCTCAAGCCTTGGCATTTTTTCCTCAATTTCTTCATAGATTTTGTCTTTGGTATGCCCATTTGCAACCGTAGGCAGAACAAGCCTTGCAAGGATCTTCCCTCCCAGGATTTTGATTGCAGCAGCTGTCAAGACAGCTTCGCCTGAGCCCCCTGCACCCATAACCATGTGAATGCCTGACCCGCGGATTGCAGTTGCAATACCTGGCATAAGGTCTCCATCAGTAATCAGCCTTATACGGGCCCCAGCTTCCCGAATATCGATTATTTTCTGCTCATGCCTGAGCCTATCTAGAATTACGACCACAAGCTCACCAATATTCCTCCCGAGAGCTTTTGCAACTATCTCAAGATTGTGCTTGACAGAAGCATCTAAATCAATCTTTTCATCAGGATGCTCCATTTCGTAACGCACTACATCTGGCCCTACAACGATCTTATCCATATAGATATCAGGGCCATGGAAAATTCCACCCCTTTCAGCCATGGCCATAACCGCAACTGAACCTGGACCTCCATTGGCCGTAAGATTTGTTCCTTCGAGAGGATCTACTGCGATATCAACTTCAAGATTACCCCTACCTGTTCCGACTTGTTCTCCTATGTATAGCATAGGAGCTTTATCCCTTTCCCCTTCTCCGATTTTGATTATTCCTTTCATATCAAGCTTATTTAGCATTCTCCGCATAGAGGCGACTGCCACCTGGTCAGCAAAAATCTTATTGCCACGCCCCATTTGATAGGCTGCAGCAATGGCAGCAGCTTCAGTCACCTGAATAAGTCTGGGTAGCAGGTCACATTCTATAGGCCCAGCACACTCAATCATTTCTTCCACTGTCTTCGGATGAGGTATGATAATCAACTCCAAGTTACTGCTTTCTGATGATTAAACTCTTTTGTGATTTCTCTTTTACTTGCTAAATGTGAGTTTTTAACACAATGGTACATTAATAAATCTATTGGATCATTAGTTCAAATTTGCTGTATCACCGAATGAACGTCCTCATTCTTGTACAATTTTCTACAAGGGTTCACACGAAAAATTTCATCAATACATTTTAAATCTCTTTTTTGTGATAATCTTCAAAAAAATGAATGTCTTAGACCTTTGAGGTAGGAATTATGCATAAGCTTTATCAGAACAGTTATATTTTATAAGTGTATTTTTAGGATTATATAGTAGATTAATCAAGCTGAATGTCAGATTTAGTGCTCTATAAAAAAATCATAATTAATATAAAATTGTTGTCCACTTTTAAAATATTTTATGTAAAAGCAATTTTTTCCCATAAACAACTTTTTATAGAATTAATTAAAAATAACAATAGGTGCATAGTACCTTGCACCAGCAGTGAAAAGGTCAAAAAGGCCGGTGAAATTAAACAAAAGAGTAATTGATCGTTGAACTGCTAGGAAGAGATAGAAACTCGTAATTTGTTTGGAGAAAAGGGACAGAAAAGACAACCACATCAAAACCTGCCCCATCCTCAAGTATGGACTTATACTGAGTAAGAGTCCATTAATCTATAAACAGTTTTACTATATAAGTTTTAGTACATTTTACATTATTTCTGAAGTTACAAAGAGGAGTCCTCTCGCTAGTCATCATTTCTGGTTTGGTGTGTTCCTACCGACTATTCACATTAATTCCAAATTTTTACTCCGCAATTAGAAATTGATTATCCTGTAAAATTAGAGATAATTACTCCTTATTCCAAGCTCCATAACCTTAGTGTTTGTCATCTGAAGTCGAAACTGCATACTTCCCATCAGATGTAATTTCAAATTCATTTGTCATGCAATTTGGTGGGTAAATGACACCCTATGAGTTTTCAAGCGATATCTGACCTCATAGCCAAAAATCCCCATAGGCCTCTTCTTGGAAACTGCCGAATATTTTAAGCGAATTAGAAAATGCAACAGGTCCACAATTTTAATAACTGTGTTTTTCTGCGAACTACCAAATAAACTGTAATAATCCTTGAGAAACAATTTATTTGAAATTCCTGCGAATCTGTTCTAAAATCTATCAACTTTTGCATTTTTTATTGAAAATTGAATTTACTGGAAGAATTTGATCTTCAATCAAACTCAATATTCGAGACCTCCGACATTGATCATTAGATAGTACTCAAAGGTTTATAGCAGTTTCAAAATCTAGTGTTTTTTAGTTTTCGTTAATCATTCGATTTCGGAACAGAGTCCTGAATAAGGTCAACTTTATATCTCAATTTTAAAAAGATTTCTCTATATATTTAAATTGAGCATAATTTAAAATAAATATCAGGAATACCATAAAACACTTCTAAGTGATATCAGTAGATGAGATAAGTATATGATTAAATCAGGCGGTTACTTTTTCTATAAGAGTATGCGCTGTACAATCGGCGCTGTGATCTCATTCAGAGGATCACATTACATAGTTGCAGCTTACCATATATTTCGCGGAACAGGAGACTGCGTGACAGTGGATGGAAAGGAACTCGTTGTCAAGAGCATTTTTAAAGATTTTGATCTGGCTCTGATAGAGCTTCCTATTGACTGCATTTTCGAAGTCACCGAATTTGGAAGTGCAGCAGTACTGGAAACTGCTACACTTGTCAATGATATGCATGTTATAAAATGCAAAGTGATTAATGCAGGGGCTTCATTGCTCTATCTGCTCTTTCCCATCTCAAATATGCCACAGCCGGGAGATAGCGGATCCCCTATACTGCAAGCAGGGAAAGTAATAGGGATTTTATCCTCGGTAACGCTGAACAACAGCATGGGAACTGCAATAAGTACTGCGCAGTTTCCCAGGTTGTTTGGCTCGACTTCAAAATGAGCAGCTTATTTTAAAGTCGTTGTTTAATACGTTGGTTCGACTTTAACTCCGACTATTATGTCGATTCCAAAGTGAATCCATAATTAAAAGAGGAATTCATTGATCAATAAATAGATTTAAGAGTTCAGTTTGTGAGTGTATTTTGGAATCGAAGAACTAGCTTTCCTTTCAAGTTATTTAATTAGCTGTCGTTGAGAGATTTTGGCGTTGTGATCGTTTACGTTGTGATCGTTTATGATAGTGCTCGCACCACTTGAGCTGATTCCAAAAACCAAAATTGAGCTCTGAATTCTCGAATACAAGCGATCAGTCAAGCCTGCAATAACGAAAATTGTTCTGAATCTCTGACTGATGTGAAGTGAAAACTGGTTTAGGGATAAGCTCAATTTTAAAAAACAATTTGTACCTTCCCGTGCGCCATAAGCTTCATTTAAATATTGGAAATTTAACCTACTTCTTCCTTTTTCGAAAAGAATACAAATTTCTTCAGTCAGTTGAATACAAACTTACTGAAATTGACTCCTTAATTGATTGAAAATATTTTCGTATCAGAAAACACAATTAATATAAAAATGTTGTACAATTTTAAAACATTTTATGCGGAAGTAACTTTTGTTCAAAAACAATTTTTCATAGAATTAATTTAAAATAACAATGGAACAATGTACTTTTTAGCGGAAGTGAATAGGTCAAAAAGAGTGAGGAAATTAAACAAAAGAGTATGTGATCATTGAACTGCCTGGAAGAGATCCTGTTCTGAATAAATGAACTTTAGGTGAGGTCGCCTCGGAATGGTCTGATACTGGAGACAGGAGTGAGACTCCAACTCTTCCTGGCTTTCCTCTTTACACCAATGTTTTTAATGTGATTTTTTTATTCAAGAAACTTCATAAACTTCACATTCACCTCGAAATTTATGAGGACCGGAACTTATTCTTCAAGTGGAAGTGTAAGAAATCGTTTTTTTGATATTATGTGAGTAATTGCTCGAGTTGGAAAAATACCTCAAGCTTAAAGTTTTTGGGAAATATGCAAATATTTTCCTGCTGAAATATCCTTCTACTCACTATATTTTTAAAAGCTCAAACAAAATATAAGGAAACGAATTTATGCCGAGCTAAAAAGATATTCAAAGCAGGAAGAGTTCTTGCCACTACTGTTCAAAAAGTAAATCTGAAGATGTTGTGTGATTTTTGTTTTAATCTCTATCAGTTGATGGCATCGAAAATAAAGAGACTATTTTACGAATAGCAGAATCTTTCTTTAAAATCAAAGAATAGTGGAATCAGAAAAGAAAAATTAGGTCAAATAAAGAAATCCACGAGAAAATTTTGAATAGGATTCCACAGAAGAGGAAATCAGATTTAAATAGGAATCCTCTGCAATCGTCACTGTAAAAATTAACACTTCAAAAACATAGGGAAACGGATTATATAGCTAAGGATGTACATCTCTCACTAAACTTAATAGGAGTCCTATAAACCTCTGATTTTTACGAATCCTTAATATACCATTTATAAGCATATGGCAAAATTTAGGAGTTTAGCTAAATTTTCTTAAATGCAAAGTTTAACCACTGAAAGCACTAGAAACAAGAGGAAAAAAATAAAGAAACCTTTTCTTGTAACCTTTTCTTTTCGAATCATGGTTATAGAATTTCAGGTGACTCTAGTGTAAATAAATACGTTTGAAACTATGTAGATCTTGATAAATACCTAAATTTCATCATATGCTTGTAAATTCGATATAGATGACTCCAGAAAAGAAGAGTTGTCTATAAACTCCCTATATATTCATCCTTCTCTGCCACCAAAATTTAATACTATATGTGACTAGTCTTGATAATAATTTTCATCTAGATAGGAAAACTTTTAAGATCTGAGTATGAGAAGATAAAACTTATTCCCCAAAATTAACAATAATAAAGTGTGCAATTCCTTGGCTGACATCTGAGAAGGTAGAGAGATTACTTAGTGGATTGAAAGGCAACTTTAGCTCAGTTAATTGGGGGAGTAGGTAGGCAACTGATTTCTCTAATCTGACTTGGAGAAAGAAGAAAAAGTAATCCTTCCAATTAACCAGACATAGTAATCGAATTAAACTTCATATTCATATAACGGGATCACAATGACAGAAGAAAAATTCACAGAATCTGGAAACATGAAAATGGAATGGGCAAGGAATCATATGCCTGTACTTGCGATCATCAAGGAAGAATTCGAAAAAGAAAAACCTCTGAAAGGGCTGAAGGTAGGGATGGCCCTTCATGTAGAAGCAAAAACCGCAGTCCTTGTAGAGACCCTATCTGCAGGAGGTGCAAAGGTATTCATCACTGGCTGCAATCCTCTTAGTACACAGGATGATGTAGCTAAGGCCCTTGATACCCGGGAGAACATATACTGTTTCGCAAAATATGGGTGCTGCAACAACGAGTATTACGAAGCTATTGACAGAGTCCTTGACCTTAAACCTGACATCACAATCGATGACGGAGCAGATCTTATTTTTAAGCTTCACAAAGAAAGGATCGATCTACTTCCAGATATTTTAGGGGGTTGCGAGGAAACAACCACAGGAGTTCACCGGCTTCATGCAATGGAAAAAGAAGGCGCTTTGAAAATGCCTGTAATCGCAGTAAATGACGCCATGACCAAGTATCTTTTTGACAACCGCTACGGAACAGGACAATCAGCCTGGGACGGAATTAACAGAACCACAAATCTTCTGGTGGCAGGGAAAAATGTCGTTGTTGCGGGCTATGGATGGTGTGGGCGCGGGGTTGCATTGAGAGCTTCAGGCCTTGGAGCAAATGTAATTGTCACCGAGGTAGACCCTATCAGAGCCCTTGAAGCCAAGATGGACGGGTACAGGATCATGCAAATGGGCGACGCTGCAAAGTTGGGAGATATTTTTGTTACTACTACCGGAAACCGCGATATCCTCACATATGAACATTTTAAAGTCATGCAGGACGGAGCAATCCTTGCGAATTCCGGGCATTTTAATGTAGAAATAGATATGGAAGCCCTTGCTTCCCATGCAAAATCAGTTCGAGAAGTCAGGCACAATATAAATGAATACTATATCGACAACAGACACATCAATGTTATAGCCGAAGGCAGGCTTGTCAATCTAGCTGCAGGAGATGGACACCCCGCTGAGGTTATGGACATGAGCTTTGCAAATCAAGCTCTTTGTGTACGCTATATTGCAGAGAACAAACTCCTAAATGGAGTACACAGGGTCCCTCAGTGGATCGACTTGTATGTAGCAAAAATGAAGTTAGAGTCAATGGGAATAAAAATTGATGAACTCACTTCCGAGCAGGAGTGCTACATGAACGACTGGGAATGTGGGACATAATTTATAAAAAAAGAGGGAAGGCAATAAAAAAATATTTTGACACTGAAGAAGGAAGTCTTTGTTAAATAGTATAAGCAAAATAAGGAAACTAATCATATCATAAATAACCTTACCTAGTTATTCTACATATTTATGAGTTAATAAAGATGTGTGCATAAACATTATAGTCGTAAATATAAATAAGTAATAAGCCACTGATAGGTCCAAGGTAATGTCCTCATTCGTAGGCAAAGAAGAGAGCTAGTCATCAAAAAAACGTTTTTGGGACCGCTAAGGTGGTTTTCATGGGCTGTGTGGGCTAAGGGTTTTGGTGACCTTGGAGACCATTTCAAGGATCTTATAGAGACCATGACAATTTACATGGATTTGTAGACCTTGATGAGTTATCTTACGATTATTAGCTGATTATCGGCATTGTATTGGATTAAATAGACTTTGTTCGGTATTATTTGGCATTTTTTCTGATTAAATCGAATCAATTTTGGAATTTATTAGTCAATTTATATCGAAAATTGGTATTTATTTGATCATTCTTTTTGACGAAAAAGTTGACTGGATCTGTTTTAGACCATCAAAAGAATTTATTTGAGCTTTAAATCCAAAAAACCAGTTTAATAGCAAGGATTATAGAGTGGGGGAGCTTCTGTACGTCAACTTTTATTTACCATTTTTTTGCACGAGTAGCTACGTTCTCATCTGAATAATTATTTAAGTTCAGAAATATACAATCCGACATAGAAGAGATTTGATATTGAAACCACTAGTTGTATTTTTTTTAATTTTATTTCTTCATTAAATGGAGAGGATTTTTACTAAGTATTAAGATGGGGTAGTTTTTGTGGAATAAATCGTTGTTATGGAATAGCAGATAAGAATGTAAGTTATACTAAGTTCCCAACATAGTTAATATTTTAAACGTATAGGATTATTTTATCTTTATATTCTTGCTAAAGTCTGTAAAATATTATTGGCTCTAGATCCTTTTCTTCACTGCAAAAAGTAGGATGTAGAGCCAATAATTTTATTATTTTGCTCTTAAAAAAGGTTATATATGTATTGTAGCCAGTTGGAGACAAACTTGTTAAAATTGATTCAATAATTGATTGAAAACCTTTTAGGATATCTTTGAGTCAATACATTTAAACAAAACAGTTTTAGTAAGCAGATATGAAGCTGCTGTAATTTTAATACTAAGCTTTCAACTTCTAAGTAACTAAAGTAAAGAAAGGAAATTATATTATATGAAAGAGAATCAAGCAAGCTTTACTGCAATTTCGGTAGCTTACATGCGTGCCTATCATTCCATGCATGATACTCCTAAAATCTTTGATGACTTTTTAGCCTATGATTTGATACCCAAGGAAAAACGAGTGCGAATTGAACAATATTTAATTGAACAAAATGTAACTAGGTATCAACAGTCTAATGATTCTGAGTACTCCGGATCGTACTTAGATCAAACAATTAATTCAGAGTCATTAATGCAAGAAACTCATCGATATGCTGGCCTCTTCTGTAGCCGTGCACGGTATGCAGAAGCGCCCTAGAAAAAGCTGTTAAGCAAGGAGTAAAGCAGTATGTAATTCTTGGAGCAGGAATGGATACATTTGCATTTAGGCGACCTGAAATGATGGCGAAATTGGAAGTATTTGAGGTTGATCATCCTGCAACACAAGAATTTAAGCTTCAGCGACTTGCCGAGTTGGAATGGGAACAGCCAGCAAAATTACACTTCATTCCCATAGATTTCACGAAGGAAAGTCTGGTAACCGCACTAATTAGTTCGTCATCGTATGATCCAAAAGTTAAAACCTTCTTTAATTGGCTTGGTGTCACTCCGTACTTGACCCAAGAAGAAGTATTCACAATATTTTGTTCCATCATAGAGATTGCTCCTGCAGGAAGCATTATTGTTTTTGATTACCTTGATACTGATGCATTTATCCCTGAGAAATCGTCTCCACAAATGCAACATAAACTGGAATTTTTGAGAAATATAGGCGAACCGATGATAACAGGCTTCAATCCGCCAACTTTGGCCGAAGAGCTCGCAAGCTTCGGATTTAGTCTCCAAGAGAATTTGAGCCCAGAAGATATCGAAGAACGTTATTTCCAAGGACGTAAGGATGAATATCACGCATATGAGCACGGGCACTTTGCAAGTGCAGTTGTCGAATAATTAGGTATAACATATTACAATGGGGATTTAGATATACCTCAGATTTTTTTCTTCGTGGGAGTACTATAAAAATCTTTCTCACTAATTTCTGTGTTTCACTTTCTGTTTTCTTTTCTGGATCCTTATTCTTTGATTTTAAAGATAGATTCCGCTATCCTCAAAATATTCTTCTATTTTCAATGTCATTAATAGATAGAGATTAGAGAGAATTTCGATAAACTCCTAAATTTCTTCATCTGAATATAAATTGTAAATAAATGACTCTTGAAAATCAGAGGCAAAATCTGAATTCTCTTTATTTTGAAATATTTTATCGAGGAATCTAAATGGAAATCATTGGAATAAATGCAAGTCCAAAAGGCAATGCAAGTAATACCTTGAAACTGGTAAATTCTGTCCTCAAAGGTGCTGAATCTGAAGGTGCAGAAACTGAGCTTATAGATCTTTATAAACTGCATATTGAGTATTGTACTGGATGCGGAGCCTGTTATGCTACAGGTAAATGTTCTTTGTTTGATGATTTTGTGGAGATATTTGAAAGATTTTGAACGCAGATGGAATTGTTCTTGGGGCTCCGAACTATATTAACTCTGTTCCAGCTCCAATGAAAGCCCTTTTTGATAGACTTTCTGATGCTTATTCACTGCCAGATGCTGGCCGGAAAATTCGGGTGCTCAGTATGTACAGCAGGTGGAAGCGGCGATGATGAGGTCTTAAAATACATGAATGGAGTTCTCATAAATCTTGGCGTTACAGTTGTCGGAAGTGTTGGAGTTGTAATGGAAGAAACCCCTCGGCACTTGAGAATTCTATAGGACCTGCACAGAATCTGGGAAGAAGTTAGTAAAGTCAATCCGCGGCGAAATAAAATATACTAACCAGGATGAGATACATCGTCAGCACACAGAATACTTTTGCCAGTTGGCAAAATTCAATAAGGAGCGCTTTGCCCATGATTATGATTGGTATGTTCAGAAAGGTTTGATAAAATAAATCTCAAGCCTTATAAACTCAGGCCCAAAATCTAGTGATTTTTGGATATATATGGACTGAAAACACTAAATTTGTAGGAGAAAAATGTTGTTCAATCAAACAGTTCCAACTATAAAATATATTTTCAGGCTAATTCCGTTTATGAATATCGGAAAGAAATGAAAGAACCCCGATTTTCAGAGCACATAGGGGAACTATATTTATTCAACTGTTTCTTTTCTCTTTTTGACAACGGGCTTGCAGATTTTGTTCTGTCATCCAGCTAGGCTTATATTCAGGAGCTTCGACAATGTGTTCCATGGCTTGAAAATATATGCTTTCTTTGCTTCGCGTTCCCTGAGACGAATAATCTCAGGTTCTGACTTAGTCCCTTCATCCCGGTTTGCAGCTTTTAGAATAGCTTGCAGAGGATGTTTCCTAGTGAAAATTCCCTACAGAGATCTATCAGGATGCAAAAGTTCCTCAAATTCCCCAGATTGAGGACAAGACGAGAAGAAAAGCAAATCGAAGATAAGGATAGGCATATAAAGTTAAAAAAGAACTAGAAAGTGCAGAACAGAGAGAAAAAGATCTTAAGCAGATGCATTCAAATTACATGCTACAAATGCAGACATAGATCAATCAAAAAGCAATTGAAGCTCCAGGAGCAAAAAACATAGTAGTGATTTTGGTACCCCGGTTACAATTATACCACAGAAGAATATGATTAGTGGTAAGTGTAAAAAAGAATTGAGGTAATAATCGATAAAATTAAGTTTCTTGGATATGAATTTTCATCCTATCGTATGTAGGCTCTAACGCTCTCTTATCGAAATAATCTTTATGACTAATTCTGTAGGATAATTTTCTGGAATTCTCTGATTTTCAAGTCCTTTTCTCTTGGGAATGCATGCAAGTTTTAAGCCAACTCCACTCTCACGACAATGTACCTATAAATCTGTAAATTCTAACTGCGTCTTTGCTTCTGTGTTTCACCAAAAAAACAGAGTTTATTGTCCATAGATGCAGAGATTTTAAAGTAAAAATTTGCATCTTTTTATTTAGATGCTATTTTCTATCTTACATTGAAACTTTTTTAAGCTATGTCAGAATTTAGGTTAAAGTTTTTTTCCAAAATACCTGTTTCGCGAGTAAAAATATTGTTGTCCTAATGATATTATTAAAATTTTTAAAATTTTGAAACTAAAAGTAATGTAATAATTAGTTTAATTATTGTATAAGTATAATTTTCCAGTAGAAAAGTTTACATTGTAGAGTGAAGTATTATTCCTTTGTGTTTTTGTAGTTATTTCTCATTATTATATATCTGAACAAACATCGCGAGACTGAAAATGGACAAAGTTAAGTTTGCTAAAGCAAGTCGAACGCACACAATTATAACTGTTTTAGGAATAACTGCACTGGCGGTTTTAATGCTTGTAAATATCGCAGGTGCAGTGCCATATATCTATATACCAAACTATTACAGCAATAATGTTTCTGTAATTAACACAACTACAAATACTGTTGCAGCCACTGTGAATGTAGGTACTAATCCTTCTAGCATTGCAGTCATTCCTAATGGAACAAATGCATATGTATTGAACGAAGGCAGCAACACTGTCTCTGTAATTAACACAACAAATAAAATTGTTACTGCCACAGTGACAGTAGGATACTATCCTGTAGGAGCTACAGTCACCCCCGATGGATCAAAGATTTATGTGACAGACAACAATGGCGGTGCCTCTGTAATTAACACAACCACAAATACTGTTACAGCCACGGTGAATGTAGGAAACAATCCTTATGGAGTTGTGGTAACCCCAGACGGGACACAGGTTTATGTAGCAAACGAAGGCAGCAACACTGTCTCTGTAATTAACACAACAACTAACGCTGTTACAGCCACGGTGAATGTAGGAACCGGCCCTAATGAAATTTCAGTCACTCCTAGTGGAACAAATGTATATGTTGTGAACCGGAACAGCAACACTGTCTCTGTAATTAACACAACAAGCAACACTGTTACAGCCACGGTGAATGTAGGAAACAATCCTTATGGAGTTGTAGTCACCCCAGATGGAACAAAGACATATGTGACAAACTATGTTGATGGTACTATCTCTGTAATTAACACAACGACTAACACTGTTGCAGCCACGGTGAATGTAGGAACCGGCCCTAATGAAATTTCAGTTACTCCTAATGGAACAAATGTATATGTTGTGAACCGGAACAGCAACACTGTCTCTGTAATTAACACAACAAGCAACACTGTTACAGCCACGGTGAATATAGGAAAAGATCCTTGGGGAATTGTAGTCCTGCCTGATGGATCAAATGTATATGTAACGAACCTCGACGGCACAGTCTCTGTAATTAGCACAACAACTAATACTGTCACAGCTACGGTAAATGTAGGAAGCACACCTGGTGGAGTTGTAGTCACTCCGGATGGATCACAGGTATATGTGACTAACTCCGGCAACAATAATGTCTCTGTAATTAACACAATAACTAACACTGTTATAGCAACAGTGAATACAGGAAACGGATCTGGGGGAATTGCAATTACTCCTGATGGAACAAAGGTATATGTGGCAAACCTTTACAGCAACAATGTCTCTGTGATTAACACAACAACTAGCACTGTTACAGCCACTGTAAATGTAGGAACTAATCCGTTTGGAGCTGCAGTCACCCCCGATGGAACAAAAGTATATGTGACTAACTCCGGCAGCAATAATGTCTCTGTAATTAACACAACAACTAACACTGTTACAGCCACGATAAATGTAGGAAGCAACCCTAGTGGAGTTACAATCACTCCTGATGGAACAAACGTATACGTGACAAATGTGCTCAACAACAATGTCTCTATAATTAACACAACAACTAACACTGTTACAGCCACGGTGAATGTGGGAAGCACACCTGGTGGAATTGCAGTTACTCCTGATGGAACAAAGGTATATGTGGCAAACCTTTACAGCAACAATGTCTCTGTAATTAACACAACAACTAACACTGTTACATCTACGGTGAATGTAGGAAGCGGTCCTAATGGGATTGTAGTCACTTCTGATGGAACAAAAGCATTTGTTACGAACCGGAGCAGCAATAATGTCTCTGTAATTAACACAACAACTAACACTGTTACAGCCACGGTGAATGTGGGAAGCATACCTTTTGGAATTGCAGTCACTCCTGATGGAACAAAGGTGTATTCGGTTAACGAAGGCAGTAACAATGTCTCTGTAATTAACACAAAACCTAATATTGTTACAGCCACGGTGAATGTAGGACTCTATCCTTTTGGAATTGCAGTCACTTCGTCTTGAAGCTGCTGTGAAAATTATTTTTAAATTATTAGTATATAAAGGCAAGCAAAAAAAAGGTGTGATGGAAGTAAGTATTGCTGCGATATATAGCAGTGAAGAAGAAAAGTTATCACACATATGCCACAAATACCCAAAAAGAAATTTTAGATTCAAAAGATATTGTAAAGTTATATGGAGTCAGATGGGATATAGAGCTGCTTTTCAAAGAGTTGGAAAGCAAATACTAGCTTCATGTTTTTTACACTAAGAATGAGTAGATGATTGCAGCAGGTATCAAGACAGCTTCTCCTGTTTCCCCTACACACATAATCATGTGAATAAGCCACAACACAAGTGTATCCTTATATAGTATGGAATAATCAAATCTAAAGGCACATCAGCAAAAATAGTGATTTTTCATTTTTGCAGTGGAACGGCCAAAAATTTGGAGAAGAATCGAAAATTTCGCATATCTAGTAGAATCTGTCAAAGTTTGATGAATTAAACTTTAGGAAATATACTATAATCTGCTCAGAATCTTCTGTTTTTTTAATTTACTATTTTTTTGTACATCTTTTGCTACCTCTTTAATCATCGATTCGGCAATATTTGCCTTTTCGAAGTCAAAAGCTTCTTTTTTTTTGTAATTCATAAGAATACTCATCAATCTATCGTCAAAGGTATCAAGTTAATCTTTCTGATGAACACAAAGTGATACATAAAGAATTCAGAGGATCCTTTCTTGGATCAAGCTTCCGATATATCATGTCATCTGATAAGACCAGTTCTCAAGAAGATGCCAAAAGAAAGACAAAAAAATGGTTTTGGGGTTAAAAAAGCATTGATAGAGCATCCTAACCTATGTATGACCTTATTAGTGAACTTTATAGTATAGGATCTAAAAACGCAGCTGATATGTTTGAAAGCTTCCAGTATGACATAATGAAATCTGCAGCTTCCATATAATTACTGGAAAAAAATAAAAACAATTAATATGATAGAAAAAATTAACACGGAACTCAAAGTAAGAATCAGGGTGATAGGGGCATTCCCTAAAGAGGATTAAAGGTATAAAGCAGATTTTACAGAAAATTATGCACACTGCCAGAAACAATATCCAAACAAAAAATAGCTATAATAGTAGATAATTAAATACTATGAAAAAAAAATAGAGAAACGTTTGAGACTAGTATAAAGCTTCTTTGAAGATATATTGTTCAATATTATTTAGAATTGAAGCAACTATTAACTCAAAAATTTCATATTTGCTAACATAGTAAATAAATTATCTTATATTATCATTTCACTGTTAATCATTTAAGTCAGAATCAACGAAGCCACAAGTGTACCTGTTCTCCTTGAATGTCGTTGTCAACATTAAGTGTGAAGGGTCAATGAAGTCCCAAGTGTACCCTGTTCTCCTTGAATGCCGTTGTTAGGATTACCTGAAAGGGTGATATTATAGTGAATCGTATAATAAGAGCTAGATGATGGCATCGTCATTACATTTCCACTTCCAATTCCACTAGATACATCCCAAAATACACTATTATTATTAATCAAATTCATATTAAAGAATGTAGGTGAACCAGCCGATGTGACTAACGTAGTCGTTGCAGTGCCAGGGACATAAGTCAGTGAGTAATCGTTTGGTTGAGGCGAAGTATGACTAGCGGTTCCAGAAGTATCAATCCAAACTGCAATTTGTGTTGCATTTGCAAGGTCATTTGAAGTGTGAATGACAGTATCCGTATACTTTGGTGCAAAAGGAGTAGTTCCAACGGCAACGGTGAAATTATCTAATGATACGTTTAATTTTGCTGTATAGGTTGAAGCATTTGTGGCATTTAACTTGACCTCTGCATACCCCCCTGGAATTAATCCCATCGCAGGAACGGAAGTAATATTCGTAGCGCCTAAATTTAAAATAATATTTGCTACATTGAATGTAGGTAAGGGAGATGGATATTCCTTATCTGTAAATGAACCAACTCCAATAACTGGCGATCCAAGTGAACTTATCATAACTACAAAAAATAAACTCCAAATAACTATTTTTCTGATCATTATCTATTGCCCCCCTTTTAGGAAAATAATGAACGAATATATCTCCTCAAATATATAATCTGTTACGAATGAGATATAATGAAAAGTAATTAGGTATTGAGGATAGAATTTTTTTTCGGGAAATTTCTTGGTTTTCCTAGTACATGCCAGATAGTACCGCAGTTTGATAATTCAGAAAAAAAATTATTGATAACGCATAGAAAAAGAAATATGAAAACAGTTGTAAATCAAGCTTGATTGTCCTGGTTTGAAGATAAAAAAATAATTCCAGATGCTACTTTTATCCATTTAGATCCTGGAATACAAAAGCTGAGAAACTTCGAAAAAAAGAAGTGAAAACGAGGAAAAGTGAGGTGAAACCTAAACAAAAAAAATGATAATTACAGTTTGGATATAGACTTCATAGTAAAGACATATCATGAGCTGATCAGAAGATTTAAAACAACGACTTTATCACTTCAGGATTCTCAGATAGATAACCAAAAAATAAAGCAGTTTTTATCGAGACTTAAAGCAGGAAGATTCTTGTCACTACTTTTCAAAGAGTGAATCTGGGGATTTTTATACAACTTTTTGTTATAATTTTTAACATTTATGGATATTGAAAATAATCGGAGTCTTGAGAGGTATCTCTATGGAAACAAAGCTATCTTCATCCTTTTAATTGCTGGAATAAGAAATGATTGTTACTGTGGTAACTTTGGATTAAGATCAGAAGATAGTGAATATTTTTGTTCCTTGAAGATAATTTTGATTATTTTAAAGAAGTGATTTAAGAATTATAAAGTTAATCTTTTCTGATGGACACAAAGTAATGAGAAAGCATTCAGAAGATCCTTTCTTTGATTAAGCTGGCAGACTACAATGTCATCTGATAAGACAACTTTTCAAGAAGGTGGAGAAAAGAAAGAAAAAAGAAGATAACGGGTTAAAAATAGCCATGCTAGTAGATAATTAAACACTCTGAAAAAAAAATAGAGAAACGTTTGAGACTAGTATAAAGCTTCTTTGAAGATATATTGTTCAATATTATTTAGAATTGAAGCAACTATTAACTCAAAAATTTCATATTTGCTAACATAGTAAATAAATTATCTTATATTATCATTTCACTGTTAATCATTTAAGTCAGAATCAACGAAGCCACAAGTGTACCTGTTCTCCTTGAATGTCGTTGTCAACATTAAGTGTGAAGGGTCAATGAAGTCCCAAGTGTACCCTGTTCTCCTTGAATGCCGTTGTTAGGATTACCTGAAAGGGTGATATTATAGTGAATCGTATAATAAGAGCTAGATGATGGCATCGTCATTACATTTCCACTTCCAATTCCACTAGATACATCCCAAAATACACTATTATTATTAATCAAATTCATATTAAAGAATGTAGGTGAACCAGCCGATGTGACTAACGTAGTCGTTGCAGTGCCAGGGACATAAGTCAGTGAGTAATCGTTTGGTTGAGGCGAAGTATGACTAGCGGTTCCAGAAGTATCAATCCAAACTGCAATTTGTGTTGCATTTGCAAGGTCATTTGAAGTGTGGATTAAGCTATCTCCATGCTTTGATAAAAAAGCACCTGATCCTTGGACAACGGTGAAATTATCTAATGATACGTTTAATTTTGCTGTATAGGTTGAAGCGTTTGTGGCATTTAACTTGAACTCTGCGTACCCCCCTGGAATTAATCCCATTGCAGAAATGTAAGTAAAAGTTGTTGCGCCTAAATTTAAAATAACATTTGCTATATTGAATGTAGGTGATGGAGATGGATATTCCTTATCTGTAAATGAACCACCTACTATAGCTGGCGATCCAAGTGAATTTATCATAACTACACAAAATATACCCCAAAAAATTAATTTTTTGATAATTACTTCTGCCCCCTATAAAATGAATAAACTATTATATATACAAACATATAATACAATAAGAATCATAAATTATGAGTAACAATCAGGGATTGATAAAACCAGTATTAAGCTCCTATTCATTGACTATTGGAAAGTTTGAATATCCTGATAGTACTTTATATTCATGAAAAAGTTTACTGGTTTTACTCTTTTAAATGGATACAAACGCCTTCAATAGTTGGAGACAAACTTGCTGAAATTGATTCCATAATTGATTGGAAAGATTTTCGTATAATTCCCAAACCCACATATTTAAACACGATCTCTTCTGTGGCAGACCGATGCTCATTTTGTTATTATGTTTAAGATACTCGTTTTAAAGTAATTGTATAATTTTTTTAGATTTTGAGCTTGAGAAACGATGTATGATATAATTTTTTCAGAAACTTCTTGAATTAACCAATATATGCTAGACAGTACAACAGTCTAATTATAAAGACAGAGAATACTTTGGAGCAAAATAAAAAAATTATAATGCAAAAATTAAAAGAGAATAAAAAGAACATCTTCTGGAAAGGAAGGAACATATTTAAAAAACGAAGTGTCACCTCAAAAAGAGGTCCCGTAGAATGAGTTTATGCAGTAACTAACTAGATAAAAAAGTGAATAGCTGGGTAAAAAATAGCTATACTAGTAGAGAATTAAACACCATGAAAAACTGAGGAAATTTTTGAGACTATTATAAAGCTTCTTTGAGGATACATTGTTCAAGATTATTTAAAATTGAAGCAATTATTAACTCAAAAATTTCATATTTTCTAACATAGTAAATATACAGTATTATATTATAATTTTACTGTTAACCATTTAGTTAAGAGTCAATGAAGGGGCAATGAAGCCATAAATATACCTTGTTCTCCTTGAATGTCGTTGTCAACATTAAGTGTGAAGGGTCAATGAAGTCCCAAGTATACCCTGTTCTCCTTGAATGCCGTTGTTAGGATTACCTGAAAGGCTGATATTATAATGAATCGTATATGGATTGCTAGAGGATAACATAGGTATTGCATTAGAGGAATCCCAAAATACACTATTAGTATTAGTCAAATTCATATTAAAGAATGTAGGTGAACTAGCCGACCCAAGTTGGGTAGTCGTTGCAGTGCTACCGGAATAATTCAGTGAGTAATCGTTTTTTTGTGGCGAAGTATGAGAACCACTTGCAGTAATATCAACCCAAACTGCAATTTTTGTTGCATTTGCAAGGTCATTTAACGTGTGTATAACACTATCTCCATGCTTTGGTGCAAAATTACCAGATCCTTTGACAACAGTGAAATTATCTAATGATACATTTAATTTTGTATTAGCAGATGTTGAAACATTTGTGGCTTTTACCTTAAACTCTGCGTACCCCCCGGGAATTAAT
>CAWKGG010000131.1:0-134126 GCA_963848985.1 uncultured Methanosarcinaceae archaeon
TACTGGAAATGATTGGAGGAAAAGTCGGCTCAATGGAAGGTAGAAGAGTTAATGCAACCGCCTTCTCAGGAGAAAAAGAAGATGATCTGAGAGGAGCTTTGAAGAAGCACGGATTCGCACACACTGGAAAAGAAGTTTTCTATGATGGAGCAACAGGCAGGATGATCCCTGCAGATGTCTTCGTTGGTGTAATCCTTTACCAGAAATTACACCACATGGTTACCTCCAAGATGCACGCCAGATCCCGCGGTCCAGTACAGGTGCTTACTCGCCAGCCAACCGAAGGTAGAGCTAGAGAAGGCGGTCTCAGGTTTGGTGAAATGGAGCGTGATGTGTTGGTAGCACACGGAGCTGCAATGTCCTTGAAAGAGAGACTACTAGATGAGTCTGACAAGGTAGTGGAACTTGTCTGCTCTCACTGCGGGATGATTGCAACATATGACAAGCAAAAGAATGTCGCTTTCTGCTCTGCATGTGGTGCTGACACAGATATATACCCAGTAGAAATGAGTTACGCATTCAAGTTGCTGCTGGATGAAATAAAATCCCTTGGAGTTGCTCCCAGGCTTAATCTTGAAGATGCGGTGTGAGGTAGAAGATGGCAAACGTACCTCCGATTCCGAAAAGAATTTCTTCGATTAAATTCGGTTTAATGTCTCCAAAAGAGATCCGTAAGATGAGCTCAACGCCTGTTATCACAGCAGATACTTACGATGACGACGGATTTCCAATTGACATGGGGCTCATGGACACAAAACTAGGTGTTATTGACCCCGGACTTCGTTGCAAGACTTGTGCAGGCCGAGCAGGTGAGTGTCCAGGGCACTTTGGGCATATAGAACTTGTTGCCCCTGTAATTCACGTTGGGTTTAACAAAGTTATCAGAAAGCTCCTTCGAGCAACCTGTCGGAAATGCAGCAAGCTTTTGCTTGAACCTGTACAAAAACAGAAATTTCTGGATCAGCTTACAGGTATTGAAGAAATCAGACATATGCCCGATGACCTTATCAACGAAGCATATAAGGAAGCCAGTAAAATAAAGACCTGTCCTTATTGCAATGAGGAACAGCTCGAAATCAAATTCGAAAAACCAAGCGAATATCTTGAAAACGGAGAAAAATTGACTCCTACTGAGATCAGGGACCGCTTCGAAAATATTCCTGATGAGGATATAATGGTTATCGGAATGGATCCTAAGAATGCGAGGCCGGAATGGATGATCCTTACTGTCCTGCCGGTACCTCCTGTCACTGTACGTCCCTCGATTACCCTTGAATCAGGACAGCGCAGTGAAGACGATCTGACCCACAAACTTGTGGATATTATAAGGATCAATCAACGTTTCCAGGAAAATAGGGAAGCTGGTGCCCCTCAGCTCATAATTGAAGACCTATGGGAGCTCCTTCAGTATCATGTTACAACATTCTTTGACAATTCAGTCTCAGGGATACCACCTGCAAGGCATAGATCAGGCAGACCTTTAAAAACCCTTTCCCAACGTTTAAAGGGTAAAGAAGGACGTTTCAGAGGGAGTCTATCAGGTAAACGTGTTAATTTCTCCGCCCGTACGGTGATATCCCCGGATCCCAACCTTAGTATTAACGAAGTAGGTGTTCCGATGCCTATTGCACGGATTCTGACAATGCCATCCATGGTGACGCCCCGGAATATAGAACAGCTTAAAGTCTATGTGCGAAACGGTGAGGATATACACCCAGGAGCAAACTATGTACTGCGTTCTGATGGCAGACGCATAAAGGTAACCAATGTAAACAAAGATGACCTTGCAGAGAAGCTGGAATTCGGGTGGATAGTGGAACGCCAGTTGAAAGATGGAGATACCGTACTTTTTAATAGGCAGCCTTCTTTGCACAAGATGAGTATCATGGCTCATTCTGTAAAAGTACTCCCAAACAAGACTTTCAGACTGAACCCTGCAGTATGTCCTCCATATAATGCTGATTTTGACGGGGATGAAATGAATATGCACGCCCTACAGACAGAAGAATCCAGGGCTGAAGCAAAGATCCTCATGCAGGTTCAAGAAAATATCCTTTCCCCACGTTTTGGTGGTCCAATTATTGGTGGAATTCATGACCATATCTCAGGACTTTTTTTGCTGACCCGTTTCGAAAATCACATCTCTCGCCACGAAGCTTACGATATCCTCCGGAAGAGCAATGCACGCAATTTGCCTAAAGCTGCAGGCTATGATAATGACGGGAAACCTTACTGGACAGGAAAACAGATATTCAGCCAGATATTACCCGAAAATTTGAATGTACATTTTTCAGCCCAAGTATGCGCACACTGTGACACCTGCAAAAAAGAAGGGTGCCCACATGATGCCTATGTAGTAATCCGGAATGGAGAACTCCTTATGGGCACAATAGACGAAGCAGCTATTGGGGCATTTAAAGGAAAAATCCAGGACCGTATTATCAAAGAAATCGGAACTGAAGCTGGAGCCCGCTTTATAGATGATATGACAAAGCTTGCAATCCGGGCAATAATGCGGACAGGCCTGAGTTTCGGAATAGCTGACGAAGATATTCCAAAAGAAGCCAGAATCCAGATTAATGAGGTCCTTGCAAAAGCCGAAGAAGCTGTACAGAAACTTATAAGATCTTACCAGAATAAGGAGCTTGAACCCCTACCTGGCAGAACACTTGATGAGACAATTGAGATGAGCATCATGCAGAAGCTGGGGAAAGCCAGAGATGAGACTGGTGGAATTGCAGACAGTCATATGGGACTTGAAAACTCAGCAGTTATCATGGCCCGCTCTGGAGCCAGAGGTTCCATTCTAAACCTTACTCAGATGGCAGCCTGTGTCGGCCAGCAGGCAGTGCGTGGAGAACGGATCCGTAGAGGATATGCAGGCAGAACTCTGCCACACTTCGAAGAGGGGGATCTTGGATCGGACGCTCATGGATTCGTAAAGGCAAGCTATAAAAGCGGATTAAGCCCGACTGAATACTTCTTCCACGCAATAGGTGGTAGAGAAGGACTTGTAGACACTGCAGTCAGGACATCTCAGTCAGGGTACCTGCAAAGAAGACTTGTCAATGCCCTACAGGATCTAGAAGTCCAGTACGACCTTACCGTCAGAGACACCAGAGGTGTACTTGTACAGTTCAAGTACGGAGAAGACGGGATTAACTCCACAAAAAGCGATTTCAGCAAGCCAGATACTATCCACAAAATTGTACATTCCGTATTAAATAAGGAGGTGACATGATGAGTATCAGTAAAGCTACAATCGATAGCATGATAAAGGATCTACCTTTTCCTTCGAATGTTCTCAAAGTGCTCAAGGAAGATGTAATCGAAGCCGGAGTGAGTAAAAAGGAAATGGAAGAGATTATAGAAAAGATAATGGAAGAATATGAGGTATCATGCATCGAGCCCTGTGATGCTGCAGGCGTGATTGCAGCACAGTCCATAGGAGAGCCAGGTACTCAGATGACCATGCGTACTTTCCACTACGCAGGTGTGGCCGAGATTAATGTTACTCTCGGCCTGCCCCGACTTATAGAAATTGTAGATGCCCGAAAAATTCCGAGCACTCCGATGATGACAATTGCTCTCTCAAAAGAATATTTCAATGATTATGCTTATGATAGGGAAAAAACAAGAGCTCTTGCCTGGGAAATTGAAGCTACAAAAATAGACCACATCGCTGACGTGACAACTGATCTTTCCCAGATGAAAATGATAATAGACCTGCACGAGAAAGCAATGGAAAGCAGGAATATTACTATAGAACAGATAAAGGAGAAATTTAACGAAGAACTGAATGTGATGGTCACTATATCTTCTGCTATAGATAATCAGATTATTATCGCCCCCGAAGAAACCTCATACAGGGAACTTCTCCAGCTCGCAAAAAGCATCCATAATGTCACCCTGAAAGGAATAGAGGGGATCAAGCGAGTGGTGGTTCGGAAGGAAGGAGAGGAGTATACCCTATATACCGAAGGTTCGGCTCTAAATGATGTGTTTCAGTTCGAAGGAGTGGACAAGACAAGAACAAGCACAAATAATATTAACGAAATTTATGAAGTGTTAGGAGTGGAAGCTGCAAGAAATGCAATTATCAAGGAAGCAACAGATACTCTGCGTGAACAAGGGCTTACCGTGGATATCCGACATATCATGCTTGTAGCAGACCTCATGACATGTGATGGAGAAGTAAAACAAATCGGAAGACATGGTATATCAGGCGAAAAGGCCAGCGTATTTGCGCGCGCAGCTTTCGAAGTGACTGTAAACCACTTACTGGATGCAGGCATGCGCGGAGATGTAGACAAGCTGGAGGGTGTCACAGAAAATATCATTGTTGGTCAGCCCATCCGTATGGGTACGGGCGATGTGCATCTCATAAGCAGAAGAAAAGAAGAAGCAGAAATGAAACTAGAAGTAGAAGATGAATGAAGGTTCTAAAAAGCTTGAATTCTGACCTATAATTATTTAATGTATAACCTGATAGAATACCAGCCCATAGCAAGTTATATTACTTTTAGAATTTAATTGGAATCCTGTTGCAAAAAATGGAGTATTCAATGCTTATAACCAGAAAATAAATATAAGGCATAAGTATTGATAGTATCATATAATCGCTGAGCTTAGATATCTTATTAAATAAAATAATTGAGTGGTTTAGCTAATTTGTGATAAAATCGGCGAAAATTAAGATCTTTCAAGCAAAAAATAGCTCCATAAATGAGCTAATTTGAGACAGAGTTGATGAAATGAAAATTAATGTTGATAAATCGCTTATCAAGGCTGTGAAAACAGGAAAAGTAATCTTTGGAGCCAATAGAACCGCGGAGGCAGCAGCAAATGGCTCAGCAAAAATTGTGATACTGGCATCAAACTGCCCTGAAGATATTAAAAAGAAAACTCAGGAAACAAATGTTTCAATCATGGAATATGAAGGCACAAGTGTGGAATTAGGGCCCGTTTGCGGGAAGCCTTTTACAATCGCAGCCATGGCAATTCTCGATGTAGGAGAATCGGATATTCTGGCAGCTATAGTTTGACGAAGGAGTTGGCAACGTCTTGGGTGAAATAAGACTTACCACAGAAAGTATTCAGTACATTGCATTATTTGAAAATATGACGAAGGCAAAAATTCTCGACTGTATACTGGAAGAGGAAAGAGTCGTATATGTCGTAAAACAGGGCGATATGGGGCTTGCGATAGGCAAAAATGGTGAAAATATAAATCGCGTCAAAAAAACCCTGGACAAACCTATAGAACTTGTTGAATACTCAGATGATCCAATAACCTTTCTAAAGAATGCCTTCGGTCCTGTGTCCTTGAATTCAGTAAACATTATAAACAGAAATGATAAGCGATTAGCTTATGCAGAGGTACCCAATAGAGAAAAGGGGCTTGCAATAGGTCGCAATGGCAAGAATATCGAAAAGGTAAAAATGCTTGCTCGTCGCCATCATAACATAGAAGATGTAATCCTGCAGTGATCTGCATTATTTACGTTTGATCCATTAATCGGGTGTTAAGTACAATATAGCATTTAACGCCTTACAAAAAATAGTTATCAATTTTTAACTTGGAGATATTAACAATGGCTAAAGGAAAATATGCAGCCAATATTCTCAAACAGACCAGGAAAAATGCTCGTTGGAAAGATTCATACTATGGAAGGCGTGTTCTTGGCCTGAACGTGAAAGCTGACCCTCTAGGTGGCGCACCACAGGGGCAGGGTATAGTGCTAGAAAAAGTAGGAGTTGAAGCAAAGCAGCCAAACTCTGCAATTCGCAAATGCGTAAGAATCCAGCTCATCAAAAATGGCCGTCAAGTAACTGCTTTCTGTCCAGGAGATGGGGCAGTTAACTTCATTGATGAACACGATGAAGTGACCGTAGAAAGGATAGGAGGTCGCATGGGTGGTGCGATGGGTGACATTCCAGGAGTACGCTTCAAAGTGATTGCCGTAAATAACGTATCATTAAACCAACTGGTTATCGGTAGGCTTGAAAAGCCCAGGAGATGATTTTCTTGTACAAAATTTTCGGCAAATGGGATACTACAGAAGTCGAGGTAAGAGACCTCGGAATTAAGCGCTACGTCGGCCTTACGCCTGTAATTATTCCTCACAGCAGCGGAAAGCATGCTAGGCAGCAATTTAACAAATCAGAAATATCTATTGTGGAGCGTCTGGCTAACAACCTGATGCGAACAGAAATAAACAGTGGAAAGAAGCAATTAACACTTCATGCAGTTGAAGAAGCTTTTGATATCGTGAACAAGAAGACCAAGCAAAACCCGATCCAAGTTCTGGTGGATGCCGTTTCTAATGCGGGTCCAAGGGAAGAAGTGGTCAGGCTTAAGTATGGCGGGATATCCGTGCCAAAGGCAGTAGATACTGCACCTCAAAGGCGTGTTGACACAGCTCTACGATACATCAGCATGGGAACAAAAAACGTAGCTTTCAAATCCAAGCGTTCTATCGCAGAATGCCTGGCAACCGAACTTATAAGTGCTGCAAATCGCGATACGAAATCATTCTCTATCAACAGGAAGGACGCAAAGGAAAGAGTTGCAAAGGCAGCACGCTAATTAATTATTGATTTGCACATACTTAAAAAAATACTAGATCACAAAATTGTGTTTGTTTAAAAGGTATCATCATGGGAAGAAGAAAAAAAATGGTCGAGCGCGTAACAACGCTTATGAATGAACCGGAAAAAATCAGAAACATCGGAATAGTTGCGCATATTGACCACGGAAAAACGACATTATCTGATAACCTGCTAGCAGGTGCTGGCATGATTTCCAAAGAGCTTGCTGGAAGGCAGTTATTCATGGATTCCGATGAAGAGGAACAATCAAGGGGTATCACAATCGACGCTTCCAACGTTTCCATGGTTCACACTTTTGATAATGAAGACTACCTTATCAACTTGATCGATACTCCAGGCCATGTTGACTTCGGTGGAGACGTCACACGTGCAATGAGAGCTGTGGACGGTGCAGTCGTGGTCGTAGATGCCGTAGAAGGTACTATGCCACAGACCGAAACAGTACTGAGGCAGGCTCTCAGGGAACATGTCAGACCTGTGCTTTTCATTAACAAAGTGGATAGGCTGATCAATGAGCTGCAAGTTGATTCCCAGGAAATGCAGGTTCGTCTTGGAAAAGTCATTGATCACGTGAACAAACTCATCAAAAACATGAACCCTGATAAATTCAAGTCAAGTTGGAAAGTCGATGCCTCAGAAGGGACTGTAGGTTTTGGATCAGCCCTTTACAACTGGGCTATCAGTGTGCCTATGATGAAGAAGACCGGGATTTCCTTTAAGGAAGTATACGAATGTTGTAAAGTAGGAGACATGAAATTCCTGGCAGAAAAGTGTCCTCTACACGAAGCTGTCCTTGATATGGTTATTAGGTTCCTACCCAACCCTCTTGATGCACAAAAATTAAGGGTGCCAGTTATCTGGCATGGAGATGCTAATACTGAGATAGGCAAATCCATGGCCAATGCAAATGCAGATGGAGATCTTGCTTTCATGGTTACAGACATTTCCGTTGACCCTCATGCCGGAGAAGTCGCAACCGGAAGACTGTTCAGCGGATCTCTCACCCGTGGAATGGAAGTTTATACATCCGGGACCGCAAAGAAGAGCAGGGTCCAGCAAGTGGGCATATTCATGGGCCCTGAAAGGCTCGAAGTGGAAAAAATCCCTGCAGGAAATATTGCGGCAGTCACAGGCTTAAAAGATGCAGTTGTAGGTTCTACAGTAACAACACTTGACAACATGATACCCTTTGAAAGTATCAGGCATGTAAGCGAACCTGTGGTAACGGTGGCTGTGGAAGCCAAGCACACCAAAGATCTGCCAAAGCTTATCGAGGTCCTTAGGCAGGTAGCAAAAGAAGATCCGACTCTTCAGATTACCCTTGATGAGGAAACAGGGGAACACCTGATGGCAGGAATGGGAGAGCTTCACCTAGAAGTCATCGCCCACAGGATTCAGAGAGATAAAAATGTGGAAATCACTACAAGTAAACCTATTGTAGTCTACAGGGAAACCATAAAGAAGAAGATAGAATCCATGGAAGGAAAATCCCCTAACAGGCATAACAGGTTCTATATATATGTGGAGCCACTTGACACTGAGATTGTCAGCCTCATCAAGTCAGGGGATATCAGTATGAATATGCCCGAACTTGAGCGCAGACAGAAGTTAATGAAACTCGGAATGGACAAAGATGAAGCAAAGGGCATTGCTGGAATTTTCAATTCCAATATCTTTATAGATATGACCAAGGGTATCCAGTACCTGAACGAGACAATGGAACTGGTTCTAGATGGGTTCGAAGAAGTTATGCGAGCAGGCCCTCTCACGAGAGAACCTGTGGCAAACATGAAATGTGTACTTGTAGATGCAAAACTTCACGAAGACGCAATCCACAGGGGTCCAGCTCAGGTAATTCCTGCTGCAAGGCAGGCAATACAGGCTGGCATGCTTATGGCAGAGGACAGTTTGCTTGAACCTTATCAGAAAGTCTTTGTTCAGGTGCCTCAGCTCACAATGGGTGGTGCAACAAAGGAACTGCAAGGCCGCCGCGGGATTATCCTCAATATGACCACCGAAGGTGACTTAGCGATTATAGAAGCCAGGGTGCCTGTAGCTGAGATGTTCGGATTTGCCGGAGAAATCAGGTCCGCAACCGAAGGACGTGCTATGTGGAGCACTGAATTTGGTGGCTTCGATATATTGCCATTCAGTATCCAGACCGAAGTAGTAGGCCAGATCAGAGAGAGAAAAGGCCTCAAAAAGGAACTGCCTAAAGTATCTGACTTCCTTTCAATTTAAGCAAGAGAAATTTCCCATTTCTTCTTAATATTTTTAAGGTAATACCTCCTGTTGAATGGAATAAAATTTTGACTGATCTGGAAAGGGGAAAGAATCTCTATCATTTAGAGGAGAAAGCCAATCGGAAAGCTTTAAGACAATGTATGACTATATTGGGGAAAATATCCCAGGTTGTTGAATATTAATAAAATATCGACTCAATGAGAAAGGGAAATTAACAATATCGATTTCACAAAAAAATATATAAACTGATGTATCAATAGTGAGATTTGCCCTAATATTAATATAGTAAATATTTGATATACGGTTGAAACTCATTTAGAATACAGGAGAATTAGAATATGGCAGCAGAAAAACCTCACTTGAATTTAGCAGTGATTGGTCACATTGACCACGGTAAATCAACATTTGTAGGACGTTTAATGTACGATGCAGGGGCTGTAGCTCCACATATCATCGATAAGTTTAGGGAAGAAGCAAAGCAAAAAGGTAAGGAATCCTTCGCCTTTGCATGGGTTATGGATTCTCTGAAGGAAGAGCGTGAAAGAGGCATTACAATTGACATCGCTCACAAGAGATTCGATACTGACAAGTTCTATTTCACAGTAGTAGATTGCCCAGGCCATCGCGACTTCGTCAAGAACATGATCACAGGTGCTTCCCAGGCTGACGCTGCTGTCCTCGTTGTCGCTGCTCCGGATGGTGTTATGGCGCAGACAAAGGAGCACATCTTCCTTTCTAGAACCCTAGGTATTAACCAGCTGATTGTCGCAATCAACAAGATGGATGCAGTAGACTACAGTGAAGCAAAATACAAGGAAGTCGTGGAACAGGTATCCGGCATTCTTAAGATGGTCGGGTTCAAGCCAAGCGAAATTCCCTTCGTTCCTACCTCTGCATTCTATGGCGATAATGTCGTCACGCTAAGCCCAAAGACCCCCTGGTATAAGGGTCCAACAATGATGGATACCCTCAACAACCTAAAAGAACCCGATAAACCTTCCAATCTTCCTCTCAGGATTCCTGTTGAAGATGCATACACCATCTCAGGTATAGGAACTGTACCTGTAGGCAGAGTGGAGACCGGTGTCATGAAGAAAGGCGACAAGGTCATTTTTATGCCAGGAGGAACTGTCCGGTGAAGTCAAATCCATTGAGATGCACCATGAAGAAATTCCACAGGCTCTTCCAGGCGACAATATCGGATGGAATATTCGAGGTATCGGTAAAAACGACGTTCGTAGAGGAGACGTATGTGGTCATGTTGACAACCCGCCAACAGTTGCTGACGAGTTTGTAGGACAGATCGTAATTCTCCAACATCCATCTGCAATCACTGCGGGATATACACCTGTGTTTCATGCCCACACCTCTCAGATCGCATGTCAGCTGATCGCTCTTAATAAAAAACTGGATCCGAAGACTGGCCAGGTTAAGGAAGAAAACCCAGCATTCATCAAGGCCGGAGATGCAGCAATCGTTACCATCAAGCCGACAAAGCCGATGGTTATTGAACCAGTAAAGGATATTCCACAACTCGGCAGGTTTGCTATCCGTGATATGGGTATGACAATTGCTGCAGGCATGTGTATGAGTGTTAAAAAGAGATAACACTCTCCTGTTTTCATTTTTTAAGGAGAACAAAAGGTATGCAAAAAGCTAGAATAAGATTGTCAGGAATAAGTCCCAAGGACCTGGATGGAGTCTGCAATCAGGTAAAGTCTATTGCAGAGAGGACAGGAGTTAATATTTCTGGGCCTGTTCCACTTCCTACAAAAAAGCTTGTCGTTCCCACAAGAAAAAGCCCGAGTGGAGATGGTACCGCAACATGGGACCACTGGGAAATGCGTGTACACAAGAGGCTTATAGACATCGCAGCTGACGAAAGAGCACTGCGCCAGCTCATGAGAATTCAGGTACCCAAGGATATCAACATCGAAATAGTACTCGAGGGATAAACTTCAAAAAAGACGGGCTACAGAAATCATCTGTAACTGGTCTTGTAAACTTCTTTTTCATTTCGGCATATTGTAATATCATATTTTGTAACATCAATATATATTTTAAGAAATTGAGATAATTTTCCGTTTAGAAGCTCTACGCAAGCTAGACATTTCTGGAAATACTTTCTAATTCTTGCCGCCTTTTCAAAGAATGTTGAAACGAACTATTTTTACTTGAGCAATTTCAATGCATTCTTGCGAGTTGCTACAGCAGGTGCTCTTGAAGTAATGACTATAGCATCCATAAATATTATTATTTCTTTCCTCAGGGAGTCCATTTTTGAGTTTTAAAAGCGATTTAATTTTTCCTACTTTGGTAGTTCCCTCACATTCTTATATAATATTTACATAACCATTTAACCCTAACTAAACTACTCTAATGTTTTTTTCCATTATGTAGTTCATGATATTGCTTAGAGTAATAACTCCATCTGGAATTCGAAACAGCTTTTCTATTGCAGTACTTCACTAACTCGCAATCGAGGATTTTAGAAGCAGATATATTTCTTTTAGCCATATTAAATGTTGATGGACAACATACAGAGATCTTCTTTCAAGAAATAGAATAACAGAAACATCGCTCTTTAGAAATCTTCTCCAACTGATCTTATCAGGTTCAATTGGAATCTAAAAATTCGATGCTACAAACATAATTAAAATGTGTAGCATATCTCAAATTAGAGGAGGTCCATAAAGCCAGAAATATATTCATGACCAATTTTGTTTGAATCCATCTCTAAAACTAACCACATATCACAAAATTGGTTTATGCACCTTTAAGAAGTTAAATGTATAAACCTTATTGTTACAGCTCTTGTATAAAATGTTCCAAATTTCATATTATAAAAGCTGCTTTGAAGCTATTTTTCAAGTTTTTAACATAGTTAATTCTAACGCAGAATGCTTAGCAACAGCAATTGCGCTCAATTAATAGCTATATACTAAATAAGATAGAACATTTCAGAAACCTCTAATCTTCACGAATCATTTATATAAGACATATAAGTAGATGATCAAACATAGGGATTTATAGAACTGCTCTATACTCAAAAAAAATCACATAATAGTTTAGTCTGACTATGGATAATTTCTATTTAAAAAACTTCAAGACATTGATTTTTCTAGAGGCGATTACAAAAAATGGAATGAATATATGTCAACAAAATTTTTTCTTATAAACTCTTGAGGAAAAATTTTAACCGGATAAGAATAGTCATTCGTAACTATAGCAAATTGTGAATGCTAAGTATAGTAAACACACAAGGATTCCAATTTATCTCTAATTTTTTCTTCATAGTTAATCCTACCCAAATCTTTCTTGCTGATTTCTGTATTCGATCCGATTTATTCTATTCTGGTTTATTATTCTTTGATTTTAAACATAGCTCTGATATCCTTAAAATGCTCCATCTATTTTCAATGTCATCAAATGATAAAGATAATTACAAAAAGTTGTACACAACATCTTTAGATTTACTCTTTAACAATCGTGACAAGAACTGTTCCTTCTTTGAATATCTTTTTAGTTCCGGCATAAACCCGTTTCCATGATACTTTTTTTGAGCTAATCCCCTTGTTTCCTAATATTATCATCATTCAAGATAGAATGTTTTTTTACTGCTCTTTTCATTGTTGCATCATAACCTTTTTATTTTATTCCAAAGTATCCTTTGTCTTGGGAAATCACTTCATTTATTTGTGATAAATCGATCTGAGAATTATTAAGTGATGGAGTTGTTGTTTTGTATCTTTTGATCAGCTCATAATCTTTGTCTATCATGCTATGAAGTTTAGATCTAAAATGTAATTTTAGACCCTTTTATATCAATGTCACGTTTCTACTTCTCGTTGTTTTTGCGTCATTTTCTCGAAATTTATTCTTTTTTGCATATTTCAGATTTATGTGGATAAAAATAGCTTCCGGAATCATTCCCTTATATATTTTAAAACTAAACCAATCAGGTTGGCTTTGCAACTGTCCCCAGATTTCTTCTTATTTGCAATTATCAATAATTTTTTTCTGAATGGTCTGACTATTGTATTGTCTGATATGTACTCAGGAAACCAAGAGATTTCCTAAAAGAAACACTATCAATACTTTTTTTTTCAAGTTCAAAGCCTTAAAGACCATCAATTGCTATAAAAAAGCATTTTAAGCATAATGATTACTTTAGCTCCAGGTAGGCCTTCACCAACTGCTTGATCAAGGAATATGGCTCAAGAATGATAAGAAAAGATTTCCAATCAATTAAGGAATCAATTTCAGGAAATTGATCTCCAAATTACTGAAGAAGTATATGTCCTTGCTAAAACCAAAATCCGTAAGAGTTTTCATGAGTAAAAATTATTGCTAAGAGATTTTAACTCTCCTATAATAAAAAGCATTTAATTACATTTCAAAAATCTATTTTCAAAACGGTATTATTCACGCTTAAAGTCACTAAAAATTCTATAATCATGGAAACCGCGGAAAATATGGGGAAAAGGTCCCTAAATTATCTTTTCTTCCTAGTTTCTGTGCCTACCGTGTTTTTCCTCTCAGTTAAGATTATTAAAAGATTATATGAATGCATTTTTATCATGTTATAAAGTATTGATTTTTACTTTTGGATTCTAATCTAAAAGGAGGTAGCGTTCTCATCAAAAAAAACCAAGGAATTTTGGACGATATTCAATAGACTCACTTTGTTTTAGTTTGGGAGAGGTGCTAAGGTATTTTTTGATTTATGAATTTCGAATTTCTCTTCCGATCTCTTAACTTTAGAGTAGTATTCTGTAGGAGGTGTGCTTGCTAGTGTAGGTTAAAGAGATGAGAACGTAATTTATACTACTCGGTCATAATATATAATATTTTTAGCACTTAATATTAGTTTACCATTCTCTCGTAAATATACCTGGCTAACTTAATTTATGGGTATAATATTATATTATCACATTAATTACATATTTAGAACATGAGAGGTATCAAGATACAGTAGTCTAATCAGGCAACTTATTATATAATCAATCTTGTTTCATCCAAAAAAGATTCTCAGACTCACAAATATTAGTAGATAAAAATTTTGCAGGCTGAAAAGATTAAAATAGACGACTTGCTAGAGGTTTCTAACTCTTAGGAGACTTTAGGAAAAGTAAGATAAGGGTAATATTGCCCAGATCCACGAAAAACTATATGAAAGCAGATCAATCAAAAAGTAGAATTGAACTAAGAAGAGACAAAGGGATGTAATTCAGAATCCCAAAGTAGCTGAAAAGCGCTAAAGACAAATATGTAAAAATTTCTTTTTGGGAATTTCATATTTCCAAAAGCTACATTTTGAAAAAATAGCCTTCGAAATCTTTATATCCTATTTCCATTTTTTAAGTAATCATGATACTACATGTTCCTCATATTCTTCTTCCACATAACAATTTGGAAAAATGGGCGGTAATTGCTTGTGATCAACATACTCAGGATATAGAATATTGGAAAAGGGTTGAGGAATTTGTTGGGAATAGTCCTTCTACTTTTAATCTTATTTGTCCGGAAATATATCTTCCTCTTGATGAAAAAAGATTGAATAACATTCATAAAGCTAGTCATGATTACAAAAAAATTCTTGTTGACCATGGATCCTGTTTTATCCTTGTAAAGCGTTCTGTTTCCAGCAAAGAAAGAATCGGCCTTGTGGTTGCAATTGATTTAAATGAATATGAATTTGATGGATCTGATTCTCTGATCCGACCAACTGAAGGAACAATTAAAGAAAGGCTTCCCGCAAGAGTCCGGATAAGAGAAAATGCTGAATTAGAGCTTTCCCATATTTTAGTATTATATAATGATCCAGATTTTTCGGTTATTCCCAAAGATACAGATGATACTTTTTGTGAAGTTAATAAAATTTATGATTTTGATCTAATGGAAAAAGGTGGCCATATCATCGGCTATAAGATATGCGACGAAAAAATAATTAAAGAAATTTCCAATAAAGTTAACAACTTCGGAATGTTTCTTGTTGGCGATGGAAACCACAGCCTTGCTGCAGCAAAAAATTTCTGGGAAAAAATTAAAGGAACTGTATCTGACTTTCATCCTGCAAGATACGCATTAGTAGAACTTGTGAATATCCATGATCCAGGGCTTTCATTCGAACCAATTCACAGAGTTGTAATAGGAGTTAAGCCTGATGAACTACTCAAAAAGTTCAATGCAAAGATTATAGAATCTCCAACCTGTCATACATATTATAATTCTTCAGTTGACAGCCATTCAATTGGATTTGTTACAAAAAACAAATGTGGAAGGCTTATTTTAAATACAATAGGTTGTGATCTGGAGGTTGAAATTCTTGATGCGGTAATTGATAATTGCTCTATTGAATATGAGCATGATCCTGAAATTGTAGAAAAGATCGGGAAAAAACAGGGTAATATTGGTTTCTTCCTCCCACCCTTAAAAAAGAGCGAATTTTTTTCTCTTATAATGAAGAAGGGAATCCTTCCGAGAAAATCATTTTCTCTTGGAAAAGAAAATGAGAAAAGATATTATATAGAGGCTAGAAAAATTGTTTTATAATTAATTTCACAACTTTTTTCAAAAATTAGTTCAACAATTTTATCCAATATTTATATCTCCCCTACTATAATTTCTACAATTTCTCATCCTTAGTATAAACGAATTCATAAAGCCTATTTTATAGAGGCAACTTACGAATTAATTACACTTTTTATTTCAGTAGAATACCCAATAGCATGCTACTGGGATTGAAACTTCCCGATAACCTTTATTAACTAACATATTTAGTTTTTAAGCTACTTTTGTGCTATAAAGCAAACTATAGGAGATTTCAATTTACTTCTAATTTTTTCTTTACGGGAATCCTGTCCAAAATCTATCTCTCTAATTTATTTATTTGAACAAATTTTTGTTCTGGTTAATTATTCTTCGATTTTAAAGATAGCTTCAGATATCCATAATAATCCAATTTTTATAAAAATGTCATCAGCTGGTAGAAATTATAACAAAAAACCGTGCACAAAATCTTCAGATTCACTCTGTGAACAGTAGTGACAAGAATTTTTCCTGCTTGGAATATCTTTTTAGTAACTGCATAAACTCGTTCTATTTGAGCTTTTTTTGAGCTGATATTCTTCTGAATATATCACTCATACCCAGTAGACGTTCTTTAACTGCTCTTTTCATCGCTGCATTATAACCTTTTGATTTTACTCCAAAGTATCCCTCTATTTCTGTAAACCACTTATTTTTATTATTAGTCTATCTGAGAATCATGAAGCTATGAAGTTGTTGTTTTGAATCTTCTGATCAGCTCGTAATCCCTTTCTATTATGCAATGAACTTTAGATCCAAAATTTAATTTTAGACCCTTTTTTGTCCAGGTTCTGTCTCTGATTATCCTTTTTTTGCTTCATTTTTATGAGGTTTATTCTTTTTTGCATATTTCAGATTTATGTGGATAAAAATAGCTTCCGGAATCATTCCCTTATATATTTTGAAACTAAACCAATCAAGTTGGCTTTGCAACTGTCCCCAGATTTCTTCTTATTTGCAATTATCAATAATTTTTTCCTGAATGGTCTGACTATTGTATTGTCTGATATGTACTCAGGAAACCAAGAGATTTCCTAAAAGAAACTCGATCAATACTTTTTTTTTCAAGTTCAAAGCCTTAAAGACCATCAATTGCTATAAAAAAGCATTTTAAGCATAATGATTACTTTAGCTCTAGGTAGGCCTTACCCAACTGTTTTGTTAAAATATATAGACTCAAGAATGTTAAGAAAAGATTTCCAATCAATTAAGGAATCAATTTCAGGAAGTTTATCTCCAACTTACTGAAGAGTGTGTATTCTTGCTTAAAACTAAAATCCGTAAGAGTTTCCATGAATAAAAAAATAATGTTAAGATATTAAACTCCTCAATTCTCAGATGCATAGAGGTTTATCTAAACTCTCTACAATATAGATAATTTCTGATAATATATTTGTCCAGACGTCTTCTAAGCAAACCCAAAATAGGGGAAGAAAAAAGTATGTAGGATTTCCACTATTTTCAACCCCTAAAATTGGAACTTAATTAACAATAGTAACCTGCAATTTTAACAAATATACAATTTAAAGCAAGATACAGAACTAAATTGAAGCATTGTTAGAGAACAGAAAAAAATAGGAAAGAACTATACTATCCCATCAAATAAGATAAGATCTGAGCGGAGGGAAACCATTAAAACCTACAGAACAGTAGCTATGAGTGTATGCACCCGTGGTAAAGATATATATACGATTTCCTTCTCTCATTGTGTGTGGGAAAGAATATTTGTGATGTTCATAGAGAATATCCATGCTGTCACAGGTCGGACCTGCAAGGATTGCTTCTTCAGCATAACCCTTTTTATTTCAATATATAGGATATTTGATATTCTCATCAAGAGTTTCGATGAGACCTCCAAACTTTCCAATATCGATATAAACCCATTTGTATTGATTGAATCTGGCCTTTTTGGCGACCATTATAACTTCGCTTACAATTACACCGGCATTGGCAACCAGAGAACGCCCTGGCTCTATAATGATTTCAGGTAGTTGTTCGCCAAAGTCCTCATGTAAAAAGCGGCGGATTTCCTTGGCATAGGTTTCTAAGTCATTTGCTTGTGCCTGATATTTTGCAGGAAAACCCCCATCAAGGTTAATCATCCTCAGATGAATCCCTTTTTCAGCAACTGCTTCAAAGAGATACTTGCATTTGGAAATAGCATTATCCCACTGACCAATATCTCTCTGCTGAGAGCCAACATGGAAAGAAAGCCCATAAGGATCAAGATCCAATTTTTCGGCTTTTAGGATAAGCTGATATATAAGGTATGGATGCGAGCCAAATTTTTTTGACAGAGGCCAGTCTGCACCGTCGCCCTCAGTAAGGATCCTGAAAAAGATCTTGGAACCAGGGGCTTTTCTAGCTAATTTTTTCAAGTCACTCTCAGAATCAGTAACAAAAAGCTTCATTCCCTTTTCATACGCATAGGTTATATGCTATTCTTTCTTGATAGTATTGCTGTAACTGATCCTTTCAGGTTCCACCCCAAGCCTAAGAACCTGATCAAGTTCATAAATAGTTGCCACATCAAAATTAGAGCCTTTGTTTTTTAGGGTCACACTACTTCATCCATAGGGTTTGCCTTTACAGCATAGTGAATTTTTGCAAAGGGCATGCTTTCCATCAGATCTTCATAGCTTTGCTCTATCTTCCGTAAGTTAACGATCAAAAAAGGTGTCTTTTTATTCCGGGAAAACTTTTTGATTTTGTTGAAGTCATCTTTTGCAATAAAGTCCTCCAACGGAAACTGATACTGCTCTTTTCTCATATTTACTCTCTCACTATATTCAAACTATCTATAATTAAATTTCTGCATATTCTGAAGAGGGATTCATAGAAACCGCTTTTTATCAATCATCAAGCCTACTATCAATAATTTTGAGAAATATGTGAACATAAACTATTTAGATAAAAATTAATATAAATATTTTTAGATACATAGATATCTTCATAATACTAGTTATTGTTGAATATCAAAGCGTTATTCCCAAGGTGATTCAGTGAAACTAATTCCATTTATTCCTATCCTGTATCTTTCTGAAAAATATTTACTCCCAAAAAATAACACCCCTTGATTTCCACTGCAACAGTTTTACTAAATTTTCTCTTTCTGATTTCTAATTTCTGTCTATTTTAAATTCCATTTTTGATTCTAAATACATTTTTTTACTATTTGGTTTACTTGCCATCCTCATCAATTCTTCTGTGCTCAAAATCTCATAAACGATTTTTGTAATTCTTCTAACCAAATATATACGTTCTGTTGAATGGGGAAAATTTTTCATGTGGCAACATCTTGCTTACAGGATTTGAAGAGAATTCAATCATCTCCAACAACTATTTTCAGATCTTCATTTGGCTCACCTGCAATGATTACAGATACCGGGCCAGCAAATACTTCTTTAAACTTTTAGAGGCTTCTTATGTATTTTGTTTTGAGTATAGCTGCCCCAAGTTTGGTGTCGATTCTTCATGTATATTTTACAACATTTACATAATATTCAAACAAATTTTATTCTCGCGTGGGTACATCATTGCAAGGAGAAGTATCTCGTATTCATCTCAGCTGCTGTTTCGATATGAACTAGATAATACCATCAGCTAAAATGTTATAGGGGATCTCTACTATCCTATGCATCTGAGAATTGAGGAGTTTTAATATCTTAACATTATTTTTTTATTCATGGAAACTCTTACGGATTTTAGTTTTAAGCAAGAATACACACTCTTCAGTAAGTTGGAGATAAACTTCCTGAAATTGATTCCTTAATTGATTGGAAATCTTTTCTTAACATTCTTGAGTCCATATATTTTAACAAAACAGTTGGGTAAGGCCTACCTAGAGCTAAAGTAATCATTATGCTTAAAATGCTTTTTTATAGCAATTGATGGTCTTTAAGGCTTTGAACTTGAAAAAAAAGTATTGATCGAGTTTCTTTTAGGAAATCTCTTGGTTTCCTGAGTACATATCAGACAATACAATAGTCAGACCATTCAGGAAAAAATTATTGATAATTGCAAATAAGAAGAAATCTGGGGACAGTTGCAAAGCCAACTTGATTGATTTAGTTTCAAAATATATAAGGGAATGATTCCGGAAGCTATTTTTATCCACATAAATCTGAAATATGCAAAAAAGAATAAACCTCATAAAAATGAAGCAAAAAAAGGATAATCAGAGACAGAACCTGGACAAAAAAGGGTCTAAAATTAAATTTTGGATCTAAAGTTCATTGCATAATAGAAAGGGATTACGAGCTGATCAGAAGATTCAAAACAACAACTTCATAGCTTCATGATTCTCAGATAGACTAATAATAAAAAAAGGTAGATAGTTTTCAAAAATGGGAATACTTTAAAGGAGATCTGGAGGCTTTTTCACTGCATATAAAATATATGCAAGCGTAGATTATGGGAACGTAAAAATTGATGAAGTACTGGCTTATGGCAATATACATACTTTAGTAATAGATTCTTTGTATGCTGGATCTTAAGATTCATCTTTTTACTCTACATAAGCTTGCCTTTACAAAGTAAGCAAAATAAACTTTATTCCTAAAAGCTTATTTTGTGTTCTCGTTCTGATATATACCTGAGTATCCTTTTTCTACTTCCTTTTCCAAAGTATAGAATAGGAGCTGTATGATTCGAGCATTCCTCTTCACCCTGAAGCCTGCATAATTATAAACTACAAGCATTGACTCACTGCGTCCCCTGTATCCCGCATCCCATACGGCGGTTTCAAGAGTGGCACCACAACGAATAAGGCTTGATCGCGGCTTTGCTATTGCAGCTAAATTCATGGGAATATTTAAAACCTCATTGAAAAGTATTTTGTAAATCCCTGCTGGTAGATGAATCCAACCATCGCTGCAGAATTCAATCGTTTTTGCTTCTGGGAGTTTTCTTTCGATATTATCAAAATCTAAGGTTCCAGAACCTTCTATTATTTTTATCTCTTTAAGGGTAAGTTCAAGCCCATTAGGCTGAATCTGTGTTTCGATATCAATTGCATTTTCAAGCAAAGGAGGATTTGCTTGTATAAGTTTTCTCAGTTCAGTGCTGGATAGAAGCGTCATTGAATCTGTAATGGCAGAGATTCTTTATTACCATTTCGGATTTTCTCTTTACTGAAATTTTATTCGTTTTCAATTTTCTTCTGTCACAAGTAATATTTTAATGTGAATGAAAATTTTGATTTATTTTCCTGGTATTGTAAAAATTGGTGCAGCAACTTTAATTGCTAAAATAGAAAATTTCAATAATTTATATTCAGGAGGTCATATTGTTTTTTGGCTTGGAATAATCCAGGACGTATACGAACTTTGGTATAAATTTGATAATTATTGAATTATAACAAGGGAAATCGAAGGAAACAAGATTGAATCTAATAAAGATTGTTCAAAAAGCAGCGAGAAAGAAAAATAGCAAGTTAAGATAGGATTTTAATCGTAAGAAGAAATCAATTGGACATGCAAAGGCAATTATTTCACTGGTAAGGAAAATTGTCACGATAATAAAGCATATGACCGCAAATTACGAGACATATGAAGATAAAATAGGATATCAAAAAGGAGAGATTCAAAAGAAGGAGATTGTTGAACTGGAACCTTTTCAGTTGATTAATGTGCAAAAATAATTTGTAGAATCATCTCAATTATGATAAAGAAGACTAAAAGAGTACTTGAGGACATAATCTCATGTACGTTCATGCTAAATTAGAGGTCAACAAAAGGAACAAGATCACAACCTGTGCATTTCAAGCACATAGTCATTGCAAGTTCTGGATTGAGCCCATATTTTTTGAGGACTTTAGCTTCAATTTTTGCAAGCCTTAGAAGTCGCTCAGCAGACGGACGTTCAGTAAAACAGTCTCCCACTCTAAGAGGGTGTGGGTTTATTGACCGCAGGATAGGAATAACTCCCATTTTTGCAAGCCTTTCGATACCTTCCATGACAGAAGTATCATTTTCTCCAAGTCCGATTATAAAGTTGCTGAAAACCTTATTTTTTCCAAAAATCTCCACAGCTTCTTTGAGGTTTTCCAAGATATCATAAAGTGTAAGTTCCCCACAAACATTTTTGAAGATCTCACTATTCATCGTCTCAACATTGTACTTGACTTCGGAAACACCTGCTTCATAGAATTTTCTGGAGCACCCTTCTGTAGGGTACACAGAAACCCCGATAGGAACATTATACTTTTTGAGTGCAGGAAGCAGTTTGAGTACACGATCGACTTCTCCTTCAAAAGACGTTTCAATTCCTGAGGTAAGTGATATAGCTTTTAGATTTCTTGTGTTAAAAACCTCATCCACTATGTTTAATACCTCGTCCTCACTCTTAACATGCCCCTGTAACTTTGGTACAGGGCAGTATTTACAGTCAAATATACACTTCTCACAGAGAGTTATAAATGCTTGCTCAGGGCAGTGAGAAGGGGCAAACTCAAGTTTTCCTCGAGCAAGTTCTTTTCCCTCATAGAAGATCGCAATATTTTCATCATCTTCTACCTTTATAATGGAAAGCGGAGAGTCCTTGTTTATACTAAGTCTTACCCTTTTTTCTCCAGATCTGAAGAAAATTGAACTGGTGCCTGCCCCTGGACCCGCAGTGGAGCCTCGAGCTCTTGGAATGAGAGAAAATTCAATGGAAACTGAGCCTATAGAAATAAGGAAAGCTTTTAATTTCGGTGTAATTGGCTTGCTTTTCATGCAAATATCCTTCTAAATTATTGTTTTTCTTCAGTTATATTCACTGCTACGATATTCACTAAAAAGTTTATAAATAATAATGTGTATATAAATTCAATCATTGAATTCTAAATTCGAAAAAAGGAAAACTTTCTTCGGCCATAAATTTGACCTATTATGCCTGAAAAAAGCTATTCATCTACTTAAGAAAGAAAAAAGCATATATCAGAGGATTTGATGAGTCTATATTTTCAATAGTCATTTATGCACCATTATAAGCAATGACGAAATTAAGGGGTTATCAAAATCTCAACCAGAAAAAAACAATTAAAAACTAAAGTAACTATTCAACCTGGGAAAAAAAGACATATATGAATTCATGTTCAAGAACACGATTTGATAAATCTGGTTGAATAATCTTCAAAATAAACTTAACAAAAAAAATAAGGTAAAGATGAAGCAGGAAGCTTCATTTTCCTATCCTACTAAGTAGATTTATGCGGGTTTCCTTTTAAGCTTCTTCTTTGCAAGTTTCTCGATTGCCCCAATGTCGACATCACCGCCTACTGTCAACTTCTTGTTGGCAACCGCGCTGTCAAGAAGATGCTGGCCTACAAGGGTACGTACGATAATGGTTGTGTAACCCTCTGGACTTCCAACAGATCCGGCTGAAACGTCAGCTTTGATGGCAGTAAAGTCTGTGCAAATACCACAGCCTAGACGTACGGTGTCTTGGAGTTCGGCAAGGGGAATTACATACTGAGTCCCATCATTACAAGTGATTTCAAGTTTACCCTTTATATCTATACGGCAAACTTTCATAGGCTCTAGTGCATAATCGCTTTTCAGCTTTCCTACAATTAATTTATCATAGTCGAAACTTTCAGTACAGAAAAGCCCAAGCACAAAACGAATAGATTTCTTATAAGGGCCTACAAGCTGGTTGTCGGTTTCAAGCATCTTGCGAACTGCCTGGACTACGCAGGGAACTCCGACAACTGCAATATTTCTATATTTTTTATTAACAACCGCTTCCTTGAGGGAAGATATCAGCGGGACCCACCAGTTGTAACGGCTACCAGCCTTGGCAATAAGAGCTTCACTTCTAGTGATTATCATCGAATGAGGCTTGAGAGTCCAAAGATCTTCAGTAACCGTAACCACAGCATCTAAAAGGCCTATATCCAGAGCATTTGCAAGAAGGGCCGTAACAGCACCTCCACTCTGCTTTTTAGGGATATCAAATTCGGCTTTCCCGGCAGTAATTTCCAGATAGTCCCCAAGAAGACCTGAATACGTTTCATCGACTCTCGGGCAGACTTCATAGCAGGCTCCACAGGGTACATCATCAACAGCAGATTTACAGTAATTGTTGCTCTGTGGATGGAGGGAATTGGGCCCGATTTCGAAGTACAAGGCATCAGCAGGACAGACTGCAATACAGGCTCCACAGCCCGAGCAAATGCCTTCGTCCCATACTCTTGATTTAAGGTCAAGGTAATTCTTACTTATTGGTTTCTGTTCTGCCATTTATGATCACTCCCAAACATATTTGTTTGCAAAAGGACGGCTGCTTTCAGGTGCGATTCTCGTGTAGTTAGTGTCCAGAAACGCTGTGGGGTCGAGCTTGAAGTGTTCGCAGAAACTCTTAATCACCGGAGCAATACGTTCGAGGTCGCCCTCATTAAACTTAAATTTCTTGGCACCGACGCCAAGAAGATAGTCTTCCACTTCTCCACGAATAATGATCTCTCCACCATGGATTCCACTTCCTATACCCCTATCTGTAATGGATTTTTCCTTGCCTATACCCAGCACAAGCACAAGGCCTCCTGCCATATATTCCCCAAGAAAGGAGTGGGCTGTGCCTCCCACAACAAGTATAGGCCTGGATTCCTCTTTATACTGTTTCATGTGGATGCCGCCTCGGTATCCAATATTATCTCTTATGAAAACTTTCCCTCCCCGCATACTGTGGGATACGGCATCTCCTGCACTCCCATGGATTACAAGCATACCGCTATCCATCGTATTTCCTGGAGCATGTTCTGCATTCCCATTTACAATACAAATCGGCCCGCTCATGAACATCCCTAAGTCCCCCCCTGGGACTCCATTTATTGTGATCAGAACCTTACTCTTCAAACCACTTCCAATAAAACGTTGTCCTAAAACGTTGTCAAGGATTATCTCTCCTGCCCCGTCAGCAATTGCAGCCCTTATTTTTTGGTTAAGGGGAGTATAATGTATGCCCTTTGCATCAATTCTTGTAGTCTTCATTTCAATCATGCCCCTGCAGGAAGTACATCCAATACTTTAAGCATTCCTTCATCCAACATGTATCCACGCAGACGGTCCCTGTTACCACGCAGACTTTCTATACTGTTGATTCCTGCAGCTCCCATAAGCTCGCTAAGTTCCAGAGTCCACCCTTTGATCAAATTTGCAACCTGAACTGCTCCCCTATCTGGATCAATCCTGTTCATTAAGTTCGGTTGCTGAGTAGCAATTCCCCACGGACAGAGGTTTCTGTAACAGTTACCGCAGACTCTACAGCCCAGAGAAATAAGGGCAGCAGTTCCGATATAGACAGCATCCGCACCAAGTGCAATTGATTTGGCAAGATCAGCGCTGCTCCTTATTCCACCACTTCCAATAACCGAGATCTCGTTCCTTATGCCTTGGTCCCTAAGTTTTTGGTCAACAGTTGCGATTGCAACCTCAATTGGAATTCCTACATTGTCCCTGAAGACTTTCGGAGCTGCTCCGGTTCCACCACGGAATCCGTCAATTACCACTGCATCTGCGGAAGAACGAGCAATACCTGCAGCTATAGGCGCCACGTTGTGCACAGCTGCAATCTTTACGAAGACAGGTTTTTTCCATTCGGTTGCTTCTTTCAGGCCCCTTATAAGCTGAACGAGGTCTTCAATGCTGTAAATATCATGGTGTGGAGCCGGGCTGATTGCATCACTGCCAACAGGAATCATGCGAGTCCTTGATACTTCATCGTTAACTTTTTCTCCGGGGAGATGTCCTCCTATACCCGGCTTTGCTCCCTGCCCTATCTTGATTTCAATAGCAGCACCTCTTTCAAGGTAATCAATGTTTACACCGAAACGACCTGAAGCAACCTGAACAATCAGACGATCCTGGTATGGATAGAGAGCCTTGTGAAGCCCACCTTCCCCGGTTCCCATATAAGTTCCAGTTTCTGTTACTGCCTTTGCCATGCTGAGATGGGAGTTCAAGCTGATAGCTCCAAAACTCATGTGCCCAATCATAATTGGTGTGTCCAACTTGAGATTTGGAGCAAGTTTTGTTTCCAGTTCTACATCACCACTCTCGGTTTTTCTTAATTTGAGTTTTGATGGTTTTTTCCCGATATAAGTTCTGAGTTCCATTGGTTCTCTCAGGGGATCGATGCTTGGATTTGTTACTTGACAGGCATCAAGGAGAAGGCGATCATAGATAATTGGTAGATCTCTGGCGTTCCCCATTCCTGAAAGGATGATCTTACCACTACGAGCCTGGGTTATTATGTCTTCCCTGATCTCTCTTGTCCAAATAGGGTGACTGCGATAGTCTACTGGTTTTTCCGTAATGGTTATCGCATCCCTCGGACACATGGCAACACAACGGAGACAGGCAGTACATTTCCTGGATTCTATCAGAATTTTGTCGCTTTCCCTATGGTATACTCCATAGGAGCAGTTTTCAATGCAACGCCCACAGTCCATGCACTGGTCTCGGTCAATTCCGACCTTAAATTTAGGTGGTACACTTCCAAGAGTCATTCGATAAACCTCCCTATTATGGGTTCTCCTGCCCTGGGAGTGTAAACATTCTTAACTTCAGGATCAAGGCCCCTTATTGCAGCTTCTTCACTGGAGATATATAGTCTGTTCCCATTTTCACCAACAACTAGGGGGCGTAGTTTGATTCTATCAGTAAAGCCAACAATACCGTCATCAGTCCCGACTACTATCGCAAAGGGTCCATTCATAAGGGCAGACCCATAAGTAAGGCGAATTGCCTTGTTTAGTTCGGCCTCCCTTGCAGGCATATGGTCTATGTCATCCCAGAATGGTGGAGCAAGAGCTCGAACAATCATCTCATGGGGGAGTTCATGCTGCCTTCCTAGTAGGTCGAATAGGTAGGCTACAACCTCGGTGTCAGTAAACAGGGTACATTTGTATCCAAAACCTTCGACGTAGCGCTGGTTTGTACCATATGATGTGATTTCCCCATTATGCACTACTGACCAATTAAGCAGGTTGAACGGATGGGCTCCTCCCCACCAGCCAGGTGAGTTGGTAGGATAACGGTTATGGGCCAGCCATACATATCCCTTATAATTTTCTATTCTATAGAAGTTTGCTACATCCTCTGGCCAGCCTGAAGCCTTGAATACTCCCATATTTTTCCCTGAGGAAAATATTATGGCTCCTTTTACATTGGCGTTTACCTGCATGACTAGGTACGTAATAACATCTTTTTCGGAAGCGATTTTTCCATTGAGATCTTCGGAGGGTTTGAAAAAATATCTCCAGGGAATATGGACTTTTTTTATGCCAATCTGCGGGGTGTTAGGGATCTCTTCCTGGTGAACGATTTCTCCCCATTGCTGGAGAAGTTCATCAACTTTCTTTTTTGGTTCATCTAGGTTGTCAAAGAAAACATGAAGAGCATAATAGTTTGCATACTCTGGATAAATTCCGTATGCTGCATAGCCGGCCCCGTCTCCACTACCTCTTTCGTTCATGAGACTGAGGCCTGCTTTTATACTCGACCCGTCAATTTTGGACTTTGTTCTATCTATAAATCCGATTATTCCACACATTTAGATCACTCTATAAATAAATAAAAATAAACTTTATCCAAAGTATAAATTCTATGAGAATTTTCTTTGATAATTTTCTGAATAATTTCTGTGGCTCGTTTTTGAGAAATAGTCAAAAAACTTGCCAGCTGGATAAACTGGGTCTCAAGAGCAATTTTTATAAATTTTCACAATTCATGAGATTTTCATCTAGATTTATTTGATCTGGATACAGATCGTGTACATGAGTTATTGGAAATCGTAAACTTAAAAATCTAGTTATATTTTCCAAAAAATTGGATACATACTCATTATTCAGATTAAATTAATGACTCAAGGACACCATCAAATTGTAGTAAATATATGTATTGAGCAGCTCTCTTACCTCCAATTTCGCTCCATTCATATGGATTGAGAAGGTCACTGCTAGGGGAAGTAAGTAAATTATTACCTATTTGGCAATATATATATGTTTCTTTTTCTTGATTAAAGGTTCTTAAAGTAATAAAGCAAAGCAATGCACTTTAAAGAATTCGTTTTTTCCTACGATATTTCCCCTCTTTAGACTTTTCACAATATTTCATTGCTGTATATTCAGGATTGTGATATTAGTTCCCGATGTAATAGAATCAAGATTCTTAAATAAAGTTCGAAGGATAGAACAAGAGCCCTTGATAATTGTTTGTATGTAGAATATGTTCAAGCTGATGAATCCTGTGGGTTAATTGCAATTGCTTTGTCATATATTGCTATTGCTTCGTTGAACTTACCTACTTTGCATAGAATATTTCCTTTATTGCACCAACCTGTTGAGTACTGTGCAGCGTATGCGAGACTCGCTAGGATTAAAAGTGATAACAACATAATCCCTAAAACTGTTATAAATACATGCCTTCTACTCGCCTTTTTCATTTTCAGCTTCCTAATGTTTGTTCCGATATAATAATGAAAACTAACTACAATTTATCACAAAAATTTCAAAATATCATTAAAAGGTGATTTTTTTCTCTTCAAATATAAAAAATTTAACTTTTATATAAATACGCCATATTTTATTCTATTTGTTGCAAAGTCAATACGTGATTTAGTTTCTTCTTGTTGCATGTCAAGGGATCTTATCCAAGGATTATACCCTAAGGTATTGCCAAAAATAAACGAATCAAAAAACCAAAAAGTGCTGTGGAATGCTGAGCAAATACAATTTGTGGGTTATATAGAAAAGAAAATAATGTTTCAAGGAAAGATTAAATAAAAAAAATAATAAGGTTAAAGCCCAATACAGTTCTGCAGAACAAACAAATATACTTTGTGAAGTATCTAGATACTGATGGTTTGTGCAGCATTGGCAGTATTTCTCAAACCAATTCATGATAAAGTTTGATTTCCAAAATGGTTAACTTGTTTAAAGCTCGTACCCTTACCACATAGTCCATTATATTGTAAATGAGCATTGGCTGAATGTCCATTTATTAGATATACTATTTTTGTCTCACATCCCCACCTTTTATAATTTCTATATCCTGATAGCCTAACGAACTATCAAATTTCTTTGAAATATACTCATACTTAAGCTCATCAGCAATCAAATTCGAATCACTTGGATTTGTCGTTAGTTTATGATCGCCATTATTAAATAGATATAGAGTTATAGCTAAATGTTCATAATCCATTGGATCTACTTTTGGGCAATTAATTGTTACTCGTTCATCAACTCCTACACCCGCCCAAACACATGTTTCAATGTCTAAGCAAAAAAGATCCAAAAAACGTTGAGAAATAATATTTACTTAGGACTATTAAGAATATTTTGATAGTCTCATCAAGTTTATTAGCTGCCATTATATAGTACTTGAATATCTCCCCCATACTTCCGATAACTTGATTTAGGTAAATGTTGTTTTAATTCAATTAATAACATCTAGAAATCAGCTGAAATATACAGTGAAATTCTTCTTCACCAAATAGTAAGTAGTTAATTTCATCAATTGTCAGCACTTTGTAAAGCGTCAGTGCTATTATCTTCTTTTCAAGTACTCTTTTTCTGTGTGCTATTTTCAACTTCTCAATAAGGTTTCCTGAATTTTATAATAAACAGAAATTCCTGCATTTACTGCTTCAATTCCAAGCTAGAAATAAGAGTATTTGAATAATTATCAATAGTTTAGTTTATTAGTCATCAGGTCTTCAAACTGAATAAAATATTTCAGTTTAGAGTATGAACATCAACTTGGAAGAAAATTTCCAAGCAACAGGAGATATAAAATGACATCAAGTCGTTTCATTATTACAGTTATAGGCAGCGATCGGGTAGGAATCGTTGCTGGTATCACTACAGTGATGGCCAGTTTCAATGTGAATATTGTTGATATCAGTCAGACAATTATGCAGGACATTTTCACCATGATCATGCTTGCAGAAGCCCCAAAGCAGAATTTTGACCTCGCAGCTTTTCAGGAAGCTATGGATAAGGGGGGAAAGAAAATGGGAGTTGAGGTCAAGGTACAGCATGAAGACGTTTTTCATTTCATGCACAGGATCTAACTGAGTAAATCAGGAGGACTTTTATGCACATAAACCCTTACGAAATTATGGAAACAATCCGGATGGTCAAAATGGAACACCTGGATATCAGAACAGTGACACTGGGGATTAGCCTCAGGGACTGCAGCCATCATGATATAGAAACTTTCAATGAAAATATCTACGATAAAATAACTGCCCACGCAAAAAGGCTTGTCAGCACAACGAATGAAATTCAGAGTCTCTATGGAATTCCCATAATCAACAAAAGAATTTCTGTAACTCCAATAGCCATAGCTGCTGAAAGTTGTAAAGCTCCAGATTTTATTTCCATTGCAAAAACGATAGATGATGCTGCAAAAGATACAAATGTAGATTTTATAGGAGGTTTTAGTGCCCTTGTCCACAAAGGCACAACTCCAGGAGACCTGAAACTCATTAATTCGATCCCCGAATCCCTTGCAAGCACTGAAAAAGTTTGCTCGTCAGTAAATGTTGCTACCACAAGAGCCGGAATTAATATGGATGCTATCAGCTTGATGGGCGACATAATAAAAAAAACTGCCGAGTTTACTGCTGATAAAGATGGGATTGGCTGTGCCAAACTTGTGATCTTTGCCAATGCCCCAGAAGATAACCCCTTCATGGCCGGAGCCTTTCATGGAATTGGTGAACCTGAGTGCGTTATCAATGTAGGTGTAAGCGGACCAGGTGTTGTGAACGCTGCCGTTCGGGAACTTGAAAACCCGAATCTCACGGAAATTTCAGAGACTATCAAGAAGACAACCTTTAAAATAACTCGTATGGGAGAAATGATAGGAAAGGAAGTTTCTCGGAGGCTCGGAATTGAGTTCGGTATCCTTGATCTCTCCCTAGCTCCGACTCCTACAATAGGAGATAGTGTTGCTACTATTCTGGAAGCAATGGGACTTGAACGTTGTGGGACCCATGGAACAACAGCAGCACTTGCCCTTCTGAATGATGCAGTGAAAAAAGGAGGAGCTATGGCATCTTCCTCCGTAGGGGGTCTGAGTGGGGCTTTCATTCCAGTAAGTGAGGATGCAGGCATGATAGAAGCTATTGAAGCTGGAGCCCTCTCTCTCGAAAAACTAGAAGCCATGACAAGCATCTGTTCAGTCGGCCTGGATATGATCGCAGTGCCTGGAGATACGCCTACATCCACACTTTCTGCAATCATAGCTGACGAGATGGCAATAGGGGTAATTAACAGAAAAACCACTGCAGTCAGAATCATCCCAGTACCTGGAAAAAGAGTGGGGGACTCAGTTGAATTTGGCGGGTTGCTTGGACGTGCACCTATTATGCCGGTAAGCAATTTCAGTTCGGAAGTTTTCGTAAAGCGGGGTGGAAGAATCCCGGCTCCAATTCAGTCATTGACAAACTGAAGTATGATCTTGAAAATAAAGTACCCATTCAGTTTGCCAATATGCAGTCTAGGGGAAGTAATTTAGAATCCCACCTGGCTATTATTTGCCACTTCTCATGAAAATGAAAAATACAATTAATAAACAACAGAAGATTCAGATTTACATCTAACTTTTTTTTATCTAGAATCCTGTCCAAACCTTTCTAACTATTTTTTATATTTGGCCTTATTTTTGCTTCATCTTCTTGAAGTTTATCCGCTTTTGGATATCCTATATCTGAATGGATAAAAGTAGCGTTATGAATATTTCATTTTTTTATTTTCAAACTAAGCCAATAAAGTTGGCTTTGAAACTGTCCCCATATTTCATCTTCTTTACAGTTATCAATAATGATTTTTCTAAATTTATAGATTTTTTTTATAGTCTACTTTTCACTTAATAAGAAATGTCAAAAAAATATTAGAAACAAAAAAAGTTATCCATTCACTCAATCTCCAAACGTTATGTATATTGGTTTCTTAAAGTTACTAATTCCAAATATTCTGTGACTTATCAATTATGTTATCTCTACTGTATCCATGCCTACCAAATCTAGATCTAGTTATGTGAAGAGTTATACTTCTCCAGTCCAAGTTTAGATATGTCTATTCAGATCACAAAAAGAAAAACGACTGCTCAGAATATCCGAGAAAATTGTCTCTATGTTACTCCCCAAAATTTCAAAGGTCCTATAAGGTACTATTTCATGGAATTTTTAAAGATTTGGGATGTCACTAATTTCTTTCTAATTAGACATTTGCCAGATTCCTTGATCCAAAAATCATCAGTGACTTATAGCCCACCAAGCCTATCAATAAGTTATTGAGATCAATATCGTTTATTTTAGCTTGCTAAAGATCTCACAAAAAGTAACTTTTTCATAAAAAAATTGAACATCAAGAATCTATCTGATAGGAACGCATATATCCTTGTAAGGGATTGAAGGGATTTTTTGTGTTTGTACCCCTTGGATCAAATAACACAAGCAAAAGAGTAACCATTTTTACTCAATTGTAAAAATTAGGTTAAAGAAACTTTAATGTCCATTTTTTCCGTTTTTATAAAGCAATTTTAGTCTTTCGGATCTTTTTGCCAAAAAAATAAATATCAGTGGGGATAGTTTTATAAATTACAAGTGTCTTTGTATAGCTGATGAGCTAGTCCGGGTAGCTCGGCGTTACCTGTAACCCGAAATCGTCGATATGCGGGGGACGAAACCGAGAGAAGATGCGTCGAAGAAATTCCAGCCTGGAGTCTCAACTGAGAAGCTTCGTCCTGTTTGGATTGTGCAGGTATGCGGATTTGCTGGAAAACAGATCTTCATACCCTAACTGCGGAAATCGGTCGAGGCCCGGAAGGGAGCAGACTCACTGTGGGCAACTGTCGCTTACGGGGGCACGAGGTGGAGAAGAGGATCCAGTCTCCTGGAATATCCAAGATTCAACGACTTGAGGCATGCTCATCACTTAAAATGTTTTATAGTTTGTTTTAATTATATAATTAATGATGCTGTGGGAAAAATATTTTCTGAGAAATACCTCCTCGGAAAGAATTAAATATATAAAATGCATTTAAGGAACGCATTTTTAAATCATCTCATTGACGAGATAGCCAAGCCCGGTATGGCGCGGGATTGCTAATCCCGTGATGTTTCGCATCTCGGGGGTTCGAATCCCCCTCTCGTCGTTTAATTTTTCAAAATTTTTGATTTCCAACATACCTAGCTCTTAATTCCCCATTTCGTTTAGTGGCATTTCTGTGTAGACTTTGAATAAAATTTCACTTCATATTTATTATATAAGAATCTGGTTTGTAAAGCTAAAATTAGTTTGATAGCATGACATTACATTTGAAATGAAACCTAATATTTTCGTCAAAAATTACTTTGATAGTTTTCAAAAATTTCATCAAAATAATTTAGGATTTGCCAGTTTCCTAATCCACAGTATAAAAACTATTTGTGTAGAGAGGTGGAGTTTATTTTTAACAGTTTTCATCCTCCCTAATTTTTTACATCGATATAAGTATTTTTCCTGTTATCTATATAATATGCCAAATTAAATAATAGAAATTCGATCAAAATTTTTAAGAAATAATGATCAAGGAACAGAGAAATATCGCAAATTGAATCTTAAGAAATGGATCAAAATTTATTTACTATAATTATTTATTCCTCTAAAATATGAAAATCTCCTTTCAACGTAGCAAATTAGAGATAATGATAGAATTATTTTAGTCATGATATATAGTATAGTCACATTACCTTTCTTATTTGTTAGATTCCGTAGATACAGTATAAATGATGATAACAAAATCAGGAATGCACACATATTATCTGAGCACAATTCAAATTTATTATTCAATTAAAAATTTTGTGAAAAAAGCAATGTCCATAGCCCACAATTGAATACAACAGTTCCGATTTGCTAGAGTTCTGAATGAATATTCGTATCCGGTTACAATCTTTATTCAATAGTTCACAAAAAATTCATCCATACATCTTAATCCAGTTTTATTGTAATTGCCCTAGAAAATTCAATCTTGTAAAGTTATGAAGTAGAAATTTTTTAGTCCCACTAAACAATTTTGTGATTTTTTGCCAGATTTTTGAGAGAAGATATCTCTTAATATAATAGAGCAGAGCTTGAATTATCCCCCTATTAGATTTCATCAAGAAATTCAGGAGTAATATTACTGGGATATTGTACAATTCGGCAAGTCAATCTGTTACCATTTTAACAATTTCTTGACGATTACTGCTTTTAAAAAGTAAGATCAGTGTAAACAATATCATGAAAAACATTATTTGCTCAGAACTATTCCAAATATTTGTATAGTCCCAATGGATCTTTTAGCTCAGGACGAAGCTTGAAAATTCTGCAAGAACTATCCACATAATAGAAAGTTGATTGGATTAATTCCATGAATAAGTAAACGTGATCTTTGACCACTTTAATAATATGAATTTTGTAGCCGTGTTCCAAGTAAATAGTTGTGAAGATAGAAACTTAATTCTTCTTAACTCGCTTATTAGAATATAATGGATTTCGCGAAACCCCTTAATTTTGCCCTATGCTTAGAAATTGTATATATATGACTCTTAAAAATTAGAGTTTATCAAAGTTTTCTCTACTGTATCTACACTTATACACCAATACTGTGTGAGAAATGATCTGACTGTATCTATGATAAAGGTTTTTAATTCCAATGCGTATCACTCCTGGTTAGAGGTACTTGTAGCCACCTCTGACATGTGACAAAAATAAACTCATTTTACAGATAACCAATGATTTTGTGGGTTAAATGAATATAACAAGATTCGAGGGTTCACTTTATCCCTTACCTAGAGGACGTTGGATTAGTGACTCTCAGCACTTCATAAGTATCAAATTATTTAGGCAAATAATACTTGACCCTTCGGAAAATGCTTATTTTAAAGGATTGAAATAATGGAGGTAAAGCTGGGTACCTTTATACATGGATGATCTTTTTTGACAGAGAGTTCTCTCAAAAAAGGATGAGAAAAAGCTAGAATCTGTAATCGAAACTAAATCCTAAAATAGGATTAAGAAATTCTTGAAAAGCACGTTGAGGTAACTGAAAATATTTCTAATGTATGTAAATATAAGTTTAAGGATGGTGAACCAATTTCCAATATTGTTGCAGTGTTGGATAAGTGCAAGAATACATCTTATTTGCAACAAATAAAAAAGTGGATCAAATATACACTATTTTGCCAACCCCATATCATACTATTTAGCCTATCAAAAATAAGTTGGTTGGTGTCTATTTTGATGCAATAGGTACTTTTGAGTATTAACTGATGGGTGATCAAAACATTATCAATAGACGATAGCTATTTAAAATCAGCTCACTGAAATTGACTCATTGAATCTTAGTAAAAATTCCCAATGACATTGTTTTTCCGAAGTGGACTATTTACAAAGTTGAATCAATTTTTAAGCTACTGTCATATTGAGAAAATAAGTGGAATTCTTGTGACATCTGCAGGAAGTGGGATTGTTCATAGATATTAACATAATATTAGGAATAGGGCATTGATGTTTGCTTCAGACAAACTCATACTCCCATTCTTCTAAGACAACAAAATTGAACGCTATAGGCCAGCTAGTTTTTATAAAAATTCCTATTTATGTAGGGAATATTTTGAAAAGTGGACTGAGAGATGACTAAACTTCTTTCCTAACTTAATAACCAACGCTTATGCAATTACTTAGCTGAAACCTTAAAAATAGTAGATGTACTTGAACAGAGTAAATAAACACTTTTAAGCTCTTTTTTTGGAGAGATGATGCTAACGACTTTCTCTTTATACGACTTAGGGAGAAAGAAATGATTTCTTTCAGACTTACTAAAAATTCATTGTCAAAAAAATTGATTAATTAGTTTACTGTAGAAGATTTTGAGAAAACTCCGATTTTCATAAGTCATGCATATACTATTGTAAGTATATGATGAAATTTAGGGGTTTTTCAAAATCCTCTTAGTTTAAATCATAAATACTAGGTTTGACTTATCAGATTGTGAGGTGAGTTGCTGAATACCATAATCATATGAGTCTCTGTATATTTCCCAAACAAAGACAGGCTCATTTTTATATGAGTTGATTACCTACTCATCCCCAATACTAAATAGGAGCCTATTTACTTACAAGTGTCTAGAAGCCCCTTCTTTTTACCTCCCCTTTCTTTTTCAGAGGGATGTATGGGCTCTACTTTAGCTTCTTCTTTCTCTGGTTCTGCCTTCTTTTTTTCCGTCATAGATTCAACTCCTCAATCAACTTACAGCTTTGGAAAAAATTGTTTTATTTTAGATTTCAATCTCATGTTCAAGGATCCGGTTAATCTTCGAAGGATTCTAATTTTTCAGGTCTTATTTAAATTGCTTTTGGCAATTCCCTGTTTCACTGGGACTTAAATAAGGACCCTCCGATCCTTTCATCGCTAGCAAATTATACTTTTTTGATGCCTAATTTTTAATATGTGACTATCTGAGCACCAACTAGCCGATTCTTAGTGTTGATTAGTTTCTGTCTACTGTCCCTCCTCTATACCAATCCAGTATCCACATTAAACGGATTAAATCGGATTGCGAATTTGTTTTAATTTAGAGACTTTTAATATCTTCTGGGATACCAAAAAATTATACTTATTTCCCAAATTAAATGACTGCAATCAATCAAAAACCCAGAAAATAATAAAGTATCTACATTAAGTATGCTCACTTGATTTATTAAATTTTTGTAATAATTCAAATGAAATAAAATGAGATTCTTAACTATTCAGCTTATTGGACACGATCCTCGTCACCAAAAATTCAAAATTTGCTTTTAGAATCTTGTATTTTAAGTGACTAATAGAGTTTTTAATTATGACGGAGATCCTAATAATTCTCAGCGATTAGAATCAGAATGGCTTTTTTGATAAACTCAATTATATTGCTTCTGGCAGATTCCGCATTAAAATTGGTCACAGCGGCAAAAGAATTTAGATTCAATAGTCAAAAAGACTTTTTTGACCTTTTCGTTTCAGAAGATAACTTACTCTAATTCCTATACGTCGGAACTTGACATTGCTTTTCGAAAGTAACTCGCTCATGATTTCGTGAGCCATTTCGACAAGGACTTCTTTGGAATGGGCATGGTGGTTTAATGTGTGGCTTTTAATATGAAAACGTATTTATTTGTTAGAATGTATAAGAAAAGCTGGTTAGATGGCGAATTACTCAGACTTGAAGAACGACCCTGTTATAATACAGTGGATAGACATTATTCGAAAGAAACCTAAGACAGTGGATAACTATCTAATCGGTTTCAATCAGTATATTAAATTTACTGGCTTAACACCAGATGAATTATTGACTGAAGCGGAAGATGAAGCTTCAAAACAAATAGTCATGAGGAGACGTAAAATTCTGGCTCGGTTACTTGGTTTCAGGAAATACTTGGAAAACAATTTTGCGCCCACTTCAGTCAGGAACTATATTAACTGCGTAGTCAGTTTTTACAAAGCTTTCTATATAGAGGTCCAAAAATTACAAGGTAACAAAGGTGCTGAGCCTAAGAAGGAGAACACAAAACAAATTTCAAAAGATGATATCCGTGACGTGCTCAAAGTCGCTGATGTGCTAGAAAAAGCTATTGTTCTCACTGGTGTTTCAAGTGGACTAGCCGCCGCTGACATATGCAATTTGAGAATAAGCGATTTCGAGGGGAATTACGACCCTGAAACAGGAATTACTACACTGAAATTGAGAAGGACTAAAACAGGAGTTATGTTTTGCACATTTTTAACACCAGAAGCCTCTAATGCAGTTAATGATTATATCAAGTTCCGAAACAGGGCTCCGAAGAAAGGAATGAACCCCGTACGCAGGACTCAGTTAGAAAAACAACTTGTAACTAGAGATGAGGGTTATCTCTTCGTTCTCAGGAATATTTCAGATAAATACCTCAAAATGCCTTGTGGAACAGATGAACAATGGCAAGAAAAGGAAGACTTACGTAAGTACACTGATGATTCGTTCAATAGATTGTATGCTCGGCTCTCTGAGAAGTGCGGGAAAGAAAATTCCAATGGATGGGCGATAGTAAGAAGCCACAACATGAGAAAGTATTTCAACTCCGCACTTCTAAACGCAGGATTTGATTTTTATTTTGTTGATCATATGCTTGGACACAAAGCTGACTCAACAGATAGGACCTACTTCTGGCACGATGCAGATCAATTAAAAGAACGATTCAAAACTTGTGTGCCTTATCTCACAATACAAAAAGAGACTGACATAAGCGAAAGCCAGGAATATCTCAGGATTAAGCAGGAAAACCAAATATTACAGGCTGAGACAGCCCGGCATGTCGTAGAGCGTTCTGAACTGCAGGAATTAAGGGCTGAGATAGAGAAAATGAAGCCGATAGATAGCGAATTAGAACGCCTACTGGAAAAGAAAATGGAGGAAATGGTAAAAGCAAGACTCAATGAATTGTTGGCTAAAATGACTTAAATAATAATTTTTATATCGGATTTGCGCATCTGAACTGGAAACAAAAAGTGTCCCGAATTCGACCGCCAAAATTTTAATTCTAGTCGATTTTCCTGTTATTTTTATATCCCTGGATTATGGGAGTATAAATAAAGTATGTAATCTCCTCCATGGTCTTCGAATTCTTGTTCTATCTTTTCAAGTTTGGGGTTTTTGATGGGAATTAATTTTTTCCCTTTAAGAAACTTAGGTGCAAGTTTTGTATGCATATAATAATTTCTTAAATGTGCAAGTTCTGCATCTGGTATTTCGTTTTTTGTTTGGCTTAAGTGTTCTATGGCTTCTCTATTTGATTGGCCTTTTATTATATCCATGGAAACGCATGCTTCAAATGCTATATTGATGGATAAAGTCGTTCCAAATATAGATAGCAAGTTATCTGGATGATGATCATGGTCCCAATCCGTTAGAGATATTATGTTATTTTCTGACAATTCAGCAAGTTGTTTAATATCCGTCATTAATTTATTTTTTTCATTGGTCAGAAAAAGTCTGAAAAATTCAGGGGATAATTGTAATTTTTTCTCGAATTCTTTTTGTGTTTTTTCAAAAATTTTATCTCCTGAATTTTCTTCCCAATCCTTCTTAAGTGAATCAGAAAGTGGATCAGAAGTTGAATATACTCCGTGGATAAATAGTTCCCTAGAAGCTAGAGATCAGCTTTCATTTCCATTTGCCCCAAAATCACTCCAATATTCACTATCATTTGAGCCATAAATTATATCTAAATAGTGCGAGAATATATTTTCGGAAACAGATGCATTTTTTTGCATTTTTGATATCAAACGGGGATACTCTTCCAGTATAAGTCTCAAAATTTGAATGTTGACGACTATTGAATATAATGTTGGAGTGATGCCAGGTTTCCCGGATTTTACTTTTTTACTTTCAATGTATCCATTTTCTACGAGGTCTTCTAAATCATCCCCAATTATACTGTAACCTGCATTGCCCTTTTTATCAACATATTTTAGTTCACGTGCTAATTGTCCAGTCGTTTTAGGAGATTTGAATAAGCTACCTAGGATTAGTTCTTTATTAGTTTCTGTTTTCATATTTTATAGGTAGCTCAAACCTTTATTAACATATATTGGTAACTGGCCTGCTTAATAGTAGGTGAATTGTACAAATTGACCTATATATAGGCATTTCGACTTTTATTGCCTATATAGAATAAATATATATGATTAGTTACATTTACTAATCTGCATTATAACATTAGTTAAGAGGTAATATGTTCAAATTTGGACAAAGAACAGTCCTCAAACAAGGTGGAAGCTACATGATTTCGCTTCCAATGCAGTGGATGAAATCAATGGATTCAGACGTGAAAACTTTAGTGGTAGAGATGGATAACAAAAATAGATTAAGAATTATCGCTGGCGATACCCTACTAGATACGGCAGATATTAACAATATACACAGTGGTGAAAGCCAATGAATACAGTCTCAGAATATGATAAGAATTCCAAAAATATCGAACTTAATCAACACATGCCAAAAGCATTTCGAATGATGCTCCAAATCGAGCAAATGGCTCAGGATCGCTTTCAGCAAATAAAGAATTCCGTTGAACGAGGAGAAATAACTCTTGAAACAGTGAAACAGGAGAGAGGATTGCTTTGATACAAAAACCAGAATTAGAGATTTTTGGTGATTTGCGAGTACCCGTTTGCTTGGAGGCGTACGGCACTCGCAAAACCGTTCCTTTGGAATCACTCCCTACGCAAATAAGGAATGATAATCCATGAATATTATGTATAGTATCATTAATATACTTTCCTTCTTCAACTTATCTATGTGCGAGTTGATGTATCGTTTAAAAACCTCCAATTCAATAATGGAGGTTTATTAGATGTCTTTTAACTTCGAAGCTCTCCGAGTTACCTAAGCTACCCCCATCCTCGTAAAAAGGTTAATAACTTCCATTCCTCTTAAAAAGCCCAGACCTGGTGTGGAATTTTTCAGGATCAGGCCAGAGTCAGAATGGAAATTTGACACTTATCTCTTGGATTTGGGCGGAAAAACTGATGGGGAAGGAAAATACCTTCTCGATACGGCTTTGTATCCTGAGGTGATCGAGACAAAAAAGTTGAAGCTTGTTACGATTTACACGGGCATTACTTATGGATCTGGTGAAATATTTCTCTCAGAAATCGCCCAACCTGATGCAGAAGGGAAGGACAATGAATATAATCGCACCAGAAGGTTAGCTTACAAAGCAGCTGAGACTCAATGGGTCAAACTTCAAACAAATGACTCAATAGGAGCTTATGACACCGTTTTAGCAATTAGTAAACTTCCGGACCCGGAATGGCCTGAGGAACCGGAGAATATAATAAAAGCTATTGAAATCGCCTTCAAGGATAGGTTCATAGATGACATAAACCATCCTGTTTTAAAGAGAGTTAGGGGTGAGCTTTGATGCACCCCTTATCATTTTTTGATCATATTTACGTGATCGATTTTGAATTCATCGCAAAACCTAGCGAACGCCCAATACCTGTTTGTATTGTTTCCCATGAGATTAATTCTGGAGAAACTAAAAGATTGTGGCTTTTTGAAGAAAACAATCATCATCCACCCTACTCAATAGGTGAAAATGACTTATTTGTTGCTCATTTGAGTTCAGCAGAGTGGGGTTGCCACCTGGTCTTAAACTGGCCCTTACCATCCAACGTAATCGACACATTCGTTGAGTATAGGTGCTTTTCTAATCATTCTTATGACAGAAGAGGTGCAAACCTACTGGATGCATGCAAAACTTTTGGCATAGAGACCATTAGCAAAGTGGAGAAAGATGCTGCAAGAGATCATATTTTAGCTGGCGCTCCTTACACTGAAGAAGATCAAGAATATATTATGCATTATTGTGAATCTGATGTCCTTGAAACAGCAGAGTTATTCAAAAGGATGATTACAGTCCCTGATTTCAACATACCCACTTCTCTCTACCGGGGGGAGTATATGAAATCTGTGGCAGAAATTGAATATAATGGTATACCAATTGATACCGATTTACTTAAAGAGTTACAAGAAAACTGGGGGAAAATAATATTTAAGTTAATTAAAAATATTGACACCTTTGGGATTTATGAAGGAATCAGCTTTAAGATGAATAATTTTGAGAGATTTATTCAAGTCAACAATTGGGTATGGCCGAGAACTGATACAGGTCTGCCAAAAACCGATAAGGAAACTTTCAAGGAAATGACAGAAATCCATCCTGAAATAGGGCCTTTAAAGGAACTAAAAGCTCTCATCGGTGGGTTAAACTTCAAGTCTATTATGGCTGGTTCAGATGGCAGAAGTCGAACCTTAATCTCTCCTTTCTGGACTAAGACAGGTAGAAATGCCCCTAAGGATGACGAAGAGAAAAAGAATAGAGGAGAATTAAGAGTTCGGTTTATGTTTGGACTTCCTGCTAGTCTGAGAAGTTTAATAAAACCGACTGAGGGAAAAGTATTTGCATATATAGATTATGCGCAGCAAGAGTTCTTCATTGCCGCAGTTCGCTCTAATGACCCCAATATGATTGAGGCATATAAGAGTGGGGATCCATATCTTGCTTTTGCAAAATTAGCAGGTGCAGTTCCAGCAGACGCTACAAAAGAAACGCATGGTAGTGTGAGACAGCTCTTTAAATCGTGTGTACTGGGTGTTCAGTATGGCCTAGGTGCAGAATCACTCGGGGTTAAAATTTGTAAGCCTACACCTTATGCAAAAGAACTACTTAGTCATCACAAAAGGGTTTTCAAAAATTATTGGCGGTGGGTAGATATGATCTGGACTCAAGTCTGTTTGATGAAAAGGATTGAAAACTGCTACAAATGGAAAATGATTGTTTCGGGATCCAGCAATAAAGAAATGTTAACCGTCAGAAATTTTCCCATTCAAGCCACTGGAGCTGAAATTCTGAGAGTCGCATGCATACTTCTCTCGGAGAATAAAATCAAAATTGTTGCTCCAGTTCACGATGCGTTGATGATTGAATGTGATGAAAAGGGGGCAGAAAAAGAGATAGAGAAAGCAAGAAAGTTGATGTGTGATGCATCTGAAATCGTTTTAGGTGCAGGTAATAGATTGAAAACAGATGTAGATATTGTCCGCTACCCTGACAGGTATATAGATGAAAAAGGTGCCGAAACTTGGGAGCTTATTATGTGGATCCTCACAGAGGTAAAACAGAAGTAAAAATCATCATAAATAAGGCTCAAAGACCCTAGGCAGACTTTTCGATTTAGCTGTAGAGCCAAATTCCAATTTAGCTGTAGAGAAATATTAATTAGCTGCACAGCAAAATATATTTCGCTCTGTAGCTAAAATTAATTAGCTGTACAGCTAAATTCTAAAGTCTCATGATGTCGGTTTTACTACTTATATTTCTTTAATATATCTTCTTTATTTCTCCTTAATATTTGATAATAATATAAATGGGAGTAAGATAATGCTGGCGAATCCTAAAGAGAAAATAAAAGGATATTTCATATCCCAAATGCCTGCAGAATGGATTGGGAAGTTACCTTCCAATTCAGTAGGGCATACATATAGAGTGGCTATGTATATCTGGCATTTAAAAGGAGTGAAGAAATCTAATGATCTAGTAGTCACTTTAAAAGGTATAAATTCATTGTTACCTATCCCAGATTGGGCTTTTCCAAAAGCATTGGAAGAGTTAGAGAATTGTGGGATGATAAAAACTGTAAGACAACGAGGTAAAAGTCCCACTGTGACCGTGTTATGTGACCATTGTTATGAAGGATACCCCACTTTAAGAATATATACCTAATAATCGAATTACAGAGCCTGAATGGATGTCAAAAATTTGGGAAGATAGAAACTTAAAATACTATCTTTCCTTTTTATTGATCTTGAAATACTGAAGACAAAACTGGGAAATGATACAGAGTAGGGGATAGCATAAAGTTTGAAGCTAAGTTCCTAAACCATCATTTTGGAATTGCCCTTCTAGATGTTTATATTCGCCCCGGTATTATCGCAACTGTTGCAGGTGATCCCACCTAGTTCCGATGAAACTGATACAGAACGTCGCAGACTAACTAAAAAAGGAATTATATCGGCCTAAATCTTAGAAAGGCTATAAGTTACTGGACTTAATCTCAGCCCCTACAACAGATTTACAATTCATCTATTGTGTTATTCCTTGACCTACTCAGGAAAATGTCTTAAATCGCCCCACAATCGGTCATTTTTGTTATATACTCATAATAAACCTGTGGCTATTAAGCAGTTTTACTTTATTTGAGTATATTCTTATTTCACGACCTTAAACTAAGGAAGAGGGAATTTATGTGAAATCCTATCTCAAAATCTAAGTAACTACATTTTATTACATAATTTTTATTATTTTAAAAGAATAAAAATATATGAAAAATGTCTCGAAGGTGCTTATCGTATTATGGCAGTAAAATCACGGGGATTTAATTTGGCAAAAATGACTTAATGTGAGGCTACTAGTTGGACTTATATTGAGAGTCCATAATCCTGTCCAGGTTAAAAAAACGTCTTAAAACGCCTGAGAATAGCTTATAATCCCGCTCCATACCTAAGGGAACTAAAGAAACATTTAATACAAGATTCACTAATATTAACTCTAAGAAATAAAAAACGGTGTTATCATGCCACGTCCTTCGAAACTCACGCCTGAAATACAACAGAAAATCGGTGAAAATGTGTCGCTCGGATTGACTTACAGTCTTGCTGCTTCTGCAGCCGGAGTAACCTACCAAAGTTTAAATTCCTGGCTTAAAAGGGGGCAGACAGAGAAATCTGGAATATACAATCAGTTTTTCAAACATATCCAAAAATGCAATGCTGACGGAGCTAGGAAACTTCTTGAGCGGTTAAATGATGCAGCTGCAGCTGGAAATTGCCAGGTTTGCATGTGGATACTGGAGCGACGTTTCCCGGAAGAGTTCGCTAGACGACAATATCGTAAAATGAACATTGTTTCAGAGAATATAAATGAAAATGTTGAACTAACAGTCAAGGAAGCAGATACACTTAGAAAACAAATTATAGAGAAGTTTGCTTTGGGTAGAGAAAATCCTTACGTCTCTGCCCCTGAGCCTAGAATAGACTACAGACAGTCTTTCCCTAACAAGGATTCCTTGTGAAAGCATCCCCTAAACTTGATTTAAGGTCCATGTTTCCGGAAACAAAGACCTGGACAGTAACTGCCGTGCCCCAAGCATCCTCAATATCATGAATTTGCCAAAATTTATCTGATACCTTAAAATTGACAAATATAAATTCAGCTGCCAATAATGTTATCTGGTTTGATTTTTTATACACGAATATTTAAAGTGAAAACTCATAGAAGCATACATTCACCAAAACAGACACTCCCAACTAATACTGCTCAATTGGCTTTTCCATGGAAGATGGTGCCAGAATGAAATAAAGACTTTACGAAAACTGATAAAGTATAAATAGGGAGAAAGAGGCCTAAATCAGGCATCTTTACTGGTATTGTACACTAAACTTTATCTGTTCTCTAAATTACATGATGTAATATCGCCTTGTTGAAGGTAGAACATCTCATTATTATCATCATACGAGATAACTTTTGCATAGCGGCCCCAGTTGGTAGCAGTCTCAATTTGACGTTTAGCTTCTTCAGAATGAAATTGCAGCTCTAGTGCCGTTTCAATTACATTTCTTTCTATCTGCTGTTTATGGTCAGCTTGCAGCATATCAAGCAACCACCCAAAAAAGGGTAAACGACAAATGCGAGTAGCAAAAAGCGTCTTGCGAGCCAAAATATCTGCATCTGCAAAAGTTTTACCAAGGGGTGTCAGGGTAATATCACCCTGTGCAATAATAGCAAAACCCAATAGTTCTGCAGCTTCTATCAGGTGGAATAAATGATTAGTATCTACCCTGAGTTCTCCAGCCAGGCGGTAAATATCTTCGCGGTTATTTGGGATTTTATCCAAATATTCTAGTAAGCCTGCTAAATCATTAATTATGATATGGGGCAAGGCACGCACATGGCCAGGCTCTCCAGGAGCTACACCCATCTCTATATTCTCAGGCTGAGTTTGACCTGCGAGTATAGAATATACATTATCCACTACTGCCAAAAAATCGAAATCTCTACGCTGACGTGGATGTGGCAAATCTACTTTTAGATCTGCCACTATCCTGCCTGGGCCCTTTTCCATCACAACTATCCTGTCTGCCATAAAGACAGCTTCCTCTATATTATGCGTGACCATCAATATGGCCTGAGTGGGTATATTGCCCCTGAGCCATATCTCCATTAAATCACTACGCAGGGCTTCTGCACTCAGTACATCTAGCGATGAGAATGGCTCATCCATACAGAGCAATTCAGGTTCTGTGGCCATAGCGCGGGCAAATCCGACCTTCTGACGCATACCACCTGATAACTCACGTGGATACGCATTCTCAAAACCGCCCAGACCCACTAGACCCAGCAGTTCGATTGCACGCGCTATTCGCGGTTTGGGTGGAATACCACGAGTTTTAAGCACAACTTCGATGTTCTGTTGCGCAGTTAGCCAGGGAAACAGAGCAAATGTTTGAAAAACAATCGCAGTATGGGGATTAACTCCTAGCAGAGGTTTATCTCGGTAGAGTACCATACCTCCACTTGGTTGCTGCAAACCGGCTACGATACGAAGCAGAGTGCTCTTGCCACATCCAGATGGTCCTAATAGAGTAACAAATTCACCTTCATCAATAATCAAATTTAGATCTTTTATAGCTACAAAGCGCTGATTTACGCTGCCATACGCTTGGCTGATGTTCTTAAGTTCCAAGATATGATCATTTGTTGGCATATATCTGGATCACTCCACATCCTTATCAGTCAAAATGATATTTTTCTTCAGCTATGTGATACATTCGACGCCATATAGCGACATTGATAATAACAACCGTTAGAATCATGGTAAGTGTTGCAGCCAGTAACAAAGGATAATCTCCCTTTGCTGTAGCCTCAGAAATAAGAGCACCTAATCCATTAATCGAAAAAGTTTTCCCCCCAAATTCTATATACTCTGCTATAATACTAGCATTCCAGGCTCCGCCTGCTGAAGTAATGGCTCCGGTGATTATGTAAGGAAATAGAGAGGGCAAAATCAGAGTACGCCAGCGAGTTAATCGATCCAGTTGTAACATTGTGGCAGCGTCCTTCAAATCTTGTGGGATCGCAGTGGCACCAGCAATAATGTTGAATAGAAGATACCATTGGGTGCCCAGCAGCATTAACAAAACAGCGGCCATATTAAGACCTCCCGGTAAGCTAATGAAGATAATTGCAATAATTGGGAATAAAGCTGTAGCTGGTACAGAGGCTACAATCTGCATCAATGGTTGTAATTTAGAGGTTAATTGTGCATTACTGCCAATAGCTACACCCACGGGCACAGTCCAAAGAAGAGACAGAATCAGAGCTGCTAGTACACGTAGCAACGTAGCCATCAGCCCAAATCCTATGAGCCCCCATTGGGCAGTAGGCACTGCCAGCAACATCTGCGCAGTAAGATAAATTCCATAGAGCAATCCCAAAACGCCTGCTATTTCTAAAAGGTACATAACCCATTTTAGGTTAACTTTCTTCATTGTGGATTGTTCTGTCATTGGAAAACGATGAAGTATTTTTTTATCCATCTGCTCAATTGTAGGAGAGAATATGCGTTGACTGAACCAGCTAATAATGTGTGAACTGTGAAATGCATCGTAAAACCAAGAGGTGTGTGATACCCTGCCTTCAACTGTCTCCAGCTTAAATCGATCTGCCCATGTTAATAATGGTTGCCATACAAATTGGTCAAGAGCTACAATAACGAAAACAAGGGTGACAACTCCCAAAAGTATAGATATTGAATCTCCCTCATTTGCTGCTTCCTTAAGGTAGCTGCCTAATCCAGGCAGCCTGAAATCACGCTGACCTGCGGTGAATATCTCTGCAGCCATCAAGAAAAACCATCCTCCTGCCCGGCTCATCATGCTATTCCAGATTAAGCTTATGGCAGCAAAAGGAAGTTCCAGCGTTTTAAAGCGCATCCAGCCGTTGAAGCGGAAAATACTGCTTGCTTCACGCAGCTCCATGGGTATGGTCTTAAGCGATTGATACCAGGCAAATGTCATGTTCCATACCTGGCTTGTGAAAATCAAAATAATAGATGCTAGTTCTATTGCAAATCTCTGTGGCAGAAAAGCACTGAGACCCAATACGACTACTGGCAGAAATGAGAGGATTGGAACGCTTTGCAGGATATCCAGTAATGGTATGAATATACGCTCTGCACTGCGGTTATAGGCAGCTATATATCCGTAAACTAAGGTAAAAAGTATGGAAAGTATGTAAGCAATAACCATTCGTATGATGGATAGACTTGCATAAAAAGGAAGTGCGCTAGGCTCAAGAGAAATAGTCGGTCCTTTAATTATTGCCGGAGCGCTGATAGCCAAGCGTATACCCACATAAATAAAAACGGCTACGGTGATCAATACCACCATATCACCCCAGGTAAAGGGGTACTGCAATGGTCTTCGAGGTATGAAATTGTGAGAATCTCGCTGCATGAATTATCTAAAATAAGTTTTATTAATCACACCTTTATAGGACTTATGCCCCCAAGTCATCACATGTTTAAAATCATTTAAAATATAATTATATTAGTGTATAATTTAAAATGGCTCAAGTTATATCTATAAACCTGCCCAAATGTACTTATCTTGATTACACTAGTTTATTGTTGCTGAGTCCATCGTTTTTAGCTCTAGATAAGTTACTCTCCATTATTCGTCCAAATACAATACTTCTCTCCATCATTTTTTTATTCATCTCCCTCAAAACGAAAAGACCAAGAAATCCCTTATTTACTTATCGATGTTACTTATTTTAAGGTAAGAGATAAGCTTCACTATGAATACCAGGCTCTCTTTTTAGTTACTGGAATAAGGAATAATAGTTACCGTGAGATCCTTGGAGCAAGATTAACAGGTAGTGAAAGCGTTTTATTTATTGATATCAGTAAAATAGGAATCTTTCATTTCAAAAGGTTACTGTTATGGTTTTGTGGGATCAGGACCACATAAGTTGACACTAATTAGTTAAAATATTTCTATATAGTGTATATGCAGAAAAAATATATATATTTCAGATAATATTCAGCGAATATATCATGATCCGCAAATTCACTATAGCATAAATCCAGGAAGAAAATATTTTAGTGTAGTTCTGTGTCTGAAAGTGAAAAATGTCCAGAAGTTCTCCAACACATTGTCTACCGGGCTGTATATACTATTCTCTGGATTTTTGATTGAGTGCAGTCAATTGTTAGTATAATTAATGGTAAATTTTTGCAATCCCAGAAGACATTAAAAGGTCTCAGATTATAATATGAAAGAATATATAAAAGATAGTCAATGAAAAAATATATAACATATTTAGCCTTTTACGATAGCTCAGAACAGAGACGTTTGATGAACCCAAATTTTTTGCTGGTTGCTTATATAAATATATAGGCAATTTGTTGAAATCGAAGATTTATCGAAATTCTCAATATCTGAGAGTATTAAATTTAGGACTACGCGATTGAACTAAAAAATCAATAGCATTAAACCAAAAGTTCCCTGTTTTGCTGTAAAATCACAAATTTCAACGAATTCTGAGAAAGGAAACCACACATCTAAAGAATCTAATCACATCAAGTATGCAAAAATTTAACTTTGAATTTACAGCAAATTCGCAGCGCTGCAATTAAACCGTGAATTGTATGAAAAGCGAATTTAACCACAACGTCTAATGTATATGATTTCAATCACCAAGTGTGTAAGTCCTAACATTGCGAATAATATCTTTGTATGGAGTCTCCAATGGAGGTGAATAATCATGGAAAGTGCATGGTATTATTACAAATATCGCAGGTTTATAAAATGGTTGGGTATATATTTGGCAATTGCAGGGCCAGGCATAATTGTGATGGTAGCGGATAATGATGCAGGTGGTATCACAACCTATGCAGCAACAGGTGCTAAATTTGGCTTTAACTTGATCTGGCTCTTAGTGCTACTTGGCCCAGTAGCATATGTAGTTCAGGAGATGACTGTGAGACTAGGCGCAGTCACCAAGCGAGGACATGCAGAGGCTATATTCGATGCATTTGGCCCTTTTTGGGGCTGGTTTTCGTTAATAGATTTGGGCTTCCTGGATTTTCTTACGATGGTCACTGAGTTTATAGGAATGACAGCTGCTCTACAGATATTTGGAGTGCCACCTCTATTGACAGTAATCGGTGTATCCATCTTAATGATCTCAATATTCGTTCACGGAAGATACTGGACATGGGAAAAGATAGTGCTTCTTTTCTGCGTACTTAACTTAATCTATATTCCTGCTGCTCTCCTTGTTCACCCTCAAATAAGCGATATCTTCAAAGGGTTGATCCCAAGTATTCCGAGCACAGGGTTCACAGGCGATTTTTTCATGTTTTTCATGGCGAATATCGGGACTACGATAGCTCCTTGGATGATATTTTTCCAGCAAAGCTCTGTTGTAGATAAAGGCATGACTGAAAAAGATATTCCCTTTGGAAAATTCGATACTGCAGTTGGTGCATTCTTTACAGTAGTAGTTGCAATTGCTTGTGTAATTCTCACAGGCATGTTGCTCTTCAAGCCAGGTGGAGTAGATATTGAAAGCGCCGCTGAGGCTGCAATTGCTATCAATGGAAGCTACCCAATCGTTGGCACTGCCCTTGCCATTGGCCTCTTCGATGCCGGACTTCTCGGTGCTATGTGCATATCATTGGCAAGTTCATGGGCTATGGGAGAAGTTTTTGGATGGGCCCATTCCCTCAACAAAAAGGTTTCAGAGGCACCTATGTTCTATGCTTTTTATTTCCTGAGCTTGATCTTCGCGGGTATAGTTGTACTAATCCCAGGAGCTCCATTAGTACTGATAACCCTTTTTGTGCAAGTGATAGCTGTAACTCTTCTTCCTGCAGCTTTGGTTTTTCTGCTACTTCTGCTTAACAACGAAGAGATGATGGGGAAATATAAGAATACCTTAATGCAAAATATTTGGGGTTTTTTGATCGTAATTAGTATCATTATTGTCTCTACTCTTTATGCCTTAAGTGCAATCTTTCCGGAGATGTTCAAATGAGCTCAGATAACATTGAAAACTATCAGGAGACGAAAAATATGGTAGAACATGTCGATGAAATATCTGAGAAGGGAAGGATTAGCTCTGTGCTAAAAAGGTGGAGAACGGCAATACATAATATAAACAAAAAATACAGCAAGCCACGATTGAAGATGACACCTTTGGTCAAGGTTTCACTCCTTGCCCTTAGACTTTATCTAATAATGTTGGTGATTATATTAAGTTATAAATTCTACACAATGGTGATGTAAGCCGGAGGCAGATGTATGAAAGACGAATCAAATAACAACAAACCTGAAAGCATCCTCTTTTTGAGTGAGGTGATGAATGCTAAAGTCCTCCTAAACGGCAAAAAGATAGGAAAGCTCTTAGATCTTATCATAATTGGAAAAGATAAGGCTGCGGAGGTTACATACATCGTAATAAGTAGACCTTTTGGCTATCCTTTATTAGTAGTACCATGGAATAATGTCATTTCATTCAATGAAAAGGAAGTAACTATAGATATCGATGACGTAGAAAAGTTTGCCTATAAAATTCCCGAGGGATTTATCCTTCTGAAGGATTACATTCTGGATAAGAAGATTTTAGATCTAGAGGATGCTGAGGTTGAGGTTGTCTACGATATCAAGATGGTTATGAGTAAAAATAAACTCTATATTACTGATGTAGACCCCTCCAAAAATGCACGTTATCGGAGGTTAGGTATTGATAAATTTACTAATTTGATTCGTAAGGATAGTGGTAAAAGTGAGGATGAGCTTATTCCTTGGTCATACGTTCAAGCTCTACCTTCCAATATTGGAAGCTTTAAGGGAGATGTAAAGCTAAATATACTAAAAGAGAAGCTGAACGATCTTCCACCTGTAGATATTGTGGGAATTCTGGAAGATCTGGATCACGAGCAGAGGCTGACTGTGATCAATCAGCTTGAAGAAGAGCATGCATCTGATACCTTAGAGGAAATTAGTCCGAATATGCAAAGGGAGATTATCTCCTCTCTGAAGAAGGACAAGGTTGCAGACTTGATTGATATGATGACTCCGGGCCAGGCGGCTGATGTACTGTCGGTCCTGACTTTGGAGGATCAAGAAGCGATAATGGAACTGATGGAGGAAGAAAATCTCAATAAGATAAAATCTATACTTGAGAAGCGACAGGATACTATACTCAACCTCATAACTGAAAGATATCTAAAAGCTCAGCCTGATGAAACAGTAGAAACTGTGGAGAATGCATACCCCAAAAGAGCAAAGGGCAAAGATGAAATAATGTATATCCACGTAACCGACAAGGATAATCAGCTATTGGGTGTGATTGATGTGAAGGAGCTTCTTCAGGCAGATAGTCAGGCACTTTTGGAGGATATCATGAATAAGAATGTCATAACCTTGGATAAAGAGAGTAGTATTGAAGAAGCCACGAAGATGTTTTCTAGATATGGCTTCAGATCACTTCCTGTGACGGATAATGACAATAAAATAGTTGGAGTAGTCAGTCAACGAGATATAGTGAAGCTAACACTCCACTTCTCGGAATGAAAGATGATTTTCGTTATGCCAACTACCTTGAGTAATTACTGAAGACTTACAGCAATAAATATAACAAATTTAAGAGAATAAAAGAAAGTTTAAAAATTGGGTCCCTATATCAGCTAGCTCTTCTAAAAAGCTTTTATATAGGGCACCCGATTTTACAACATTTTATAAGGTGTTTTGTCCATCTTACAATGATGTCTGCCTCAAGTTCTGAAACAGGTAACCTTGAAAAGCGGATAGTTCTGCACGTTGACATGGATTCTTTTTTTGCATCAGTAGAAGTGCGAGAGCATCCTGATTTGGGAGGGAAGGCTCTGTGTGTTGTTATGGGGTTTGATCCAACACTTCGGAGGGGCGTTGTAAGCACATGTTCATACGAAGCAAGGAAATTTGGAGTACATTCCGCAATGCCTGTAGGCAAGGCTCATAAATTGTGTCCAGATTGCACTTTTTTGCCTGTGAATATGGAGTTGTATAAAACGGCATCATCCAATGTGATGTCTATTTTGCGAGGATTTTCTGAAAAATTTGAACAAGTAAGCATAGATGAAGCCTACCTTGTGCCATTTAATATCAGTAATTTTGAAGATGCTATTCTTTGCGCACACAAAATTAAGGATGAAATTAAGCAGCAAGAAGGAATTACATGTTCAGTTGGTATTGGTCCAAATAAATTGGTAGCCAAAATAGCATCTGGCTTTCAGAAACCCGATGGGTTAACAGTTGTTAGACCTGAAAATGTCCGAGACTTCCTTTTCCCACTACCAGTATCTGTAATTCCTTACATTGGTAAAAAAACAACTGAAGCACTAAAAGAGATGGGAATAAACAAGGTAGAAGAACTTGCTAACTTCAAAGTTCAGGTGCTTTCTGAAAAGTTCGGTAAAATGGGCATTCTAATGAAACAACGTGCCAAAGGTATTGATTTTGAAGATGTTGAGGAGAAAGAAGGTGTAAAGTCCATAAGCAGGCACATAACTTTTGATGAAGATGTTGACGACCCTGATAAAATTGCAAAAAGTGTAGATATGCTTGCTGGTAGTGTGCATGAGAATTTAAAGAAAAATAACTATCTGTTTAAGACTGTAACCCTCATAGTCCGTTTAAATAACTATTCTACTCTCACACGTGCGAAGTCTGTACCGGTTTGGACTTCTGATATAAATGTAATTAAAAATACAGCAATGGAATTAATTGAGGAATTCAACGACAAGAAGTTACGTCTCGTGGGTGTAGGTGTTACCAAACTAAGGGCAAGAGACAACAAGCAGACTCTTATAGTTGATTATTAATCAGATTATTATATCCATTTGACCTTACAAGATCTAGGCTACATAGCGATTCAAATCAAAAGCTTTAAATTGGAATATTTAAAATGAAATACATTCTAACAATTTTGTTTAAATGTTAGTATACATTCTAAAGTTTGAATTTATGACTATAACGGTTACAGTCTTAAAGGAGAGTTCCATTGAATCGAGTTTGGAGGCTACACCATCAACTAGTTTATCAAGTAACTGAAAAATAAGCTTAATGTCAAGAGTATCTTCAGGCAAAGTTGAAATCCAGCTTATCTGTTCGGAACCGCCTCTTTCTTTTAGTGGAGAATCATCGATTCCTGCTGCAGATTTTTTGAGCCATATTCCTCTATTTTTTCAGAATGTGGAATTAGGTGTGTAGCATCATGCTCTGCAAGATCTTTTATCGTAACAATGCCCATTTTCTGCAGTTTCCCTGCAGTTACATCACCAATTCCCCAGAGTTTGGAAACTTTAAGAGGCAGTAGGAAACTCTCAAGCTCATTGGGACTTACAACAGTGATCCCGTCAGGTTTTTTTATAGAGGAGGTCATCTTGGCAATAAGCTTATTTGGTCCGATACCTACTGAACATGTCAGGTTTTCTTTTTCCTTTATTTCATTCTTGATTTGCATACCGATTTCAAAGGCGCAGCTGAAGTTTCCACCTGTTTTTTCAGTAATTTCCAGGAATGCCTCGTCAATGCTTATTTGTTCAAAGGCATCCCCCTCCTCTCTGACATCAACATAATTTCGAAGAATTTCCATGACCCTGTTCGAAACCGATGTGTAAAACTCCTTCCTAACAGGCAGGAAAACCGCTTTAGGATTCAGCTTTTTTGCTTTCGAACAAGGAATACCCGATATAATTCCATATTCCAGTGCGACATAGTTACAGGCGCTGACAGCTCCACTTAGCCCATTTCTTCCTGAGAGCATGCAGACTACTACGGCTTTTCCTCGAAGTTCCGGATTTTCTCGCTCCTCTATGGCTGCAAAAAAATAATCCATGTCCACATGGATAATAACACGTTGCATCGTAGTAAAATAGGGGAGAAGATTTGTATAATTATCTCTCAAGTTTAAAATACAAGAGATTACAAGAATTATAATTTAATTTAAATACCACTTTTGAATAAATACAATAAATATATCCAAAAAAATCATTGAGTTGAACGAAATAAACTCTCCGAAATATACTAATTTCACTATATCAACTTTGTCATTGCTTCAGTATTTTAAATGTCTTCAGTTCAGAAACTAGTTCTATAAATCAGAAAAGTCTCAAAAAAATAATTTAAGGTAATAAAGTATTTGAATATGATAACGAAAACGGACTTCTCGTCTGGTATGACACAGCGAGTCTACCATATGTATATTCTGAATTATGTAGTATTGTTAATGTAGTAATTTATCTGATGAAGCAAACTATAGCTATCAAGAAGTTCTTGATATTTTACACTATGGAATGCGGTGAGTCATGAATCTCCATCCTTTATATAGGGGTGAAGTGAAATCCCGCTTCTTTTTTTTAGTTTAATTCTAAAATCATCGCTTATTTGTAAAATGATTTATTTTTGTCACAATGTTAGAGGTGGCTCCAAGTACCTCTAACCAGGAGTGGTAAGCATTGGAATTAAAAACCTTTATCATAGCTACAGTCAGAGCATCTATCACATAGTATTGGTGTATAAGTGTAGATACAGTAGAGAAAACTTTGATAAACTCTAATTTTAAAGAGTCATATATATACAATTTCTAAGCATAGGACAAAATTCAGGGTTTCTCGAAACCCTCTCAGATATCATATTGTTTTTTTCATGAATTGTCATGAAAAATTTCTTTTAGGCAATGATATAATCAACGATTTTGAAATAGATTCGCTTTAAAATTGGTGAAGGTATTGTTTTGAGTTTGATGCAATCTCTTTTGATGATGATCATTACATCTTTTCATTGGTGCTGAACTAAGATATTCTCTTTCAATAGTGATGCAGAATAAAAGTACCACAGCAAGAAAAGTCTTTAAAGAATACTCTGAGATTAAAAAACAGTTATGTGTGAAAAGACTTCAGAGTAATTGAGATTACATTGGAACTGAAGGTGATGGCACAACTTCCGAAGTACCTAAAAACGATGTTCAAAACAAGGGAAAGCAGAAAGAAAACAAAGCATACTAAGCAAATGAGAATATTTGATTTGGAACAATTCCTATATATCCAGCGTGGTGGCACGAACATACTCAATTTTCTATGTAGGGGTGCAGCACCACAACTTTGATTTAATCCAAAATAATATGAACTTAATAAATTCTTATTTTCGGTATTTCTGACCTTGGATCGTTGGTTGCAGATTCAAGAGAATTAGTAAAGGCTGTAACAGCATGAAATAAAAATTAAAAACTTCTTGATATCCATAGTTTGTTTCATCAGATATATTAATTTGTCAAAGATACTACCTAATTTAAAAAATATAGAACAAAACTGGTTGTGTCTATACCAAAAATGGAGTTATTTTCCGTTGTTTTAATTAACCACTTCATTACTTTAAATAATTTTATTTGATATTCTTCTGATTTGTAGAAATGATTTCGGAACTATGAAATTCGAAATCCTGTAGCATTGATAATTCATTTAGATTATTTTGTAAATAGATTACTTCTTGAATTCAGTATAGCCGCACTTTCCGCAAGCAAGGCGGTTTTTGTGTTCGGCAAGGAATACACCTGGGCCACATCTTGGACAGAACTGCTTGAGTCTGGTTACTAAATCGCCTTCGACTTTATAGTATTTTTTAACTGGCATGTGTATGCACCTCTATTAAGGCTTTAAGCCTCTTTTCCCTCAGTTTCTTCTAAAGGAGCTTGTTTTCTCTTCAGGATATATTCCAGTTCTACTTCTTTCATGCGATTTGCATTTTCGTAGAGTTTGGCATAGCCCTTACTTTCCTGCATTCCGTATTCTGTTTTGATTCTCTGAATTACTAGCATTTCAAGGGGTGCATTCAATATTGCAGCAAGTTTATTTCTGACATCATTTCTGGAAGGAGTCGGACCTTCATATTTCACTACGAAATCCAGTTCCCTTCTGTTTAAAAGTGAATTTTTTTTATCTTTAAGGATCTTTATGTCCATCTAAAATTCTCCGTATTTTATCCAATTCGTAATTCTGATTTTCGCTGATGAGCTTTTCAAATAGAGCCCTTATTTCCCTTTTCTTTTCCTCAGTGACCTTCACAAAAACTACGCCTTCATCAGGTTGTCCATATAGAACCACAGCTCCAAGGGGAGCCAGCAAGATCACAGGAAGGGTTGCTAGATCTTCTTCTCCTTTTACGAAAATCCTTATAGGCTTTTCGGAGGTAAAAGCTTCACAAAGGGTTTTAATTAATTCATCTGTAATAATCCCTGCTGGATTCTCCACAAAAACTTCTTCATAGACGTTGTCCATGTTCCGAGTCGAAACATATCTGGCAACAGGTTTCCTTTTGGTGCGATTGTCCACAATACAGATATCCGGAAAAATTCCAGCTTCTAGTAAGTGGAAGGTAGTAACATCCCCTACGGATATAAGTTTTGTGGAGCTTGCAAGCTCCCCTAAAAACTTCTCTATGGTATCGCTGCCATTCCCTGCATAAAGTTTACCGAAGGGTTTTTTCATAAGAGGGCGAAGTTCTCTTGGCAGCTCTATTTGAATGCTCAAATCAGCGCACCTTCAGGGCAAATCTATCAGGGATATCTACCCCAAGTTTTTTTGCGATTTCTGAGCGCTCAGCATCCAGAATAATTACAAGCCCACTCCATCCTTCTGCAAGATCTGAAGTCCCGCAGATAGGGCAATTTTGTCCTTCCAGAACCCTCATGCAGTGACGACACACTTTTTCTGTCATTAAAAATCCTCTTCTTTGCTTCTTTTCATGCAGTTCCTTCATTTAGAACTTCATGAAGCTGTTTCTTTTTGTTGGCTTCTTCGAGCCACTGGATTTTTCCAAGAGCAGTCTGACGCATGGTAAGGCCTATTTTGCTTTCTTTTGGCTCTCTTTCGTTGATGCTTACTGCAACAACCCTGGCTCTTACATGATCTCCCTCAGCAATTGACTTGCTTCCATTTTTGGTTATAAGCCTCGCGTTTTTAGCATCGTATGAAAAAAAATCATCAGTAATCTGGCTGACGTGAAGCAACCCGTCCATTGGTCCCATGCCTACGAAAACTCCGAAACCAACGGTTTCCACAACTTCACCTTCAATTATTTCTTGAAGCTCAGGCACAAACATGACTGCTTCGAACGTCACATCATAATATACTGCCCCGTCTCCTACGAGGATATGCCCTTCCCCAATTTCGTTGATCTTGCAAATAGCTACTAGGGAACCAAGTTTTTTGTCGACTTGTCCCTCAAGTTTTTCCCGTAATGCGTTTTTAATAGTTGACATCACTTCTTCCCCAAGCAAGGTAGGAGGGATGCGAACAGTATCAACTAGTTTCATCATTTTATACATCTGCTAATCACCTTTAAGCACAACTAATTACTATATTAACTGAAAAAAAATTGGTGGTTCTTTATACGATGTCCAGTTTGTTTTTCTGACGCAGGGAAACAGTCTGTATCCCATTATCTGCAAGCCTGCGTTTCAATACTATATCGTTTGTCAGAACAGCAGCTTCCATATTCTTTGCCAGCCTTAGAATCACATCATCCGCAGGCCCTGTAGCAACTATTCTCTCGCATCTATCCATCATGGACTTGGCGACTTTTGCGGCTATTCTGTCTGAACCTTTTTCCCGCTTAATCAGTCTTTCTATCTCGAATATTACAGCTTCAGGCACATAAAATTCGTTAAACCCCAGCCTATTCAGTTCTTCGAAAATATCCACTCCGAACTGGATCGGAACCATGAACCCATTAGTGTCAATTATGATTTTCAACTTTTAATTACCCCTACTCCGATGAGCCTCCAGCGAGAATCAATTCTCCTGCTAATAGCAACCCGTGCCCCAATGGCTGCACTTATCGGACGCTTAAGTGCTACCTGTGCTTCATTTTTCCTGGCACTTGTGACTACTCCTACAGTCGTTGCAGTTCCTATGTTGAGCATAAGGGGTTCACTAGTCTTAATTTCATTGATTTTTTCTTCTCTTGTAACTCCAACAACTCTCTCAAGCAAGTGTAATTCCATCACAAATTGGTGCCTAGTATCTGGAAGTGTGCCAGGTGCGCCTGCAACCTGCCCTGTTAAAGAATCACCTTTTGTAAGGGTAGGATCAAGATAAGTTCCAACAGCCAGAAGGCCACCTGGTGTTGCTTCTTCTACTTTTGTTGCGCCAGCGTAGATAGATGAAACAACTGTTAAGATGGGAATCCATCTGGTGCTTCCTTCGGTTGTAACCTTAATTCCAGGCCTTATCTCGAGTTCGTCTCCAGGGTGAAGTACGCCATCTGTCAAGGTGCCTCCAATGACTCCTCCATAAATTTCGTCGATTGAAGCTCCCGGCTTATTGATGTCAAAAGACCGTGCAATCAGCATGCTAGCAGGCCTATCCATTTTGTGAACAGGAGTAGGAATTTGGGTTTTTAGAGCGTCGATTAGGACATCAATGTTTATATTCTGTTGGGCAGAGATAGGTATTATAGGTGCTTTTTCGGCCACTGTCCCTTTGACAAACTCCTTTATCTGATTGTAGTGCTCCACAAGGCGTTCTTTGGATACAAGATCAATCTTATTTTGCACTATTACTATATTTTCAATTCCTATTATATCCAGGGCCATCAAGTGTTCCTTTGTCTGTGGCTGTGGGCAATCTTCATTTGCGGCAATTACCAGCACTGCCCCATCCATAATTGCAGCTCCTGAGAGCATGGTTGCCATCAGCGTCTCGTGTCCTGGAGCATCTACAAAAGACACTGTCCGATGTTCTTCCGTCTTTTCACCGCAGGTGGGACAAGCCTTTTCCACAGTGTAACAATAAGGCTCAGGGCATTTAGGACACTTCATAAATGGTGAGTCTGCATATCCCAGCCTGATAGAAATTCCTCTTTTTACTTCTTCACTATGCGTATCTGTCCAGACGCCTGATAAGGCTTTAACAAGCGTAGTTTTTCCATGGTCGACATGGCCTACCATGCCGATATTAACACAGGGTTGACTCAAGTTGTAATTTCCTCCAGTAAAATGAAGTTAATCCGATATAAGACAGGTATTTGATCTGAAATATGTACCATAAGAATTTTGCATTGTTTTTTAGGCGGGTCCGCAAATCCCAAACCTAAACTCGTCTGATCCGTAATTTATCGAGAATTTAGATAAACCCCTAAATTTTGTCATATGATTACAAATGGTAAATAAATAACTCGTGAAACTAAGAGGTTTATCAAAATCCTCTATAGTATAATTTTATTCTAAAGCGGGATTTTTGCTGGATGTTAGCTTAAAAATGAACCTGAAATTCATTTCTGATCTATGGATAGATTATGAATTTTCGTGATCGAAAATTCAGGTTAATTATTTCATTAATTTTTTTTCTCGCGACATGAATTTTGCAGATTCCGACGATAATTTAAAGTTTATAATATCCTGCACAATTATATATCTACTAATGCCGGAAAGCCTTTATATATTTATGTGACTATCATGTCAAGTTTCTCGAATTCCAGGGCGCGTCTGATCTCAAAGGCTAATCTTCTGCCCGTACTCATTGGTCTCCTCCAGAGTGAGTTGCCGTAAGAGTGCCCAACTGACATGTGCACATTCGTTCCACCTCCTACTCGTGGGGCTACATCGTAAATATAGAAATTCAGGTCCTTGTCCACGCAGGTTTGCAGACAGAAAGGTCCTATAATTCCTGGAGCATAATGTTCCTGCGTAGCCCGTACATATTTTTCTCCCATTTCGAACACCTTTTCGAGAAGAGACTCACGAAGTGTTGCAGAGTTGTGCCCGCAGACCGTGTATTCCGGAGTTAGCTGATGTGTGACCAAGGAAATTTGCTGCGGAGCAGGAAGCCTTACATGTCCGTCAAGGCTTGTCTCAAAGCGCCAGTCAACACCAAGAAGTTCCAGATTGCTCATTTCAGACTCTATTGGAGAGTAAAAAAAGTCAAGGTTAAATACAGGGCCTATGATATACCGCTCTATTCTGGCTTTTTCAAGTGCTTCCCGTTTAATGATCCCCTGCTTTAGGAGGGTTTTGGATTTATCCAGGTATTCCTCGTAGTTTGAAGCGGTAAAAAATCCTCTTTCCTGTGTTTTTACTGCATGTGCAAGCTTAACTATTACCAGTTCGGTAATATCCTTAGGGGACTCTATTTTTTCGGGGAAGGGTAGACCTGCTTTTTCCAGAATCCAGTAATAACTACGCAGCTCATTACGTTCTTCGCTCCGAAGGAGATTTCTGCTTCCTACAAGAGGTATCCTGAAGTTTCCCTCTATCTCATCTATACTACAGTAAGATGTGAAAGACCTGTTGGGAACAAAGAGTACATTCTCTTCAATCATTTTTTTTTGGTTTTCAGGCAGGAGGATCTCATCATACTTTTTGAAAACAATCGTTTCGTCAATGATTCCCCGTTTTAATTTTCCTTTCGGGTCTCTCTGGGATCTAAAATATTTGCTGTAGGTCTTTTCCCTACCAGCCTGGCATACTTCAAGGGTCCGGAATTCCTCTTCAACTGCCCCGTCGCAGATGTCGAGTCCTGAGTGGGATGCTATAGTTCCTATTTTTATCTTATCAGCATATGTATAGTAACCTTCAACAATTTCCTTAATCTCTTTCCTGTCAATCATGTATGTAATCCTCAGCTTTGGAAGTTTTTTCCAATGGATAGTGATGAGCATTTCTCAAACTTAATACTCTAGTGAAAATTTCTCGACTTGCATATTCTAGCAATTACTGCGAAGTTTACCAAATAGAAGTTTGAAGAGACTTATTTTCAATTGACAGCTGATAGTATCCGTGAATTTTAAAAAAATCATAAACCATAGGACTCTCTATATTTTTTCAATAAAATGGTATTTATACTCGTTTTCCAGATTTTATCAATAACTAAAGAAAATTTCGCTAACCACCGAATTTCGTCATATACCTATAATGGTGTATAATTGACTTATGAAAATGAAATGTTTATCAAAATTCTCTCTAGAAAATTCCCTTACAGCTTTACCCATTAAAACTCTTTCTAATAGCAGTAATCATTTATATAATAGAGGGTATGCCAAAATAAATACTCTGATCCTTTCCAGTGATATCCAGATCCTTCAAGGCTATTTAAATAAAACCTAGGATGAGAGGCGTAATAAAAGTTTCAATAATTGCTGCAATGAAAAGGAAGGGCATGATCAAGCTGAAATAAAACTTGAGCCCTTTCTTAATTTCCCCTCTTACCTCGGTAGGTCTGCCTATAAGAGAGAGAAACATATGATGCCCGAGCCGAAGTCCTATGCTTGCAGATAAGAATATCGTAGGCAGCTCTACTACTCCATGAGGAAGAAGAGCAAGGAGAATAAAGACAAAGCCCTTTTGCTGGCTTACTAGATAAGAGACCATTCCAATAAAATATCCATTTGAAGCGATAAATAGTATTGGGAAAATTCCTACAGCTATCCCGAGTACCAGGGAAACCAGGCTCACAAAGGTATTATTAAGGAAGATCGCGATCAATATATATATGGGGCTCATTGTCCGGAGTGGCGCGAAGCGAGAACTAAACTCTTTCATCAGGTTATCAGCCATATGAGGGAAACTTGCTGCTGAAACATAACCCATGAGTAAAGATCCAAAAAATACAAAGATTATGATAACCAGATAAGGCCATAGACTGTTCATGTATCCGATTAAATCGTCTTTTTTTGAGTTGTTTTTGCCAACTTGATAGATGTTTGCTTCCATTTTAGCGATATAAGAATCTTTTTCTTTTCCAGTACATCTTCTATTTCCAATCCTTTCGTCCAGAGTTTCTATCTGTACTACTTCCCCTTCACCCAGCATTCCATAATCTTCTTCTCTTCCCATACTTATTCTCACCATAAATTTTTGTGTTTTTTAATCTTAATTAAAATGCATGTATCCATATATCCGATTTAATATAAGATTCCCAGCATCATCCTGATTTTATTCCGGGTCGCATGAGATAACCCAAGGATCAAAATAACCAATTTGATTAGCATTTTCATGGGTGAGTATTATATTATCTTCAAAGTGAGTGTCAAGCAAATAAAGAATTCCTATGAAGATAATAAACTTCAATGGATACATACCCAATGCTGTGCCAGTAAGCTGGATGAGGTATTGAGTAATTAGATGTTTTTCATAGTATCCGAATGTATCTACTCCTCTATACGTTGAGGAATCATCCATCTTATGGATAAGAAGGATGTAGAGATTAAAGAGGGTCGATAAATATCGAAGATTTGAAAACTACAGATAATCCGGTAACTGAAGATGTCAATCCTATTCTTGCTCTCAATATAAAATAAGGAGATTTAAGTAGCTACCACCTCTAGAAGTACAGCAAGATAATGGGGTTCCCAAAAAAATTATCGTATTCAGAAGCCTGCAAACAGGATATAATAATCATTTACTAGCTTCACCTTTTGCGGTTTGATTGAGAGCTAGAGCAGTCTATAGTTACTGTAAAGACCATGAAGCAAATGTTGGAATTTATGAACATATGTGTCAATGGTGGCTGAGAAATACCTCTTGAAAAATCTTTAAGATTATTTCGATAAATCTCTGACTTTCAAGAATTATCTATATGCCTCTTATAAGCATATGACAAAATTTGGAGAGTTTATCAAGTCCTCTTGAAAATACAGAGATAAAAGCCTCCAAATACGAAAGACAGTACATAAGCAATAAAGTTAGATATGATTTTCATCTCCAGATTCTCGACAAACCTGAAGACCCATAATTAAAATCCTCAATAATATTGGCCAAATAAACTTTTTTATAGGATTATACCCTTCATTAGTCCTTATTTGAGTCAAAATAATAGGTATTGATAAGCTATAAAATCGTATCTTATTAAAAAATTCATATACACTAAATTCATATATCACTCATTCAAAATGGCAATATTCTAATAAATTTGAGGATTTCAATAAACCTCTTGGTTTCACAAGTTGTTTATTTACCATTTGTAATCATATGACAAAATTTAGGGGTTTATCTAAATTTTCTATAATCTATGTAATTTTGAGTCTAAAATCACATAGCTATGGAGTAATCCTCTATAATAACATAAATTAATCACGCATCGTGTTCATGATTATTGATCAATTTTAAAAACTGGTACATTTCCTGTATTTGAGGAAAATATATCCATTATATCTCTAAAGGTTTTTTAGTGACTCACGGCCCCTACTCTACTCTGAATAAAAGGATTTTGAGAAAATTAATCTTGAATAGTGTACTAGATTCAAGTAAATCGAGAATTAGGTTGATGAATTAAATTAACATATTAAGGTAAGTACTGAAATTAGGTGTCTGCTAATTAATAGAGAATCTGGTTTATAGAGTAGTAACTTTTAGAAAGAATTCGATAACTTCTTTAATTTCGTCATATCTTATAAATTGTATGTATTTTATTCATGAAAATTGGAGGTTTATCGAAATCCTCTAGATTAAGCTGTCTGTAATAAAGATTGATATATATTAACATCCCAGTAAGCAAACGGTCTTCGTGTTTGTGACTTATAGCATATATGTGGGCTTATAAAATCCAATTTGTCATTTACTATGAACAAATGATGTAGGTATGAAATTGACCCTCAAAAAAAATAGCTCGAAATTGATGCAGCTTCCCAGAGATGTACTTGTCGGACACGGGGTGATTGAGGATGTTGGGTATGTATGCAGAGACCTGAAATTGACAGGAAATGCACTAATAGTAACCGGCAGCACTACATGGGACATTGCAGGCGAGAAAGTTTGTGATGGACTTCAAAGTACTGGAAGTAATGTTGAGACAGTTCTAACTTGTAGAACTACTATGGAGGAAGTTGAAAAGGTTATAGAAAGAGCTATTGAAACAGAAGCAAATTTTCTTCTTGGAGTCGGAAGTGGCAGGTCTATAGATCTTGCAAAACTTGCATCAACCAGGTTAGATCTACCCTTCATCAGTATTCCAACTGCAGCTTCTCACGATGGCATTGCGTCTTCCCATGCCTCAATTGTGGATAACGGGAAAAATACTTCAATAAAAGCGAAGGCTCCGATTGCGGTCATCGCAGATACTAAAATTATTTCCGCAGCTCCATTCAATTTCCTTGCAGCTGGTTGTGGAGATATAATATCAAATTATACGGCAGTTCTAGACTGGGAACTCGCAAGCAGGCTCCTAAACGAGTATTTTGGAGAATATGCCGCAGCTCTAGCCCGCATGGCTGCTCGGGTAATTATAGAGTCTGCAGACTCTATCAAGCCAGAGCACGAGATTTCTGCAAGGCTTGTAGTAAAGGCTTTGGTCTCTAATGGAGTTGCAATGAGTATTGCAGGTTCTTCACGACCTGCATCAGGATCAGAACATATGTTCAGCCATTCCCTAGATAGAATAGCCCCAAAACCAGCGCTTCATGGAGAACAGTGTGGTGTTGGTACAATCATGATGATGTACCTTCATGGAGGTAACTGGCAGGAAATCAGGGAATCCTTACAAAAGATAGGCGCTCCAATAAATGCAGAAGAATTGGGTATAGAAGACAAATATATAATCGAAGCTCTGTTACATGCACATAAGATTCGCCCGGAGCGGTACACAATTCTCGGGAAAGGTCTTACTCCCTCGGCTGCTGAAAAAGTTGCGAGAATCACAAAGGTCATAAATTGAAAAGCTGTTCTTATCCAATAGAAGCAGAAAATAAGTGTGTGTTTAAAATCATGGATTTAAGGCTGGAATGAATAGTCTATTTAAAGCTTAAAGAAAATAATTCCCTTATAAAGTGTATAGATTAATCCATAATCATTTATTTTTAATCCAGATCTCATTTCAAATCGATTCAAATAATTGGATTCTACTTATTTAGGGATAAGCTCCAGGCATCCCTTAAAAACTGGCACAAGCCATAAAAATTAAATGGAAGAGTATTATGACAGAGAGCAATACTAAAATAACACTTATCGGATCACGGCTTGCAAGGGAAGGGCTGGAATTCATATTCAAAGGTGAAATGCCTGAATGCAAAAAATGCAGGCTAAAGAACACCTGCCTTAACCTTGAACCTGGGCGTAGGTATAGAATAGAAAGAGTAAGAAGCAACGATATCCATGAGTGTTTCCTGCATGATAACGGGGTACTAGCTGTGGACGTGAGCAGAGCTCCTATCTTGACTACAATAGAATCCAGAAAAGCAGTCGGCGGAGCAAAAATTGGTTATGAGCTTCCAAAATGCGATAAGAAGGATTGCAGCATGTACACGACATGCCATCCTGAAGGACTTTCAAGAGGAGATAAATGTAAAATTGTTGATGTGCTTGAAAGCCTCGACTCTAAGTGTGAAACCGGCTATTCTCTTAAAAAGGTGAAATTAGCCTGGTAAATGTAGATGGACACAATTTAGTAATAGTAAGATTGACTACTTATTAATAATACATACAAAGGTTTAAACGGTGTTATATGTGCCTGAACAGGAAATGAACCAGGTCCCCTATGAATTCTACACCCAAAAGCGCTGGGAAAATTGGCTAGGACGGGTAAAGGAGAGCGGTTTCCAGATAAAGGAAATGGAAGAAGAAGCCGGAAAGGAGAGTGCAATATTTGTCAATATGGTTGATGATGTTATCCTAGCTTGCCTAAAAGTTACTGCTCGCTTTGAAAAAGGCATTGTCTTAAAAGAACAAGCTCTACAAATTCTGAGGGAAATCAGGGACATAGTACTTTCCGAGGTTGAACCCATTTCCGAAGATATCGATCTTATGATTGACTCGATTCAGACATCTCTTATGGGGACGCTTGTCGCTTTTGAATGCTATATTATGGGTGACTATGAAGAAGAAGCAAATATAGAGGAACTTGTAAAAGCAGCCGTTGAGGCTGAAGCCTCAGACAACCTTGAACTTGCTCTTGATTATACTGCACAGTGTGGTGCACTTGTGCTCAAAGGAAAAACCTTGCCCGAAAATATTATGGCTGAACTTCCCGATGGGATTGTTGCTGAATGGCTTGATGGCATTGATTCTATCTCAGCCGCAATGGTAGGGAGCGACAGTTATAAGGAATTTGATGTAGAGGACGAAGAGGATATTACATAATTAATTTTTTTATAAATAATTAATTATTTTAAAATGCTCCCCCCTCTGGATATGCAGAAATTATTCAAAATCAAATATTCTCATTTGCTTAGTATGCTTTGTTTTCTTTCTGCTTTCCCTTGTTTTGAACATCGTTTTTAGGTACTTCGGAAGTTGTGCCATCACCTTCAGTTCCAATGTAATCTCAATTACTTGAAGTCTTATCACACATAACTGTTTTTTAATCTCAGAGTATTCTTTAAAGACTTTTCTTGCTGTGGTACTTTTATTCTGCATCACTATTGAAAGAGAATATCTTAGTTCAGCACCAATGAAAAGATGTAATGATCATCATCAAAAGAGATTGCATCAAACTCAAAACAATACCTTCACCAATTTTAAAGCGAATCTATTTCAAAATCGTTGATTATATCATTGCCTAAAAGAAATTTTTCATGACAATTCATGAAAAAAACAATATGATATCTGAGAGGGTTTCGAGAAACCCTGAATTTTATCACATGATTATAAGTTATATGTAAGTTACTCGTGAAAATTAGAGGTTTAACAAAATCCGCATTATTTGTATAAATTCAATGGTTTGAATTCCATAATTGCATTTAAGAATCCAAAGTTAGATTAAAATATGAATCAGTTCGTTAATAAATGTTCTCAGGGAAGTTGATATTCCCATTGAAAGCTCAGGTATTTAACTTGAATAAAAAAATGAAAATTCAGTTTTCACTTAAGACCATAGTGTTTTATATTCCAATCTGCAGTATCCTGGATTTTCTGGATTTCTTCTTCACCACCTTCCATGGTGAAGAGGTGTTTGAATCTTTTTTGAGTTCTTAGGTACTCTTCGACTGGTCTAGGATCCTTGATTCTTCTGACCTGCGTTATTTCTCCATATTCCATATCATACATAGGCCAAAGACCAGTTTCTACTGCGAGTTTGGCAATCTCCAAGGTCTTTGAGGTGTCAAAGCCCCAGCCTGTAGTACATGGGGAATGGGTATGGATATAGGTAGGGCCTACGATTTCTATGGCTTTTTTTACCTTCCGGATCATGTCTCTTGGAAAGCCTATTGAGGTTGTAGCTACATACGGAGAGCCGTGAGCTGCTATTATGGCGGGCATATTTTTTTTTGGTCCGCGGGTTTCCAAAGGAGAACTTCCCAGCTGGGCTTGTTGTGGTGCTGGCATCGTACGGGGTTCCACTGCTGCGTTGGATTCCAGTGTTCATGTAGGCTTCGTTGTCCATGCATACATAAGTGAAATCATGACCCCGCTCAAAAGCACCTGAAATGGCACCAATTCCGATGTCCATAGTAGAGCCGTCGCCTCCGATCGCGATTACCTTGGTGTCGTTCTTTTTGCCAAGGGCTTTTAAGGCAGCTTCTACACCTGATGCCACTGCACCTCCGTTTTCAAAGAGAGAGTGAATCCAGGGAACCTTCCAGGATGAAAGCGGAAAAGGCGTTGACATAACTTCAAGGCAGCCGGTAGGATTAACTACAATACAATTCGGACCCGTGCCCATGAGTGTGAATTTTGCAGCAAAGGCATCACAGCAGCCTGCACAACCGCTATGCCCTGAAGAAAAATACATTTTTGGTGCAACTTTAGTCACAAAGACTCCTCCTTGAGATCCAAGAATTGACTTTCAACCATGATTCCAGCCTTTGCGGCTGTTTTGGTTTCTTCAATAACTTTTACAATGCTTTCCATACGAATGTCACGGCCTCCATGACCCAGAGTATAACCCACTAGCGGTATGCGGACTTTACTATTATAGAGGCAGGATTTGGTTTCGGTAAACAGGGCTCCTTCGTTTGTTCCTATAGATATATTCTTATCAAGCACAACAACTGCATGCGCATTCTGAATTGACTCTAGAATCTGCTCCTTCGGGAAGGGCCTGAAAGACCTGACTTTTAAGACACCAATCTTTTCTCCTTTTGCCCTGTACTGATCCACAACATCTTTAATAGTCCCAAGAACAGAACCCATGCTCATGATAACTATTTCAGCATCCTCAATCATGTATCCATCAACAAGTCCACCATGAAACCTGCCGAAAACTTCCTCAAACTCCTTCGCCACGGCTTCAATCTTCGGAAGAGCTTTCTGCATTGCCTGTTCCTGCAAGTATCTGAATTCTTCGTAAGTATCAGGCGTTGCAAAGGCTCCAAAAGTCTTAGGATCTTCCGGGTCGAGCACATTTTCGGGATGAAAAGGCGGGAGGAAATTATCGACAAGATTCTGTTCAAGCAGTACAACGGGCTCATAAACATGCGATAGAATAAAACCATCCATGCAGACCATTCCTGGTAGCATGATTTCATGATCCTCTGCAATCTTATAGATTTGAGGTAGGGTATCAGATGCTTCCTGCACATCTTCTACATAAAGCTGAATCCAGCCGGTATCTCTTTGGGAAATCGAATCCTGATGATCATTCCATATATTTATAGGAGCACTAACCGCCCTGTTTGCAACTGTCATTATAATAGGAAACCTCATGCCTGAAGCGTTAAAAAGTGCCTCATGCATTAGTAAAAGCCCCTGAGAAGTGGTAGCTGAATAGGTTCTTGCGCCTACTGCTGCTGCTCCTATAAGCGAAGAAATTGCCGAGAATTCTGATTCAACATTTAAATATTCACAGTTGGGGATCTCCCCATCTGCTATGAATTGAGCTAGATTTTCGACAATGTGGGTTTGAGGGGTAATTGGATAAGCTGAGATTACGTTTGGATGACAGGTTTTCGCGGAATGAGCCACAGCATAAGAACCCTCCACAACTACCATTTTCTCTTTATCAGCCGGGTTGATCATTATTTCTCCTCCAAAATCATCCCGATTGCATCTTCAGGGCATTCATTTGCACAGATACCGCAGCCTTTGCAATAATCGTAATCGTACTCGAAAAAGCCGTCTTCCCTAGGTTTGACTGACATGTCAGGGCATACGATCTCGCAGATTCCGCACTTGGTACATTTGTCATAATTATAAATAGGACGAAAATTCCTCCAACCCCCTGTTTTGTTTTTAAGGGTCGAACCAGGTTTACAGACATTGCAGCATGTGACTTTTGATTCTATCGTTTCATGATCATTTTTTGAAATTTCAGGACATATTGTGCTGTCTTGACTAGCTTCAATAGTCATACTCTCACCCTAATGAGCTCATAAGCTTTTTGAATCGCCTCTGCATTCTTTTCTCCAATTTTTCCTGGAAAACGAGCCTTTATTGCATGTTGGATAGATTCCACTTTAATTTCTTCAGTTGCGCCCGCAAAAGCTCCAAGAAGAACAGTGTTTACTATGGGCCGACCTATAATATCCATTGCCACCTTCGTAGCATCCGCGGTCATAACTTTAGCATTTGTATTAATTTTCAAACTTTCCGGTTTTTCAGTAGTGTTGACAATAATTACTCCATCATCTTTTATCCCGTTTGCGACGTTAACAGTTTCAAGGAGGGTTGCATCCTGAACAATAACATAATCAGGAGTATATATCTGGCTTCTGAGCCTGATTGGATTGTTACTGATCCTGGTAAATGCTTGTACAGGAGCGCCTCTGCGCTCTACCCCAAAAGCAGGAAAAGCCTGGCTAAATTTTTCATCTTTAAAAGCTGCGACGGAAAGCAGCTCAGCCGCGGTGACAGAACCTTGACCTCCTCGGCCATGTATTCTAATTTCCTTCATATGGATTTTCCTTCTTGAATCGCTTATCTAGATGTCATTATATCTATTGATTTGTCATAAAAATTTGATCATTAGACTATTTCTTCAGGCACTATTGCGGTATTTACTATAAGTTCACAAGGATTTAAAAGTGAGATTGTTAGCCGTGAGACTTTCAATTCTTTTCTGTCCTTTTTTGATCGTTTGTAGAGAATTTCGATAAACCATTGAATTTCACGAGTCATATATACTATTTATAAAGCACATGATGAAATTTAGGAGTTAATCTGAATCCTATGTAATCAATTTTTAGTGGAATTAATAGTTATTTTTAATGATCTAAAAAAATATTAAAAAATCTCCGAACCATCAATCTGAAAGTATTCATATAACTTATTACAACAATCAATAAAATCAATATATTTATAATTATATATCTATGCATTCAGTGCTTAATAGTTCATGTACAATAATGTAAGTTATTATTAGGTTTTCGGTGAGATTAGATAAATGTGTCCATATTTCTCCATCTTAGATTATATTCTGGATGTATTTATCTTCATACTCTTCAAATATAACTTGTCCTAATAGTTTATGTTTTAACTGAGTTTGATATAACGAATCTCATTTTTTTAAAAAATTAATATTCTAATCTTTTTCCTTACAGGAACTCCTTACCAGATCAAATATGGCCTTTTCATCTTTTAGACCATTAATCTTTTCCCTAATCTTTCGCGAGCTATGTAACCCTTTTGTAAACCAGTGAGCATGCATCCTCAGATTTTGATAAGTTAATAGATTATGTTCCTCAAGCAGGATGGTATAGGATTTAAAATCTTCAAGCTGTTGGGCCTGCCTATCTAGTTCCAGCTTTTTTCCGGTTTCCAGATAATACCTAATTCTCCTGAATATGAACGGATTTCCCATTGCAGCACGCCCTATCATAAGCCCATCACAGCCTGTAAACTCGATAGTATTTTCGGCAGACTCCTCGTCCTTTATATCGCCGTTTGCAATCACTGGAATTGAAACTTCGCTTTTAACTGCCTTGATAGCTACAAGATCCGAGCTTCCGGAGTACATCTGCTTTGCCTCCCTGCCATGCACTGTTATGGCAAGAGCCCCGGCGTTTTCGATAAGTTGCGCAATCTCAAGGGTTTTTTCATCTCTTTCCAAAATTCGAATCTTTACAGTTACAGGTGTTTTTAGGGCATATGTAAGCTCCGAGACTATTTCATACACAAGCTTTGGAGATTGGAGCAGAGCTGAACCGCATCCTGCTCCAATAATGCATTGTACAGGGCAGCCCATATTTATGTCGATGACTTCAGGCCTGTACTCACTTTCAACAAAGATGGCAGCTTCCCGCAACTTCTCAGTTGAACTCCCAACAAGCTGAACTCCAAAAGGCCGGTCATAGGGTGAGCTCAGTCCTTTAAGAAAGGATTTCCGATTTTTGCTGAGCAAGGCATCTGAGTTAATCATTTCAGTGTATGTTATGTCAGCTCCATGCTGCCGGCATAACAACCTGAAAGCTAGATTTGTAACTCCTGCCATGGGTGCAAGAAAAAGGTTTCCAGAAGTTTCAAGCTGACCAATTTTTAATTTATTGAGCTTCATTTTTATACAATTCAAATTACTCTTTTACAGCCATTTTATGAATTAGATCTATGTGATTTGTTAAAACTCAAATAGATTTCGCACAATTATTTGAAAAATATCAGGATTTATATATGAAAGTCATAAAATCAGAAACTAAAATGGATAAACTAGAAGACCTTTAGATGCAAAAGGGGAATAAAATAATTGAATCCGAAGATTGTGAAAACTGATATAGATACTAATTTTGAAAGTTGAGTAAAAATAAATGTCTTTTTATGCTACTCTGTCCAATGAATACAGACACAAAAAAACCCTTCAATTTCTAACAAGAATATAGGCGTTCCTATAAAATCGGCTCTTGCTATTCAATTTTTTTATGAAAACTTAATTTTTGTGAGATTTTAGCAATCATAAAAGAAAGAATTTGGCCATCAATAAATTACTGATAGTCTTGGTGAGCTATGAGCTCATCGATAATTTTCGCATCAAAGAAGCTGGCAAATGGTTAAAATAAGGAAAAAAATTAGAGACATCTCAAACCTTGAAAAAATTCATGAAAAAGCCCTTTAAAGAATTTTTGAAATCTTGAAGAGTAACGAAAGAGAAAATCCTCCTTGATATTTTGAACAATCTCTTATTAGGTAACGATTCAAAAAAAGCAAATTTAACTTTAGACTAAGCAAGTATAGTTCTTCAAAGCACTAAATCTAAACTTGGTAAGTTGTGGATATAGTAGGGATCGCAGACATAATGAATTACAGATAACAGTTGGATTTATTAAACTCAAGGAAACAATAAACATATCATGAAGTTATAGTTAACATAGGCAATTTTCTTGATTTGCAGCATTTTTCTGACAATTTTAGAATCAGGTGAAAGTGAACTCAAAAACAGATTTTTAGATCATTTTTGACAAAGGAGCTAATGCAGAAAACAATATTCAATTTCCTCAAAAAGAGAATTTTAAGTATCTAGCTCCAATGAAACCGGATACAAGTAATGACAGAATAATTGGAAAATTTGAGAAGGGAAAAGTCAAAAAGAGAGATCCAGAAAAAGTATATGTTGGATAAAAATAGTCAAACTAAGTAGCATCCTACATTTCGCAGATGTATAATTTGTTCACATGTGTGTACATTTATAGAATACAGGATTTAAAAAAATAAATTGAAAATTATAGCTCAACTGCTTATGAAAATAATAGCCTGATATATCCTAGATAAGGAATTCTATACTTTGCAGTCCCTATAATCCACTCGTCTTTTATAGGCATATAATAGCTTATGTCTCCTTCCTGATCAAAGTACTGGTTGGTTATAACATTATCTCCTTTGGTAATATAACCAGAATACTGAGCAAGAGGCCCCCCCTTCCACATTGGCTCTCCTGTTTTTACCCTATACATGGCTCTATGAATTATTGGGGTTACACCTTCCTGACCTTTAGGACGGTAAAGAATCACATCTCCATAATCTTCAAAGGACTTATAACCTAAATTCGTTCCTTCTTCATTCGTGATAACGTTCACTCGATCAATACTTTTCATGAAAACAATATCTCCTATCTGTATATGCGGGTCCATACTCTCGGACTCTACCGCAACCATAGGAGTCCAGAGACCCAATACCAACTTGGAAAGGACCATAAAAGTGATCAGTATAGCTACAACCAACAGCAAGTCCTTTCCAAGTGAAACCCAGGAATTTGTCTCTTCCTGGGTACTATTTCCCTCATTAATTTTGCTCATACTCAGCCTTTATTCCTTTAATTCACTTTTTTTAGCGCCCCATTAATTCCATCCGTCTTTTCTGACAGAAATTTTATTCCATTAATTTACTGGTATAGACGCTAGGCTTGATAAAAAATTTCGATAAACCCACTAATTTTTCATATGTTTATAAAATGTATATAAGTAACTCATGAAAATCAGAGTTTTATCGAAATTCTCTATTATAGTATCCTCACATTATTTCAGGCTACACTATAACCTTATAGTTAATTTAGCTCTTTCTGCTATTATGACTTATTAAAAATAATTGAGTGTTTTTTCCAGTATGTTTGCTAAGATTTGTTTTTATAAGATATTAATTTTAAATCCCAATTTTCACCGATCTACAAAAGAATCTCGTCCATTTTCTCAATACACTAGCTTAAAAATTAATCAAACTTTCAACAATATTAGTGGGCAAATAGGCAAACAAAATATATACCTATGTACATCTGCAGAATATCTGTTAAATCTATCCATCCAGTTATCATGCTTTTAGAGTAATCTACTTAAAAAAGGCAGATATCTGTTTTAGTAGACAGGAATCAAAAGATATAAGTGTGAATGGAACATATAAAATTTTTTAGAGTTACAATTTCATTTCATTAATAAATTTTAACATATAATTTAGTATTTATTAAGCATATATTTTTTATCTTGTTAACTTTTATATTTCAAAAATGTCTTCTGCTTGAGCTCCATTAAATATGGAGCCAAATAAACCTTATGAGAAATCAGATCCAAAAGGTTTAGAAAAGTTTATTTTAGTTTGGAAAGATTTGTGTCAGTCGAGGAATTTCAGGTTGGAAGTATGGACAAAAGCGAGATTATAAAGGCAGTTATAGAAAAAGAGTACCAGATAAGCCCTGAAGCTGTTGAACTCATTAAATCCAGTAACTCGCCTGAATGCCTGCTCAAATATGTCCTTTCAACTGTAAATGACTTTGTTGTCGTCATAGGGGCCGAACATATAGATCTTGAAAGTTTTGCTGCTCATGACAGAGCTTCAAAACTAATTCATACAGAAAATAAAAAAAATCCTTGTTTCGAAACTTCAACAGGAAAGACACATTATGATGAAATACCAATTTCTTCTTTAAAAGCAAGAGAATTTCTTTCAGAATCTGACAAACTTTCTCCAAAATCAGATGAGATCCCCTCAGAGTCTGGTGCCCCTACTTCAGTCCATGACCCTGTGTTGAGCCTTTACCCAGATCCGCTTCCAGATTCAATTTCAGTACCAGATATAACTTACAAATCAATTCCAGATCTCAAATCAAGTAATACTTCATCCGAGGGGGTATCGAGCTCTTACATTGCTTCAAGCTCGATCTCTTCATTGAGAACTGATCCTGAATTGGTCTTATCCTTGCCATCTTCACAAGCTGGAGACAGATCAACTTTATCTTTTTTCGGGGATGGGAACTCTCTTCCTTCATCCCCATCAAACCGAATTTCCAGGGGGAATCCATCTTTACCGATTTTTGGGAAGGGATTATCGTCTAGTCCCAGTGACAAAGCACACAGAAGTTTTCCAGGTAAGAACCCTGTGACCATAATTTCCGACATATCAGGGGATTCAACATGTATTGGAGAATATATGCAGTTTGTTCAATATTTCAGGGATAGATACAGCAGGCTTTCCACGATTATACGGAGCAGAATAAATGCGCGTCCTATAGAAAGTTTAAAAAGAAGACGGAGCCTTCGTCGTGAAGGGGACTGGGATTCTGAAGAAAGATCTATAATCGGAATGGTTTCGGACATCAGTAGCACAAATAACGGCCATAAAATATTCTCTCTTGAAGATCCAACCGGCTCCTTCTCGGTTCTCATTCGAAACACTGATAAGGAGCTTTTCGAACTGGCCTCACGAGTCCTGCTTGATGAGGTCATTGGAGTAACGGGTTTGATAAAGAGCGCTGGAAACCTGATGCTTGCCACAAAAATCATTCAGCCAGATGTACCCAATGGCGTTCAACGAAGAACTGGAAGTCAAGGAAAAATAGTACTGACATCGGATGTGCATATAGGAAGTTCCCAGTTTCTTGAAGAAGCTTGGCTGGATTTTCTTGACTTTTTGAAAGGAGAGTCTGAATCAGAAGTAATGCGGGAGCTTGCCGCCAGTATCCGTTATCTTATTATTGCAGGAGATCTTGTTGATGGGATAGGGATTTATCCTGATCAGGAATTAGAGCTGGACATTATGGATATATATGAGCAGTACATGAAAGCTGCAGAGTACTTAAGGGAGATTCCAGAGCACATTCGTGTGATTATAAGCCCCGGCAATCATGATGCTGTCCGTCAGGCAGAACCCCAGCCTGCACTTCCTGAAATATTTCAAGCCTATTTCCCTCAAAATGTTATCTTCGTTGGTAACCCTTCTCTTGTTGATCTGGATGGTACTCGCATCCTCATCTACCACGGTAGATCAATTGATGACCTTATAGCGAGCATTCCCGGGATTTCCTATCAGGAACCTGCTATGGCCGTTCTGGAAATGGTAAAGCGTAGGCACCTTGCCCCAACTTATGGGAGCAGGGTATCCATATCTCCGGAGAAAATGGATTATTTCGTTATCGATCCTGTGCCGGATATCATCCACACAGGCCACGTCCATACCCTTGGAGTCCAGAGCTATAAGAATATTCTTCTTGTTAATTCCGGAACCTGGCAGGATCAGACAGAGTTTCAGAAACATGTGAACCTCATGCCAGTACCTGCAAGAGTCCCAATTGTGGATCTCGCGGATTTTACCTATAAAATTCTTACTTTTGACTGAATCTGGCCTAAAAAATCTAACTTCAATGACTTAATTTGCGTAGATAGCCAGTTCAAAAAATTGTTATAGGCCACAAATTTACCTAAAAATATTGCCCGATCCTTATATATACAACCAAGATTTAATATGCTGTAAATGCCTCTGGAAGAAAAGAAGGAGGACTTCGTAGAAGATCTATCGATTGTTCAGAAAGAAAACAAAAATGAAAAGCAGACTCATTTGCCTTTTGAACTCCCTGATTTAAACACCCTTCTGAGAAAACAAGGCTATGCCCTTGCAGGCCACCACTCAGCCGTTAAGACATGTCTTTGGCTTAGACACGCTATGAACGGTCAAGGCTGCTGCTATAAATCCAAATTTTATGGAGTACAATCTCACCGCTGCCTTCAGATGACCCCTACTCTTATGTGCAACCAGAGGTGCCTCTTTTGCTGGCGACCCACTGAGATACCGGTTCCTACTCCTGATGAATGGGATTCTCCAAAAAAAATTGTAGAGGAAAGCATTGCTTGCCAGCGAAAATTGATCACTGGTTTTGGCGGTTCTCATATCGTAGTGAAAGAACGTTGGATTGAGAGCAAGGAACCGAATAATGTCGCAATTTCCCTATCAGGAGAGCCGACCATTTATCCTCACCTGCCAGAGCTTATTGAGGAATACAAAAAAATGGGCTTCACGGTTTTTTTGGTTACGAATGGAACAAATCCTGAAATGCTTACAAGAGTTTTCCCTTCCCAGCTTTACATGAGTCTTGATGCTCCGGACATGGAAACCTATCTGAGGATATGTAAGCCCAAATCACCTTCGCTCTGGGAAAAAATCAACGAATCTCTGTCTATACTAGGGGGAAAAAATCACGGACAGTCATCCGTACAACGCTGGTCAAGGGAAAAAATATGTTTAGACCTGAGAGCTATGCCGAGCTGATAAAAAAGGCTTCTCCTGATTTTGTCGAAATAAAAGCTTATATGCATCTGGGATTTTCACGGCTTCGTCTTGATCGCTCCTCCATGCCCACTCATTTAGAGGTCTTAGAGTTCTCAAAAGAACTTGCAAAATATCTAGGGTATGAAATAGTAGATGAATCTGAGATTAGTAGGGTTGTACTACTTTCAAAGAATGGAAAGATCCCACTTTGAAAAGATCGCCAAATAGGACTTAAACCTAAATTGGCCAATTTAAACTCAAGGCTAGAGCTTTTACATTCCAGTTAGCTTTATTTTGATCAGATTGTCCATCATTAGTGATCGACGCTTTCATAATTAAATTTCCATCGTAACAGAATTTGTGTTTTCATGTTACTGAAGCACATCTTATCTAGCTCACAGCAATGGGGGCGGATGAGAAAAACCAAACAATTGCACTAAGTGCATTTTGGAAACCAATCAAATTAATAAAGGACAAGTGTTTATCTTAATCAATCAATAATTTTGAAGCAAAAATAAATGTACATGAAACCTTGATATTTATAAAAATATATTATTTTAGTCCAGTGACAGAAACAAATTTAAACTTAAGTTTCAATTAGGATATACTTTCAGTAGGGATTAATCCGATTTTAAGCCTATTAGATACAATTATAAGTAAAATCATGTCTCATATTTAGTTCGATCAACAGAATACGAAATCTGATAGATTTGTATAGCATACAGGGGTTAACTGATTACCAAAATTTTTGAGGTACCAGTTTCTTTGGCAGGTTTATTCTCACTTTCAGGTTCTTCGTATCTGAACGATTTTTAGATTATACATTTAAGTTGAGACGGAAATTTGCTGTTTGATTTTTCCTTATCAAATTTTCAGTTCACTATTGTCAAGTTAACCGAAAAGCTAAACGAATTGTAAACTGAATAACTAAATTTATTACGAGATCAAATTGATAATCTCATGCAATTTCTTAGATTGACAATCTCAAATATTTCTCAAATATGATAATCTTAAATTTCAATTCAAATATGACTACATCGATTTAGGTAACAAATTTAAAATCAAACTTGTCGGAAATACCAAAATTTAATTACTTGCCTATTGGAGAATTTTTGAAATGACTGAACAATCTGCACATCAAAGGTACGAATTTAAAAAGAAGCTTGAAAGTCTCAGGGATAAGAAAGGAAGAAGTACTGAGCTGATTACTCTTTATATTCCTCTAGACAAGCAGATTTATGATGTTACAAACCAGTTGAAAGAAGAGCATGGACAAGCTGCAAACATTAAATCCAAGCTCACCAGGACGAATGTACAGGGAGCCATTGAATCTATTTTATCAAGGCTGAGATATCTTGACAAAGTACCTGAAAATGGTATAGTGTACTTTACAGGGGCTGTGGACATAGGGGCCAACAAGACCAACATGGAAAGTGAGGTGATAATTCCTCCGGAACCAATTACATCTTACAAATATCACTGCAATTCCACCTTTTACCTCGAGCCTCTTGAAGATATGCTCAAGGACAAAAATACCTTTGGGCTTTTGGTTCTGGATCGCAGGGAAGCTACTGTAGGATTGCTGGTTGGTAAGCGAATACAAGCCTTCCGCCATCTTACTTCCACGGTTCCGGGGAAGCAGAGGAAAGGAGGGCAGAGTGCCCACCGTTTTCAGCAGCTCAGGCTCATTGCTATCCATGATTTTTATAAAAGAATAGGTGACGCTGCAAGTGAAATATTCCTTGCCATTGATCATAAAGATTTGAAAGGCGTCCTTATAGGTGGACCTTCTCCGACAAAAGAAGAGTTCTACGCAGGGGAGTTTCTGCACCATGAGCTCCAGAGGAAAATTATAGGACTATTTGATATATCTTACACGGATGAATCCGGACTTTCCGAACTGTTGAATGCTGCAGGGGAAAATCTCCAGAACCTTGAGCTTATGGGGCAAAAAAATGCTGTCAAGGCCTTTTTCAAAGAACTTATTTCGGACTCAGGGAAAGTAGCTTATGGAGAAACTCAGGTTCGTGCAAACCTCGAGATTAATGCTGTTGAAATGCTCTTGCTCTCAGAAGATCTACGAGCTGAAAGAGTGACCACGAAATGCAGCGTTTGCGGATACGAAAATAAATGGACAAGGCGCTGGAAACCAGGTGAATCTGCTCCTACAGCCGGAAACTGCCCAGAGTGCGGTTCTTCCATTGATGTAACAGATGTAACTGATATAGTTGATGAGCTATCAGCGCTTGCTGACAAAAGCAATGCAAAGGTTACTTTCGTGTCTACTGACTTTGACGAAGGTTCACAGCTCATGAATGCCTTTGGGGGCCTTGCTGCAATCCTGAGGTACAATACAGGGGTTTGAGTTCACTAATGAGACCTGCACACATATCAAGTACCTTTTTATCCAATACTTTTTTAATGAAACTGCCCTTAGATCAGTGTATCAAAATTTAGTATAAAAATAATTTTTTCATTATTTTCTGGTTTTTGATTGATTGCAGTCAATTGCCAGTGAAATTAATGGCAAATTTTTACTATTCCAGAGGATATTAAAAGTCTCTAAATTAATGTTATTATATTGTTTTCATAATTTTTACAGGTGATTTATCTTGTTTATGGAACTCAAGGCTCAGGCTGTATCAATTTTAAAGGATGCGATCCAAAAAATCGGGTTTGATGTTAAGGAGTCCGAACTTTATTTTGAAACTTCTTCTCACGCCGACCTTGCAAGCAGAGCTGCCTTCAGGCTGGCAAGCCTTCACAAACAAAATCCCACATACATCGCATCACGCATTGTTTCTGCAGTTCAAATTCAGGATGGTTCATATATAGGGGAAGTAAATTCCTCAGGCCCTTACATTAATTTCTATGCAGGGAGACACTACTTGAATAGAACCATAACCGCAATCCTGGAAGAGAAAGAAAAATTCGGTTGCGGAGCCCAAAAAGATACAATTATCCTTGAACATACCTCAGCAAACCCTAACGGCCCCTTGCATGTGGGACACATCCGCAATTCAATTATTGGAGATACTCTTGCCCGCATTCTCAAGCGCGTAGGATACAATGTGGAAGTGCAGTACTATGTAAATGATATGGGACGCCAGATTGCTGTAGTCTCCTGGGCATGTGAACACTTTGAGCTTGACCGTTCCAAAAAACCTGATGCGGCTATTGCTGACATATACATTAAGGCAAACACCGAATTAAATCAAAATTCAGAATATGTAACTGAAATAGAGACCCTTATGAAAAATGTGGAGGCTGGAGACACCAAAACCATAGAACGCTTTGATAAGGCAGTTGTCCTGGCAATTGCCGGAATCAAGGAGACCCTTCTTAGGTTAAACGTAGCCCATGATAAGTTCATCAATGAATCTCGTTTCCTTAAATCCGGAGCAGTAAACGATATAATAGAGCGAATCAAGGCTACTGGACGGACAAAAATTGATAATGGAGCCGTTGTGGTAAACCTTTCTGACTACGGATTTGAGAAAACCCTCGTAATACAGCGCTCAAATGGAACTTCTCTTTACACTACAAGAGACCTTGCTTATCACGAATGGAAAATAGAGCAAGCAGATCGTGTAATTGATGTACTTGGGGCAGATCACAAACTGATATCTGGCCAGCTCAGGGCTATGCTGAACGCAATCGGAATCAAGGAACCAGAGATTGTGATCTTCGAGTTTGTATCTCTCCCCGAAGGCTCAATGAGCACACGCAGTGGTCAGTTCATAAGTGCTGATGACCTCTTTGACAGGGTAATTGAAGCTGCCCTCGAACAGGTCAATACACGCCGCCCGGAAACATCTGATGATTTCAAGAAGGAGGTTTCAGAAATGGTAGGAATAGGTGCAGTGAGATACGATATAGTCAAGGTCTCCCCAGATAAATCTACCGTTTTCAACTGGAAAGCGGCTCTGGACTTTGAGAAGCAGGGAGCCCCTTATATCCAATATTCCCATGCCCGAGCCTGCAGTATCCTCGAAAGGCAAACAGGATGCTACCTGGAAATTGTCCTTGGAAACAGATCCCTCTCTACTTGTTGAGGATAGCGAAATAAATCTAATCAAAAAGATGGCAATGTTTGACTATATAATAGATCTTGGGGGCCGCGAACTCAAACCGCATGTTCTTGCGAATCTATGCTTCGTCGAACTCGCCGATGCTTTCAATCAGTTCTATCATTTCATTCCGGTCATTTCTGCTGAGGATGAAAAAGTCAAGGCTTCAAGACTAGCACTTGTAAACTGTGCAAGGATTGTTCTTGCAAATTCCCTTGATACTCTGGGAATCGCAGCCCCTGAATCTATGTAAAAAGAAAAAAAGTGATAAAAGAGAGAAAATAAAAAGTAGAAAATGAATGTTTCTCATCAATTAATACTCTTCATACTATTCCTTAGCATCATAGTTTACATATCAACAATTTTAATACGATCCATTCGTTATAAATAGTATACCATTCAACTAGTTTTCAGCAGGCTTTAAGATAATGATTTATCACGAGTGTAAATGATGAATGAGGAAGCAACGATCCAATGGATTGAGGATAGCAGCATAGTTACAGCGCTGATATCTTTCACTTACCGTTCTATCCAGAAGTATTTTGCTAGAGAACTTGGTCAATACCACATTGGATGGGGGCATTTCGCTATTCTGATGTCACTGTATGATCAAGAAGGCCGTAGCCAGGACAGCCTTGCACAATCAAAAGGATTTAATAAAACGATGATTGCAAAATCTATATTGAGACTTGAAGAAGAAGGTATTGTTTACCGTAAAATAGATCAGGAAGACAAACGAATCAAAAGGCTATATCTTACAGAAATTGGCAGAAAATTGAAGCCAGAGATGGAAAGAATAGGTTTGGAAATAAATGCATTTTTGCTTAAGGATTTCGATTCAGAGGGATTTTCGTCAGCTACAGAGGTATTTAGGAAGATTGCATTGAATGCAGCTAGACTCTAAAGAATACACATTCAAAGGTAGATATTAAAGAGGATTTCGATAAACCTCTGACTTTCGTGAATTATTTATATACAATTTATAAGCATAGGACAAAATGTAGGGTTTTATCGAAATCCTCTAAAATATTCTCTAAAATTGGCTCAAAGAAGCAATAAGGACTTACACACTTAAGAAACAAAATCAAGCAGAGTATACATCATGATTTCAAATCTACATTAAAGGCAATTAAATTTTAGAACTTTGATTTTTCAGTCAAACAGGCTAAGTCCTGAAGAATCTAGTGCCTTTAAATGTGTTCACATGCTGAAAATGGGATAAAATTTATAAATATTGTATCTGCCCCAGGTTATGGAAAAATATTTCTTTTTGAATATTGCGCAGAATTCTTCATGCAAATCTGTGTACATAAGAAATTTCAAAATAAAAATTGCCCAAATTTGATATTTTTTCAATTGAAAACAAATGTAAGGATCAATCATGCAAAATATAATTGTAGTCCAATCCCTTACTAAAAAATTTGAAAATTTCACCGCTGTAAACGACATCAGCTTTAATGTTGAAAAGAGTTCAATATTTGCTTTTCTCGGTCCAAACGGCGCAGGCAAATCCACAACAATAAAAATGCTTACAACCATCCTGAAGCCCACATCCGGAGAAATAAGCATCAATGGTTTCGATGTACTCAAAGAACAAAGTAAAGCTCGTGAATCTTTTGGGATCGTCTTCCAAGACAATAGCCTTGATGAAGATCTTACAGCCTACGAAAACATGGTCTACCATGCAGTTGTCTACAAAGTACCTAAAAAAGAAAGAGCAGAAAGGATTCAAAAGGCGCTTGCTATTGTTGGACTATGTGATAGGTGGAACGAGTATGTCAAAAAGTATTCCGGGGGGATGAAGCGTAGGCTTGAGATTGCACGGTCACTTGTCCATAATCCTAAAATTCTTTTCCTAGATGAACCTACTGTTGGTCTTGACCCACAGACTAGAAACGCTATATGGAGCCATATTAGAAAATTAAACGAAGAACAAAAAATAACAGTTTTTCTAACAACGCATTACATGGAAGAAGCTGAAGCAATTGCAAACAACGTTGCAATCATTGATCACGGTAAAATTATTGAATCTGGCACAGTTGAAGAAATTAAGAAGCGAACCAAAACCGAATTATTAGAGGAAGCATTTCTTAAGCTGACAGGTAGGGATATCCGTGATGATGATAATGGAGCAAATAAACAAAAAATGATGAGGGGCTTGGGGAGGATGAGATGATGATCGAAATTGTCTATATACTTTGCCTTAGGCAGCTGAAGCATTACTGGCGCTCCAAAGCCAGGTTGATAGGTTCTCTTGGCCAGCCTCTACTTTTCATGGTAGCATTCGGATTCGGATTTGGTCCCATGTATACCAGAGCTAGTGGAGGGGCAAACTACATTGATTTTCTCACCCCGGGAATTGTCACCATGGCAATTCTCTTTACAGCTGTTTTTTCGGGTCTTGAGATCATCTGGGACAGACAATTCGGCTTTCTTAAAGAGACCCTGGTAGCTCCGATCTCTAGGACAGAAATCATGATCGGTAAAACATTTGGAGGTGCAATCATAGCAATGATTCAGGGCCTAATCATGCTAAGCATGACCTATTTGTTTGGGTTCAGGATTTCCAATCTAGGTAGCCTTTGGATGGGGCTAATTTTCATGTTCCTGATAGCCATATTCTTTTCAGGCCTTGGCCTTACAATAGCCTCAAAAATGGAAGATATGCAAGGTTTCCAAATGATATTGAACTTCCTGATTATGCCCATTTTTTTCCTATCAGGAGCTCTCTTCCCCCTCAAAAATTTGCCTTATGCAATTTATTTAATAAGCAGAATTGATCCACTTACCTATGGAGTAGATGGTCTAAGAGGATCAATTGCCGGAGTAAGCACTTTCGGCATCTACAATGATCTGGTAGCAATAAGTTCACTGTCAGTCCTTATATGCGCAATTGGAACAGTGCTTTTTTTGAAAATCGAGGCATAAGCATCCATAATTACCCTCCTAAAAACCGGGTTTAAAAGTCCAAAGATTGAAAACCAAAAAAGAGTATGAAAAGATAGTAGTTCCAAATGACTATTGAGAATTTAAATAAATCTTTGATTTTCAAGAGTCATTTGAGAATTTCGATAAACTCCTATGCATTTGAGCGTTGGAAAGTTTAAGTCTTTAAAAATAATTATTACTCATGAAAACTTTTACTGATTTTGCTCTTAAAGAAGAATACAGACATCTTCAGCCAGTTGAAGATAAATTTACTGAAATTGATTCCTTAATTGCTTGGAAATTTTTTCATATCATTTTTGAGTCCATATATTTTAACAAAACGATTTTTTTACAGTATCCATATATAAAGATATTTAAGAATATTTCAGAGCTTTTTAACGAATAAAACAATTTTGTTTCATATATTTATCTTTCTAAATTTTATAGCTCATTTACCATTTTCAACCAGGTTGATAACAGCTAGTGTCTTAACAATTTAGGTATTTGTCATCTTTATAAGCTTTGAATCCATGAGACTTTGTAATATCTTCTGGAATTGCAAACATTTAGTAACTAGCTAGATAACAAAAATAAGCCAATAGACAACTATTTTGATATAAGATAGATATTTAATAATTAACTCATAAATATAGGAAAACATAAACAATAGACAACAATTAACGAAAATCAGCTCATTAAATTCACATTCAAACATTGATCTAGGCTAACAAAAAGTTGAACATTAAGCTGCTTCCTGAAAATCTAAAAATAAATAGGGCAATAAGATAACCTTATAGATGTGATTATTGGCCTAAAAATTAGGTAATCAACATTTTTAAATTACACATAGAGATAACATCGATCAATATGAAGTTAACAACAATAAAATATTGGTTGTGTAGTTAGAGAGAATCAATCGGATACTTTAAAACTGATTTTTCCCTAACGGTTTAATTCACTCTGCAAACAGACTGAACAAGTCCTGTTTACAATTGTGATGCTAATTTTTGTCTAATTTTCACGATTATAATCCAACATGCCCATTGCTTTAGATGTAGTGCTCTACCTTATGACCACAATAAAATAGATGTCAAGCGGATTTATTGGATTTGCCTATGTGTTACTAATACTTTTTTTGCATTTATTGGAATTTCCTATAAACATGAAATGATCGAGTTTACAGACCCACAAGCAAAAATCTGGTTCTACGCTAGTTTGTATATATTAAAATTAATTATGCAGTCAAAAAGTTACAATCCAAAGTGATTAATTCTCTAGGAAAAGATAATGTTGAATTCGGATGACTTCACAAATAGTAAAAAATAATTTTTAACATTTATTTGTTTTTTGATTGCAAAATTTTTTATGCGATATTATTTTTTGTTCAGAAACTATTTTTCATATAATTAATTTAAAATAACTTTGGAGGGAATCATTTATTGTATCACTGGTATCGCAGAACGAACAGATCAATAAGAGTGAAAAATCACAGCTACAGTAGGACTAAAAAGCAGAGTAGAATTTCTTGGAAGACTTTGGTCTTATTTCGAATTAAATACACTGCTTGTGATATATATTCGAAGTGACTGTATCAGGGCAGACAGTATAGACAAGTCTTCCAAGTTTTCATCTAATCTTTTTTAATGCGCTTATTGTAGAATGTATAATTTTATGTAAAATTTGCTATGTACCTTTAATCTTCTTTTTTGATTACTGTTCCAGTATTACATACTTGTTTCCTGTAATCCAGCCTTCGTTTATATCATCGAGCTTTGAAACTCCTAATATAGTACTGGTTTTTAGTTAGTTGATACCCCACCATTCTGCTTCCGAAACATAATTTATAATTTACATATTGTAAGAATTTATAAAACTTAATTAATAATAATGCAAGTGGCACGTTCTAAATCGAACTATTTAGGGATATATCATAATTGATTTATATTAATTATAATTAATAATGGCTTTGAATTTGCATAGTTAAACTGAGAATCAAATACAAATGTCCTAATGTCAATAAGTGAGTCAAAAATAAACGAGATTTGAAAAGACAATCACAATTTTGTTAATAGTATTTTTTTCCAATTTAACTCGTAAGTCCTAACCGAATTAAAATTGTGTAAACCCTTAATAAAAAAGGGATGATTGAATGTGAAACAACAGTTAGTAGAATGAAAGAGGTACTGACCATCTCCCTGGAAGTCTTATTTGTAGTATCATTGACAGCTGCAGCATCTAGCGCGGCACCAGATCACGACCACGACCATTGGGAGAATCACAATGGGGGCCACGAACATGGGCATGGAGACCACGACCATCATTGAGGCCACAAACATTTATCACTATCAAAATGACAACTGTTGGATGGGATCCTACCAGCAAGAATGGGAATTGGGCTGTTAATGGTAATAACGAAAAAAATTGCAAAAATTGAAAAATATAAATAAATGCGGATATGGATCCTAATGTCTATGTAATCCACTTATAATTGTACAAAAACAAGTCATTAAGGATACTTCATTAGAACGAAAGTAAGATCATTAATTTTATCAATTTTACATTGTAGTTTACCATAAGTTCCGTAAAATCTGATAGTCTCTGTATCCTTTTTCTTTCACTGCAAAAAAGAGAATGCTGCACAAATAGTTTTACGGAACAATTTCCTTTTTCTGTTGTTTTCACTGATGCATATATAACAGCAAAACATGTGCATTTGAGAGGATCACTCCAGCCGCACTTCATGATCAGTATATCCCCACAAAATTGGAGAGTTGCAGATTCTCAAGAGTCAATACCTTTCAGTGCTACAAGATTGTTTTTGTATGGAAAAACTAGAGAGACTTAGATTTGAAAATCCTATACAGATAAAATTGTAACTCTACAAAATAAATAATTATTAAAAAATAGGACTAAATAAAGTTATTTTGTACTAACTTATAATCTTTAAATATTATTTAGTATAACAGGATAAGTTTATGAAATCTGTATTATTTTGTTTCAGGGATTTATATTACTAAAAATAAATTCTAGTATCTTTATATATTTTAGAATATAATAATACGGCAGACACATATATCATTTAAATGTGTATTTTTATATAAACACAATAATGAGTAACTTATTGAATAAATTTCTTTGCTTATTTAGTCAGGAAAAACACAGCTAAATTTTCTAGTAGAAATTATAGGTAAAACATATCTAAAAGGGAGAAAATACATGATAAGTAAATATAAGTTGTATAAAATAGCCTTCGTTTCAACAGCAATGATTTTATTGCTTGTGAATATCGTAGGTGCAAAGCCTGTTAACCACGATGATAGAACCGGTGGATGTGGAGTAACATTGATAACAGATCCCTGTACTCAATCAGTGGATTTATTAAAATTCCCAACCTGTGGATGTGGAGATGACGGGAACTGGGGATGTGGAGAAAGAGGACGTGGAGAAAGAGAATCTAAAGTAACATTGATAACAGATCCCTGTACTCAATCGGTTGACTTATTAAAATTCCCAACCTGTGGATGTGGAGATGACGGAACCTGGTGATGTGGAGTAACAAATACATGATAATACAAATCTACTACTAAATGTTGCTTCATTTTTCATGATTATAATATAGGATGCCAAATGCTTCAGATGTGGATATCCTACCTTATAATCACGATACATGATATAGCCAATTCTTTACATCTCGATTTTATGGAATTACCGTAACTTCAATACATTTAACTATATTCTCTTTTAGAATTCTCATATCATTAATTTGAGCTTTGCAACAATTGAACCGTATATTCATTCCAAATAATCCCTACTGATCGAACTTGATTGTTCAAAGCATTAATTACATCATTTGCTACAATAATCAGCATCTTCACACCTGTTGGTGAAAAAAGCAAAAAATATTTAACATGAGAATCATCAGGGTTACCGGGCTTCATTACATTGATTGAAACAGTAAATCTCAAAAATTAGGAAAATAGTAAATTCAGGTTTGTTCAGTGACCCAAGGAAGGAAATCTCAGCTCCTTTTCTGATGACAAGTGATACCGTGGAGATGGGGTCGTAGAAGCTACGAAAAATCCAAGTTTGAAATCATTGCTACCAGTTTATCCAAGGAAGAAGAAGGAAAAAGCGTGCAGCCTTTGCTGAAGAATAAAGTTCGTCGAAAAATCAGGTTTTATCAGAAAGCAAACTCTCTGGAATCCATTTTAGTTTTGTTTAGAAACGATATAATCATCTTTTTTCTGATTGGTCTCTATGATCGTGTTTAGGCTAATTAGTTTCAAGTGTTCCATGAGTTCCATAAGCCCCATGAGTAATAAATTAGAAATGTTTTCTTATCCTGGATGGAACAGGAAATTCAGAGATTTTAGTACAAAAACTATGCATCAACGATACAATAAAAACATACGTTTTGTCGGCCTAACCAAGATTCTGCATCCTGCTATATTTTACATAACTTTTGGTACACTTCAGATTAATTAAGAAATCTTTTGAAAATCAGGATAACCAAGACGAAAAAAGCATATATGCAAATTAAATGTCCTATTTTGAATAATTATATTCATATCCCAAGCAATAGCATACAATTTACTATAGAGGGCACCCTACCGAAATAGATATTAAATTGGAATAAACGATTTTAAAAATTTCTTAAGAGAAAAAATATAATCGGGTCGAAATACCCTAAAGTGGGCAGTTAATCTCTTTTCTTATGACCTTTATGGCCTCATCAACTCCTTTGAAAACTTCAGGGTTTATCTCTAAAGTAGCTTCAGTTACCCTAGCTCCAATTTCAATACCGATGACTACAATTTTTGGGAGGAGCTGGATTTCAGCTCCGATACGCAATACATCTGTAATTGTAAGATCGTGAACAGAGACAAGGTTAAAAGGCTCAGTGTCTTTTTTGATGAGGTCTTTACCCTCTATACGATGTACAGAACCGACAGGACTGTCTGCAAGAATCGCATCCACGATAATGATCTTTTGGGCTCCATCAAAAAAATTCAGAAGATCAAGCCCACATACCCCCGCATCCACAATATCAATGCGGTCACTATTTTTAAGTTCCGTTTTTTGAAGAGTCTCAATGACCCTCAGACCGATACCATCATTTCCCATTAATAGGCTTCCGCATCCTAGGACGCGGACAGGAGCATGTAATATAGGCATATTCTCATCTTACTAAGGTTTATACAGACTGGACGTGCCTATATTACCTTTTCATATTTTTTGCTTTAATAACTTTCAAATTAATGGTTTCGGCGTCCTTTATCAGCAAGACTGCTTTGAGTTTTGACAACTTCTACGTAGTGAGTGTCTTTAAGGTCTTCTTTTCCAGACCAGAAGATAGCTTTGTAGTACTTCCAGACATTTTTATCAAGCTCCAAAATACCGACATGCACTACTAGTTCGAAGACAAACCAGTAAGTCATCAGCAGATGAAGAGTTCTCAGAAATGCCAGGGAACTCATTCCGAAAGAAGGTGCAATCAGGCCTCCTGCCGACAGGATCCAGGACGCTATAGGGAGCCCAAATAATGACCAGTTAAGACTGTACAGAACGATACCTGTAATAGCAATAATGACTATTGCTAGACCTTCCAGCACAATCAAAATTTTCATTAATGGGTGGAGCTTGGTCTTATAGTGTCCTGATGCCTCATCATATATGGTAAATGCTGGGTATTTGCCTTTCCCGAAGAAATTACCAATTATTCCTGCCATGCGTGATGCATCTCTGGGACCGAAAACATAATGGTCCAAAAAGTGTGAAAACTTTTCCTTAATCCCGCCCCCAGTAGCAAGAACAATAGAAACAGGAATAAGGAACCAATTCACCACAAGTAAGAAAGGAACTGCGAACATATGGAGAGCGCGGGCTGTATGGAAACTCAGAAAGTTCCACCCAAAGTACATCTTTAAACCGGTGATAATGAGCGTCAGCATCGCAGCGGCATGAACTATGTGTACCACTCTATCGAGGAGGCTATAGCGCTCAACAATCGTTGGGTTGCCATTAGCTTTCATTAGGGATCATCTCCTTATAATAGTCTTTATTTTCTTACAATATTCTCAAAGTTCTTGGAGCGTTTTTCCCTGTCAGGTCAATGGTATGAACTGCACATGAAATACATGGATCATAGGATCTACCGATATGGAAAATTCCAACCGGATTGGCATAATCGACACCAAGAATATTTCCAACGGCATTGATTTTTGATCCAACCAGGGATTGTTCAAGAGGACCAGGGATACCTGCACTATCTCTTGGAGACATATTCCAGGTACCTGGAACTATGCACTGATAGGTGACAACCTTTCCCTTGCTGTCAGTGGATACCCAGTGTCCAAGAGCTCCACGTGGAGCTTCCCACAAGCCCATACCATGGGAATCGTTACCTTTAGAAAGGTCTAAAGGTACTGCGATCTTACCGTTCGGGTCGAAGTCAACTGTCACCCACTTAAGGAGCTCATTTGCGATAATAGTAGTTTCCTGCATACGAGCCAGCATTCTTGTATAGACATTAGCTGCAGAGTAGCCTTTATCATGGAAAGCAAGGGCCAGTCCAGTTACCAATGGCTCTTTTATTGCAAGCATACGTGCAAGAGGACCGACTTCACAAGGAATTCCGTCATATCTAGGAGCTTTATCCCAGCTATATCTGCTATTCGGACCCTGGTTATAAACTATTTTTCCCGGATCTGTAAATGGGACTGTCTCACCTTTCGCAGGAGGAAGGTTATCGTTGTTTTCATAGAAAGAGTGAGCAATGCTTTCAGTAATCCTACTTGGATCAAAGTCCTTATGTTCGAGTTTTCCTGTTACGATACCTGAGGTCATGAATCTATTTCCTGCAGGGCTGTTCGGGTCATACCCGTCTCCGTTTTCGGGCTTGTAGAATGCACCATATGAAAGGAAGTTGATCTTTGAGGGATCGCTGTACCCACCTATTCTGTCGTGTTTAAGGCTTGCAGGAAGGTGAAGGAGATTTTCTCCTACTAATTCAGATCCGAAAGCTGCATAGAATTCAACATCTCCCCAACCTGCTTCTCTGGAAAAGTCATTTGTACTAAGTGATTTATTAATAAGGCTCTGGAGGTGCTCAACCACAAAGTTTACAGCTTTAGTAGGTGAGCTTGCCTTGTAGGTATTTTCAATCCAGGTGTCGAAGGGCACTTGGAGAGTGTACTTTGATACAAAGTCCATAACTTGCAGATAGTAAGAGGAAATCTTTACAACATCTGCAACTGTAGGCTTATAAAAATATCCTCCAGGGTATGGAGTGACAGGGCCTGGCATTCTGCCACCTATGATTGCAATAGCTTCCTGTAAACGTTTCTTTTCAGGTATTGCTGCCAGATAAGAGGTTCCCGCAGGAATCGGTACGCCGTCTATTTTGTAGCTAATTGGAGCAAATCTTCCAACCATTTCTTTCCAGATTGCGTTTCCGGTATCTTTGAGTGTTGCAAGGACATTTCTGTATGCAGGATTCGCAAGGTCCGGACCCCAAAGCACGTATATATGAGTTGCATGGCTTGCAATAGTATTTAGAGCCTGAAAAATGTTTCTTGTGACAAGAGCATCTTTTGGAACATGTTCAGCCACACCATAAAGATTGTCAAGGGCATTTGTAGCTGTCAAGGAATGAGAGAGAGGACAAACACCACATATTCTTTGAACGAGAATTGCTGCGTCCCTTGGATCCTGATTTTGTAGTATGCGTTCAAAACCTCTAAACATCAAACTGGAACTCTGAGCATCTGTAATAACACCATCAGCACCTACTTCAGTGGACACGCGTTGATGGCCTTCAATTCTTGTTAAGGGATCAATTGTAACATTTACCATTTTTTACTCACTCTCCTTTCATTCTTCTTACAGCATGTACACCTGCAGCAACTGCAGCGGCGCCAACCGCGACTTTGGCTATAGTACCGACATTCTCTCCTAGAAGCACTCCCTTGCCTTCAGATTCTACATACAGGGGTCTTGAAGAGTCCGGCCAGCCAGGTTCTACGCAAGCACTGCAGGGCCCTGCCTGGGTACACACGCTCAATGAATTGTTCCATTTGCGAATTGCACAGTCTCCATGAGCATATGGGGCTTTACATCCCAATTTCCACAGACAATATGGCCCTCCTGCCTGATCTTCAAATAGTCCCTGGTCATAGTATCCACGACGAGGGCAATTGTCATGGACAACATGGTCTGGAGGGTAGAAGACCTTGGGCCTGTGGTACTGGTCCAGAATGACCGGGAGATCATCAGGAACTCTGATCTTTCCAAGGATTACAGCGCCTAATGTAAGTAGGATCCAATCAGGGTGAGGAGGACAACCAGCAATATTGATTACAGGTTTATCGATGTTAAGTTCACTAAGAATGCCTTTTGAAGCATCAGTCTTTAAGAAAGCTGTTCCTCTATAATCCGTCTCCTGGACGACAGCACTTTTTGCAGAGGTAATTCCTCCCCAACATGCACAAGCTCCGACCGCAAGAATGGCGTTGGCATTCTTTGCAGCTTCTCCAATGATATCCTTGAAAGGCTTGTTCCCAAGAACAAGGTAGCGACCTGAACCATTAGGGCCATTTGGAATAGCGCCCTCCACAACTAGGATATAGTTTCCTTCTTTGATAAGATCGTCAAGGAGAATTTCTGAGTTAAGTTCAGAAGTGTTTGCAAGCTTATCATCTACCCATATCCCCTGCTGGGCAAGAAGAGTTTCGTGGTAAGCAAGATTAACATTGAGCTTAGTGAGTGCCTGTAAAATGTCAGGATTTGCTGCATTCAAGAGGGATTCTGAGCATCCAGTGCATTCGGCACCATGGAGCCAAACAATTTTTGTTTCTGCAAATTCAAGAGCGTTTACGATCTCAGTTTGGTAACTGCTGAGGAATGTACTTGCTCCGAGAAAGCCTACCGCTTTCATGAAAGTGCGTCGATCCATTTTTAAGAAGTCAACACTATCCAGTGTTTGAACAAGATTTTTTATTCCAGTACTCATCTCTACCACATCTTGGTTTTAACAAAATAATACATTTAAAAGAAATACAAATTAAATATTTACTAGAATTATATAAATGCGAACATAAACCTATCGCTAATGTTTTCAATGAGGGAATAGTATATAAGGTTTTTTGATTTTAACAATATTTAATACATTAATAGGGAAAAGGAAATCCCGAAAAACATGTGAACTACCACTCAGCTAAAAACTAAGTGTCTTGTTGGCCTATTCCTTCCTCTTATGAGAATAAGTTCCCAAGCACATCCACAACATTACAGAGTTTTAGATTCCAATTAGATTTAAATCAATTAGTGCGAATTTTTTGATATTAATTGCAGCATTAATGTCTCTATAGTGTTTTGTTTTGCAATCAGGACATTTCAAATCTCTATCTTTTTTATCAGCTCAGAATTATGATATCCACAAAAATGACAGATCTCAGGTGTGGTTCAAATTTACCTCTGCAGAAGAATGATTTTTCCTGAGCATACTGACTTATATTCTAATTTTATTAAAAAAACTACACACTCTGAATCATATCTAACCTGTGCTAAATATGATTCTTATTCATGCTTTTAACATCAGAGTTTCAAAAGCTATTGATTGGTTCTAGCAACAAATTTAAAAGAGAGTTTGTGTTGGGAATCATTTTCTTGAGATGTTTTCCTCATGAAGTACAGCAGTTTTTGTTTGGCTTTTTCTCTATTTTTAGAACCGTTTTTTTCGATGAACTCTTTCTTAGACTAATTTAACTTTCTTCAAAGAATTTTTCAAATACTTAGGATTTTCAACTTTTTCTCCAATTGAAATCATAACGAAATCTGTTATCCTAACGTCTATTAGATTCGGAAAATACTTGTTTAACTGGAAGTTCTTTTCCATCTACCATTAAAGTGCTGCATTATAGTAATTCCCTATAAAAGACTTCGACAGAGTAGAGGTTTTTAATTCACATTCAAATGTTTTGTGAAGAACTATTTAATTTTTCCAATCTTAGGAAGCTTAACAGTATTATTTTCAAAATCCACATTGTAGTGTTATGGTATTGGGAATGACTTAATTGGATTCTCCTTTGATTTGAATTTAGGAAAACCATTTTGTTTCTCTAAAAAATCTATGAATGCAATTCTACCTGTTTAGTCATATCCTAAAGTGATTGAAAATTAACTTCCCCCTACAACTGATTTTGAGTTGGTTAGATCGGTCGATTTTCGGATAAAGCCAAACTTGAATGATTTCGTCATACAATCCTCAATATAATTTAACATTATTTTGATAAAGATATATAATAATAAAAATAATGTGTCTGAACGTAAGAGTCATAGAAATTTTAGTTAATGCATCACATTATCTTTGTGTGCAAGTATCGAAAAAAGATACTAGAACGGATTGACAATGAACTCAAACAGATAATTCATAACATTGAAAAGGAAGAGATTTTGAAATTAATTGAAATGAAAACGACAAACATTATATCAATTTACTCGTTAAAAACGAGCCAAAAGTCAGCATTCTTGCGATCATTCGAAAACTGAAACAAGAGACAGCAATTATGGTATGGAAAATTCAAAAAGAGTATTTGGAAAATTATACTATTGGAAAGAACATACACAAGGAGTGAGGAATATTTCTCATTTTTTATCGGCAGCGTTAGTAAAGACACAGCCGAGAATTACATACGGAACCAGGGGGGAAGTTGAAGTTTATACATACTGAGCTGAAGACCAAGTGGTTTTAAGCTTCGTACTAAAAAAGAGAATTAATTATGGAATTCTATAATACTAAATTTTAATGTATAACAATAAATCAATAAATGCGCGATTCAGCCTACCTAAAATAAGTAGAGATATATTAATTCTGCTTCAACAGATACTTCGCTTACTAACTAATGGAAAATAAAATGGCTGCTCAATAGTTGACAATTTAATAAAATCAATTCATCGAAATTTGCTCATCGGACCTTAATAAAGGAAGCTATGTGTATTATTTCTTTAACGATGAATAGTTACCAATTATAGTGAAAAATTAGAGAATCTAATGATTTGGATCGAAAAATAATTTAGAATTAAAGGATAAATATGAAACCTGACAGCTACCAATATAGAATTGATGTGTGAAAATGTACATAATTAGATATATAAATGTTTATAACATAATTTACTTATATTTGAGATGGCATGCATAAAATTTGTAAAACAAATAGAATCACAAACAAATACTATGATATTTAATCTATTACCTCATTTCTCATTGATTTTGCATAGAGATCATGGAGAGGAAATTCCAAACAAATATTGAGAAAGCCTTTTTTTGAATGAAGATGTTGAGCAAATCAAACTTGAGAGGATCTCGATAAACCTTTAATTTTCAAGAATCATTTATAAACCATTTATAAGCATATGGCAAAATTTAGGGGTTTATCGAAATCCTCTATGAATTGGGGCACATTAAGAATAAATCTGTTCCAAATTCAGATCGAAAAGAGTTTTTAACAGTTGGAAACCATCTCCGAATCAACTTGTAGGCTCAAGGAAAACATTTTTAAATTATTCAGGAGAAGTGAAAAAACACAAAAGATATAAAATAGAACTATAAAATTGCGAAAAGCAATTTTACCCCTTGATTTATTTCGAAACCCGGAACATAATTCTATCATTGAATCTGTACTTTTTTTATTCGAGGCAAATAGAGGAAGTAAAAAACAACCATTTAATAAGAGCGATCAAAATAAAAAAGTGGATATTAACCATAATTATATCTAGCGTAAAGGTATAAAATAACCAATTGCAGCAGTTAAGGCTTAAAAGAAAACCGGGAATGGGATGAAGCCTGTTTATTAAGTAAAGGATAGTAAAATTTTAAAGGCTTTTTGCTGATTTATGGCCATACCATATTTCTTGCTATAATTGAATTTCCGTAGAAAACCAACTCGAATACCAAAAACTAATCTAGAAAAGTTAAACGGCATAATTAAACCATATTCTGAAAGAAAACAATAGAGGTAACATGTGTATAGCTATTCCTGGAAAAATCACGCATATAGTGAATGAAAACACTGCCACTGTCAACATGGGTGGAATCTGTAGAAACGTAAATATGGATCTAATGGGAGGTGCCAGCGAATCCATGCTTGGGAAACATGTCCTTGTCCATGTGGGATATGCGATATCTGAAATATCGGAAGAAGAAAGTGAAGAAACAATGCACCTTCTCAAGCAGATCGCAGGTCTTGAAGATATAGATACCTTTGATAGTGAATCTCAATGAAGAAAGGATGCTAATTAAAATGGAAAACGGAAATTCTCCTTCAATATCAGCTATTCCTAAACTTGAAAAAAAACTACTGGAAAGAATTGGGAATTCAAAGGTATCGCTTCGCATAATGCATGTCTGTGGAACACACGAGAGGACTATAGCAAAAAATGGACTTCGAAGCGTTCTTCCAAAAAGCATTGAAGTTATTAGCGGCCCCGGATGCCCGGTCTGTGTCACTCCTGAAGAAGATATAGATATCGCAATCGCCCTTGCCAGAAACGGAATGACTGTAGTCACCTTCGGAGATATGATGAGAGTCCCGGGTTCGTCAGAAAGTTTGCTGGACTCCAAGTCTGAAGGGGCAGATGTAAGAATGGTCTATAGCATTGACGATGCTGTTGCCCTTGCAGAAAAAAAGCCAGAACTCGAAGTAGTCTTTTTTGGGATAGGATTTGAAACCACAATTCCTGCAAATGCGGCTTCCCTTTTGAGAAATACCCCTGATAACTTTAGCCTCCTCACCTCTCAGAAGCGGACGCCTCCTGCAATAGGGATCCTGGCCAATGATACAGAAGTTGATGCCTTTATTGCGCCAGGGCATGTAGCGACAATTATAGGCACAAAACCCTTTGAACCTCTTGCAAAAAAGGGTTTTCCTGTTGTTGTGAGCGGGTTTGAGGTCCGAGACATTCTCCTTGGAATAAACATGTTACAAATACAGGTAGAGGAAGGATGCTCAAGAGTGGACAACGGCTACCCAAGAGTTGTAAAACAGGACGGGAACCATGTAGCTTTGGAAATGATGGATAAAGTATTCGAAACTTCGGATTCTGAATGGAGAGGTATCGGGAGAATAGAGAATTCAGGACTGGTGCTCAGGAAAAAGTTTGAAGAAAAAGATGCAGCAAAGAAGTATACAGACATCTATGCCTCTTTCGTTAAGGATATTCGAAAAGAAGCCGAAATAAAGGACAAAAAGTGTTGTATTTGCGCAGCTATCCTCACAGGGAAGGCAAAACCGTACCAGTGTCCGAACTTCGGACAAACATGCACGCCGAAAAGTCCTGCGGGCCCATGCATGATCAGTCAAGAAGGAATGTGTTATAATTGGTTAAGATACTCAAGGGAAGGAGGTAGTAGACTTGCATGAACTTTCAATCGCCTGTGAGATCGTCGAACAAGTAATTAATTCAGCTACATCTCACAGAGCAACGAAAATTAAGCAAGTGACTCTCCAGATTGGAAGGTTAACACACACTAATCCTGAGCAACTTAGTTTCTGTTTCAAAGTCATTTCTGAGGGAAGCATTGCAGAAGATGCAGATTTCATTGTAGAAATGGTACCTCTACGTCTTGAATGCGAGTGTGGATATGAGGGAACTATGGACACATCGCAGATTCGAGAAAGCAGCGAACTCAAAAGCGAGCTTCTTGCTTATACAGCAGCTATGGATTGTCCTATTTGTGGGAAACCGGCCCATATTATAGGCGGAAGAGAATTGATAATTAAGAGCATTGAGATCGAAACAGAAGATGAAGATTTAACTGAAAACAGACAAAAATAATCCCTTGAGTGATATATTATGTTAATGCATGTAATCCATATGGAATATGACGTTTTCAAAGCAAACGATAAAATTGCTGAAAAAAACAGAAAAAATCTTGACAAGCATCAGGTCTTTTCAGTCAATATCATGGGAGCAATCGGATCTGGAAAAACAACTCTAATTGAAGAGGCGATTAAAAATCTCAAAGGGAAGTATAGAATAGCTGTGATCGCAGGAGATGTGATCGCTGAAATGGATGCTTCCCGTTTCAGGAAACTCGGAGTACCGACAATTCCTGTAAATACTGGAAAGGAGTGCCATCTGGATGCAAAGCTATTGGAAAAGGCACTTAATGAAATAGACCTTGAAAACACGGATATCCTTATAATTGAGAATGTAGGCAACTTAATCTGCCCTGTGGACTTCAAACTAGGAGAGCACCTGAGGATAGTAATTGTAAGTGTAACAGAAGGAGATGATATCGTCCTCAAACATCCTATGATTTTTAAGACTTCAGAACTTGCAATCATAAATAAAGTTGACATTGCATATGCAGTTGACTGTAATACCAAGAAAATGCAAGAGGATATTCTTTCCTTAAATCCTGATGTTCCTGTGATCCTGACTTCGAAACACGACTTTAAAAGTCTGGAAAACTGGATTAGCTTTATAGAGCTTAGTTTCAAGAAAAATGCAGAGAAATAAAATATATTAGGAGAACAAAAAGCGGGAAAAAGGAGACGGATATGAAACCGAATACCATTTCTCTTGAGCACGGTGCAGGCGGAGAGATAATGCAAGCACTGATAGGAGATATAATCCTTAAAAACTTCCGCAACAAAAGTGCAGGTTCTGTTGGGCTCGAAGACCTTGATGACGGATCCACGGTCAGGCTTGAGAATTTTAATCCTGCATCCGAACTCGTACTGACTACTGACAGCTATGTGATAACACCTTCCTTTTTCCCAGATACTAATATAGGAAGACTTGCAGTTGCAGGCACAATCAATGACCTTACTGTTATGGGAGCAAAACCACTTGCTCTTACCTGTGCTGTCGTGGTTCCTGAAGGCTTTTCACTCCAGAAGTTCGAAGAAATCATCAAAACAATGGATGAAACTGCTTCAGAAGTTGGCGTTCCTATAATAACTGGAGATACAAAAACCGTCGAGAAAACAGCACTAGATTCTATTATCTTGAACACCGCAGGCCTGGGCATTACTGATAGCCCTATAAGAGACTCGGGGCTCAGCCCAGGGGACAGAGTCATTGTCACAGGCACTGTTGGAGACCATGGGATTTCTCTTATAGTCCACAGGGGAGGCTTTGACTTTGAGACCGATCTGGTCTCAGATTCTGCACCCCTATGGAATCTTATAAAACCTATTTTGAAGCTTAGAACACTAAAAGGAGAGCCTGTAGTCACGGCAATGAAAGACCCAACACGTGGTGGGCTTGCAAACTCCCTGAACGAAATGGCAACAAAATCCAGAACAGGCATCCTTATTGAAGAAGACTGGATCCCATTAAAGCCAGCAGTTTCCGCGGCATGTGAGATGCTGGGTCTTGATCCCCTTGAAGTTGCAAACGAGGGAAAAGCAATAATTGGGGTAAAATCCGGCTTTGAAGAAGAGGTTCTCTCAATTCTCAGGCAGCACCCTTATGGCAGAAATGCCGCTATTATAGGGGAAGTTACTGCAGAAAACAAAGGAGAAGTAATCCTGAAGAACCGTTTCGGTGCCATGCGCTATGTAGATATGCCTTCCGGAGATCCGATTCCACGAGTATGTTAAACAAGTTGTGCCGGCAGAATTGAGATCCAGCATCCTACTGTTAGTTTAGCTCACATAACTGGACTGATTTTTGCATTGAGTGTTCATATTTATTATAGATTAACATTATATGTCCACTTAATTTCTGAAATTCTGGGATTTATTAGTGTATCATAGCTATGCCTAAAAATATGAATTTTAAGTTTTCAAAGATGTGGGATTGTAATCCATACAAAACTGATTCAACACTACTTAATAGTTGACAATTACAGAAAATAGACTCAAAAAACTTACTCACTAATTTGTGATATAGAATTAATTATTTGTTTTACCCGGGTTGAATGATTACGAGAATTTCAATCAAAACCCAAATTTTGTCATATTATAAGAAGTTATATGCAAAAAAACTCGTGAAAATAAGGGGTTTATTGAAATCTGATGTTTATCAAAATATTACATAGAGTGTGAATAAAGAAGAATATACAACGCTGTACTCAAAAACACGAATTCTTCTGAATCTCGCACTAATAGAATTAATTAAAAAAATTAGAGGATGCTTTCCAGAAAAAAGAAAGAAGGGAAATCTCACAAATTTGCCATAAATTCAAATTTAAATTTTCACAGGCTTTATGTTTTTAGATTCTTAAACACATGATTTCCGTTCTTATAACATTTTAAACGTTGAAATTTTACAGAAAAATCAGAATACTGACACAAAAAAGAAACTGCATCAATTTTTAGTTTTTAATTACATAGCTTTTGAGTCCTAAATTTTTAGTATTTGAAAGATAGAAGAACCTTAGATACAGAATAAAAAAAATGAGAGATCGATAAGACAAAAAAAGAAGAGAGAATAAAATATAGGGACCTGAAAAAGCAAATAAAATGAGCATAAATGATAAAAAGATAATGAGAGTATTGAAGAAAATATCTGATAAGCCATAAAAACCAATAACGAAAATATATGACAAAAATTCTCATCCGAAAAGCCACGAAATCAGATATGCATACAATTCAGAAGCTTCTATCCACTTACTTTCTTGACATGGAAGATCTTGATCCAGAAGATTTCTTCCTTTATGAGATTGACAGAAAAATTACAGGATGTATCTCCCTAATAAAAACTAAATTCAATGGGGAAAATATTATGGAGATTCATTCCATTGCAGTCCATCCGAACTTCCGGGGAAAAGGTATCGGAACCAAGTTGGTAAAACACCTTCTGAAAAATATAGAAAATTATGCATTTGATTCTTATGTAAGGACAAGTGTTCCTAGATTTTTTGAAAAACTTGATTTTGTGAAAATAGAAAATTCTGAGAAGTTTAGTCTCTGGGAAGATTGCAAAAATTGTGAGCATTTCGAGAAATGCACTCAGTATGCGATGAAATATTCTTACAATCCAGTAAAATTCTACTCATCACAAGTTCTACAGAAAAGTAACGATGATGTCAACAGCGAGGAATAATTTTTCATATTTAAAGGATCAAATTTACAGTTTCAATTTTTCGAAGAAATTCGAGGATTGAGAGTACTGCCAAAAAAGAGTGAAATTTTTTTGATAAGGTAGTTGAGTTCATAAAACTTTAGTAACATCGAAATCTTCAAGCAAACAACTTTTGAAGGAAAAACTGTCAGACAATATATCCACCTGGAAAACTGCCCAAAATCAAAGGAACCCTCTGGAAGGGAAAAACAAGCTTGATATTTTTAAATCCAGTTTCCACATTTGTACACAAGAGTACAATATATTTTCAACATCCAGTAGCTTAAAAATTGATCTAACTTTTAATGAATAAGACTGGGCAAATGGACAGACAAATTACCCTTCTGTGAACAAGCATATGCATCTGTACCCATATGCATATAACTGTGCATATCTGCGGGATGGGGAATTGACGGAATTTGAAGACCTTTCAACAAGAAGTAATTGTCCTATGAGTAATCACTTAAAAAAAATGGCTCTACAGACCAGATAAAACTTTAGAGATACAAAGGCTGCAGAATCGATATAGAGCTTTGCCCTTATGGCATCATAAAAGGTAGCTCTCGTTCCCAATCAGTCAGCTTTGGAGAGTCTTAAAAGTCCTACAGCTTTAGTGATCCAGAGAAATACATATGTTTTTGTCTTAAAACCTATGATTAGTTAAAGCAATGAATTCTTATTTTATCTTAAAAGGAAAGGATAATGAATCAATCGAATTTTACAGAACTTTTGATATACTGCCGAAAATCTAAATTTTTATTCTCCTTAAACTTTAATTAGATATCCGTGGTATTTGAAATAGTATTCCTTTTTCGAAGTATATACTACTATACTGTATTAATACCCCACATCACAACATATCTTATAAACTCCTGGATGGAGCAAACTCTATAATTCGAGCAGATTCCATTATATATATTCAAAAGGGCAGTAAATAGATAATATTTGTTGATAAATTAAATCACTCTGTACCTTTTGTCTTCATCACAAAAAACAGGATTCATCTTTTTTACTGATGTATAGATTTTGTGTCAAAGCTTATGTATTTGTGGAGATCACTATAACTGCAAGACTTCTAAAGCACTCAAGGTCAACTTGTAAGGAATAAAAGTTATTTTGTATGAATAAAATAGCTATTTTCCAGTTTTAAAGTGTGTCTAATTTTCTATACAACAATTTATTGATATTGGTAATTTTACTGAAAAAACGACACATTAACGCATAATGTAGGTCTTGAAGCACAAAGAGCAAGAATTTATTCATGCTTCATCAGCAATAAAAATAATCCATTTTACATCCATTTTATCCACTTTCCGAAGAAAAATGGTGATTCACTCACCAAAGCTACCTGAGTGGCTACCTTCTTTCTACCCTTTTGTCCTCAAGTTTCATTTTTTAACGCCTTATTTTTGCTTTCCTATTTCGATCTTTTTTACCATTTCCTTTACAAAATTTTCTTTTGAATACAGATAAAAAGAAGCCGGAAGCCCTGTATTAGAGATTATATAGAGTAAGCTCATAGCTGTTCTGTTAAGTATCGGGTAGCAGTTTAAAAAAGAGCTCCTTGATATCCTCACCATTGCATCCAGAGATTTTATCCCTGTAAGGTAGCTTTTTATACCGATACTTCTCTGGCTTTTTTCAAAAATAAGATCTATCCATGTATTCATTTCATCGATCAGGAGCTCCCTCGTAAGGTCTTCAGTGACTATGTAACTTTTTCCATTTGTGATATTTCTGAAAAACTCCCTGAAATTATCACCCTTTGCAAGAGTGTAAACATGCCCAAACTTTCCTGAATGAGTATCCGTTGTCGCAGCAATGCCTTTGTTTAATCTTTCAGCAAGAGCAATGGTAAGTTCATTTTTCTTCTTTAGCTCATGCATATTATACTCAAGTACAGGAAAAAACTTTGCCAGCCTTAGTACTGCAGATGGTTCAGGCTCCTGATGGAAGTCAAACCAGAAAGGATGATTATACATGAAAGGCAATCTTCGATTCTTGAGGTACCTAACAAAACTTTTCAAATCTCGTTCTATTTCTGCGATCTCTCGAAGTTCGAAGAAATCCTCTCTATCAAGCTCGAAAACGTTTACATGCAACTCGTGTTCTGCAAATTTCGGATCAGCAACACTCATTTCAACTCCAGAAACAAGCTTTTCCCTATCCCATCCAAGAATCTCGTATGCTTCTATGGTATCGTGATCTGTAAATATAATATAATCCATTCCCATCTCAAGGGCCTTCTCATAAAGACTCTCTGGATGCAGATCCCTTGCAGGAAGCACATCAAAGGAACAGGTAGTATGCACGTGCAGATCTGCTCGTCTCCAGCCCTCTTCCAAAAGCTCCTCTGCACGTTCCGAAGTTATTAGTTTATTCTCGTAATTCCTCTTTCTTCTCCCCATAGGTGTTAACCCATCTATTTTAAATTTATTTTGATTATTTTAAATAAGTTTAAATTTTTCTCCAGTATAATATATCCTTTTTTAGATTAAGGTTTTTACGGAAAACTCTTATCAGCATTTAAAAGTTATCCAACTACAATGGTGAATTTTTAAGATTTTTTCTTGTTTCAAACATATACACTTTTTTCCTGGCCCAGAATACCATATTTATAAACATTATAATGTTATAATATAAAAATAAAATTATAACAGAGAGATATATTTAGAAGCTAAAGAATGTTATCTACATAATTTTTGAAAACAAGTCCGAACAAAAAAAAGAATTGTTTAGAAGGTATATAATGGATTTTTTTGATGAAAAACACTCATTATCCTAATTTTAAAAAGTGGGTAAAAATAAGTACCATTATTGTGAAATTCTGTCAAATGAATACAAACACAAATTAGAGGAAATCCCCCACAATTTCTAAAAAAAGATATGCTTTCTATCAGATATATTCTTGCTGTTCAATCTTTCATAAAAATTTACTTTTTGTGAGATTTTAGCAAGTATAAAGAAAAGATTTGGATCTCAATAACTTATTGATAATCTTGTTGACTATAAGCTCACAGATAATTTTAGCATCTAAGAAGTTAGAAAATTGTTGAATCAATAAAAACGTATCTACAAATGAATCTTGAAATATTCAATTAAGAGTTCTTCACATAATTCTGGAAATTTTTGGAAATAACAACGGGAATTCACTCTGATATTTTGAGCAGTCTATTCTTTGTTTATGATATCGAAGAAGCTGATCTAAATTTGTACTGGACAAGTACAACTCTTCACTATACTAAATATAAAATTGAATAAATAATAATATAGTATGATACAGTATAGCGAATTTTAATAGACTTACATAATTTGAGTATTAAAGAGTTTAAGTATCTTAACATTAATTTTAACTCATCCAAACTTTTACTGATTTTGTTCTTAAAGAATAATACATATTTTATCAGTTAGCTGAAGGCAACATTGCTAAAACTAATTCCTTAATCGATTGGGAATCTTTTAGTACCATTTTTTAGTCCATATACGTAACAAGATACCTGTCCACTATAAAAAGAAATTAAGTCATGCAAAATATTGTGTTATAGAACAAGAGATCATATGTTTCTTTATATTAAGTATCGGGAAAAATTTTTGTAGAAAAACACATCATCAATTATTTCAAATAAGCATGCCTTAAAACTGGTACAAAGCAATTTTTTGAGTTTGATTCAATAGATATTGATAGTGATCAGGTACATCTTTTTGTTTTTGCTGAACCAAAAAATTTTCCTCCAATAGTGAGATAGATTATAAAAAGTATCACAGCAAGAAAAACATTTAATAATAGTTAAAATCAAAAAAAGATTTGGTGGTGAATTACGGAGTAAAGGAGGGAATATTGGAACTGCTGGTGATGGTAAGACTTCCAATTTCATTAAAAACGATGTTGAAAATCAGGGAAATTATTAAGAAAAAAAATCATATAAGCAAATGAAATTATTGATTTTGAATAATTTCTTAATATCCAGATTGGGGATGTAAACAGATCCAGTTGCTTGCAGCAGGGTTCACAACTGCAAATTTGAGTTTTTATTGTGGAATACGCAGGTAATATTAGAAAAAGAACGCAGTTGATTAAAGTTTATTCTAAGAAGATATCTCAACAAGCTAATGGAGCACAACTGAAACCTATAGAATGTTAAATTCAAAGAAGTTAAAATGCAGTAAGATATATCTATTCAAATTTTAAAAATAGCCTTATATATATTTATCACAAAACTGATTTATTTTATTAGATCCTGACTTCAATATTCAAATAGATTCTCATTAAAAATGCAGAACTTATCTTACCACTTCCCCTGTATCATTTTAAGTTCCGCTTCAGAAAACATGATTTTATAGCCCAATGACTTTCAACACCATTCAGCAATATAAAGATGGAGCAAGTTCCCTTGACCGATAATGACATCTTACTCTGGGATGAAACATTATTTAAAGACCTTTCCGTGCTTGAGCCTGACTATCTACCCGAATATTTCCCTCATAGAGATTCACAGTTGGAGGCGCTCAAGTTCGCTCTCAAGCCAGCTCTGCGAAGCGTGCGTCCTTTGAATTGTTTGCTTGTAGGTCCGCCTGGAACAGGAAAGACCAGTGCAGTTATGAAGGTTTTTAAAGAAGTAGAAGCCCATGCTCCTAATGTAGTTGTTGTAAAAGTCAATTGCCAGATTGATTCCACACGCTTTGCAGTAATCTCGAGAATTTATAGGAAAATTTTTGGGATTTCGCCACCTAATTCTGGAATTGCATTTCGGAAGATCTTTGAAAAAGTAGTTAATTTCCTTATTTCTTCAGAAAAAGTTTTGCTTGTTGCCCTGGATGACCTCAATTATCTTTGCTATGAAGGAGGGCATACCAATGAAGTGATGTATTCACTGTTGAGGGCACATGAACAGTACCCAGGAGTGAAAATAGGGATAACCGGAATTGTGAATGATACATCTGACCTCTACTGTATAGATTCCAGGGTGAATTCAATTTTTCTGCCGGAAGAGATACCTTTCCCGAAGTACGAGAATGCGGAAATTCTGGACATTCTCAAAGACCGTATAAAGTATGGATTCTATCCAACGGTAATTTCTGATGAATTACTAAAACTTGTTGTCTCGTATGTAGAAAAGACAGGAGACCTCAGAATTGGAATAGATCTTCTTAAGCGCTCTGGTTTTAATGCAGAACGTAGGGGAAACCGTACAATTTCCTCTGAAGATATAGAAAAAGCATATGAAGCATCCAAACTGCTCCACCTTTGCAGGGGCATAAGCCTACTTTCGTATCCTGAAAAACGTTTACTCGAGTTAATAGCAAGAAAAGGAGAGATTCATGCCGGGGAGCTCTACAAGTCATTCCATGAACTGACGCACCTAGGATATACCCGTTTTTACGGAATTGTAAACAGGCTCCAGATGCTTAACTATGTGGATGCGGATTTTTCGGGTAAGGGTCAGAGAGGCAGAACAAGAATCATAAAAAAAAAGTACGAGACCGAGGATATACTTAACTGCCTTGAAAGGAGCTGAATAGATAATTATAACCCCCATAGATATATAAAAATCTTGAAAAGAGAGATTCGCATGGATTTCTAGTGAGAAGCTAGAAAGATTATTCTCCAGACTTTAATTTTTAAGGCTAATGTTAAAAGCACAGTTTGCAAACTGTGCCCTCTCCTAATTAGCCCGAATTAATCTTGGGATTTATTTTAGGAATTACATCATTCCAGGAGGCATTCCGCCCATTCCAGGAGGCATTCCACCCATTCCACCCATTCCACCCATTCCTGGAGGCATTCCTTCTTCTGGGCCAGGGGCTGCACGAGTAGAAGCAATTACATCGTCGATCCTTAGGATCATAACTGCAGACTCGGTTGCGGCATTAATGACCTGAGTCTTGACTCTGAGAGGTTCAACTACGAAGTCCTTCCACATGTCAACAACCTTACCTTCGAAAACGTTAAGCCCTGCAGTTTTAACACCCTTCTCATGTTGGGAACGCAGCTCCATGAGCATGTCAATTGGATCGAGTCCGGCATTTTCTGCAAGAGTTCTTGGAATAACTTCGAGAGCTTCGGCATAGGCCTTCACTGCAAGCTGTTCTCTGCCTTCAAGGGTTGCTGCATATTCCTGAAGCCTTAGTGCAACTTCAACTTCAGGAGACCCCCCGCCTGCAACAAGCTTGCCATCCTCAATTGCAACTGCTACCACACGAAGTGCATCTTCAAGAGCACTGTTTATATTTTCAACTACGTGCTCTGTGCCACCACGAAGCAGGATGCTTACAGCCTTCGGGTTGTGACAACCTGTGACAAAGGTCATATGATCGCCTCCGACCTTTTTCTCCTCTACGAGTCCTGCGTATCCAAGGTCTTCAGGAGTGACCTCATCTAGGTTAGTAATTAGTTTGCCACCTGTTGCTCTTGCAAGCTTTTCCATATCGCTTTTCTTAACCCTCCTAACAGCAAAAATTCCTGCCTTTGCAAGGTAATGCTGGGCAAGATCTTCAATCCCCTTCTGACAAAAGACAACATTTGCTTTGCTACCGATAACCCTCTGAACTATCTTTTTTAACATCTGCTCTTCCTGGTCAAGGAAGGATTGAAGCTGGTCTGGAGAGGTTATAGAGATTTCTGCATCTACTTCAGTGTCCTTGAGTTCGATTGCGGTGTTAAGGAGCATGATCTTTGCATCCTTAACCTTTTGAGGCATATTGGGGTGGATTCTTTCCTTATCAATAATCATGCCCTGAATAAGTTCAGAGTCTTCCACCTTGCCACCGACCTTCTTAACAACATTGATATTTTCTTTATCAATAATGTTCTTCCCGTTTGTGTCAGCAATGCTTGTGACAGCATCAACTGAAATATTAGAGAGAAGCTTTTTGGAGAACTCCGCAGCCTTTCCAGTCATTGCAGTTTCGGCTATGCTGATTAGAAGGTCACGGTCAGAAATTATTACTGGCATTGCCAAGGAGTTAAGAACTTCCACGGCTTTTTCGGCTGCAAGCCTGTACCCTGATGCAATAATTGTCGGGTGGATTTCCTGCTCGATTAAGTCTTCAGCTTTCTTTAAGAGTTCACCTGCGACTACAGCTGCACTGGTAGTACCATCTCCGACTTGTTCATCCTGGGTTTTAGCTACTTCTACTACCATCTTTGCTGCAGGGTGTTCGATGTCCATTTCTTTGAGAATGGTTGCTCCGTCATTTGTAATGACCACATCTCCCATTGAATCAACGAGCATTTTGTCCATACCCTTGGGACCTAGGGTTGTTCTGACCGCTTCAGCTACTGCCTTTGCAGCCATGATGTTATTGCTTTGGGCATCCCTGCCTCTGGTTCGCTTACTTCCTTCTTTTAAAATGAATATTGGCTGTCCTGCCACAATTTACTCCTCCATTAAGATGAGTTTGGAATAGCTCTTGAATTAGAATCGCAGTTTACATGTTTGTACTTCTATATAAACTCATCCCACTGATAACCCTGGTATGTAGGGATTTCAGAAATTGATTTTCTCAAAGGATAGATCGATAAATCAGTTTTACACCAATTATTTTTATATAATTTTTAAGTGTAGTGGTAACGAAAATGCCATCGTGAAAAATACGATGGGTTTAAGAATAAATTCAAGCCCCCTACTCTATATAAAATAATCTTTAATATGTGACCTAGAATAAAATAACTATGAATGACCTCACGAAGGATGAAATAAAACTATTTGAAGAATCAAAAAAGAAAGATTTTGAAACAAAATTTCCAACTTGGATTCTTCCGTGACATTACTCTCAACTCGTTTTATTTACAGGGATAAATTAAAAGTTATATAACTGTTACACAAACATACTTTTACTACAAAACAAAAATTTTCAATAACCTTTTTTGATGGTGCATAATTATAAAATTAATTTTTGTACACAAAATCACTACGAGTGTTTAGTAAGTTCTGACTTTAGGTGCAAAGCCGACTCAAAAACATGCCTTAAATAGCCCCACAATCAGCCATTTTTTGATGTCAAGAGTCGAAAATCTGACTAATATATAATATAACGAAGTAAATACTAAATAAAATAGCAATAGATATTAATCAATATAAGTAAAATAGCAATCAATAGAAATAAAAATCGGTGTGATCATGATACCTTCCAATATTGTAATTATATCTCACTCATAATATTAGAGTGAAAGTGCAGTCAGTTTTCATAATTCCATTATAATGGTCATTAATCGTTTTGCTTTATCAATGATTTTTGGATCACTAGAAGCCAGGACCGAGATTTGTCGTTTCGGTCACTACTTTCATTTAATGGAAATGAAAATCAAACTATTTTTAATCTACGTCACATTGGTGATTTTTTTCTGTTTCATGGTTTTGAAGTGGTCTTTTTTGTTCATGTTTATTCAAATAAGTTTTATAGTTTGAATCATTCAATTTAGCCTTGGAGCCTTTAGACGAAGAAACCATAGCTTTGTGGTTATGATATTTCGAATTTGGTACTTTTATTTTGCTAGAAAGGTCACTGCCATAACAAAAAGGTTCACTGCTATTATCCTAAGCAACTGCTTCAGTACCTTAAATAACTTTGCAGATATTCTTTGATTTGTAGAAATGATTTTGGAACTACGGAAATATGGGATCTTTAAGCGCAATTTTATTTGAGACCTAGTAACTGTGACCCAGAAAATTACCAGCACTTTTAATACCAAATGAGATCCGCTAAGGGCTCATGAAAATAAATAACATAGTAGAAGGATAATATAATTTTCTAACAAAGGATTTGAGATAACAAAAATTGAAAAAAAGAACCTATCAGCACTTTTGTAAAGCAGATGTCAGCCATAAAAAGAGTCAGAACTCCAGCACTTCATGAAGCAATTTCATTGCCTTTTTCTCATTTTCTCCTCCACACTTGGAAGCTAAATTTTCATAATGTTGGATCAATTCGATGTATTTTTTGTCGCCTGAGAGCTGGTAGCGGGTTGCATGAACAGTAGCTTCAAGCACTGCATTGAATCCTCTGTTTGGAACCAGAATATTTTTTTTATGAACCGAATTGAAACCTGTATTCATGGGAATAAGATCTGCTACTAGGGTCTGGTCCGTGTTCATAACATTAATGCATTTGAAAATGATCCAAGCTGCAGCTTCTTTCAGGACAGGAAAATTGAGCTTTTGCGCAGGCACATAGTCAAACTCGGAAGGTTCAAGGTCGAAAAAAGTTGAACGTACAAAAAGCAGAGGATTGTAAACTACGTTTGCGGCCATGTATCCTTCTTTAAGGACGTTTGCCCAAGTATGGCTACCTCTGAAAAGTCTGACAAAATACCCTCCATCCTTCACGATTATTCCAATTGGAGCAGCATTAGGATATTTCAGACCTGTGCTTACAATTGTTTCGGAAATTCCTTCCAGGATTCCGAATGCGGAAATATCTACAGTGGAAAATTCATTTCCGTGCTTTGAATATTCAGAGAAAAGTTTGGTCAAAAGCGTAGTCCTCCCAGAAGAGCAATGAAAATTCCGGCAATAACGATGTCCGCTGTTGAACCTGGATTGATCCTCTTTTTAAGAAGTTCGATGTCAAATTCCTTTACTGCAGGAAGCATAGATGCAAAGTCGATGATCCTATTGTCTGAAGTCTTTTCATAGGCCCGTAGAATATCACATGCCCTGGAAGATACGTAATCTGCAGTAGCTTTATCGAATTTTGTCTGGATAAAAGTGTCTCTGTGCCTGGAAAGTAATTTCAAAAATGTATATACTATAGCTTCGTTGATATCTGAACCCGAATAGTTCAAAACTGAGTATTCTACTTCTGAACTTCGGGATTGCATGAACTTTGTTATACTATTTGCTCCTTCAAGGCAGCAACCGAATCCTGATACCCATTCCCCTGCAATCAGATCATATCCTTCAGCCATCCCCATGAGCTCATAAAGCGTAACTTTTTGTCCCCTGAGTTCAGCAGTTGATTTGGGATCTCCAAGGCTAAATTCATCCACACTGTTTACTCTGACTCCTGCCATATCGAAAGCCCTATAAAATTCGACAGCATCCTCACAGTCCGTTGCCCTGACAAAAAAATGAGCACGGGAAGCAAGATTCCCAAATTCTTCTGATGAAAGCTCACAACGGACTTTTCCACTTGAATGTAATAATTCTCCCGCAGCCATTGAAAGGGGAATCAGTAATAGAAAAGCCCCAAAATGAGTATTGCCTCCCTGTTGCCAAGCAGAACTCGCACAAACTGCACTTCTGAAAAGCGCCCCTATTCCACTCCTACTTCTTGCAGCCATTTCAATTATAGGATAAACACTCACTGAAGAAGCTATAAAATGCTCAAAACAGGTATCCGGATAGTTATGTTCCCGATCTACATTTCCCGGCTTGGGAGAAGCAGAGACCTCCAGCAGCATAGCAAGCTGAGCACAACGAGCAATAAGACTTAGGATCTGTGGGTCTTCCGCCCCGTCATGCAGGGGACAGGAAAAATCGACATCATTAGGACTCATTTACAGGGATCCTAGCATTATCCAGTAAGTATTCGGCCAGTTGCTGTTTAAGTTTCATGTACTCTACATCAGAGAGACCAATTGTGTTTAACGCACCATCCCTAAGACAGCAGGGCTTGGTGATTTTACAACACCAAACCAGGCTTCCGAAGCAGGTATCTCCTCCGAACTCCAGCATAGTTCCCTTCGCAAAGTCAAACTTCGTCTTGGCAAATTCTTCTGCTGTATAACCCAATTTTCGAAATTTTTCATGCACAGGGCAGGGTTTGACAGGAAGACAACAAAAAGCCAGAGCTCTGAAGTCACCATCACTGCACACGTGCTTAGGAACATTATACCAGCCAATGGATCGCTGATAGGAACTAACGCTCTCTACCAACTCCCTTATAAGTTCAGGATTCTGCATGACTCCCCTGGCAACAGATACCATGTCAGCACCGCGGGAAAACATATCCTTTGCTCCTTCAAAATCAGTGACAGAATTATTACCTATCAGGAAGAGCCTTGTAGCATCCCTGTAATTACTGATCGCATCAAGGTCAGCCCCAAAATCATTTAGGCTAGCATCAGAGTGTATTATGTCTGCACCTGACATGTCTATGAGCCTTGCAAGCTCTATGTCATTAACAACATTTGACCTCACTTTTACTGAAAGTATGACTCCAGTCTCCTTTATCGCCTTGATCCAAGTAGAAAGTCGTGGAAAGTCATGGAGTAGAGCTTCCCCTATTCCTACCTCGAGCATTTCCGGTTGCCTGCAATGGGCATTTAACTCAAGGATTGCCCCCTCTTCTTTTATGAGTTTTGCAGCTTCTATGAGGGGCTCGAGTTTAGTACTTCTAACATTTACCGCAACTGCACTTTCGGACATTATTGCCCGAATTTCCTTTTGTATAAGTTCCATGGGTTCATCGGAGATGAACTCTTTTCTACCCATAGCTACTAGATCTGATGCAACAGTCATTGAAGCCTTATCCAGATTGAAAGCTCCAAGAACTACCAGACCTGCATTACTTGCATACTTGTTAGCAAAACCACTATCTACAATCCCTGCCATTGAAGCTAGTGCGATAGGATTTTTAAAACGGACATAGCCAATATGCAAATCGAACAGACAATCACTCATGTTTTACCTCTTAAAAATAAGCCTGGTAACTGACAAAAAAATGATAGTCATTGTCAGATATCAAAAAGTAATGATAATTTTCTTTCGACGATCCTTGAAAAATGGAAAAATCCATCTATTATTTACGGATCATAATACCTATATATTAATATTTTGATGCATTCAAATTCATAAATTTATATCAATTACAAGGAACTTATGTACCTTCATAAGTTGACCTGGTAATAAAATCAAAATATCACAATATTAGTGTAAAAATATCCTGTTATCAACCTTTGGAAATGCAGGTTCCAAAAAAGATATATATACCTAAAAATATCAATGCCAATTGAGAAGTAACATGCGAGAGAGGCTGGACGGCTGACGGGCCTTCTGGTCTGAGGAAAGTCTCCCCACCACTCCGGACACACGAACATCTGTAAAGGATGTCGGGCGAGAGCCCAGGCTCTGGCACAGAAACGAGAACCATGCCCTGAAAATGCGATGATACATACGTTGAGGTCTCAGGGGAAGTGGATGAAACGGCGAATCCTCGTGGGTGCAAGTTGAAAATCGGGAATAAAGAGAGTTCGGAATCTCCCGGTTATTTTTGGAAACGCATAGCCGAATGCCGTCACTGCAAGAGTCCTCAGGGACCTTTCCCTCCACTGATGGGTGGTAGGAAATTTTTGCAGGAACAGAAGGGAGCTTATGAGCCTCACTCGCATAAAATTATCCTAGATTAGTTATTATGTTCTAGTAATCTTAGAATTCACTGTTTTTTCCCATAATTTATAGGCTCTCGTTATTTCGAATAGGCAATATGTTGTAGTGTCCGATTTAACTGTAAATTCAAAGTCAAATTTTTTATTTACTGCTTATAATTAGATTCTTAGGATTGTGAAATAGATCCATTTTACAACTTATTGAGATTTGTGCTTCCAAAGAAAATTGTACACGCTGCATAATTTATAGAGGATTTTGAGAAACTCCTAAATTTAGTCATGTGCTTATAAATTCCATATAAATAACTCGTAAAAATCAGAGGTTTATCGAGACCCTCAATAGTCACTTTCTTAATTATGGGTGCGATACATATAATATTTGAAAACATTAGTTTGTAGAATACCACATTCAATCTCGATATCCACCTCTTTTTTGCAATAATCTTCAACTGAACAATTATTTTCAACCTACTCAAAACAGAGAAAAGCCACTTCTTTCAGTTGTAGGGATTTTATTTTGGAGGCATGTTCAGCCAGAAAAAATTAAGCAATAACCACTGAACATAACCTTTGTAGTTTCTATTGATCACTACTTCATCCAGATATTTCTCAAGAATTTCCCTGTTGCTCACAGCCAGTTTGAAAGATATTTCTGGAAAACGATGCATTGCCTTCTCCAATTTAAGAGAACTGGCAAGGTAGTTCCCAAATTCCTGTCTGCATCTTGATTCGTATTTTTGAATGTCATTTAACTTTCTGCCATACATCATAATACCTGAAATGGTCTCCGCAGCAAGTTGTCCGGATCTAATAGCATATGCCATCCCTTCTCCTGAAAAAGCTTCTACAAACCCCGCAGCATCCCCGCTCAGAAGAAATCTTGACTTTACTGTTTTTCTTGCTATTCCACCTACAGGGATAATGTGAGAACGAATAGGAAAAATGCCAGCAAAACCATTTTCCTGCAAAAAATCCATCATTACTCTTTTCGGATTCTTAAGATATTGAGCTATTCCCATGACTCCTACAGAATAGTATCCTGCATGAGGAAAAATCCAGCCATATCCTCCCTGTGCAATCCCGAAGTGGATATCTAAAGTGTCTGGACACTGACTCTGTATTGCCTCATCATCATCAGGAATTTCAGACACAAGACCAAGACAGTATTCTGTTCTTTTATCTTTTGATCTAACTTTGTATTTAAGAGATCCACCTGAGCCTTCTGCAATCAGAACAAATTTCCCAAGATAGGTGTTTTCCGTGGTCCTTACCTCAACGAAATCTTCTTTTTCAATACAATCCAGAACCTTTTCTCCGGTATGAACTTCAATTCCAGTTTCTTTAGCTTTTTCAAGCAGAAAATAGTCAAAAACCGTTCTGGAAATTAATAAGGCTAAGTTACCTTCCTTCTCTGCCTCTACAAAACCGTCCATGAAATGAATCTTTACCTTTGAAATATATCTCTCAACAACATACTCAGGAAGACTGAAATCTAGACAAGATAAACCATATGAAGAAAGAGCACCCCCACAAGATTTGTACCTCGGAAAATGTTCTTTTTCAAGCAGAAGGGTTGAAAGCCCCTGTTTTCCAGCTGTCCTTCCAGCAGATGCTCCTGAAGGTCCCCCTCCTACTATAATCAGATCATACATATTGAAAAACCTGCTCAATTACATGAGTTTAAAGTTTATAAGACACCGACGGATATAATCTTTATAATTAAGCCTAAAATCTACAACCTCTAGGTACTTATCAGCCATTTTTTCATTGGAAGTAAAGACTTTGAATGCTCGGCCAGGAAAACGATGCATTATTTTGGAAAACATCAGCGAGTATTTAAGATGAGTCCCACACTCTGTCTTGCAGAGAGACTTTATATATGTATAGATCTTTAAGATTTCCCCAACATAGGAAAATTCCTACGATCACTTCAGAAGCAAATTGCTTTGAGATAATGGCATAGGCTCTTTCTTCACCTGAAAAAGCATCCACAAATCTGACAGTACTCCCAACTAGGAGAATTCTAAACCAATAAATCTCCTTTCAACTCCACCTCTTAGGATCTTATGTCCATGAATTTCATACTTGCCGAAAAAGCCATTTTTCCTTAGGAGATCAATCTGTGATTTTAGAGTATGTTTAGAATCTTTGGCAACCCCATCAATTCCAACAGAACAATAGATTTTGTGGGGAACAATCCAAACATATCCACCTACAGTAATCCCAAAATACAGTTTTAAATTATTATCCAGACATACTTCATTTTTTTTCTTTAGCAGGTACTGTTGTAACCACACACATCCCATATTCTCCTCTGATATCTGTAGGCCTCACATATTTTTTGACTACCCCCTGAGCTCCTTCTGCAACGATCGCAAAGTTTGCATTGTATACTGTCTTCTTAGTCTTCGCTTCAACATACATGAATATTTCCTCGCAGGAAATAACTTTTTCCGTTGTATAGATTTCAATTATTGTTTTTTTGCTTTTTCAAAAAGAAAATTATCAAAGTCGTTCCTGAAAAAAAGAACAGAAAATCGATTCTTTTTGTTAGGTTGATAAACTGTTCCTTGAAACAGAACTTTGCTCCTGTCCTTTCCACTTAATAATTTTTGGAAGGAGCTCTTAATCGAGATCATAAATAGCATTTTCTGAAAGCCCTCTACCACAGGGCTTGTATCTAGGGAATTCTTCTTTCTCAAGCAATAGTGTATTCATGTCAAGCTTTCCTGCCCTTCTCCCAGCAGATGCTCAGGAAGGGCCACCACCTATGATAATTAAGTAATACATTAGAGTAGCACCCTAAAAGTATACACAAGTTTAGAAATTTGTAATTATTTCCTGAATTTTGGATCTATTGCAGTCAATTGCCAATAGAAGCAATAATGGATTGACAGCATCCAATAAGAAATTAAAAAGTATCCAAGTTTACCTTAATTTTACATATATCTAAAAGGAGCTAATTTAAGTGTTAGTATCAGTTCAAAATTGAGACAAAATACAGAAAAAGAGGAAATATCATACGAAAAAGTATCAAAAGGCCGAATAAAATTAAAAGATTAATAAGTATAAAAGATATATGAGCCCGAAAATTCTAAAATCTATCTACTTAGAGCCCATAGGAAGTAATTTTGTATATTTTACACTGTAATTAACTATATTTAACAAGCATAACCATCTATTTTGTTCCAGAATAAGTATGTTTTACCTGAGTTATTTTGTAAAGAACCCTTAGTTCTTAAAAGTTTCAAAAATATTCAGAACCTTCTGATAATTCACTTCTGTTCCGAAGCAGCCGTCCCTTTCCATAGAAATACCATAACTTACTACTTTTCTACCTTTGAGAGCACGCATAACTTTATTGATTTCATAATCACAGGCAATTAGAAGGACACCATCTGCAGCTTCCATTTTGAGAATATTTTTTATGTAGGAAGAACCTGTAAGAATAAATAATTTATATCCATATTTCTCGGAGTCTTTCTTCAAATTGGTATAAACACATTTGCCACAGTAGTTACACTGGATTCCTACCTGTGTGGTGTGGGCTATGCAGTCGAGGTTCCGCATACAATGTGGAGCCAGGATAACCCTGTTTTTTGTTTTTGCAAAAGCAGATTTATATGCCCTATTTTTCAAAGATGCCATCCATTTGTCCAGAATACGCGCATCTGAAAACTTAAGGAAAAGCTGCCTTAGAGGCAGATAAAAAAAATCGAGTACATTTGCAAAAAAACCTGCCAAATAAACGCTTCTTTTAAGACTCTGTTTGCTGACGACCAGAGCAATGCTCGAGAGAATAAAGGATATAATTATAAAAAAGAAAAGTATCTTACCGATAGTGCTATACATTGCACATCTCCATTTTTTGAATAATTTCCTCAACATTAGCTTCAGTATTGAAGCATCCATCTTTGCGAAGAAGAACACCCTGAACATAAACAAAAGACACAGCTTGCATGTTTTCAGCAAGCTCGTTATAGCAGGCAACCCCCAGACAAGCTTCAGGCATATACTCCTTGAAAATTTTTTTGATAAAACTTCCTCCTGGAACTACAAAAACCCTAAAGTTACATCTACCAGCGGCATCACAGAGTTTAGAGATATCACACAGCCCACAATGCTTGCACTCATATCCAAAGACTGGATCACACCTGGCCTTGCAGCTGGGATGCCGCAAACACTGTGGAAGAAGCAAGATCCTTCTGCCTTTTGTATGCAGGAAATCATCAAACATAACAGCATTGCGAATATCAATGAGTATATCATCAACAAGTGTATCCCTTATCCGGAAAACTTTACATAGCCATTTTGCAGGAGAATAGAAAAGATAAAGTGTGAACAACACGAATCCCGGAAAAATGATCTTGTGGTTTTTAAAAGAGTAAGCTCCTACGAGCAGGGCAATTCCTATACCTGCAAGAGCAAAGAGTGTAAGGTATATGAATATTTTTCCAAGAAATTCGTAAGGGACCTCCATATTCAAGGGGAAGAAAGTTTCGCTATTTAAGCTTTACTATATAACCGGCTTTGCACCTAAAGTCGAGCTAAAGTGGGATTTTAGGTGTAAAGCCTATATAACCTTATTTGACAGTATGAAATTAATTTGGAATGAACCTACCATATTTCAGTCAAAAATCATTTAGCAATATTCAAAAGTCGTAGATTATTTTCAGACTTACTTTATTTAATTTTGATTAGATAAACTTCTATTTCGGCTTACTTTACGATTCATGAGTATAGTTTATTATTGGACCAGCTGTCAAATTTCCAATGAATAGATAAAACCTGCTACTGGATCAGAGATATCTGTCAAAATATTTTCCCCCAGGTTATGATGAAGCTTAAAAAACCTGTAGGAATCCCCTTTTCAAATATTGAATCACATCTGATCGAGAGTTGCTCGATGGAATTCCATGAATAAGTCAACGTGTTTTTTACCACTCCCATAACATGAATTTTGTAGCCTTCCTCAACGCAAATAATGATAAAGATCTAAATGCAATCCGTTTTAATTTACTTATTGTAGACAATTTAAATAAACTTCAATAGTATATCGATACTTAGGTATCAACAATATGTGATAGATGGATTTGACCATAGCACTGACTTCGCTGTTCAATTCTAATGAGTATCATATCCCAGTAAGAGATGGAGGTCACCACCTTTGACCATAGGAGCAAAAATAAACTCATTTTCAAATAAGCTATGATTTAGAGAATTAAACGAAAACAAAAAGAAGCAAGAGTTTATAATATCCCTAAAACAGTGCAAAATAGTTTTGACAATCCAAACTCAGAAGCATAAAAAATAAGCCAAGAATATTCACTGAAAGTAAGGGCTGGAGATCCAGCCTTCGTATCTTCCATTTAATCCAGTTTCAAGCCTAAAGCCTGTGCAACCAGCTCAATGACGTCTTCAACATCGATGTCAGCTTTCATAGAGTCACGGCCATCCATCAGATTTCTCTTACAAAATGGGCATGCGCTTGACAGGATATCTGCTTTGGTTTCAAGAGCATCCTTAACTCTGGATTGTGCAACACTATCTGCAAGATCAGGGATACCAGCCTTTACGCCACCTCCAGCTCCACAACATCGCTGGAATTCTTTGATCCTCTCCATTTCAACGAATTTGACACCCGGAATGTGAGTAAGCACATATCTAGGCGCATCATATACACCTACATGGCGACCCAGGTGACAGGGATCATGGTAAGTAATTGTCTTATCAATAGAATTTACCCATTTAATTTTTCCCTGCTTTATCAGGTCTGCAAGGAACTCGGTGATATGAACAACCTCAAATGGCAGTTCTTGGCCGAGAAGTCTTGGCCAGTCTACTTTTGCAGCACGGAAACAACCTGAACATGCGAAGAGGACTTTTTTAGCACCTTTTTCCTTGAGGGCTTCTACATTGTGTTTTGCAACTTGAAGGGGCATCATATCATTGACATGGGCCTGCCCTGTTCTGATCAGGGCAGAACCACAGCACCACTCCTCTTCCCCGAGCATAGCAAACTTAATGCCTAACTTGTTAAGCACACGTGAGGTAGCAAAGGCCAAAGTAAGCTGCTTGTACCCTGCAGTACAGCCAGTGAAATAGACAATGTCTGATTTGTCTTCAATTTTCACATCATCGGGAACCCAGGCAAGCCTATCTTTCTGGTCAAGAAGATAAGGGTTATGGTACTGACCAATAAGCTTCGGGAACATATTCTGCTTTCCATATGGACCGATACCTTTCTTGACAAGGTTTGCCCTCAGGGCTTCCCAGAGTTCTACGGTATTAATGCCGGATTCACAGACAGTCCCACATATACCACAGGTTGTGCAGCTGTGCACATCATCTTTAAACTCTTCGAGTTCCGACTGAGGGATTTCCTGCGGACCAAAGAGCTTTGCTCTGATCCCATAGGATTTGTTCATGTACTGTCGCCAGCGCAGGATCTTGTCTCTGGGTGCTAAGCCCGGTTTCCCGTCGGTAGCAGCATAAGTTGGACACCATTTGACACATTCACCACAGCGTGTGCAGGAGTCGAGCTCCATAAGTTGAACTGCGGTAAGATTCTTAGTATCAATTGAAGGGGTACGTTTTGCCATTTTTTTATTCGCCTCCTTTGTTTGCAAGAATTGCAAGTGGCGTAGCGATTACATGAATGTATTTACTGTATGGAACGTATGCGATGCAGAAGAGCAAGGAAATTATGGAGTGGAACAGAGCTGCAGGTGGAGCTGATGCTGGATTAAGTCCAAAGCCCCAAAAAATGTCGGTCCGAATACCATCGGCAATAAAGCCGGAGATTGTGATTATGAAAACTCCTGCGAGAAGAATCCAATCATACATTATGGAAACTTGCCTGACTTCTGTAACAAAAAGTCTTCTCACTATTGCAATGAGAACTCCGATAAGCAGGATGTACCCGAAAACGTAGTTTGGGAAAGATAAGATATCTCTAAATTCAGCAGGTGTAAACGGCAGCATGAGTCCTAACTTTTCGGTCATTTCGACTGCAAACATCATCCCTGACAAGGAAAAAAGACTCATCCAGCCTGCAAAAATACAGAAGTGCATGAACCAACGAAAAGTACTCCTTTTAAGAATTCTTCTCTGGAAGAGAATATCAAGGATTAGAACCTCTAAGATAGGCTTTCCATGTCCATGACGAGCCACTTCAGTGACCTGGCTCCACCAGGTTTTTAAGAACCTGATAGCACTCCCCTTCTGCCCTACCTGAGGTTCAAGGGCATAACCTGTTACTCCGGACCCCCATTTTTGGAGGGTACTTATCATACCATATAAAAAAATCACAATAGCTATTGTGCTGAGTATCATTATCTGAACAAACGTCATCCTGAGTGTATCTGAGAGCCCAGAATAGTATGCCATTGCCATTTCACTGCTAATAGTCTATTCCTCCTATATATAGGTCAAAAACTAAGAACTAATATTACTCCTAAAATTGTCATGTTATAAAATGTAAATAACAGTAAATACAGAGTGATTACCATAGCAACTGTCTGCATAAGATTTGCATAGTCTGTTAGTCTTTGTATTTATTATATTTAAACGTTATCTTTAATTTACAATACATCGAAAAGATTGCAAGAGCCGCGAAAATTATTTGCTTGGAACTAATCGAACAGAAAGAAAAAAAGGAGAATAAATAAGGATAATAATTAAATTATAATATCAAAATATATAGATAGAATTATGAAATTTTTCTCGAAAAAACATCATGAATTAATTTATAAAAAATTTTGATAAACTCTCTGCATTTAAGCATTATAGGTTTAGATCTCTTAATATCAATTATTATAACTGATGCAAGAAGGCAAATATTATGAAGCTTCAAAAGAATATGATATTTTTCACAATGTCTAGAAAATAAAGGAATATCCAATATATATCTCAGGTGCATATGAAGAAGCAAAACAGAGGTAAGAAAAAGCGCTTGAAATTTACACTAAATCTTTTCAATGCCGGACCATAGGCAAGAAATTGAATTTGATAATTAAACTCATTCCGTTTGTCATTTGATAACTAGTTTTATGCACAACTTCGAATACTAATTGTAGTGATTTTAAGACTCGCACTCTGAATTAGTATAGTCCACTATTTCCCACTCTTTAACTCCATTCTTTCAGCTATGCTAGTATTCTACTGTCATGCTTCTCATTTGATCTAGTATTGCTTGAAGATACAGATTATTCAGATACGATTACTTGAAAATCGTTGTTTTATACTCAAGTCCGATAGCTGTAAAATAATGCAAAAAGGACATAGGTTTATAAATTGAACCTGCATTCTCTCGAATTATTGGAACATTTCGAGTTCATTCCTATACTATTACCATAATACATATGTTAAAATATAATCTGTGTATATGATTTGTTGGAGATTCCTTATGGAAAAATACAAAATGTCAGGATACATAAAAGATCCAGAAGCTCTACACCTATACGTAAGGGATATTAGGATCTTGACACCGAAGGATTACGAAACCTTAAAAGCTGCAATCCCGAAAGACTCACATAAAGCAGTACTAGACATCCTTTTAATCACAGGTATGCGATATGCTGAGATGCTTAGGCTTTACGACCACAGAGAATGGTATAATGATAAGCGGAATATAATCCATTTACCTGAAGGAGCTCAGAGGAAACATAAAAGAAGACAGCTTGAAAGAACTATCCATCCACTACCTAGCATGTTTAACTACATTCTCAGGGATTTTTGGGAAGGGAAAAGACCACCTCTAGAGCCTACATGGAACAAAAATATCCAAAGATGGGCTATGAATGCAGGAATCAATCCATATGGATTTTCAGTTAAAACTACAAGGAAAACTATAGAGTCATGGATGATAGCCGCCGGAGTTATTGAATCCACTGTGTGTTTGCGCCAGGGACATGATTCACTTACTTCAATGCGCCATTATCAGGGTCTTGCTTTTTCTGACGATGAGATAAGAGGTATAAAAAAGCAGTTAACAGCTTGGGGATTAATGAGATGACAACTAAAAGCGCAGAGTAGGGGAGAATCTATTACCCAGCCACCAAACCTATAATTGTGTAGAAAATTAAATCAAGATCAGGAACCAGAACCTCGAATTATGAAAGATTTCCACATTGTCAAAACTTCGATGTTTCACACTCACACAGAAAAGGATCTGGAATTGTAACGAGTGTAAATCAAATTTCACGATTCCAAAGATAGAGATAAAAGAGCGATCTGCAAATAGTCGATTGCCCAAAGGGTTGATTAAATACATAAATGTATGACAGATGAACAGATTTAAGCCAGCCAGGGCCTATATAAAGCCAAGAGAATATTTAAGAGGATTTCGATAAAAATTTGATTATCAGGAGTGATTTATATCCCATTTAATTTATATTCCATTTATAAAAATGCTACGAAATATGGGATTTCTCGAAATCCTCTTTACAACCACCCAATCAAATATTGGATTTTTTAGAAATTTTCTTGAAACTTCTCAGCCAGATTAAATATCTCTGACTAGACTGAAAGGATCCAAAAGAATAACCTATTATTTTTAATTTCTTAATGAAGTAATTCTTCAAGTTATGTCTTCATTTTCTGAGCAAGCTCTCTACCTATTATCTCAACCTTTTTTAAATCTTCATCGCTGGCTCTACCTCTCACCTGGAGGTTTCCCACAACCTCCATTTTTGAAGGGATAAGAATCTCTTCTGCCTGTTTGACCGCCCCTCCTCCCCATCCAAAGGATCCGAGTACAACACCATACTTTGCCGGTGGATTGAGAGCTTTTACTAGGTGAGTACCGTAAAGGGCAAGTGGATGCATACCTCCAAGAACCGTAGGTGCTCCAATAATAATAGAACGGGAATCAACTAGCTCCCTTGCAATATTTCCAATATCTGAGACTGCAAGATCATACATTTTAACATCTACACCTTCTTTTAGAAGGATCTCTGCAATTGTCCGAACCATATCTCGAGTTGATCCCCACATACTCACATAGACGATAAGAGCTTTATTCTCTGTTTCTCCTGCAGTCCATTTAACATACGGATCCATAATACGTTTTGGATTTGTGTAAATCGGCCCATGACTCGGAGCAATAATTTTGATATTAAGATCCTTAATTTTATCAAAAGCTTTTACCCCCATTTTCCCGAAAGGCATCATGATTTCCCCATAATAACGTTTTGCAAAAGGGATCAGTTCTTCTATATCGTTATCGTAGACTCCCTGAGCTGTATGGGCCCCGAAAAAATCACATGAAAAAAGAATTTTGTCCTCAAATAAGTATGTGAACATTGTTTCGGGCCAATGAAGCCAGGGGGCTTCTATGAAATGAAGGGTCTTTCCACCTAAATCAAGATTGTCTCCGTCAGCAACTATTTTAATCCGAGCCTCAGGCAGCTCATGGTAGAGCCTGGCCATACTTACTCCTTTTTCGGTTGTGATAAATAAGGCATTTGGAGCTTTTTCTAGGATAAATCTGATCGCATTGGAGTGATCCGGTTCTGCATGATTCATTATCAAGTAATCAAGCTTTTCCAGACCTGAGATCATATTAATTTTTGCTTCGAGTTCCTCTTCAAAACCCGGATTCACTGTATCTATTAGAGCTATTTTCTTTTCACCTTTCACAAGGTATGAGTTGTAGCTCGTACCATCTGGCAGAGGAATTAAAGCATCAAACATCCTGCGGGTCCAGTCTTTTGCCCCGACACTGAAAACATTATTGGAAATCTCTGGAATATTATAAGTTTTCATAATTTCCTCCAATCTACATGATGGAATTTAAAAACCATAACTAAATTTGGAACTATTTCTATCAATCTAATAACTATTCATCAAAATTTCCGCTTTTTCAGGCACATAAGCTTCCATTGATATAGAATGATACCATAAAACTTCAACACATGAATGAAACGCTGGAATTTCAGCACTTAACCATCTGAAATGATAGATTTTAAGACTTGGGATATATGTGCTTGAAATATGGGAGTACATAATTTGTTTGATGTATATTTTGCATTTTTAAAATATCTAATTATCTCAAATATAAAGGATAATTAACATATTCTTGATAATTATATTAATTTAATCATAATTTAGCCTATTTTTTACGCATAATGTACAAGGTAACCATTCGTTCTTGCGACAAAAATAGCAGAGACACTTCAAGCTTCATTTCAGTAGAATACCACACATCATACTGAGGGGATGGAAAACTTCCCATAGAACCATTATTAACTAGCTGATATATATTTCAAGCTACCTTTGAATTTTATAAATGAAACCATATGATGGAAATCATTGTGTCTATAAAAAATAAGGCACATGTTTTTTTTGTGAAGCATACTAAAAAACTCTCTTAGACAGTTATATAACCAACTATTTAATAAAAGATCCACATTGAAATTGGTAAAAGATACTTTTTTGAGTTTGATGCAACCGGTAATGATGTTGATCATGTATATCTTTTTGTTAGTGCTGAACCAAAATATTATCTATCAAGAGTGAAACAAATTATACAAAATATCACATAGATAAAAATTTTTAAAGAATACTATGTAATTAAAAAAGCTGTCGGGTATAAGCTGCGGAGTGAGGGGAGCGTATTTGATCTGTTTATGGTTGTACAACTTCAAATGGCATTAAAGAGATATTGAAAATAAGGGAAACTAGGAAGAAAAAAAATCATGAAAGTAAATGAAAAGATTTGATTAAAAATGTTTATTTTATAACCATAGCAGTGGCTATAACTTACCATGTTATTTGAAGAGGTAGATTACTCACCACCAAAATTTTGATATTAAGCGAATTTTTTAGATCCAGCTAATACTTTGTGAACAAGTGTACACAAAGTACAAAGGTAGTGTTTGTTAGGACCATTAAAGATTTCCAAATGGACTCGACGGGATTTGAACCCGTGGCCTTTACGTTGCGAACGTAACGATCTTCCCCTGATCTACGAGCCCTTTAAGGAAAGGGATTATAAAAAAATAATTTATCCGGGAGATATATACCGGTTTTTTCTGTTTAGAAGCGATAGAGTTCCAGAACCTGGACGTTTTCGACGCCTGAGACTTTTGCAAAAGCCTCTTCTACAGCTTCGGTTCCACCTTCTCTGTCATTAACAATCAAAGTGACGATAAGAGCCTTCAACCCGAAAGCGATAGGTTCTTCAATAATCTCCCCATGAAGGTCAGCACCTACTGGAATTGCACATTTGATCTTTTCTTTTAACTCTACAAGGTTAGTATCAACACTTTCAGGCATGATTTTCATTTTTGCTGCAACTTCACCCATTCTGAGACCTCTCATCTTTTAGCCAATTCTGTTGATCAAGTTCATTTTTAATTTTCTTATTACACGTATCTATATGATTCAGAACTTTGCCTTAAATCATGGAGCCTTGTATCCACACTTGAGACAGGTGTATACGTTGCCCTGCTGCCTACAACTTCCACATCTTCCGATCTCTGCTCCACACTGAGGACAAGGGAATTTTACGTAGCCCTTTTCAACAAGACGAATTCCACATGAAGTACAGTACTCAACTTTTTGTGATGACATTTATTTTCTCCTTAAAAGTTATTTTATGTAGCAAATTTGCAACGAATTACCAGTTAAACAGTTGCTTTAGAACTGATTTTTTACTCCAGGAACCTTTATCAACTTCAGCGGTTTAATGATCTGAATTTGAATGATGCTTTTTGGATACGCTTTGCTTCTCCCCTATCATATGCGATATACAATTTAAATATTCCCCTTTACAACCGTACCAAATACAGGCTTTCCATACAACGCCTGAATAACCCGTTCGGGATATTTTCCGTTTACAATAAAACACTCCATCCTGTTTTTCTGCAGAAATTGTGGTAAGGCAGGGTCAATGCAGCTTATGTAACTTCCCTCAAAATCAGTAGCAGAAATTTCCCTCATCATCTTCCCTTCTTTAAATATCCCATCTACATCAGTAGCCTTCAAGAGCATTGCATCTACTTTCTTTGCAACCCATGCAGCAATGGTGTCAGAGGTCACATCCCAAGTATGAGGAAGGGGGTCTTCGGTTTTGAGGAGCCTGTAAGGAAAAAGAATAGACACTCCTGGAGGTATATCTGCTAGTGAGTCTGTAGACACAACGCTGCTTTTATCCTGCAGGTAGTAGGCATACTGCTCCATCCCAAGTATAGCCATCCAGTGAGCAGCATCTGCCCCAAAAGAAAAAAATTTGTCAGCTGACCTCACGGAATCAGCAAATGTTCCACCTCCGGGTATGATGAGAATGGAAATGGATAAGCTTCCATAAGCTTGCCTTCCTGCGAAAGCCATCATATTTTCTGAATGGAATTCTTGTATTAATCTATCCACAAGTTCGGGAGCTTCTTTGATGAGACTTCCCCCTATTTTCACCACTGCTCTCATAATTTGATTCCATCTAAATATTAGATAGTCAAGTCAGCAATTAATTAAACTCTTATTAGTTCATCAAATAATATTATCCAATTTTTAGTGAATTATTTTGATTTAGCTAATTCTGTACATTATAACCAATCAACTTTTTAAGCTAGTAAATGGTTTGAGAGAATTTCAATCAAATCTCCTATTCCAACAAATTGCTAATATAGGATTTATAGACAATAGCCAAAAATTGGGGCTTATGAAATTATCCTAATTTATTATTTCTGAATTTCTTTTTTTACACTTTTCAGATAAATTCAAGTGGATTTAGATCAGGTGAATAAGTTAGCATAAATACTAACATCATATCCAAATTTCTGCCTTTTTTAAACCTAATGTCTGCATGATATATTTTTGAGTTATTCAGTACAAATATGACATCACAAATATTTTCTCGTTTATTATTTCGAAGAATTCACATACATTTTTTGTTTTTGAACTCTCTTTAAAATTGTATTCTTTGTACCCATCTATAACATAGAAAACATTAGCTTTAACATTCAAAATCAAATTACATATAAATAATTTAAATCTTGACAAAACAAACCATAAACATGGCTTATTTCATATTTCTCATAGCTAAGATTCATCCAGTATTTCCGAATTTCGTCAGTCTCAAAACCATTTCTAAAATTACAAAATTATAAAAAATAATATAAGGTGATAAATTTTTGATTATCATAGCGAAACATAACTCCACTTTTGATATAGCTCCAGCCAGTTTACTGCCTGTATCTCAGAAATTATGTAGTATCATTGATAAAATAACTTTACCTGATGAAGCAAACTACACTGTCAATAAATTATTCCTGACTCATTTAACGCTGCAATATCTCCTATCAATTCTCGTAAATCTACAACCATTTATCTAAGATCAAAAATACAAAAAATAAAAATTCCTCAAGATGATACTATTTTTAAGTACATAAAATCAAATTCTATTGATAACATTAATTTTTAATTTAAAAGAATAAAGAGTGAAGTTTTTAAGATGACATATCCTAAAAACAAAGGTTCAAGATATTAATGTTTACTTTCAGGATATTCCATACTATTGTACCAGTGATTCTCTATATTATAGTGGATTAAAACCGAAGAATTGGAAGCATTCGTTCTGCACCTTGGATATAATTGGCAGCTCTAAGCTAATTTGACGTTATTAGCATAAATAGATTAAGCAAAGAATATTATATTCTTCTGAAATACTTATTTAGAAACATTGGGATAATGAAATAAAAAGTAAGAATCATATGTATACATTGATAAAGAATTTTTCAACAGTAACATTATTCTCAAAAATGAATGAAAAAAACTGGAATGATTTTTATAAACCTCTTATTTCCATGAACCATTTTGTATGCCATATATAGCATATGACTAAATTTTGGGTTTATCGAATTCCTCTGGAACTTGTAATTGAAGCTAAATCAAACAAAATAATTAAAGAAATCCTTGAAAAGCAAATTAAATAAAATGAGAATACTTCTACTTCCTTTGAAGATAAATTTGATAATTAGGATTTTCAATCACACAATCTGGAAAAGACAATTGAGTATGGAGTTTTTGTTCCATTTTAACATTTTCGCTATCCAATTTTTCACAAAGTATTAAGTATTTTTTCCTCTACTTAATATAATCTGTAAATTAAATATCAAAAATTCGATCGAGATTTGAAAAAATTAAATATCATGGGAGAGAGAACAATCTGTCAAATGGAATCACAAAAAAGAATGAAATATTTTTTGACCTTAATTATTACTCCTTCGTTCATCTAAAATATGAAAAATCTCCTTTCAACATAAAAATCAAACTGTCAAATTAGAAGTAAAATCCATTTTCAATAAATTGTTATTGAGTTCAATTACATCCAATATTATGGGGCAAAGACATTCATATATAAAAGAATCGAAGATAATTAGAAGAAAATTGAATTAAGACTTATTGATAAATTTTTTTAGGAATCATTGAGGAAAAAACATCGTAGATGAATAAGATTAGTCATTCGGAACTAGAGGAAATCGAAGCTACTTAATCCATGAAAACATTAATCAGGTTGAGAAGTATATCAGCCTGCGTTCCACTCAAGATCATTAATTATTTGTTGAGCCGATTAGATAATAGAAAAATAGGTATGTCCTCGATTAATTGATCAAGTATGAAAAATGAGTACATTCATCTTTTTTTGAGAATTTAGAGAGAAGTTTATATTCACGATTTCCAATAACAAATGGACACGACCAAAAAAATAAGACGAAGAGATCAGAAAAATGGACTTTTTGAGAACTAAAGTTTATGATCTCTTAAGATGCCTGTAAAAATAAAACTCAATTGGACCAAAAATTGCTGCATGAGGAATAATTATATATAGTTCCTTAGATTGGTACAAAAAAATGGAATTTATGACTTTCATAAAGGACGGGGGACATATTGTCTAAAATAATGAATAACATATTAAATTTTGGAACCTCGATTTCTCTGCTACTATTGGTTTACAGTACTTTTATTATCAGGGGGACCCAGTCTGAAGGATATGTAATTAACATCTATAAACAGCTTCCTCTCCATTTTTATTTAACTTTACTCTTTTGCTATCTGTCAGCCTGCGTTCTACTTCTAGCATACAGAAAAATCAGTGCAGTTTTGATACTTCTGCTTGTTCACATTATTGTGCTAATCATTCCTTACATTCTTGGCTATGTTTCGCCAAGCAGAGGCGATGAATATCTATATATGGGACTTGTAGGAAAAAATGAACTTTTTTATTTTTCCAATCTTTCTCCAACCGGTCCTCTTTTCATTTCAGCCTTAGCTCTGATCACAGGATTGGAGAAGTGGGTGCTTTCTTATTTTTTGCCTGTTTTTTTTTCAATTATGTTCATCACAGGAATGTTCCTTTTTTATCGGATATTCATGAACCGGGAAAAATTGGTCTCAGTAGCTTTTCTTTCATCGACTATTCCTTACTTTGGGCATTTTCAGGTTTCAACATCTGCTTACTACCTGTGCTTTTGCCTTGTGCCTCTTTACCTCTTTGTACTGAGGAATGCACTTTCTGGTAAAAATGGAGCCATTTATATTTGTTCTTTGTTGATGATACTTTTGATTCCACTGGCACATCCGTTTATTTTTATATATATAACTTTCTTTTTCTTATCTCTGGCCTTTTCGCTAAAAACATTAAAGTCAAGTTTTTTCTGTAAAGTCCTGAGTCTTAATTTTTTTCCCACGAAATTCCCCCATTCTGGAAGAAAAAAAATTCATTTATTCATCTTCCTGTCAGTAACTTTTGGATTTGTTCTACTCTGTGCAAGATACTCTTCTCAATTTATTGATATTTTTCTTCCAACTCTTGCCTGGCGCACTAAGGCACTAATAGCTGAAGGCCTACCTAGGATACCTGGCACATCGAACAATTTTTTTAAGTTCATACATATTTTCAATCTCTATTATGGCAAATATTACATTCCACTAATCTTTATTTTGATCAACTCAATAATTGTGTGGCAGAATCGCAACAGATTTTGTCATCATTTCGTCCACAGATACCCCCGCTTTTTGATTTTGTACATATTCACCTTTTTCCTGGAACTTGCCTTCCTTTTTTAACCCCTTTATTCCTTATCCTCTTGATAAATTTGCAAATTTGAATTTCATCATTTTTGCCCAGATTCCTTTGCTGGGGTATTCTCTCTACGTTATTTTCCTCAGAAAAGGATACACATTTGGCATTGGTTCAACAGTCCTGATCCTCGGCCTTCTATGGACTATGGGATTCTTCAATTGCTTCAATTCACCTTATATTGGTGGGATTTCTGAAGCAATTTCACAAAATGAGATGGAAGGAATCCACTGGTTATCCGAGGTAAAAGAAAACTATCCATATATCATGTCATTTGGAGAGAAAGAAGAAATTAATTCCTTGACAGAAAACTTTAGTAATAATCCGTACCGATCTGCTGAGTTTGCGGAGACCTGGCAAGGGCTTCCAATTTATACACTCAAAAGTGACTCAAAAGTGGATTTCCCCTTAGAAAGTTCAAATGGAAATGAACCTTTCTATCTTGCAGTAACAACCTTTTCGAAGTCTTTAAACCTAGATAAACGAAAATATGATGAAGTGCCAGTTTCTATCAGATTTACTCGGAACATTTATCCTCTGTACAAGATCTACGACTCTCTTAACATAGAAATTTATGAGAATAAACCCTAAATTGACTTTGTCATATTTTCCCCCATATTTACCTTGATACTTTCATACTAAACTTATTTTTGCATTATACTAAAACCATATTCATTTGAATTTAGACAATTTTGATAATGTTCACCTGACGAATTCTTTCTTCTATTTTCACCTTAATCCAATATTTTCATTAGGCTCACTGCCATAATTTATGAATACCTAACTTAAGCACTTCACTAATTTTCATTTCCCCAGAAGGACCCTTCATAGATCTTTATGGGCGGTGAAAACGCTTCTATTATGCTGTCATATAAATCTAGTTATTGTCGCAAAATAGAATTAAGACCATAAAATATCTATTCTATATTACAATCTCTAAGAGATTATGTAAATATCAAAATCATTGGTTCACTTACAAGTAAGATATTTTTCGTGCCGTAGTGGGTATGGCAGTCAACAAAATTTTGTTCACTTACCCTCCAAACATTATCAAGAAGTTGCATACTAAAAATCCATGGCCTACATCTGAAATACTAAAAATTGAAGAAGATTTTGATAAACCACTAAATTTAGTTATATATATATAAATGGGATATAAATGACTCATGAAAATCAGTGGTTTATCAAAATTTTCAATAATATCAAAAATATATCGATGTAGAAATTCTCTTAACAAAATAAAATTCTTCAGATAACAGGCACAAATAAATGAGAATACTTCTCATCTCACCTTTTTTGGCTATTTATTCTTCATTATTACGCAGTATAGGAAAAGATATACAAATTTTGTTTTTCCAAAACCACTCAAAAATAATCCATGAATTGCCATTCAAAGCTAAAATAGGACCGTAATCAAGGATCAAAATAAACCTTTAAATCCCATTGCCTAACAAATTGAATGGTAAAAACTATCAGAAAGAGTATAAGCAAAATAAGGAAACTATTCATAAATCACCTAACTTAGTTATTCTACATATTATGAGTTAATATTGATAGGTACATAAACATTATAATCTTAAATTAAATAAGTGATCAGCCACTTTAGGCCCAAGGTAAAGTTCTCATTCGTTAACTAAAATATAAGCCGGCCATTGCAAAATCGTTTCTGGAACCGCTGAAGTGGTTCCCATTAGCTATGTGGGGTAAGGAGTTTGTGACCGTGATGAGTGTGTCATAGATCGTGATAGAGTTCAGTACGATTTCCATCGATTTGCTAGCCGTAATGATTTATTTGATGATTTTGCACCAATTATATCTTTTTTATGCTAATTAATAGATTTAATTCGATATTATTTGGCTTTTTTACTGATTAAATCGAATTCATTTTGGGATTTATTTGTCAATTTATGTCTAAAATTGATATTTAATTGAAAATTAATTTTGATGAAAACGGCAAATATGTACTGTTTTAGAGAATAAAAAGAATCAATTTAAGCAATGAATCCAAGAAAAAACAGTTTAATAGCAAAAACTATATTCCTTATATATTTGAACCCCCCAGCCGGTCAAACGCTCTGAATTCATAGTGAGACACAGTGGACATATATTTTACTCAAGAGAAACAAATTAGGAGATTTGCCCAGCCAGTTCAAAGGCGGTAGGATAATATGAGAAATCTTTGGCTATCAGGCAATTTGACGACTATCAAATGAGAACATAATCTTTACTCTTTAGAGTCAACCCTCGTTCAGTTTATTGATTTGAAGAAAGATTTATTAGCATTCCAAATATGGAATCACTTTTTTCTAGGGAGCTATAGCCTATGTTGATATGCCTTCTTATAATCTTATAAATACGTTTATGTAAGATTTTACGAGTTCTGCATTATTGAAAGCTCCGGTACTGAGTAGTTATGTCCGTCATTTCATTGGCTGATTAGAGGTTTACTAGTCTTGTGAATTTGATATCAATCCAAATATCTGTCTCCTAGATATGATTTTAATACATTATCATTGATATATATTAAAAATATTTATATTTATATTTGTATTGATTCTGCATCATTATATCATCTCCGACCTCCCACTTCTCAAGTTCCTGCACCAAGAGTTCAGCCCAAGAACTAACCGCATTAATTACAATATTTTTTACTTCAGCTCTTTAAATTAATTTTATATCTGTAAATAGATCCTACACCATCCAAGTTTTGCTGTGACCTCTGCAAAATTTATTTTTCATGAAGTTTCTTTACAGACCGCTGGATTGCGGAGATGTCCAGGTTGAGAGCTTTCGAAAGAGATTCGGCATCAACCCAATGCTCAGTCTCACTCAAGAAATAGTTCATAACTGTAAGGTAATATTTAGTAAGGTTAAGGGCACATAAGATTACATCCTCAACTTTAAATTCTTTACAAGCAAAGTCAATCATAAAAGTTAAGGTGAACAGTAATTTCAGTTGTCTGCGCCTGTTTTCCGAAAAATTTAATGTTCTTTTGGCTTAGCCTGATTGTTAATCAACACGAGATCCCTGTTTTCATTAATACACATTCAGGAAATGCTTCAGATAAAAGTATAATTCTAGAATCAATCAAGTCTCTTAAAAGTAATAGGTCTTACACAACCAAGGAGCTCTTCACCTCCTGGATAAAGAGCGCTTCGAGGTCAGCAGGAAGATATCTGCAACGGAGGGGGTCGTGAACAACCGCCTAGCCGCCCTTAGCAGAACGTGTCGGGCGATCATAATATATACTCCCTCAAGGACGATCACAAGAGTGTGGTAAAGTCCATTATGGATAACTATTAATCCGGTTTTAAGCAAACTTTAATTCTGTTTTTCAATCAATTTGGGGGCTCTCCTCTTTTCATCCTCTTCAAATACTTGTTCAATACCACGTCCGCAATAAGGTTAATCCCGCTAAGAGCTGCATGGACCCCAGGTCCTGCGGTCATCCTCTCGCTATAAAACCGGTGCAGCGCCTTACGATGCCGAAGGTTGTACTCCAAGCAAAGTCCCACCAGCTTCCAGTGCTCAGGAAAAGCTTGATCCTTTCCAAAGCCGGTCGTGCCTCCAAGCCTTGTTTCAGCTATCGGGACTGAAGAATAGAGGCATCATCAACCCGGTGTAATCCTTAGCGAGTGCCACGAGTTCAATGGTCTGCAGCACGTCTTCGGCAGTTTC
>CAWKGG010000132.1:0-5147 GCA_963848985.1 uncultured Methanosarcinaceae archaeon
ACCAAAAACTCAGCATGCTCTGTGCCCTTGGAAGTCAGACTAATACCCCTATAAGGTACATAATCTATAAGGCCAGTGGAAGACATCTCCTGTATGGCCTTAGTAATTGTTGACGGTCAAGGTGAAAATTATCTGATATATCCATTGTACGGACAATACCCCCTTTTTCAAGTATATACTTCAAATATTCACTTTTTTTAGGGCTTAACTCTAGACCATCATTACGTGTCATTGTTTGGTATATATTCACATAATATTAATATTTTTTGCATATGCTTCAAATTTATGGTATAATCCAGTTTTTAAAGAAAAAAAGTATAGATTATTCCTATGCTTGCAGTTTTCAATAAAACACTCTCACGATTTTAAAAAAAATTAATATCATAAAATCTATAATTATTTAATAAATTATTTTAATTAAAATATCAATAGAGTCTGATTTTGTGCCACAAATGCATCGGATCAATAAATATAGGTGTGAGTTTCCGGAAAAATGACCATTTTCTAATAATTCAGCTAATTTTTTATTTAGTTTATTTTTGAATCTCAATAATACTTAACTATGACGAAAAATATTTTATATGGCACAAAGTATTTGGTGGATAACCAATAATTTATCAACGGGTAATTACATAACATTTTATTTGGAACTTATAGGATTGAGGGATAAAATCAAAGATATATGCCATCATCAGAATTATTGATATTTAGGCAGTTGAATATTTAATGCTGCCGTTTCTCAGTTTCATCCTCATATTTAATTCTATTTACCCTTAATCATTAGAATTCTAAGACTTTCGCAGTTGAAATATAAAATCAATAGCATTAAAATTCTAAGTACCCAAAATACAATTTTCGTCGTAAATTATAAGGTGCTTTGTTTTATACCCAAAGTATGTAAGTCCTAGATTCTTCACATTGACTTTATAATCAGAGATTCGACTCTTAGTTCAAAATATGAGATTAAAAAACGAATTTTAACTTTTGGGGTCAGCTAAATAATTTATTCACATCCGGTAGGTAAAAAATTATGAAACATACAACTTATCTTGCCGTCGGAGTGGTAATCCTTATTGCCATCTTTTCTTTCATCGCAATAAAGAGTTCTCACCCAAGTTCTTTTGGAACCAATAATAATTCCATTGCCATTAATACTACAAAAACCATACAAATTGTTGCCGCTGAAAATTTTTGGGGTAGTCTGGTATCCCAGATTGGTGGAACGCATGTCCAAGTATTGAGCATAGTTTCAGATCCCAATGCCGATCCACATGAGTACGGAAGTAACACTGAAAATGCGCGTGCATTTGCCATGGCAGACTATATAATTGTTAATGGAGCTGGATATGACAGCTGGGCTAACAAGCTTATTGAAGCTGGTGTTAAATCAGACTGCAAAATTTTGAATGTGGCAGAGCTTCTTGGAAAAAAAGAGGGTGATAATCCTCATTTATGGTATGACCCCAATTATGTGAACTTAACTGTGAAACAGATGAAAGAAGATCTTATTACTATCGATCCAGCTAATGCTGCATATTATGAACAGAATTATACAAACTTGCAATTATCGCTTTCAAAATACCAAAATAAGACCACTGAAATCAAAAAACAATTCGGAGGAATGAAAGTAGCAGCCACAGAAAGTATCTTTGCATACCTCGCAAACGCTACGGGTCTTGAACTTATCTCTCCTCCTGCATTTACTCAAGCTGTTGCCGAAGGGAACGATCCGCCAGCAGAGAGCATTGTGCAATTTGAAACGCAGCTTAAGAGTGGAAATGTGAGTGTACTGGTCTATAACAAGCAAACTGTAACGCCGATTACGAATAATATGAAAAAATTGGCTACAGAAGAAGGCATACCCCTTATTGGTATCACAGAAACAATACAGCCGCCGAATATTTCATTCCAGGATTGGATGAACTCGGAATTGATCTCTCTTCAGAATACTCTAAATGCAAAAGCTCTTGGGAAAAAATAAATGAACGCAAACTATCCTAATATTATTACAGTTGAAAACTTGGCTGCCGGTTACCAGAACAACATCGTTTGGCAGAACGCCAATTTTACTATAGACCACGGCGAGTTCGTAGCGATCATCGGACCCAACGGATCGGGAAAAACAACCCTGTTTCGTTTGCTTCTTGGGATGCAGAAACCTATTAGTGGCAACATTAAGATATTTAATACCCTACCTAAACGAGGCAATCCACATATCGGTTTCGTGCCACAAAGACATTTAATTGATCCCGAAATGACCATCGAATCCCTTGAATTAGTAAGGCTCGGATTTTCCGGAAAACAGTGGGGTTTTAATCCATTTTCCCAAAAAGATCGCAAATACGCTTTTGATGTGCTGAAAGCTGTTGGAGCAGAAAATCTAGCACATCGGTCCCTTGGCGTATTGTCAGGTGGAGAATTACAGCGGGTATTTTTAGCTGAAGCGTTGGTCAGTGACCCAGATCCATTATTGCTCGATGAGCCATTGTCAAATCTTGATATCAAGCGTGAGCAAGAATTAGTGCAGCTTATCAATAATGTAGTTCGAGCGCGCAATGCAACGGCATTGCTCATAGCTCACAATATCAATCCACTTTTATCTGTTCTTGATAAAGTTATTTATATAGTCAACGGCAAGGTGGCGATCGGCAAGCCTAATGAAGTCCTGACATCAGAATCTCTATCGGCTTTATATGGAACACAAGTTGAAGTCCTGCGTGGTTCGCAGGGCCAGGTCGCAGTGATAGGCATCGAAGAAAACCAACACCATTATGATTAATATGTCATTTAGCATTAATTTATTAACTGATCTACAAGAGATGTGGCAGTACGGATTTATGCAACATGCCTTTGAAGCCGGAACTATAGTCGCGATCGTCGCAGGCATCGTCGGCTACTTCATAGTGCTTCGTCGCTCATCGTTCGCAGCACACGCTCTTGCTCATATTGGCTTTGCAGGTGCCGCAGGCGCCGTACTATTCAGAATCGCTCCTATAATCGGCCTTCTGCTGTTTACTGGTTGTGGCGGTATAACGATAGCAATACTTGGTCGCCGCGCAGCTACGCGTGATACTCAAATTGGAATAGTCCTTTCATTCATGCTTGGCCTTGGTGTTCTGTTCATTAGCCTCTATAGTGGCTACGCAACCGAAGCATACTCTATTTTGTTCGGAGAAATATTGGGTATTAGTAACAATGACGTCATTGTGACACTTGTTGCCAGTCTAATGATTCTTTTTTCAATAGGGATCGTATATCGACCACTTTTATTTTCATCTCTTGATGAAGAAGTAGCAGAAGTAAAGGGATTGCCTACGCTTTGGCTTGGAATAATTTTCATGCTTATGGTCGCAGTTGCGACATCTTTCGCCGTTCAAGTCGTTGGTGTCCTTCTTATTTTCTCATTAATGATCACACCAGCAGCGATAGCTCATCGATTTGCAAAACGACCCAAACAAGGCATAATGATCTCCATATTTATTGCTCTAATAGCAACCTGGCTAGGACTTTTTATTTCGTTTTATGAGCCTTACCCAGTGAGCTTTTTTATAACTAGCATAGCATTCTTTCTTTACATTATTACCCTAATTTTTCAGAGATTAAAAATAAAAAATTCATCGCTTGATAATGATTAAGTGATAAATTTTATTAATAGTTATACTAGGAGTGATCTGTTCCACATGCAAATATATAGGTAGATATATATATATATATATATATATATACACATGTTGGAATAACTATAACTAAACTACTTGCAATCAACCATCTATAGATGTACACGGTGTAGAATTTTGTTTGTCGATTTTCACCATCTTATCCATTAAAAGTTAGGTTAATTTTTAAGTTCCTGTTATATTGAGAAAATATATGGCAGTTTTATATACATCTGCAGAAAGTGAGTTTAATTGGATTCTTAGGAAACAGGATTTATCTATTCAATAATTTAAGATTTGGAACTTTACAGAAAATCAGGCACTCTGGCGTCTAATAGAAGGAGTAAAGCTCTGACTTAAGATGTTATCTTAATCTTAGCTTGTTTTATTGCTTATCGATATTGGTTACTTCTTTTCTTCATCCTCTTACTACATAGTTGATCCTTTACTTTTTTAGATGCTCCATCAACTTAGCCCATCATATTTTTCGTCTCCTGATATTTTTCATGCTATATAACTCATTTGAACAGCTCCAGAAAAATCACTCTTAAGGGAAAAAGAATGGAGATAATAATTACAGAAAATTTCTATAAACTCCTATACATTTGAGTATTGGATAATTTAAATCACAGAACAATAATTTTTATTAATAAAAATCTTTACTTGTTTCATTTTTAAAGAAGAATACAAATTTCTTCAGTCAAGTAGAGACAAACTAGCTGAAATAGATTCCTTAATCGATTGAAAAACTTTTCATATCATTTTTGAGACCATATATTCACAAAAAAGTTTTCTGAGGCAGACAGTAAGTTGAATTGAGAATTATGTTAAAAGTGCTTTTTTTCATAGCAATTGCATGGTCTTTTGGACTTTGAGCTTGAGAATAATGAATTGATCGGATTTCTTGCAGGAAATTTCTTGATTTTCCTAGTATATGCCAGAAAATCCCGCAATTTGGCAATTCAGAGAAGATTAGGTATGATTACAAAGAGGAGTAAATATGGGGACAGTTGCAAAGCCAATTTAATTGCCTTGTTTTGAAAATAAAAAAGGGAATAATTCAAGATGCTACTTTTATCCATTCATATCCTGGACATGCAAAAACGGATAAACCTCGAGAAAATGAAGCCAAAAAAAGAGAAGCATAAAAGGAACCTAGACAAAAAAGGGTGAGAAGTCATACTTTGGATATAAACTTCATAGCATAATAAACAGGAATTATAAGGTGATTTTCTTTAATTGTGGTCTACTTATCATTGTTCCAATTACCAGCAGCTAGTAATCAAACAAATTTCCAATACTTGCTCATTCTTTGTAACAGTAACATCAAGCGAGTATTTACTTTTTGACTCTTTGAAAAGCAACTATAAATCCATCTTGTCCCATACAATTTTACGATGTCTTTTGCATAAATATTATTTTCACAACATTATCACGCTCTTGTTCAAAAAACTACTTAATACACTCACTAATATGTTTTCCATCAAAATC
>CAWKGG010000133.1:0-27565 GCA_963848985.1 uncultured Methanosarcinaceae archaeon
ATATACACATTTAACATACTTCTCTTAATAAATTTTTATTAAATGGACAAAATTATTTACTTTCAAGTTATAGTATCGATAAGACAAAATTGCAATTTCTTTCAGAGGCATACCCCTTGAGATATAGGATTCGATCTGTTCTACAACTTTTCTGGCTTCCTCAACATCATCTTTTGTTTCCTGAACGACGATATTTTTGCCCGTATTATTTTTGCAATTTTTCAGGAGGATACACTAGCTTTTGTGGTCTTTTGGATAGTTGTTTGAGATCAGTTTGTGGACTAACTTCAAGATTTTATTTGTTGACTTGAAACTTACATCGAGAGAATAAGATCCTTTTCTGAAATTCCAAACTGCTTTTTAAGTTTTTCAAGATTGTTTGGATATGCTTCCCGAAAGACTTAGATGCTCTGATTTGCATCCGCGACAGCTGTGATATTTTGCTCACCTGTAGTCAAGTGTTTAATAAGTTCGAAGTGCACATAATTAGTCTCTTGGAGCTCATTCACAATTATGTGGGTATAGTTATCAGTCAACTCTGCTGAGCCATAGGTATTAAGGAAATTAAGCGCAATAAGGTTCAAATTTCCATCATCAAGGCAGTTTAAAGCTTTTAATTTGTTTTTCTCTTAAGCTAGAAAATGTTTAGGTATCAATGGATTTTTCAGATCAATGATTATTTACAAAATCGTAGTTGACTACCTGAAAAGGCAAAATGAATAACCGAATAGTATGGATTTTGGTTGGTTTAAAAAGTTATGAATTAGATATAAATCCAAGAATTAACAAATAGTTTGAAAAGTTGAATATATTTGGTAATTTTCTTCACAATTTTTATGTTCATCGATATTGTGCTACGAATTCATAAATGCTGATATCTGTAGGACTTATGAACTTGGAGAAGTAAATCAAGTACAATAAAATTTGTTTATTAACCTTATGTTTTGGATTGTTCAAGAGTTAATTCTACTGATTTTATCGAGACTACTGAAGTCCCAATTTTTAACAGAAGGGGAATGGATGAATAAGTAATGAAAAAACTTTATAATTAGTATACCCTCTAAATATGAATATTAAATTAATAATAACCTTATGTTATAGATATATGGGGAGTTATTTTTATACAAAGAATAGTTTAATTTTGTTCAAGTGTCTGATATCTAAAATGGAGAAAATTATTAAAAAATGAATAGAAGATAAACATAAAAAAATCACAATAAGATGATGAAAATTTTATTAAATTGTACTATACTTCTGATTTTGTTTTTGGATACTATGATCAAAAATGGCATGTTCTTCCTATCAAATTCGTTAGCTATGAACCCTAAAACTTACTTTGTCTGAAAAATATTTAGAGATTTATGGTTGTTATATAAGGGGCCAGTTGTAAGAATTCTTTCCAGAACAAATCTTATATGGAACTTGAGAGTCAGATAAAAGTCATAATTTAAATGAGAGAGTTTCAATAAACCTATTTTTTTACATCTGGAATATTAAATCTCTGAACGTTAAGCATCGACAAAAAGATCGATAAATTGCTGGAAGATTTCCGAGATCATTTTACTGCCTTTTACAGAGTGGAATCGATGATGAACTGTTTAGTTTCGTCTCTATCTTTGAGGTACTGTACAGATCTCGCAACTATGGCCGAGGTGAAGGTAATAAAGTTCATGATTTGCTTTTGATAGCGCTGAAAACATGACCGAAAATAGAACTCGCTCAGGATTTGTTGGAAACAGCGTGATAGTTATCGCAAGCTAAAAGGTAACATAGAAAATTGGAGGCTTTTCTTGTAAACAATGAGAAAAAAACTGTATCTGAACGAAAATAGTTATCTATAACTAACCAAAATGAAATAACTTGGATAGTGGAAACCCACTTCTGTAATCGATGCATAAATTGTAAGTGGAGTTTTTTTATTCAATAAATCCTGTACTGATTTGGAGAATTCCCAAACTAATGTATGAAATCTTAAATGTATATCTTTCTCGTTGATTTAATATATAAATAGTTTTAAGGGAGATTCAAGGAGAATGTCTGATAAAAAAAGCAAGTATATCCGCTGGTTTGAAGATACCACAATTGATGATGTTCCGTTTGTGGGTGGAAAGAATGCTTCTCTTGGAGAAATGTACAGGGAGCTTACTTCAAAGGGAGTAAAAATCCCAAACGGCTTCTCAGTAACTGCTGAAGCTTACTGGGACACCCTCAAAGCTGGAGGAATTCTAGAGAAGCTCAAAAAAGCAATGGAAGGTCTCGATATTGCTAATGTCGCTGACCTCTCCAAAAGAGGGAAGATCGCTAGAGACCTTATCCTTGGGGCAGGAATTCCTGACGATCTTTGGGAAGAAATCAAAATTGGATATGATGATCTATGTGAACAGTATGGGGACGATACGGATGTAGCTGTACGGAGTTCGGCAACTGCTGAGGATCTTCCTACTGCTTCTTTCGCTGGCCAACAGGAAACTTACCTAAATATTAGGGGTTATCCAGGCATGAGGGATGCCTGCTCACGTTGTTTTGCCTCACTCTTCACTGACAGAGCGATTTCCTACCGCGTAACAAATAACTTTGATCATTTCAAAGTAGGACTCTCTATAGGGATTATGAAAATGGTCAGGTCCGATCTAGCTTCAAGCGGCGTTATTTTTACTCTGGATACGGAGACAGGATTTAGAGAAGTGGTTTTCATTACAGGCGCATACGGGCTTGGAGAAAATATCGTGCAGGGTCAGGTCAATCCAGATGAGTTCTATGTCTTCAAACCAACTTTCAGGGAAGGGTATAAGCCGATTATTCAAAAAAAATTGGAAACAAAGAAATCAAGATGATCTACGGTCGTGGAGACTCCAAAGTACTCACTCGAAATGTAGAAGTCCCTGAAGCTGAGAAGCTTCGCTTCTGTATTGATGACGAAGAAGTGTTTGAACTTGCAGGATATGCGATTACTATTGAAGATCACTACTCCAATAAGTATAGAGAACCACGTCCAATGGACATCGAATGGGCAAAGAATGGCATAACGGGGGAACTATTCATAGTCCAGGCAAGGCCAGAAACTGTCCAATCCCAGAAAAGCAAAGAAATTCTGGAAACCTATGTACTTGAAGAAAGATCTGGAATTCTTGCAAAAGGCAGGAGTGTAGGAGACAAAATTGCTTCCGGAAAGGCCCATGTAATTCCTGATGTTTCGGATCTGCCCTCTTTTAAGCCAGGGGAAATCCTGATTGCGGATACAACGACTCCAGACTGGGAGCCTGTCATGAAAACTGCAGCTGCAATTGTCACAAACAAAGGAGGACGGACTTGTCATGCTGCTATTGTCAGCCGGGAACTTGGAATTCCCGCAGTCGTAGGAACAGGCAATGCAACAGAGGTTTTAGATACAGGCAGGAAAATTACAGTAAGCTGCGCGGAAGGAGAGGACGGTGTTGTATACGATGGTATTCTTCCTTTCCATAAAGATACCCTGAGTTTAAAGGATCTTAGACGCCCAAAAACCGAGATTATGATGAATCTTGGAAACCCTGAGGAAGCTTTTGCTTTCTCAATGATCCCCAACGATGGGATTGGGCTTGCGAGGCTGGAATTCATCATCACAAGCTATATCAAGATCCATCCAATGGCTCTCGTACACCCTGAAAAGGTCAAAGATCCTAAAGTCCTTCGGGAAATCGAACAACTTACAAGAGGTTATGATAAAGAGGAATATTTTGTTGAACGTCTTGCACAAGGAGTTGGAACTATTGTTGCGGCTTTTTATCCGAAACCGGTTTTAGTCCGCATGAGCGATTTCAAAACTAACGAGTATGCAAGCCTTCTTGGAGGCATCTATTTTGAAATGATGGAAAATAATCCCATGATAGGTTTCAGGGGAGCTTCTCGCTATTTTGATGATCGTTATAGGGAAAGGTTTTGCCCTTGAGTGCAGGGCTATGAAAAAGGTCAGGGATGAAATGGGGCTTCGAAATCTCATTCTTATGATTCCCTTCTGCAGGACAGTTGAAGAGGCACAGAAAGTAATTGCCGAGATGGAGAAAAACGGGTTAAAGAGAGGAGAAAATGGGCTGCAAGTATATGTTATGTGTGAAATTCCAAATAACGTTCTTCTTATCGACGAATTCAGTGAATTCTTTGATGGTTTTTCCATAGGCTCAAATGACCTGACCCAGCTGACCCTCGGCGTTGATAGAGACTCCGAACTTCTTGCCGCCGAATTTGATGAACGGGACCCCGGAGTTATGAAAATAATGGCAATGGCTGTACAGGGAGCAAAAAGAAATGGAAGGCATAGTGGGATATGCGGCCAGGCTCCAAGTGATTATCCTGAAATTGCGGAATTTCTTGTAAAACTGGGGATCGATTCCATTTCACTTAATCCAGATTCGGTTATGAAAATCACCCTTAAAGTCCTAGAGACGGAAAAAGAACTGGGAAGGTGATAAAAAAGCAGAAAAAGAACTACTAGTTAATGTTTGATAATCAGAGATTTGCTCTTCCTTTCCCCTAAGAGCCTATCTGAAGATTATATTTTGCTCATTTTCTTAGAGTGTGTCTGAATATAGCTTTGCGATAACTCCTTCAGAAGATAAGTTCTAATTTCTACATAAAGCTAGTTCTAACTCTTTTACAAGTTTATCAGAGTATTCAGGCACAGAACCCGGTTTTGATGCAACGTAGGTTCCGAGAATACTGGCAATCAAAGTGGCTTTTGAAACTCCGTACCCTGAAAGATACGTATAAAGGAAACCTGCGGAAAAAGCATCGCCTGCTCCAACTGTATCCGCTACTTCGACTGAAGTGATTTTGATTTCCTCGTAAACTCCTTTACTGTAAGCTGCAGCTCCTGCAGGTCCCTTTGTTATGCAAATTATAGATATGTCCGGGTACTCTTCTGTAAGGAGGCGACAGAGAGCATCAAAAGAATGTACGGTTCCAAAAAGAAAGCAGGAAATTGTAGTAGCTTCTTCTTCATTCATCTTGAGAATTGTGCAGTGTTCAAGAGAAGATAATATCCATTCTTTTGTGTAGAAACCAGCTCTCAGATTTACATCGTAGAAGAAATTGTTTGCCTTAATCTCTGAAAGCAGCCTTTTTAGTGTTCTTCTGTTTTCTCCAGAACGTTGAGCAAGCGTTCCGAAATAGAAGACATCCCATTCCTTTCCTGAAAGCGCCTTAAACTGTTCTTCATCCAGAGTAATTGCATCCCAGGCTACCCCTTCATTGATAGTGAAAATAGGAATCCCTTCATCTTCCAATTTGACAGTAACAGTTCCAGTTGGCCTTTTTTCATCGACTAAAATGTATGAAGTGTCAATTCCCATTTTTTCAGTTATGGTAAGGAGAACTTTGCCAAGCTCATCTCTTCCGACTTCTGTGATCACAGTAGGTTTTGCCCCCAATTTTGCAAGATGGGCTGCAATGTTAAGGGGAGCACCTCCAAGATGAGCTGAACCTTTAATTATATCAAAAAGGGCCTCTCCGAAAGTGAGAGCTTTAATTTGCTTCAACTGATTCTTTTTCACCTTTCCACTCCATTATCAATTTGTATTCCCATTATATGAGCTTCTTTTAATGCTCTTTTCATTGTTGCGTCATAACCTTTTAATTTTGCTCAAAGTATCCTCTATCCATGTAAACCACTTATTTTTTCTGATAAATCTACTTTGGAATCACGAAGTGATGTAGTTGTTTTTTTAAATCTTCTGATCAGCTCCTAATTCCTGTATATTATTTTCATGAGGTTTATATCCAAAGTGTGATTTACTAACCTTTTGGAACCAGTCTATTAGTAAATAAGCTTAGATAAAAACCCATCTCACTTATCTATTTTAACGATACATTTACGTTTTTAATAACCACAATAAATTCAATCCGAGTTGTGCCGAATTAAGCCAGATAATATACATTAAGTTCCATAAGACTGATCTTTGTTAACTAGTTTGTTTTATATCGGCAGATTCTCCGATTTGTTAGTTTTGCAGCCTAATTAATTAGTCAACTTGTTTGAAAAAAGTCTGGTGCTTCCTTTTTAATGTTATTGGAACCTCTTCGTCTAATTTTGTGTCATGAAGTGTTTTCACTTTTGAAAGCTGATAAACTGTTAAATAATGAGTTTCTCTAAGATTAACCCCTTCAAAATTAGCTCCTTCAAGGTTAGCCTCTTCAAGGTTCGCCCCCTGTAAGTCAAGTCCATTTAAAGTTAGCTCCCTGAAGGTTAGCTCCTTGAAAGTTGGTCTTTATAAGGTAAGCTCCTTCAAGGTTAGTTTCTATAAGGTAAGCTCTTTCAAGATGAGCCCTACCAAGTTTAGTTCCTTCAAGTTTAGCCCCTTTAAGGTTAGCTCCATAAAGGTTAAACAGACATAAAAGACAAAAAGGGTTAGATATGTGTTGAAAACTTAGGTCCCATCCAAGTTTGCGAAGTATATAGATATACCCTTGAAGAAGAAGCACTAAAAATATGTCCGATATGTGGTGCATTGAAAAATAAATTTACTGCATTTAAATAAGTGATTATCTTGCATCGGCAAACTTTTACCAGGCAAGTTTTCGTATACTGAAGGATTCAGATGACACCCATTCCAATGTTCCCAAAATTTTTTCATTAGGTCGTTTTCTAGGCCGCATCATTTTTTAGGATCTCCAGTCATAGATTCAAAAATAAATCAATTATTTGGTAGATAATTTATTTATTAATGGACAGGTCCAATAATTTAGGTTTTTGAATATGCTTTAGAATCTACATACTATGTGTTTATGCCGGTCATCATCAGTTCTCTGAGTAAAACTTCTGCAAAAAAATGAGCAAAAAACTATTGGTGAACTTACAGAAATTGAAAAATGAATAAATAAGATAGGTATATTCAGAAGCATATTTAATGATTAAGAGGGGAGATAGTTGATCCGAATGAAAAGGATTTATGAACAATTTTCCGATTTAGATGGATTCAGGGTACTTGTAGATAGGCTCTGGCCCAGAGGACTTCGAAAAAATGAAGTATGAATTGACCTTTGGATAAAGGAGATCGCTCCTGATGACGAGCTTGGAAAATGGTTTTTCCATGATCCTGAAAAGTGGGAAGAGTTCAGGAAACGCTATCTTAAAGAACTGGAGCAAAATGAAGAGCATATACAAAAACTTATCAGAAACGCGAAAGAAACTGATTTGACTCTGCTATATGCAGCAAAGAATGAACATTTTAATAACGCCACTGTTTTAAAGGAATATCTAGAGTCCAAATTAAAGAAACAGTAGCCTTAAAGATTGAATTGAGCATAAAACTGGATTTGACGGACAACTGAAAGAGTCGAGCAGATTAATCATGTACTTTTACCTCATTTCAAATAATACTTACGCAGTTTAACTGAAAAATCAATAGCATTAAATTTGTAATTGTCTAAAATCTTAATTTAAATTACAACGTATATTATATTTGATTTTGTTCTCTAAGTGCATAAGCTCTATATTAGTTAGTTTTCAGTAATTATTGGTTATTGATTATTTTTTTATTTTATTATTGGTTAGTAATTACATTTATCTGCTAAGCTAAAATCAATATTAATCAACTGATTTCTAGTAAGTTGAATGGTTATGTAAATTAAATAGAAATCGACCAACCTAGGAAACTTCCATCGATCGTGGTGTGGATATGATTGTTGAAAAGGATTATATCCAAAAGCAGTGGGAAGAACTCTTGAATATAATAATGAAAAACTGTGAAATCTAGAGTATCTAACTAGAGCTGCGGGACTTGCAAAAACAAATATAGCTATGGTGGCTACAGAGCGTGTGCCTTGATATATTGTGGAGATCTCAATGCTGCGAATTCAGGATGTATAACTAACAAGGTCTTCTGGGCCATCTTGGTGTCAGCCGGATTCTATAAGAACACAAACTTCATGCTACTCCAATTGGTCAAGGAAACCAGTTGTTCACCTTTAATATATATCCGGTCTTTTAATCAATTTTTAAGATTACCTAGAGGCTGCATTTTTTCGGAAATAGATACGGAGCAAGATTATTTAAAGATTAGTAATAATTATCTATTTAGGGGAACTGAAAAGGCGAGACAGTTAAACAGGAATAATAACGGAAAAACGAAAGTTGGCAGGATAATTTCTGTTTTACTGTAATCATTTCAAAACCGCCTGAAAATAAAAGTTTTGTATTAGAGTTCTGTAGTATTATTGGAACTTATGCGAATTTAGCTAAAAAAGAAAGAAATATTGGGGGTAAAATTTATGGATTTTACACTTCGAGTAGGTGGAGAAGCTGGGCAGGGGTTGGTGACTGTAGGAGGAGCCCTTGCAAAAGTCTTTTCCGGGATAGGATATCATGTATTTACGCACCAGGATTACATGTCCAGGGTACGTGGTGGCCACAATTTTTACCAGATTCGCTTTTCCGACAATGAGATATCAGCCTCAAGAGAAATGGTCGATATTCTCCTGTCTCTTGATCTGAAAACTATTGAAATTCACAGAAAAAGCGTGAGAGACGAAGGATTTATTCTCTATGATTCTGGAATTACCAAAAAGAAATTTGAAGAACCTGAGTTTATGGATATTCCTTTCAGGAAAATAGCCCTTGATGTCGGAAAGGAAAGCATTATGGAAAATACTGTAGCAACTGGGGCAGCACTTGGCATACTTGATATTGGGCTTGAAGCCTTCAGGAATGTTTTAAGAAAAGCTTTCGAGGAAAAAGGGGGAGAAATAATCAAGCGAAATATAGCATGTGCAGAAGCGGGGTATGATTATGCTCGTACAAACTGTCCTAACTGTGAAACTTTCAGAATCCTTGAACCTGAACACAGGAAGCTAATGCTCATTGATGGGGTTCATGCAATCGGAATGGGAGCTGTTATTTCCGGTTGTAAATTTTATTCTGGTTACCCTATGACGCCTTCAACGGGAATTCTTAACTATATGGCTTCCAGAGCTGAAGAGTATAATTTAGTCGTTGAGCAGGCTGAAGATGAGATTGCAGCCATTAATATGGCTATAGGAGCCTCTTTTGCAGGCGTAAGGGCGATGACCGGAACTTCGGGTGGAGGATTTGCTCTGATGGTAGAAGGTATTTCTCTGGCAGCAATGACCGAAACTCCGATTGTGATTGCAGAAATGCAGCGTCCTGGGCCTGCGACTGGTTTGCCTACACGTACGGAGCAGGCAGATTTGCTTTTTCTTCTTCATGCAGCACATGGAGAGTTTCCGAGGGTAATTTTTGAGCCTGGAAATCCAAAACAGGCTTTTTACTTAATCAATAAGGCTTTCGAGATTGCTGAAAAGTACCAAATTCCTGTATTCATTCTTTCAGATCAATATCTTGTTGATACCGAATGGACATATGAAAAATTTGACCTTGAGCACCTTATTTACAACGATTATAGATTTAGACAAAAGGACCTTGAAGGTGTTGAAGAGTATAAACGTTTTAAATATTATGATACAGGAATCTCTCCCCTTGCGATCCCCGGAGAAGCTGGAATACACCTGGTAGTAGCTGATAGTGATGAACATGACGAAGAAGGGCATATTATAGAAGATAGCGAAACCCGTATAAAAATGGTCCAAAAAAGGCTACTCAAGAAACTGCCTCTTATAAATAAGGAGATAGAAGCACCGCTTCTTTATGGACATGCTTCGCCAAAAGTGGTGCTCATAGGACATGGCTCTACCTATGGGGTGATAAAAGAGGTTGTAGATACTTATCCTAAGGATCAAAAAGTTGCGATGATGCACTTCAGCCAGATTTATCCTCTTCCAGAGTATGGTAAGTTCGATTATATCGAGCTTCTTAAGAACGCAGACCTTACCGTCTGTATAGAAAACAATGCAAGTGGGCAATTTGCAAAACTAATAAGAGCAGAAACAGGGTTTGAATTCTCCCACCAAATTCCAAAGTATGATGGTAGGCCTTTTACCATCGAAAACCTAAAGGAGGAACTGCATGCCTATTTTTGAAGATTATACGGGACATATTCCGGCATGGTGCCCAGGATGTGGGAATTTTAATATTCTTTCGGCTATCAAGCAGGCATTAGCAGAACTTGGTATTGAGCCATGGGAAATGCTTATGGTTTCTGGAATAGGGCAGTCTGGAAAACTGCCCCACTATCTGAGATGCCACACTTTTAATGGGTTACATGGAAGAACCCTACCTGTAGCTACTGCTGCAAAACTTGCCAATCACTTTTTGCACGTAATAGCAGTTGCAGGAGATGGAGATTGTTACGGGGAAGGCGGAAATCATTTCCTTCACACAATTCGTCGAAACCCGAATATTTCTCTGTTCGTGCACAACAACCAGATTTACGGACTGACAAAAGGACAGGCATCTCCTACTACAGCCCAGGGGACTCGCACAAAAATCCAGCCTAATGGTGTCCTTGAAGAGCCATTGAACCCACTTGCTCTGGCAATTTCCCAGGACTGCAGTTTTGTAGCCAGGGGGTTTTCAGGAGATCAAGATTACCTGAAAGATCTTATGAAGGCCGCAATAACACACAAAGGTTTTGCCCTCGTTGACATTCTTCAACCCTGTATCACCTTTAATAAGAGAAATACTTTCAAGTGGTATCGAGCTAGGGTGTATAAACTGGAAGAAGAATATGACCCCTATAACCGTTTAGAGGCATTTGAGAGGTCTCTGGAGTGGGGAGATAAAATTCCAAACGGCGTTTTTTATCAAAACGAGCGAAAGACGCTTGAGGATGGAATCCCAACGATTCAGGAAAAACCTCTTGTAAAGCAAACATTTTCTATTGAGGATGTGAAGCACGAAATTGGAAAATTTTATTAAAATCGGTTATGTGAAGTTCTCAGTTGATAGCATAACATCCTAGGTTTGACAGAAGAACCATTGCAAATAAAGGATATAAGTTGTCATTTTACTTCTGAAAAAGCGCAACTTATATGTCTGATTTTTATTCTATCAACAGATAATTTCACAAATTAATCTTTAGTGTGATTAATTATAAAGTTTGATATATACTACAGAGAATTTCGATAAATTTCTGATTTTCATAAGTTCTCCATACAACATTTATAAGCATCAGACAAATTTAGGTATTTATTGAAATCCTCTTTAAGTTACAATGTACACTTTTTCTTATATTAATATAAATTAACCCTAAAAATAATAGTTTCGGAATAAATTTTATTGCCACATAAAATATTTTAACCTTGACAAATAGTTTAATATTAATGATGTTTTTATTATTTCAACATATATTCTAAAATTTAAAATTGAGTTTTACCTAAAAAACAACACAAATTAATTTCATATAAAATTTTGATTGTTTCCTTGAGTCAGTAATAGAAGATTTCGAGAAATCTTCTGATTATCACGAGTCATTTACCAACCATCTATAAGTTTAGGGTGAAATTTAGGAGTTTATCAAATTCTCTACAGTATGTGTGTTTCTGTCAAATTAAGGCTGGAATAAAATATTTATTTTGAGTTTCCTTTTTGAATCAATTCTTCAGCAGTGTTCATTCTTCTAGCATAAGGTCTCCTCTCAAATATGAGGCAGCTCTTTCCGGAGGAACTGTATTGACATAAGTTCCCGTATTCAGCTCAAACCCTGCACTGATAGAAAGCCTAGGAAGAAGCCGAAGATTGAGGTGATATTCAGAATTTTTGAAAAGCTGGTAAAACATATAGTTGAAAGGGATATTTCCTAAGACTCTCCTATAACTTCTGAGAGAAGCTCTTAAAGTATCTCCAAGGGCAAAAAGGAGTTTATCATTGCAATCTCCGAGAAAACTCACATGTCTCCTGGGAAGAATCCACACTTCAAATGATCCCATCGAATAATAAGGGGCAAAGGATATAAATTCATTATTTTCAAAAATGAGTCTAGAAGATGCTTTTTCCTTAGCAAAGATTGCACAATAAGGACATGTTTTCCTTTCCTTAATAGCTTTCATTTCTCTTTCGAGTGGGGGAGGACAAAATGGGAGGGCAACAAGCTGACTGTGAGAGTGATCCATTGAAGCTCCTGCTGCTTTCCCAAAATTTTTGAATAGGGAGACATAACGTATTCTCCCCTGGGTTATGTAATTGCATATACGGGTTCTATAAACATTCATGAGTCCTGTGATCTCAATGTCAGAAAAATCTTCTAGTCTTCTCCCATGCAAAGGTGATTCTATAATAACTTCATGAAAACCATACCCAGGTTCAGAATGCAAGTCAATTTCTTGATTTTCGAGAGGATAAGGGACAGGAGATAGGGCGGGGTAGAGATTTGGAAAACAGCGAAAATCCCAGTTAAGTATTCTTTTTTCAGGAGTATCTGCAAAAATTTCCCCATTTTTATATACTGCAGTAGCTAGGGGAGTATCTTCCTCAGCTCCTCCGCAAAACGAGCAACTTACAGGACTGTGTTTCGCTAAACTTTCAGCCTCATCTGCAAAGTCCGAAGGTCTTTTAGTTCTTTCTTCAGCAATTATGCAGTATTCGAAAAGAAAATAATGCTTTCTGATTTCTGACATATAAGGTAAACCTCATTGATTCTTAGTTGCTCTTTTTTGATTTTTTGTCTTGATTGTTGGAGATCTTATAGCATAAATTAATTTTTTTGTGGTACTTTTTATCCTCTTATCTTAGATATATACTTCAAAATTAACTATGTAATTCTTTTCTATTTTTCAAGTTTACAATTAATATATGACTTTTATGAATTTATTGCATTCCCTATGTATAGTCTTCGATGGATTAGTAGTCTTTTTAATATTTTCTAGTTTTTCTTAAAATTTGAAAAAATGAACCGCCACGTAAAGAAACAAAAACCCCAAACTTCCCAATGTGAATTCCTGGAACCACGACGAAGATATCTGTATAAGGTTTATAAAGTATTTAACAAGGGCTCTACAATAATTATAACTTTGAAGTATAATTTAATTAGGAAGTGGGTAAAATTATGCAAAATAATGAAAACATATTAATTCAACGGTGTTTTTAGCATTTTCTTGTTGAATAGCACATCAAGGATGGCTATTGGATTGAAGTCTTTAGCTGGATAACGTACTCAAAACATGATATTGTAGGCTATGGTTTTTATGATAGGGAGTTACAAACTGGTACCGAAATCCTGTGTAGGCAAAAAAGTCCTGATTTCCAAGCTGGATAGTCCTATTGGAATGCGTTATGCAGAGATGACTTGAAACGGATTTAATGACATAGTGATTTATTCTAGTATGGGAAAAACACGGTAGACATTATTAAAAGACTGGGGCTTGTCAAAATTTTAAGCAAATGATAACTAATATAATATTCAAACAGGCTCTATGCCAGTTGATTCTGTAAATATGAATATGTAATAAAATATTGCTACATTTATAATTATAGTGTATTAAATCAAATTTTGTACATATATATCAATAATTCCATGTCTTAATGGAATTGCCATCATCAATCATTACTCTCGGTGCTTCAATTGCTTTCTTAGTGATATTTTGTTGTTGATCGTAAATCCAAGATCAATGTTTATTTTTGGTATGTTGACTCCCTAATTATTAATGATTTTAAATGCACACTAATTAGTGGAGAGTGAAACAAGACATTATTTGAGAATAAAGCTATAATCAATATCTAAAAGTTCATTCCCCAAGATCAAAATCCAATGTTAATATAGAGCCTATCTAGCAAAGGGATGGATGAGCTTGCTGACTCGTGAACAAAAGTTTAAAGAATGAGGTAACAAGTCTTCAAGCTTTAATCTACTAGAATTCACTTACTATATTTCTGTTTGGAAGTGTAAACAAGGCCTTTGACAACTCCAATTGAAACTACTGCTATCAGCAATGCAGTTAATAGGACCATAAGAAGGTTTTTCTCGTCAGCATATTTAAACATGAAGTGAAATAAAAAAGCACTTAAAATTGCTCCAGCACCCACTATGATTAATGTTGGAGTTCCTAACATTTTTTCGGTATCATTGCCCATCGCCCATTTTCTCCTTAATATAATTGCTAGCAAATTGCTGAGGATTTTTATAAACCCTAATTTTTGGCTTTTTATTTATAAACATATATATCAGCAATTGTTGATCTGGGTTTATTGACATTTCCTAAGATTTAAAGTTTGCGAAAGGTTCGAAGTTTAATAGCGTAGTATGAATAGTTAGCTATATTTTCTAAAAGAATAACTAGTTTTCAACTTAGTGCAGGAATCCAACTGGGATTCATAAATAAAGAAAACAGATATGGTTTCGCGAGATAAATATAATATATAGAACGAATTTGGATAACTGTACATATACTTTAGGAAATTGTGACCCAATTTATAGTTATTATATATTATTTATCCTCGATAAAATGTGTTATGTTCTGAGAATGATATTCAGAAGTACATTCTGAGTCCTAACAGTTGAAATCAACACTCCTAAAATTGGGAAAATGTATTTATCGTCAATTACATATGTTTTTTACTGATCGTAACTGAAAGATTTAATAAAGGAAAGTACTGAAAAATGGAAGGAAAAAGTAAATTTCTCCTATACTTTCTTTCTTCCATGTTTTCCTGAGTTATATAGCGTCAGATGATTGTAATTTGAATAGTTAAATTAAATGACATATTTTTTGTTTGGATTTTAATTTAGGATATAAAATTAGCTCTTAAAATTCTTGATTCAATTGGGCAGTAAGGAATGCATTTTCAAGAAATAAACGATTAATTACAAAAATTTTATTCCCAGCAGAATTATATATATTTAAAATAAAAAATAATACTCCAACTATTAAAAGATCTACGCTCTATTTCTGAGGCTGGTAGATATCTATAAACAAGATTATTTATTCAACTCACTTTCCACAGTTGTACACAAGAATTCCATCTATTTTCCCAATATGACAATAGCTTAAAAGTTAATCTAACTTTCAATGAATAATAGCTGCCAAATAGGCTAATAAATTATATCTCTGTGTACATATACAAAATGTAGGATTTAAGGTATTTTGCGAAATATGATACCATTTAAAAATTATATATTCAGAGAAATTCGAGGCAAAGATCTACGTAGTATTCTCTGGCAATCTTTTTTAGCCAATCAGGCACCAGACCATTCCTGTCAATTATGATTTCATTAAGGTAGTAGAGAGATTCCTCTTTCCTACACTCGCTGAGCCTCTTTATGGCAGTTCTCCTCCCCCATGAAGATCTTTCATCATCAAGAGCTTCAAGATAAAGCTGGTATTCTTTACTATCCTCCATAGCATAATTGACATTACCAATCGGATATAACTGTTTGTGTTGGATCTCAGGAATTAAGGGATTTTTTAATATTTTCTGGATCGCAAAAATTCATCATAATCTTCTACATTCTACAACTGCAACAAATTAAAAATCTGGGAAATAGTAAAAAATTTTGGAATTTAATATGGCCAAAATAAATTATGTAGTAAAGATCTCTATGAAAGTTCTTTTGTATACTAAATGTAGGAAAATAGAGAGATACTCAAGATAATACCGGTATTCTATGGGTCGAATGAAATTATGTGACTAGATATAGTGACACCTGAGTTTATATAGGAGACCATATCTACTTTTCTGCATTTGAATATTAAAGGGTCAAAATCTCTTAACAATAATTTTTGTCCCTAAAAGCTCTAACTGGGTTTGCTCCAAAAGAAGAATAAAAACATCTTCAGCTAGTTAGAGACAAACTTGCTGAAATTGATTCCTTAAATTATTAGGAAACCGTTTGTGTGATTTTAGGTTCCATGCCATATTAAATAATTTTGTTTAAAATGCTTGTTTTATAGCAATAGCATGATCTTTCCTACTTTGGATTTGAGAAATAATGTATTGATTAACTTTCTTTCAGTAAATTTTTTGGTTTTCCTTAGTATGTATCATACAGTACTAAAGTTTGGTAATTCAGAAGGACGATTATTGATAATTGCAATGAATAATAAATATGTGGACAGTTGTAAAACCAACTTTATTGACTTGATATTGGGAAATAACAAAATGGGATGATTAAGGAAGCCACTTTTCCTCATTCAGATTATGGACATGCAAAAATGGATAAACATCTGGAAAATGAAGCAGCAAAAAGGAGAAGCAGAAGCAGAACCTGAACAAAAAAATGGTATCAAGGCATACTTTGATATAAACTCATAGAGCAATAGACAGACATTATTATAGGATCAGAAAATTCAAAAAAAAGACTGCGTAAATTCATGATTTTCAGGTTTATTTACCACAAAAATGGAATGTTTTGCAAAGGCAAATAATAAATTGGAGAAAAATCAAAAAATTATGCTGAAGAGATGAAAAGGGAGGTAAAAGAAAGTTCTCTGGGAATGCGTGGTATAATTAAGAAACATAAGGATCGCTCAAAAAGAGCTTCAAGTAAACGAGTTTATGCAGTATCAAAAAGATATTCAAAGCAAAAAAAGTTTTGTCACTACTGTTCAGAGAATGAATCTAAAGATGTTGTGTGCAGCTTTTTGTTATAATCTCTATTTTTGATGACATTGAGAATAAAAAGAGTATTTATGGATATTGGAAACTATCTTTAACAAAATCAAAGAATAGTGAAGGAGATAAAAATCGAATCAAATACAGGAATTAGCTAGAAAGATTTGAGCAGAATTCACGGGAAGAAAAAAATGAAAGTTGAATCAGAATCCTCCCTATTTTATAGCATATTAGTTTGGTAACTGAGTTCTATTTTATAGTGCAAAGATGGCTAAAAATATAACTCTGTTAGTTGATAATGGTTCTCCGGGAATTCCCCATCTCCACAACAAGTTAAGGTATTCGATTGGAATAAATATATTAGTAAGTGCATCTAATATCAGATGAGTTGATGTATATTATGACAAAAGGATCTGATATAGATAGCAATATATATCGAACTTCGTATTATAATCGTATGAATAAATTAAATAATAACGAGCTTATATGGGAATTTAGCAATGTAAAAAAATATCCTTCCGGAACACCAAAGGATGAGTTCATCAAAATACGGATTCAGGTGTTGGAAATGCTTGCATCTGAGCGAGGTATCCTATTCTAAACATGTCCTTTGTACTTTTTTTACTTGCTAATTATATGGATCCTATATTATAGTTTAGTTTTTGAACTAATACATACAAACCTGTAGCTCGGACCCATGGCTTAATTTTTTCCATTATTACAATGGCTTTATCCCCACCTTATCTTTTAATCCCTTCCTGTAGGCCTAAATTATAAAGGATTTCGTTAAACATCTGATTTTCACGATTATTTATATTCCGTTTATAAGCAGATGACTAAATTAAAGAATTCGTCGAAATAGTCTCTACTCAGATTCCTTTCAGTTTATTACATAATCGTCAATCAACCGGAAGCAAGTTATGCTGCTTCTTGAGAATTTTATTCTATGTGAATGCTTTTTATTTACCGTCGAATTCAAGCATTATAATAATTTTTTTTCCCACCTTCAGGCTAGGAATATCTTCAAGAAGTCCAATATCCAATTAAACACAATTAAAACACTAAGAATTGGCTATAAGAGCTTCTATGGAGTATAACTTATTCCACTGAGACCAGAGATAATTGATAAATTTCGATGCGTTTGAGTGTTGGATAGTTTAAATACCTTAACACTAATTTTTATTCATGAAAACTCTTTCCGATTTTGCTCTTAAATAAGAATTAAAATATCTTCAGTTAATTGGAGACAAACTTACTGAAATTTATATGTCAATTTATTGGAACTCTTTTTGTATCGTTTTTGAGTCCATATATTTTAACAAAACAGTTTTCTGATGCAGAACTGAAGCTAATGTAATCATTATGTTTAAAATGCTTTTTTTGCAGTAATTGCATGGTCTTTACGATGTTGAACTTAAAAAACAATGAATTGATAGAATTTCTTTCAGAAAATTTATTGATTGCCCTTTATACGTACCAGAAAGTACCCAATCTGTCATTCATAAAAAGAATTGTTGATAACTGCAAAGAAGAATAAATCAGATGATAGTTGGAAAGCCAGCTTGATAACTTGGTTTGAAATAATAAAGAGACTAATTCAGGATGCTACTTTTATCCATACAGATCCTGGACATACAAAAATAGATAAATTTCGAGAAAATGAAGCAAATACAAGGAGAAGTAGAGACTGAAAGTGGACAAAAAAGATGGTAAGCCACACTTTAGATCTAAATTTCATATTATAATATCAGGGATTATAAGCTGATCAGAAGATTCAAAACGACAACTGCATCACTTCATGATTCCAAAGTAGATTTATCAGAAAAAAATGAACTGGATTATATAGACAGAGGATACTTTGGAGCAAAATCGGATAATTATGATTCAACAATGAAAAGAGCAGTAAAAGAATATCCTTTGAAATAAAATACATATTAAAGAAAAAGAGAATCAGCTCAAAAAGAGCTCTATGTGAAAGAGCTTATGCAGTAACTAAAAAGATATTCAAAGTGAAAAAGTTTTTGTTGCTGCCGTTCAAAGAGTGAATCTAAAGATGTTGTTTACAGCTTTATTTATGATCTTCATAAATTATGACGTTGTAAATAAATAGAGTATTTTGAGGAAATCGGAAATTTCTTTAAACCAAAGAATAATGAACCAGAATAAAAATCGGATCAAATAAAGAAATCCGCGAGAAAAATTTGGACAGAATTTCCGCGAAGAAAAAAATGAAAGGTAAATCATAATCCATTATATTGTATCGATACGTGGGCACCAAAAATATGTGATAATGATCTGACTCAGATCTTGGTCAAAGGTGGGATCCCGCCTCTGATGATGGTGCCAAAAGAAACTCATTTTAAAGAGAAATGATAATCTAGTGGGTTAAATAAACAAAAAAAGTGAGTGTTAGCTTAAGCCTCTATCTAAAGGACTAGAGCTTTGTGATTTCCCACAAACGCAGAGTTCTCAAAATTTAGATGTTGACGTCAGCTGCAGGCAATTAGGTATGTTCTTGTTTCTACTCTGGACATAATGGAATTATTCTAAATCAAATATTTTCATTTGTTTACATATTTCATCTTTTCCTTCTTTCCATGATTTCCAACATAGTTTTTTAATGACATAGAAAGTTTTACAATCACCAACAATTAATCATCCTAAAATTGCTTTTTTAATCACAGGGCATTCTTTAAAGATTCCTCTTGGTATGATACTTTTTATAATTTGCATCACTCTTAAAATAACATATTTTGGTTCAGCCCCAAAGAAAAGATGTACATAATCATCCTTAGTATGGATTGAATCAAACTCAAAAAAGTCCATTTTAGCAATTTCAAAGCACATAAATTTCAAAAAATTGATTATTTCATTGACTAAAAAACTTCTGGTACTTCATATAAAAAAACAATGTGGCGTCCTATTCCATAGATGCAATGTTTTTCATGAATTAGTTCCATTTAATGGTACAAAGGTAGCTTAGAATAAATTCGCATGTAAATTTGTTTATCTTTGAAAAAGAAAAATAAGCATCTATTGAAATTGCATCTATTGAAAATTTATACTCAAATTGATTGGATAAAACCAAAAATATCTGGGTAATACGATAGAAAAATGATACCAATTTCTAGATCCCTTTAATTTGAGAAATTATCCATTTCGCACCATTTGCATTCCCCTTCCCAAACCTTTACCTTCAGAGGAAAACCGAACCTTTCCAGAAGGTTTGAGTGAATGCTCTGGCAGAGATATTCTGAACTAGGGAACTCTATTATTTCGTTTAATAAAATATGATCATACTCCTGAAGAGTTTCTTTTACACCCCTTTTCAGGTCATAAAAATCGATTATCATCCCATTTTCCTGTACTTCTCCCTCTATTAAGACCTCGATTTTATAAGTGTGGCCATGCACTCTGCCACATTTCCCATGTCCTGGAAGGTAATGGGCACTGTCGATGTATTCAATGATTCCTAATCTCATTTTTGTCATCCTATGTACTCCATTTCAGTCAAGCAGCTTTTCATTATAATGTTCCCTCTTTCATTCTTACCTCATTAAGAAATGTTTTGATTAATTTCGGGGTTTTGAATTGATTGCAGTCAATTGCTAGTCAAATTAATGGTAACTTTTGGCAATCCTAAAAGGTATATTAAATGTATATCCATTATAATATAGGCTATAAGCATCCCCATAGCCTGTGGGTCTGAGGAATGATTCGCGTGTCTGTAAGTTCCAGTAGGTTTTTCTGTAGTTCCAGGATTTTTTGTATTGAAGCTGTAGTAAACTGCTTAGTTGTTGCCACGTTGCCAATTGGAGTTTCTGGCTGGAGAATTAAACAAGATATATACGTTGCTATAGCCTCTACGGCCATGATTACGTTTTCGAATTTAGTGTCTCTGCGTACAACTATTTTGCAAAAACAGTCTCTTGAATTAGTTTTTCTCAGAAGCATGAAGCACTCTATTGAATTTTCCATATGGGCTTCCCGGGTCTCAGGGCTAATATTCGGGATGGTTTCAGGAAGTTTGAAATCCCCGGCAACATAAGTGACCTTTCACTAATTTTTCTGGCTTGTTTAGGTAGAGTCATATTGGATTCCAAGTAAAGAGGTAAGGGCAAATTTAGTTTTTCTATGAAATCTGCATTCAATAGAGGTTCTCCTCCTGTAAGGGACACTGAATGGATTTTTTTGAAAGGCTTCAACATAGCCTCCAGTTTCTCGATACTTACAGGGTTCGGAATTTTTTCAAAGTTTCCACTTCCTTCCATCTCCTCGTAATCGCAGGTACCTATATCTGCAAAATCCGTATCACAATAGTTACAATTAAGGTTACACCCTGAAAAGCGGACAAAAGCCTGCCTTGCGCCTACATATGGGCCTTCTCCCTGTACAGAGCAGAATACCTCCTTTATGGTAGCAAATTTGTAGTCTGAAGCGGACATCTATACAGCTCCAAAGTGGCTAAATTTCATAAGGTTCTTTTTAATATCCTCGAACTCACATATATGAGCTTTCTCTAACGCCTCTGTGAAGCTTTAAATCTCTTTACCGCTTCTTATGCAGTCTTCTGTTATATTTTCATAGATGTCTTGAAAAAAGTTAATTCCCTAATGAATCTTTTGGGAAACCGCAGATGTACAGGCAATAGATATCATTAGTTTTTTCCTTAAATGAAACGGTCATTTCTATTATGTGCAGTTTGTACTCCGATCCAGGCAAGTTTTTAAAAAGACGAGAAAAAGACGCTCTTATGCACAAGCCAGCTTCATATCGATGGAGTCAAATTGTTATATTATAGAGCTTACTCAGATTATTAGGATCAGATTTACTCTTTGTTCATATATCTTCAAAGTCAATTATATATTACATTTTTATGCCATATGCAACTTCTGAATACTACAACAAAGTTTTTTAAACTCTAAAACTATTGTAGCTCAGTAAGTGGAGATCTGGCTCCAGTAATAGTCAAATTTACAAGGCAAGAAAATTTATTTCGTCCCCTTAATAAATAATGTGGTATTCTTGATCCTCCGAATCCCCCACATAATGAATCGTCAAAGTTCTGAGAAATAATATCGAAAAAGCAAAAATAGAAAAGCCCTTTAAATCACTTTACAAGTGCTTTTGCAGATCTTCTGATGAAGCGTCTCTTGTGACCTGAAGAAGTGAAGCGCTGTGCAGGCCCTGGATGTGCTTTTTGTGCCTGTGATTTTTGGACCTTAATTACTTTTCCTTTTCTACCTTTTACCTTAACCCAATTAATACTACCGGTTTTACCCATTATCATCCCTCTTTTGCTTTTAATAGTAATGTTCCTCTAATTTAGTAATACTTTGTCATGTACTGCATTTTCATGAGTCATTAATTTATCAATAAACAACACATATTGCCTTGGTTTTTCTCCTTGGAGATTTTTCAACAAATAAAAATTTCTTAGTTTTGTAACGTTAAATTGATGATTTCTAATGTTACCTCGAATATTCAAAATATTCGGAATTCTGAAAGTGCAAAATTATAAATGTAATCAAGCCTTGGGTTTATCATAAAGAGAAATGCTAGTAATTAAATGTTACGGACATGAGCTGAAAAAAGGGTATAAAATGTGAAAAATAAGAAATGAGTACAAAGTAAAAGTCAAATATTAGAATAATGTAACCTGAGAATTGAAGAATGCTGTTCTGGAAAAAATTAATTAGCATAAAAGAATGATCTCATCGCGCTCAGACTTTTAGGCTCACTAAAGGAACTTGTGGCCATAAAGAATTTCTCTAACTCTGAGTTTGTCGGTATCAACAAATAACTGGGATTCAAGTGTTAACTCGGTGCATGGAGCTTCACTAAAGAGTTTAATTATCACGTTTTTCTTCTCGATGCAGACCTGATTATTGTAAAAAGATGGATACTAAAGCTATTATCCCTGGCCTTATTATGAATTTTGTGATCAGAAAGGAAGATTTTGTGTTTCAGGCTATGGTTTGAAAACAAAACCTGAAAGTTTCTATATTTTCCTTTATAAAAAGCGATGAGAGATGTATAAAGAGCCCCATTTCAATTTGCAGAATTTATCCTCACATGCTTAACAAGGAAGCTGATGAATCAGACAAAGTTGATTTGCGCCAGATAAACATCTTAGATGAGTACATAAGTTACCATTCCAATCTTGGGTACCTTGAATGTAAAGCAATTTGCCAAGAGACCGGAGGTTATGAAGAAACTTACCTGAGATGATGATTAATTTTTAGGGGGCTCTGCAAGACCATTTTGAAAAGAACGGCTTGAAACATGTTCCGAGAATAATATGATCACACAATGCGGAAATTTCTCAAAAGCATTTCCGAGCTTGAAGTCTTAGCACAATTCGGAATTGGATTTGTGAAACATAAGCTCAGATCAATTGATAACTTAAATGGTTAAATGAAGGTTAAGTAAAAGTAATAATCTCATATAAGAATTTTAATAGTTATTCACGGAAAAAAAAGAAATAATTTCATTTTCTGTTTCCTTTGACCTTCCATTTAAGAAGTACTCCATTCTCTATCTTTTCCAGGGATAGCAGTTCAAGTTCTAAGACTTCAGTTTCTGAGAATCCCTCCCCGTCAGTAAAAGTTGGGGAAGTAGCTCCTCCGATAATAAGATTTCCTACAAAAGTATATATTTCATCAACAAGGCCTGCAGAAAGCATGCCCCAGTTAAGAGTTGCACCTCCCTCTACCATAAGAATATTTATTCCCATTTTCTTCAATTTTCCTACAAGCTCTGAAAGATCGACTTTATTAGTCTCCGTTTTAATAACAAGCGCCATTTTTTCCAGTTTTTCTACATTTTCTGCAGGGGCTGCATTTGAAACTGCAATTATTCTAATTCCATCCCCTTTTTTGAAAATATCTGCATTAACAGGAGTTCTCGCGGAACTATCCACAATGATTCTTGCTGGGTTTTCACTTTTCCCAGCTGCTTTTCTGGCGGCTTTCCTTTCTGAAGATTTCACAGTAAGGCTTGGATCATCAGAAAGGATAGTTCCTATTCCTACCATCACTGCATCTACCTGAGATCTGAGATCATCCATTCGTTCAAAATCAAGCTTTCCAGAGATCCGGATCTGTTTCCTATCCTTTGTTGAGAGTTTACCGTCAGCTGATATAGCAGAATTGATAAAAATGAAAGGCCTGTCCATTTTCAGGCTCCTGAAATATGTATCTTTTGGAGCAATTTTCTTTCGAAAAAAAGCCATGTTATTAACATATATTACGTAAGCTCCATAGTTCATTTAATTTTATTTCTTTGCTCAGTATTAGATGTTGATCGTGGTTTGTTAGCGGATCTTAACCTGAATTATTCTATTTCGACCAAAGGCTTCAGAAGATCATGATCTCTCAAAAGTCCCTGAAGTTTGCGGTTAGAGTTAATGATTGGAACCTGGTCAATCCTATTCCGTTTCATCTTCCTTGCACAATCGCTAACAGATGAAATATAAGTTGCTGTGATCGGTTCACTGATCATAATATCACTTGCGATTAGGTTAGGGACTTTGATCCTTGAAACACTGTAGTAGATGCTCATGGTATCACGCATTGATTCCCAGGTCCAAGCATCATCATCCAATCCTGCAGACATATCTGACATCTCTACACTGTCCTCAATTATGCTGGCAGAAATTACATCACGATCCGAGATTATTCCTACGAGTTCCAGACTCGCATCAAGTACAGGGACAGCCTTGACTCCTGCAAGCTCCATTATCCTGGCAACAACAGGCAAAGGTGTTTCATTATAAATAGCAACTACATCTTTTTCTACGTAATCCTTGATGGGAATATCGATATTCATATCTGCAATTGTTGCCACAACATCTGCAACAGTAACAAGGCCTACGAGTTTTCCCTCATCTACGACCGGGAGCCTCCTGATGCGGTGTTCTAAAAGAAGACGTGCTGCTGCCTGTATGGTTGACCCAGGGGATATGGTTATAGGATTCCTTGTCATAAGGAGGGCTAGCTGTTCTTCTTCTGGATTTTGTAGAAGATTTGTTCTGGTCACGATTCCTACAACTTTGGATTCTTTAATTACCGGAACCCCTGATATGTGTTTGTTCTTAAGAACTTTAAGAATTTCGTCCCTTGAGCCTGGTAGGGTTGCACTTGCTACATCCCTGACCATAATATCTTCAATGAAGATGTTTTTTGGCATGCGATTTACACCTTTGTATCCTCTGAATCCGGATTTATATTCCTTTTCTCAAAAGATTTCTCATCTGATAGAAAGAATAATCACTGTTCTTCACCCCGGACTACTAGAACCGGGATTTTTGAGCTTCTCATTACTTTTTCTGCAACACTCCCCATTAAAAACCTATCGAGTCCGGTTTTTCCGAGGGTACCGACTACTATAATGTCAGAGTTATTATTTTCTGCGAAATTGACAATTTCACTGCTAGGATGTCCTTCCAAGATAACATCTTTTACATTTATTCCTGATGCTTCTCCGAGTTCTCTTACTTCAGATAATGCTTTCTCTCCTTCTTTTCTTAGGACCTCATACATTTCTTCCCACCCGCCATCCATCGGTATAGAGGAAAAAGAAGATGTATCCACCACGTAGAGAGTGTGAACCGTGGCTCCGCTAAGTTTTGCAATTCCAATACCGTAAGAAATAGCTTTCTTGCTATTTTCGGATCCGTCTGTTGCAATCACTATATTCCGGTAAAACTCGCTCTTCATGTCTTGTTCTCCATTTGCTTACGAATTAAATACCGATAGTATATCATCGGGTCTTGCCCGCCTTACAATTCCACTTATAGGGTTTTTTATCCCTGTAAGATTATTGGAACTTCCATCCAGGACCATTAAATTAGCTTTATTTCCCTTTTCAATCGAACCTATGGAATCCTGATCCGTTATAAAAGAACCATTAAGTGTGCAAATTTTAAATACTTGTCTATCCTCAATTGAAAAAACCTTGGACATAAATTCCATTTCAGCAAACATATTTACCGAATTTAGCATTACATTATCTGTTCCTGCAGCGACCCTGAGTCCAGCCTCCAGCATTTCTGTAATAGGTGCCATTCCAACTCCTGTGACAAAATTTGATCTAGGACATACTACAACCGGAATTTTCGCATCAGCCACATATTCAAGATCTTTTTTTGTGGCAGTAGTTAGATGAATTAGGAGATCAGGTTCAAGTGATAGTGCTTTTTCTATATCGTTTCGATTCTGTTCTCCTGCATGAATTGCAAAGAACTTTTTAAGATCTCGTGTGTAGTTTGCGATCTCCTCCAATATTACAGGATCAAGATCATTTGCCCCGCTCATTCCGATTCCGTTGGAATTTAGAAGAACTCTTTTTACTTCGTCAAGTATCACTATGAGGGGCAATTCAGGTTTTCCAGGCCTACCCAGTATCAGGGGATGAATTTTAAGCCCTTCAATAGCTTTATTTATGGCTTCAACCCCTAAAATTCCCCCTTCTCTAAAATCTGCAAAAGCACAGGTACCTGTTTCGATCATATCAAATAGAGACTTTCTCATACTTTCTATAAGGATTTTATACGGCGTTTCTCTGAGAATTTCATGCTTTACTCCATTTGGATATTTTACGAGAGAATCAAGATCTTTCTGAATTCTAAAGCCAGAAATTTTTCCTAAAGGAGGATCTTTGAGTACCGAATCTCCAAGGTGAGTGTGGGCATTGACAAAACAGGGGGCTATTATATTGGAAGAACACGTGTGTTCCTCTCCAATTTCTGTAATTATTCCGTTATTTATGCAGATATAACCCTCAACAATTTCCAGTTCGGGACCTGCAATGATTGTTCCGGAAATAATTTTTTCATTACTGTACATATATAATAACCTCTATTATTTCTCAAGACCTGTGTACTGATTTTGCAGAAGATTAAAGATATACATATTTTGTAACTTTTCAGCTTGGGAAAAACAATATTATTAGTCACCTTTACTGAGATTCATTAAACAAACTTTGCTGGGGTGAATTGATTTAACTGTTAGCTATTGATGATGATTTCATTTTACCTATCATTTAGTAATCATAAATATTTATTGAATCAAAATAGAATCGGCCAAATAATCTTGGCAAAGCTGAATGGTTAAAATACAATATAACAGTCACTTTTTTATGATGAACCGATTTATATGGATTTTAGGTTTGTTCGAGTATTTACCTTATATATTTAAAACTTTCTAATTAATTTTTTGAATAGACGGTGTGTTGCCATTAGTCCTTTTAAAGCTGTTTTTGGTATTTTATCGGGTCATACTTTATCTCCTTCATAGCTTAATCATCTAAGAATCAAATTCAAGCACAAGCAATTTTTTCATAAATATCATAATAGATAGTTGAATATTTTAATAGCACTATTTTTAGTTCAGCTGTATAACATTAGTTCAGATTTAATGCAGTAACAATAAATATTAGTTATTCGTTTCAAATTTTTCATCACTAGTTAACACGAAAAAATTTTGTCCATATATCTTAATTTTGTCTTTTTTTGCTTCCTTGAAGCCAAGTTCCTACTTCAACTCCGGAGTTTACCCTAAAAATGCACATTCAGTTTATCTTCCTTTACTTCAAAATTTACTTGCAGGCTCTATATAATGAAATCAGAACATAAATCCAAACTCAGTTTTCATGTGAGGTTAACTAAACTGTTTCATCGATGCTTGAAACTGAAAATCCCTTCGGAAACAAAGATTCCTTAGGATTCACTTACCTACGTCATTTAAAGCAATTAAATCAAGAGAAGTATTAATATTTTTGAGTCTCTGTGACTCTTTTTTATGAACCTGAAGAGATGTGCTTTCACCTGATCTTTCCAATCTAAAAGAAGACAAAATGCTTTTTTATTACAACACAAAGTATATATCATATGGTGCGTTTTCTAGTGATGTTTTTACCGAAGAACCTACGCTTTTGCAGGAATTCCTGAAAAGCCACACAGCAATTTTTAGTGGCGGATTTGAATCTCCCGATCGATTTGTTGGTCCGTTATAGTCGGTAAAGATATAACTTCAGCCCAGAAATTTTTCCTTTCGGGCATCGATCAATTGATATCAGGAGAACTATTATGGCAAAAATGCATACCAAAAGAAAAGGTAAATCCTCTTC
>CAWKGG010000134.1:0-24139 GCA_963848985.1 uncultured Methanosarcinaceae archaeon
ATACACGGATGCTAGCGCAAATTGAAAACCTCGTGAAACTGCAAGCGGTGGAGTTGGAACGCTCGCGCCTGACACAGGCCGCGCGCGCGCTGCCTGCGGAGATTGCCCAGGCTCAGGCGGCGCTGGCCGCAGCCGAGCGCCAGGCAGCCGAAGCCTCTGACGCTCTGACCCGCGAAGAATCCCTCCGCGCACGGCTGGAGCGCGAGATTGCCACGCACCGCCAGAAGGCCGCACGCTATCGCGCGCAGCAGGATTCCATCAAGACCTCCGAACAGGCTACCGCTGTCGAGCATGAGCTCCACTTTGCCGAGACCGAGGCCGAGCGCCTGGAGGCAGAGGAGTTCGCCAGCCTGGAGCGCACCGAGGCGCAGGAAGCTGCTTTGGCTGCCGCCCGCGCCCAGGTTGAAGTTCTGGCCGTCGCCCTCGACAAGACCCGCGAGCGCGTCGCCCTCCGGCAAGCGGAGTACGACCGCGAGCTGGCCGCGCTTAATCTCGAACGGGAGGCGCTGCGTCCGCTCATCGAATCCGATGTGCTCACCCGCTTCGACCGCCTTTGCGGTTCGCGGCACGGGGCTGGCGCGCGTCGACAATCTGCAGTGCACCGGCTGCCGCATGGGCGTACGCCCGCAGACCTGGAATCAGCTCCGCGAGGGTGAGCTGCTGACCTGCGACAGTTGCGCACGCCTGCTCTACTGGGATCCGGCGATGGCTCCCGCGCCCAGCCCTGTGCAGAGTGAGATCAAGCCCAAGCGCAAGACGCACAAAGCCGCCGAAGCGGAGTAGCTTCGCGGCAGAGATCGCCCCTTATATAATTGGGCTATGAGCGATCAACCATTGGTAGGCGTCGTGATGGGCAGCAAGAATGACTATGAAGTGCTTTCGGCTGCCGTTGAGATTCTGCGTGCACTGGAGATTCCCTGCGAGGCGCGGGTGTTGAGCGCGCATCGCACTCCCGATCAACTCTTCGAATATGTGGAAACTGCTCGGGAGCGCGGCATTCGCGTGCTGATCGCCGGAGCCGGCGGTGCGGCGCATCTGGCTGGCGTCATGGCGGCCAAGACACTGTTCCCGTACTGGCCGTGCCGATTGCTGCTACGCCACTCAACGTCCTGAGTGCATCCTGCCCCCATTTCTTCTCCAACAATATCAATAAGTCTTGACTCTAGGGATATATGAAGATCTTCGTAGCTGAAGTCAAGCTTTTCCATTCCCTCTTCCCTGATTCTCAAAAGGCCACTAAGGATTTTACTGCAGTCTTCCTTATTAATTATGCACTGTTCTTTCAACATAACTGTGTGAGCCAGGTCAACTACTATATCAGAATTAAAAAGCCATCTGTCAGCTTCCATTGAGGATGTATAACGTAAAATTTTGTCTTCCTGAGCATCTTCCAACCTTCCTCTACGTAAAATATTGCTCATAGGGTATCCTCCCTGTAATCTTTTTTTGATCTTTCTGAAAGGAACTTGAATGTGTGAGAATTTTTATTCCACTAATAAATTTCTCTATAAAAGTGTATCTTGGAGATTAAAAGTTTCCTTGAGCTCATGTGTCCAAAATCTGTAGCAGGTCTCATTTTAAACGCTTTATGTGGACTACTATTAATAAATTTTTAATACAAGTTGTATCAAATGAGCATTTTTTCTAGGTGAGTTCGATTAAATTCCAAAATATTATCCATACTCGTTGGCTTCAATACTTCGCTAAAACTACATTTCTGCAGTTATTCCATCTTTTTACCTCATCCATTCCACTACTATTCTAACTCTTAGTTTTAATCTCAGTTATTTTTAAATTCGAAGTACAACCACATCAAATCTTAACTTTTTCTCATTTATGGCCTCATGTACTTTTTTGAACATACTTTAATCCCATGTAAACAAGAATCCATCTATTTTCTTAATATGACAGCACTTAAAAATTAATCTAACTTCCAATCAATAATAGTGACAAATGCCAAGCAAATTAAACTTATGTCTTAATCTGGAAATGTCGATACTAAAGTTTGTCACGGGAAATCATTTTTTCAATACGATATTTATCTGATCTCGTTATGAATGTAGATTTGGCTACATAAATGTATATAATTTACGTGGAATTATTAAAACTAAATTATTGTGCGGAGTAGCCTACTTAGTATTTTTTGTTGGATGTATTTTAGATTTGTTAAGAAGATTTGAATGGAAATTTTTGCTTATACATATTTAAAACTTTTTTATTTTAAAACTAAAACTGCTACCTGAAAAAGAGTAAATTTATGGCTAATTTTTGTCTTTTTGGACTTTCAATTCATCAGTCAGGCTACAAGACGATCATAATTTGTTTGAAAAATTAAGTATAAACTTTTTTTTCCCTTGATCATCTTATCAATTATGTATTTGAATTTCCCAACTTTGAAATTATTAAAAATACATTTGACTATAACGAAACTGTAAAAATATCAAAAGGTATGTCTCTAAACCTGCCAAAATATACTAACGTTGGTTACCTAATCTTACCAACGGAAATACCTTAAATCGCTTTGTAATCATTCAAGTTTTGATTTAATAGTCGAAATCGGGTTCATGTATAAGAAAAAGAAGGGAGTACTACTATAATAATAATAATAATAATAATAATAATAATAATATATATTCTTTAAAAGAAGTAAAATTGTGTGATCATGGCACGGTCATAATAATTAACCCCTATATAACCAAGTGAATTGGTGACAATACAGCATTGTAATTCCATAAACTATTGCTGTCGAATCTGCAGGAATCACAATCAAACCTTTAACGATTGGATGAAAAGAAGACGAAATTCAACATCGAAAGAGTATTTTCAGTTTTCCCAATATATTCAAAAATGTAATGCTGACTCGGTTTTGAAGCTTTTGAAGCGAATGAACGAAGCATCTAAGAAGGGAAATTAACTTGTGGTAGACTAGAGTTCAGAAAGGCGTGCTCCCAACTATTATGGACTAGTTGGGCATACAAAAATCAAACAAGTGCCCAAAAGTATAACCATAACTATTAAATCAAAATCACTAATGAAGATGGAATTCTGGGAAACATTTTAAAGAAACTTTCTAGCACTCGATAGATATAATCCGGTTCTCTTTGTTAGTATTATTCTTTTGCGACTCAAAAAATTAACCAGTGATGTCAATATTTCTTGCGTTGTATTTTTTTAATCGCTATATTACGTGTTGTTCTTTTACTTACTTCGTCCTTAATCAGTAAAAATGAACTTGTTAAAACTGAAACCGGAATAAAATATAGAGTTCAGAATGGGTCATGCAGTTTGAACTGGTATTTCCCAAGCTTTCCGCCATAGTTTCCTGCGGAGATTTTCTTGATTCCTGGAACAGTTACAGCAAATTCAATTCCTGATATCATGGAAGCTTTAGATATTTCTTAATCAAACCAATAATAACTATTTCGTAACCAGAGTTGAAGTCTATCGGAATTTCAGTATTCTCAATCTTGTTTTTAGAAGTGGCAAAATTTCTCGTTAGTTAAACTTCAGGAATTTGTACTTATTTGCTTCGGATTTGGATCCGCTGGCTACGTTGCCATCACAAGAGGTGCAATTGTGAATTCGAGCTCTGCAATTGCGTGCACAGAAAGTTCGATTGCGTCAGGGTGATCATTTGTGCGTCTCCAAAAATATAGAAATTACCGCCTTCAATTCAAGCTACAGCTACAATATTCACTTCATTCAGGAAATTCCCTTCCATTATAGGAATTTTATATGCTTTGCGACCTGAAATCTGGGATTCTGACTCCATAAATCTCCAAAAAATCTAGTTTATAGCCGATGTCAAATTGCTTTTCAGTCCATAAAGCTCATTAAAAAACGGAATTTTTAGGAGCTGTATGTATGCATTGTTCGATCCTTTCAAGTCGTCGTTTTTCAGTTTCTTCTCGGCTTTTATTAATTAAATATTGCATTTATGATTAATAGAGAAATTATTTACTAGACGATAAATCCATTATCCTAAGTTTTTGAAGTCTCAATTTCTACTGTAGGCTCATAGTTTTAAAAATAGATTATGGGGGTGAATATGTAGATACCTAAGCTATTGGAAAAAGAGGCTTTGGCGAATCAGATTTGTTAAAATTTCTGTGTTCAAACAATTCGCTTATTTGGTTTTCATAGGGATCTCGGTGAAATAAATATATTTTCAAAATGTAAAATCTATTTCTTCTACTCCACATTGAGTCGTGGATTAAATGATTTTTATGATTCCTTAATCTGTATGGTGGGTCACAGGCCAAAAAATAAATTATTGTGGGGTGGGGTTTATTGTACAATATTTTTGTGGTAAGTATTTTATCAACAGCAATTTTAAGACTGTGCATCATTCTCAGCCTTTATTTTATTTCTCATATGTGCATTCTTCGTAAGTACAATCAATAAATTAAACGATATAATATCAATCTGAATACCGATAATAAATGGATTGAGGGTATGGCGGGAAGAGATAAAAACCCGCCATTTGTTTGAAGAGAAGGGACAGGATAGACAACCAGACCTGCCCCCGGCTGAAGTGTGGACCTAGACCGATTAAGAGGTCCATATATCTTTTTAATGTTAAACTATTTAATTTTAAGTATATTCATAAAGATTAGGGAAGTTTCAAAGAGGACTCTTCTCGGAAGTCATTCGTTCTGATTTGGTGTAGATCCGAATGTCTATATTTATTAGTTCTCAATTTTTATTCATTTGTTCATAAGAAAAGAAACTTCATCTCTACATCTTAATTTCATTTTTTTCTACTCCTCTAAGAATTCAATATTCTATAGCTCTGAAGAATAAATTATGCATCGCTACCACTAAACGATTTTATGATTTTTTTGATTGTACTCCTCACAATAAAAATCAACACTTTGTGAAATTAGGGAAATCCATTTAAGATCACAGCCCAAAATTTCTTTACTGATCCTAACTTGGTTGTTAAAAAAAGCACTGGTGCACAGGAAAAAAACTGAAAGAAAATAGAACGTGGAATAGTTCTCTGCGTTTTTAGTGGTAATAGAATTGCAAGTTACTTAAGCATAAATAACTGGTTTGGAATTTTCATTGATTTCTGAAAGTGCATTATAATCCTCACATTAAAAATAAACATTTAAAAAAATTAAGAAGAATTATCCATCATCAGGTATGTGCAGATATGTGATAACATAAATTTGGGGTTGAAAGAGGAAGGAACGGGGAAAAATGGAGTGAAAGAAAATTTTTCTCTTTACTTCCTTTTTTGTAGCTCCTCTATGTTTTTTGAATACTCTTTTATCTAGATATAATAGACGGTACTTATTTCTACTCGTTTTCTCAATTATTAGATGGTAATTCCAATCCAGATTAAGACAATATTCCTTACTTAGGACATAAATACAACAAAAAAAGAGCCTCATTTCTCTTTTATTGGGTGACATTCGATCTACTGCCTTAGATAAGGCAAGAATATACAACTTGAATCTTCCTTGAGCCAGTTTTCCAGTGAAATTCTGAATAATTAATTATATTCATTGAACGTGATGTTTCAATTAGATGATTAATAATTCTCTTTTTCTGCAACTTCATTCGTATAAAAAGGGAATTAATTCCGATTTAGATTACCAAGACCTGAAATTATGAGTTCTTAGATTTTTGATGAAGTTAAAATTTGCGGTGGTTCTGTATTTTTTCCACTGGTTTTTTTCCATTTCAGGAGAAATAAAGTAAAAAATTTTTATAATGTTGTTCTTTATTTTGTTCTTTAGTTTATGTGTTCGTGTCTGATTACCATGCATATCATCAGTTCGCTGAAATTTATGGGTTTCAAGTGTCAAGATATGTTTACTAACTAATTTATCAGTGATTTCTCGGTCTTGTGCCCATTTATTAACTGAATCAAGAAACATTTATTATTTTCAATTGTTCAGTCACTAATACCACAATTTTTGCATTTTTGAATAAATTCATTTAGTATAACTGCATTACCCATGTGTATCACTAAGATCAGAAAATGATGACGGATACTGTATCATAACTTTCCTTAAGAATAAAGGATTCAGTGTCAACTTGCAATCAACATTAAGAGATGTGATTATGCTCAAGATTTCCAATTTAGTAAAAATTTATGATGTGTGTTCCAAAAGCATAAGAGTATTGGACCATGTTGACCTCAAAGTAGAGGATGGTGAAATCCTTGGGATTACAGGTCGAAGCGGGAGCGGAAAATCCACACTTCTTCGCATCATTCGCGGGGTGGAGTCGTTTCAAGAAGGAACTGTGGAAGTAGACGGAGAAATTGTAACACCAAATTCCGGTATTGAAGGAGAAAAGTTCCTGAAAAGTGTAACAGCAATACATCTCCAGCGAAATTTCAGTTTATGGAATGGGCCTGCAATTGAAAATATAATACGGAAACTAAATTATCTTAAAGTGGGGCATGAAGCCCTTCCAAATAATGAACACTCTCCACATAGTATAACTAATGATTACGACGACCTTTTTGAAGAGGCAATGGAATATCTGAAACTTGTTGGCCTTGAGCACAAAGCTCTCCATTCCACTAACCTCCTGAGCGGAGGGGAAAAACAGAGAATTGTAATGGCAAGACAACTTGCTGCAAAGCCCAGAGTCCTTCTTCTGGACGAGCCCGTCACAATGACAGGGCCTGATACGAAGCAGGAAGTGCTTGATATAATTAAAAGCCTAAAAGCGAACTTGAAAATAGCAATCATAGTAGTTTCTCACCTTCCGGAAATTCACGCCTATCTTGCTGACAGGCTGATTTTTCTTGAAAAAGGGAAAATAGCAGCCGAAGGAGAACCATTGAGTATACTTAAAAATTTTCTTATAGATATGAAGCCAAAGGAAGAGCTTACAAAGCTTGAAAATAAGGAAGTTTGCATAAGAGTAAAGAAAATCTCAAAACGTTATTCCCTCATCCGGATGGGAGAAGTCCTTAACATCAAAAATTTATCTTTCGATGTCTATAAGGGAGAGATTCTGGCTTTTATAGGCCCTTCTGGTGCCGGAAAAACAACGATGCTAAAAATTATGGAAGGGCTTGTCAAACCAAAGAGTGGGACTGTAGATTACTTATGCAACGGAGACTGGGTAGACGTTACTGAATATAGCAAGAAGCGCATGGAGCTCCGTAGGATTATGAGCATCATGAATCAAGAATTTTCCATGTCAGTTAACTCTACAGTTAGGGATCAGATTAGATTTAGGTTGAGTATAAAAAATAAAGATGCAATCGAATACTCAAGGAATAAAGCCATGGAAATGGGGCTTTCTGAAGAAACCCTTGATACTGTGTACAGGTTGTCAGATATGCCCGAAGAAGAAAAAGCAACTGCATTGCAGGAGTTGAACCTGGATAATACTATTTATTTTGAACTTTTTCCCATAGTTCCGTTAAATGATGTTGATATCTATGCAAAGCCAGTTTTTGAAGCCCTTGATCTGCCAATGGAAGTCCTTGACAAAAATCCTTCTCAGATCAGTGGAGGCGAGCATGTTCGAGCTTTTATTGCCCTGAGCCTTTCGACATCTCCCGAGTACTTAATGCTTGATGAACCATTTGGAGACCTTGACCCTGTAACTCTCAGGGATGTCACAAATTCCTTAAAAAAGATCAATGAACGCTTCAACACGACAATTATGCTTGTGAGCCACCATATGGATTTCGTTCGGGAAGTTGCCCATAGGGTTGTGATGATCGAAAAAGGAGCAATTGTAATGGCTGGAAATCCGATTGAGATCTGCCAGGAATTGGTCAAAAGGAGCAATGCTCCTTATTTGAAGTACAGTCTGGAAGACCTGATAGAAGGTAAACCAGAAGTTGATTAAAAGATTGATTAAAAAAGCTAAAATGTTTACACACACTTTCCACAATGTACAGATGAATGACACCCATATTCTTAATAGCTACAGTAGCTAAAAAATGAATTAACTTTCAATGAATTAATAATGGCCAAATAAGCAAATCAATTTTGCATCTGTGTACATCCGTAGAATGTCTGTTTCAAGGTGACTAAAATAGTTTTTTCCTTGTTTCAGCTTATAATAGGTGTTATCGGTTTATCCATAACTAAAATCTAAATTTTGAACAGTTATTCTTAGTTGTCCAGACCAAGTATCTTTTGTAGTTCCTATCAATCGACCCTCTCTTCCTCAAGCAGTCGGTCCCATTCATCGTTTCCGAATTTTATGTACAGGCTTTGAGGTAAAATTGGTTTTTCGAGATCTTCAATTATTTTCTCAGAAAGTTTATGGCTCCCGACTATCTCTTTTCCAGCATTCTTGAGGTGTTTTTTATACTTTCCTAGTAACTGTTTTAGCATGATATTGTCTTTGCCCCTAAAAATTTCCCCTTCTCCTCTGTAGATTTCGCCAATCAGTTCTGTGTGAAAAGTTCTTGCGAGCCTCCTGAAAAAAAGGCTTTCAACTTCAAAATTTTTCTGGCCTGGTAGACCGGAATTCGAAATAACAACTATCTTTGGAAATTTCTGATAGCGTTTTGCATGTCTATACTCACCTTTTCCATCTTCCTCAAAATGGGGTAAAAGGATAGGTGAAAGTCTATCTATGAAGTTTTTCATTATAGCTGGAACATTGTCAAAGTATACAGGGCATGCAAAAACAACAATATCCGATTTCAGGAAACTGGGAAGTAGGTCGTCCATGTCATCGTGGATAGTACATTTCCCAGGCGTCTTGAGCCAGCATTCGAATTTACCCTTGCAGTATCTTATATTTTTCTCAGCAAGGATTATATTTTCAGTATCAGCCCCTGCTTCTTTTGCACCATTCAGAAATTCCTCAACCATGGTGAGAGTATTTCCTTTTTTGCCTTTATGGCTCCCGCTAAACACTGTTATTTTCATATAATAATCTCCTTTTTGTCTAACTAAAAATTAAAAATCCTGATCTTCGATCAATATGCTGCCTTTAAACAATATAACTTAAACATAATATATTTCCTAAAATTATAAATGTTCTGTTGTAATTTGAGATGAAGTTCAGATATTAGATAAAATAAGGTATACTCTTCAAATTAAGTAGGAAGTTCTTCACTTTATCTTTAAGGCAGTTCTTTCTTTGATTAGTTGAGCCAGATATAGCATCTCGAATGTATTATTCACTCTATCAAAGATGGAATCATTATGTACTTACCACGTTTTTTACCCTCAAAATAATTGTAATGAATGTGTAGTTTACGTTTGTCTCTTTCTCGAGCAAATTTGAAGGCAGATATATCTTTGTCTTACTTTACTCTGACTACTAACTCTCTGCATTGCTATGTAAGGAAATTCTGGCAAAGTCAGCATCTCAGCGCACTTTTTTTTTCTCTTTGTCCTCACTTATTCTTTCATCGAGTTGCTAATTTTATACTGTTTCGGTCGAAAACAACTTATAAAACTCAGCGGCAAACTTCTCCGCAACATATGTATCTTATTTTATTATGCACTCACAGATTTATTCCATAATAATCCCAATTTCGATCCAGATTAGCTTCTAATTTTCCCTAATTATGAAGTACACTTGGTCATAACTTTTTGTAGCTCCTTCAACCATAAATTCAATAATTAGCATATCGGAATATAAATTACCTAAAAAATCTTACTGGTTATTTCCCTTAAATATTAAATAAATTATTTCAAATGAAAGTCTGAATTTCTTGTTGCAGATTTAATATATTCTAATCCCTTTCAATTTTATCCAGAAGAATCTGACACTTTCTAGATTTCATTCAATTGGTGAACCAAAATCTCAATGAGTTGAGCAAACAGTATAAATAAGTATATTTCTTATATATGCTAGTGATATATCTAAGAATGAGTTCAAGCCTAGGTATGAAACATAATAAGCTACTGAAAACGAATTGTATGATCCTCGATTATTTATATAACTGTGAAATACTTTAAGCTGCCCTGAAATGTCTTAAAGTGTTATTTAAAACTATCATTATGCCTCTGTAGGCTTCATACCATATCGCAACAAAATATAGCTGTGTAGTTTGTATAACATTGAAAATACGTTTAGTATACAATACATGGAGGGGGAGATTTTGGAAAAAACTATTGATAGTGATCCCATACTTTTTTCAAGTGTTCAGCAGAGCCACCAGATCTCTGCCATATATGGCGATATCGAAGAATTGACTGAGTTACTTATTATATATTTCAAGCAAGGAATTGAAACAGGAGAATACTGCTTATGGATTTCCCCCGATGAACTATTTGCTGAAGAAATAAAGAACGAACTCAAAAAATCAGGAGTAGATGTCGAGCAATTTATTAACTCTTCTCAATTTGAAATTCTGCCAGCTGAATCACTCCACAAAAATATTATCACTTTAGAATCAAGGATAACAGAACCTGTAGAAAAAGGTTATGAAAAAGCCCTTTCCAAAGATTTTACAGGATTCAGAACAAATTTTGATCTCAAAAATTTGGGAGTTACTACTGAAAATTATCTTGAAATATGTAGAAAAGCTGTTAAAAAGATTGCTTTCAATAATAGCAAAAATCTAACATTTCTCTATACAGTCCCACTTGATGAACTTTCAGGTAGTACATTGCTTGATCTAATGGAAGAAAACAGCATCGTTGTTAAAAGGAAAGGAAAATGGAAATATTTAGAAAATTTGGAAGTGCAAACGGAATTTAAAAAAACCCTTATCATGGAGAAAAACGATTTAGAGGTTTTGGACAGAGTCAAGAATGAATTTATTATGAACCTCAGTCATGAGCTTAGGACTCCCCTCAACTCGGTGATAGGTTTTTCAGATCTACTCCTAGAAGGGGCTTTCGGATCCCTGAACACAAGACAATCAAAATATGTAAATAATATCCTCATAAGCGGAAAAAACCTTATGGAAATCATTTACAATCTGCTTGACATATTAAAGCTTGAAGCCGGTGATAGCAGTATCAATTATGAGGTAGTAGATATTGCCAGCCTCTTAAAAGATATTAGAATGAGTCTCCTTTCTTCTGCTTCAAACAAAAAAATTCTTATAGAACTAAAAGTTGATGCTTCGATTGAGAATATCCTGGCTGACAGGGCAAAATTTAGACAGATTATGTACAATTTGGTAAGCAATGCTATAAAATTCACTCCCAAGAAAGGAAAAGTTATTGTGAGTGCCTTCAAAAAGGAGGATACACTTGAAATTATAGTGTCGGATACTGGAGACGGAATGTTTAAAAAATATTACGAAAAAATGTTCCTGCCATCTACCCAGATAAATCCATCCTCAACCGTAGGATATGGCGAAGTTGGAGTTGGGCTTTATATAGTCAAGAATTTCATAGACCTTCACAAAGGAAAAATTTGGGTGGACTACATAGAAGGAAAAGGTAGCACATTTACCTTTTGTCTTCCGATATATTATCCTGAAGGTCAAATTTCCAGAAGGTGAGTCAAAATGAAAAATTTATTTCCTTAAAGCCCACTTTCAATGATGTGTAATAAAAATAGCATCTCTTTTTTCGATATGGAAGTAGCTTAAAAATTAATATAACGTCTAGCGGGTAATATTGAGCAAATAGGTAAACAAATTTTGTATCTGTGTAAATCTGCGGAATGCTGGATGTATGAAAGTCAAGCGCTGACTAGATTATATAGATGATCTGTAAAGTGCATTATGAAGTAATTGACCAGACACGAAAAAATCTGGATAAATTGATCTTGAAAGAAGTCACCTCAGTTGAGGAGCTTGAAAAAATCAGGATGTCAGCTATGGTGAAATTTCTGTAGATTTCCCAAAAGGCATAATGCAGAAGAGATATGTGACAGGAGTACTACATTCTTTGCTTTTTGTGACAAAGATTTTGATCTAGCACTATGCTTTCATTTGTTGTTCCTCTATATGGATTAACTTGTCGATGGAGTCTCATATGAGATTGCTAGAAGAGTTTTACAGGCTTTCAAATGAGGTCCAAATTTTTTCACTCATGGATGTAAATACCACCCAATCGCCATACTTTGACTCAGTGAACGACTCTTTTAAGGACGGAAACTTTCTGGATTAGTTGTATACGAGCCGTTTATTTGTGTTTTTTGTCTTGTTATTCTATTCGGCTTCTTTTTTAATGATTTTTGCATCTTTGGTTTAATTTGTCATTGGTTTTAGTGTTTTTTCTATTTCTTCTTGGGTGGTATTTGTTCACCAATGTAATTTTTCTGTTTCTTAGAGCGATCAATATATTGAAAATTCCTCTTGATGCTAGATTATTTACTTGTTTTTGCCATACTTTTTTCCTTTTTATATCTGGTATCAGTGGAATAGAAACCTTTTCAAAGGATTGATGTCATGGTCAATGGATCAGGAAACCTATTTTTTGTACTAATTAATTTAAATATTACTATGTAGTATATTTATAAAAATACAGGAAAATCAAATCTAATTATAATTTATAGATCTTCCAGTTTTTGAAGTAGACTTACCGGCGGGATGCAGGAATTTCCTCACCTTCAGCTAACAAGATCATTTTTTGATATATACGATCAGCCAGATCATCTAAGCTAATTAAAATAAAAAAGTTACATTTTGATCTTTATAAGTTACTTAAGAAACTGGATATGTAAAAAAATCTTACTAAGTTAAGAAGGGTTTTTATGGAAATCAAAGAGTTAGATGTTGAAATAAATAGTTTAGAAAAAAGAATTGCAGTGTATTGAAAGTTCTATAAAATTTGCTGTATATTCCGTAGTCTTCTTTTCTGATTACTGTTCCAAAACTATATGCTTAACTACTGTGATCAATTTCACATTTATATCGATGAATATTGCCTATATTTTTGACTACCAAATGATTCTATAGCTTATAGGCATGTACAAATCTCTATCGATTAAATTCTAGTAAATGGGAAAAAAGTATAAAGAAATTCTGTTCTTCTCAATTTTTTTAAACGGATGAATATGCATAATAATGTATATAGTTAATAGATAGCTATACAAAAATAAATACATAATAAATATTAAATAATTATTTTGTCTAAAATCTATTAAGAAGGGGACCTTTTCATTACTATATAGAATATATACAATAAATATATTACAGGTAATATGTATTTAGTAACTTGATAGTAGCATTCTTATAATTTACAGCTTAGACAAGAAAAATAAAAGTTTTGTGGAAAAGGAAAGGAGTTATGGTATGCAGGAAATTCTAAAAGTTAATATAAAAAAAGCGAACCTTGTAGGATTTGACCTTAACGAGGCCAACTTTAAGAGAGCTAACCTTATAGGAGCTGAACTTATAGAAGCTAACCTAACAGGGTTCCACTTTAAAGGAGCTAACCTTAGGGAAGCGAACCTTGAAGGGGCTAATCTTAAGGGTGCTAATCTCAGAGAAGCTAATCTGAAATGGACTAACCTTAGAAAAACTAACCTTGAAAGAGCTGACCTTAGAGAAGCGAACCTTATAGGAATTGACCTTAGGGCAGCTAATCTTAGAAAGGCTAAACTTGATGGAGCTAACCTTGAAGGAGCTAATCTTAGAGAGGCTAATCTTGAAGGAGCTACCCTTGAAGGAGCTAACTTTGAAGGAGCTGGCCTAAATTGGGCTATACTTAGAGGGGCTAATCTTTCAAAGTCTGACCTTGCATGGACTAATTTTACAGGAGCTAACCTCGAATGTGCTGATCTGATGAAGGTTAACCTTGAAGGATCTAACTTTAGATGGACGAATCTTGAAGGAGCTAACTTTGAAGGAGCTAAACTTGAAGGAACTAAATTTATAGAAGCTCATTATTTAACATTTGAACAGCTTTCTAAAGTGAAAACACTTCATGATGCAAAATTAGACGAAGAACTTCTCATAAAACTAAAGGAAATATTTCCGTTCCTTTTTAAATAACTAGAGCAGCAATTTCTAGAGTCTCAGAGCAACCTTTTAGGAGCCAACGTAGAAAACAATCTCTAGAGAAACTATAATATAGGGGATTTCAATAAACCTCTTAATTTTGTCATAAGCTTATAAATTTGGATATGAGTAACTCGTGGAAATTAGAGGTTTATCGAAAAACTCTATCGAAAATATAAAGATTTCCAAATAAATAATGTGAATATAAAGAGTCTCCTAATGAACATTGTAAGTATCGAGGGAATCTGGTGGATAGTGCAAATATAATAATAAAATAGTATCTTTTGACGATCGCAGAGAAATTGAAAAGTCTTCAATTTTTTAAAATATAATCTATTTCTTTCCGATAGCATGAAAAAAAAAGTGTAAAGATACCAATTACTCTTACTCTTGAAGCAGCTGCATGGGTGGAGAGAAGAAATGGACGTGAAAAGAAGGAGGACCAAAAATTTACACACAAGCCTGCTAATAAGGACATTTTCAATTGTTATGCCAAATAATTTAATTTTCACAAAAATAGCTGAAAATAAGTAGAGGAATTCACTTTGAAAAAGTGCATAGAATTTAATTTTCAGGGTTTTAAGTCAGAGGATTGTGAAGAATGATTTAATTCTTCTTCGGGTTTCCTCATCTCAACAATAAAAGCTTATTTTTACAGCTGTAATTCGTTCACATTTCGAGTTTCATAAGATCTTCAGCAAGAATCACTTCTCCTTCGAAATACTCTCTAAGGCGGTATATTGCCTCTTTTTCATGCCCTCGCATGTTCGGATAGAAATGTGTAAGGCAAATGCTTCCTGATATCACTTTCAAATTCTTCTAGGATTTCGGCAAGTGTACTGGGAGTTGTATGGTTCGTGACTTCTGTGCCTGGAGGGAATGAGCATTCATGAATCAGGAGATCGGCTTCAGCTGCAAGGTCCATTACGTTTCTGCAGGGCTCGGTGTCTCCAGAATAAACAAATTCTCCATCTTCTGCAGCTACACGGTAAGCCAGATTCGGAACGTTGTGCATGGTGTATGTACAGCTGATCTCACAGTCGAAGCCTTCGGGAGTAAAGTCTTTTCCAGGAAAGAGTTCAATAACTTCTACATCTACTTTATCCAGAATATAATCATAAGCTCCGAGTACCCTTGAAAACCATTCTTCTGTTTTTCAGGCCCGTAGACTCTCATATCGGTCTTTCCACATAGCCAATTTGCCTTCAGAAGGCACAGCAAGTCAGCTACATGATCCAGATGAAGATGTGAGAGCAGTACAGTATCTACCTTAGTGTGTAAAATTTCAGCTTCAGAAAGTCTGCTTAATACACCACTTCCGCAATCAATTAGCAGTGGTTTTTCCTCAAGCCTCACTAGCACTCCGGACTGTACTCGACCACGTTCTGGGATCGCCAACTCCAGTTCCAAGAAATATAATTTCCATAAGGTAAAGAATAAGCTTTAAATAATTTAACTTTATTTAAAACATGTCTATATAATGAGTCATTTGCACTAAAAGCGATATACTTGTTATGAAGTGTGAGGGTTGGTTAATCTGGTCAAAGGAACCAGATTTAAGAAACAACATATCGGATTAAATAATATGTTGAGGTAATTGCAAACATAATGAAAAAAAGTTAGGAGATTTCAGGGCAGGCAAAAATCAAAATATACTCTTCAATTTGCGAGGGTTGCCCAGCTAGGTCAAAGGCGCCAGACTTAAGATCTGGCTTCGAAGGAATTCGTGGGTTCGAATCCCACCCCCCGCATTTGGTTAAGTAATTACATATCTCAAATTTTGTACGCTAATGCATTATATGTGCATAAGCGTTTTTTCAAAAATTGTCTTGACTAAAAACCAATTTTTGCAAATTTTATTTAATTAAATTAGAATTTTGGATCGTGTGCGATTAGCCAGCGAATGTTTCATCTTAAAATGCACTTTGCAAAAATCACTCGTTTTCTAAGCTTACTTGCATACAGAGGATCAAAACTTTCACCGAGTGAAAAATGAGACGTAGAGTGCAAGGATATGTCTTTTGCTGAGTAAACATCAATTATTACTGATAGATTGCCAAATTTTTGGTGCTCTCCATCAAGCAGTTGATATTTTTGAGAAACTTATACTGTGGTTAATAAGAAAATATTATATCGGGAAAATCTGATAGTATCCAGTGGTACTTCTTGTCCTACTTGCTGATCGAACAGTGGATACCTGCTTCGAGTATATAAAAATGGAACTTTAGCTGTACGAAGAAGTACAGTATTGAAATATCAACTAGTTAACAATTAACCACAAATTTTTGTATAACAGTGTGAATAGCTCAAAAAAATATGTTTTTATGAAAAAAATAATAGGCATTTTGCTATTTTGTATACTCACCTTGTAGTATATAGAATTGCTGTCATGATATCTCTACCCCATAAATATGTAAGTGCTAGCTCCGAATTAATCTAGGTTTGCATAAGCATTTTGGAATCAAATAATTTTATTTTTTTGATAATGCTCAGATAAACCGAAGGCACAAGATAGCCAACATGGTTTTTGAAACGACATCCTCCGTTAAAAATAGTATTGGAAACTGCAATATAGAGATAACAGCAGCTTGAGAGACTATCTGTCATAGAGCTCCTGACAATTTTTTATTTTTAGGCATATAAAAATCAACTTGGGAAGAGATACCTACAGCGTGGGGGATTATCTATCAGTAAGCTCCTTGACAGTTGTTCATTTTCAGATACATAGCTACACTAAAACATTTTATTCCAGGGTTTATGTTATAGTGCATTTATGTATCATGATATCTTAGGTGAATATGATTTAATATATATCTTTTGCATATATCCTATATACTAATAAATATAACTAAATATTGTAAAATATCTTTGATCCTAATTTCATGAACCATAACAAAAACCTGGTTGGATTTTTCTATTTATAATTGTGATTTAACTTAATTAGTAGATTGGCAGTAAGCCAATTTTTCTGTGAAATCTTAAACCTAAAGACGTTCATTGGCTGAAAATTAGATTTCAGGAAAAACAAATTATTAGCCTGCGGAAAAAATTCTCAATAGTAGCTTTCATTAAGATTAATTGAGCTCATTTCGATGGGATGATATTTATTTTATAATTTCTTTGAACTTGTTTAATTTCTCTAGTGCATTGTCTTCAGCCCATTTTATGAAGAGCAACAAAGCAAACATCCCTATAAAAATTCCCAAAAATTCACCTTCAACCATGCCTTTAACTATAAGATGTATTGCTTTCTTCACCTTAATTTTGTTATCGAGCATATCAATAATAACAACTAAATCGTCGAAAGCCGTCAATTACTTATTTTTTTTATTAATTTGACTGATCCGGCTGATCTTAGCATCTACATTTAACTTTCGTAGATGCTCCATTGTGATTTTCTCTTATTCACATTAAAACAAAGCTTAACCTTAAAAGGCTCGATTCTCTCTGTGTTTTTTAGAATTAATCTCCCAAGAAATGGAGTGTTAGCTTCGCAACATCTCTTTGCCTTACAACTCCGACTATTTTATTATCATTATCTATCACTGGAAGTGACCCTAAGCCATATTTGGAAAACATCTTCGTGGCTTCATCAATGATGCTATCTTTCTTCAAGGTTATAACATTCTTATTCATGATATCTTTCAAGAGTGCTTTATTATCCGCCTGAAGGAGCTCTTTTATATCGATCATACCCAATAGATAATTACCTTTATCTATGATATGGATGTACATAATTTCATCTTTGCCTTTTGCTATGTTGATGTACTCGTTCTGCACTGTCTCTACTGCTTCATCAGGCTGAGCTTTCAGATATCTCTCAGTTATGAGGTTAAGTACCGTATCCTGTCGCTTCTTAAGGATAGGCGTTATCTTCTCGATATTTCTTTTGTCCATTAGTTCCATTATCGTTGCTTGATCCTCCAGAGTCAGCACAGACAGTACATCAACTGCCTGACCCGGCGTCATTCTATCTATCAAGTCTGCAACTTTTTCTTTATGCAGAGAGGAAATAATCTCCCTTTGCATATTCGGGTTAATCTGTTCTAAGGTATCAGAAGCATGCTCTGCCTCGAGATGATTTATAACAGTCAACCTCTGCCCGTGATCCAGCTCATCAAGAATCTCCACGATGTCCACGGGTGGTAGACTTTTCAGTTTTTCCTTCAATACCTTTAACTTCACGTCGCCATCAAAGCTTCCAATATGAGGGGGTAGAGCTTGAACATAGGACCAGGAAATAAGCTCATCTTTGTTTTTGTCACTCTTCTTGTGAATTAAACTAGCAAATTTATCAAAACCTAACCTTCGATAACGCGCATTTTTAGATGGGTCTACGTCAGTAATAAAGAGTTTATTCTTCATCAATACCATCTTGATATCGTAGACAACCTCAACCTCCGTATTTTCCAAATCGAGGATCTTCTTGTCAAGAATGAAATCCTTCAGAAGGATAAATCCTTCAGGTATTTTGCAGGCGTATTTTTCTACGTCATCGATATCTATAGTTATGTTCTTTTCGCTTAATGAAATAACATTATCCCATGGTACCATCAATGAAAGGTAGCCGAATGGTCGACTTATAACGGCGTGTGTAACCTCCGCCACCTTTTCCATGTTAGTTATGATAAGGTCCAAGAGCTTTCCTATTTTTTTGCCGTTGACTATGGCGCGTGTATTCATCACTTCACTCAGAAAAAAAATGCTTTCAGGTTGAATGCTAGTGGATTGGTCCTTCATATATTCACCGCCTGCTTATATCACCAGTACGCAGAATTTAGAAATAAAGACATTTTTCCGCTATTATTGTGATCCCAATATCTGATCCTTAAAAGTATCTGGAATCAGTTAAAAATATTTTTATTTATCATCTTTTACAGTCGACTGCGCAGTATGCGAGTTCTCTGTAAGATGTGAAAATCATATATATTGTAACAAACATCTAAAAATTTGAGTACGCACGGCTATTTAACAACTAGCATGTCTATCCGTTGATTCTTCCCCAGCCAGAGCAATTCAAATCTCTCTTACGGACTCGAATTAGCACGAAGTCGGTTGATGTTTCAATCACCTGAACTGAGAATTGATCAGACCATCCATTATCAGGGTTGGTATTTGGGTTTAGATGATTCTGGCATGCCTGGCATAAAACTGCGGTTGGGGTTGACGTTGAAAAATTCCAGCCAATTACTTTGCAGAGAACATCACCACGATTATTAGAGCCTATTATAATATATCCCCAATTCACTTGTCTGGCTACTTCTAAACCATGCCTTATGGGTAGAGTTGTTTAATTTCCGCTTCCTGAACTTTAAGAACACCAATGCTATCTCTTGGTAGAGTCTCACGGGAGATAGGTATATTATCTCAGATGTCTCATACAATTTCCTGTTTGACATTTTCTAATCCAACTTAATTTATTATTTTCAAACCAAAAAATATATATTACTAGTTACGTCTGGCATTAATTGTAACCATGATAATAAATTAAAAACTATTTTAAATAAATTCGACAAAAAATAATTTTAAAACAAAAGAAACTTGTATATTATAAATTTCAAGCCCGTCAAAATATCAGGTCAACTAAAAATCGCTCTTTTAGGATTGAAATTCGACTAATCTTAAAATGTCAAAAAAGTTGATCTTGTAGCTGCAGGGGGTCGTGCCTGCAGCCTGTCGAAAAGTCTATTGCCAGGTACTGGAATACCTATAAAATATAACAAGATTCAATTAATTATATAGTTTTTGGATATACTCTAAATAGTATACTTTTTAACTATAAGTATTACACTTTAGGCGAAATCTTATCTTAAAATCAAAGTAGCCTTAGTTGATATACTAATTTTTATATTTGTTAGTTAATAAAAATATGTGGAAATATCTTTTGGATAGTTACCGTGCTGCTCCAGCCAAAAAATGGAGAATGAAATCGGTCAAAAAACGACTCGCCCTGGTGCTTCTAGAGAGATTTTTAGTGTAAGTTAAGGGAATATTACCATACTCAAAACAATCGCTATGTGAGCCTGAGAATGGCTCCTATTTCAGTCGGCATATGGGAATCCCGTCTGCGTATGCAAGAAACTAAAAAAACGATAAATTTTTGTACCGAGGTTTTGCTTTAACTTTTTTATGTTGGAAATCCTGTTAACATTCAATCTGCTGACCGTGGTACAAACAGATACATCATTACCTTCTTCTTTAAGTAATTTTATGCCATATACAGCTTGGTTTAATGCACCCTCCACACCTCTAATTAAGTCATATATTTCCGCGACATCGCCATCGATACTGACCTGGGCATTAATATTTTTTAACTTAAGTTGCTTTGCGCTTTCACGATCAATGAGAGTACCATTTGTAGCTACACTTACGGATTTAACCCCAAGATTCGCGGTATAACTGGCGATCTCAAGGTAATTTTTTCTGCTTCAGGTTCTTCTTCAAGCTTTTCTTTAAACTCATTTTACCTTAATTCTTTCCTCAAGAAACCGTCTTACAGATGCGGGTCCGTCGAGTTCTTCTGTAATATCTCTCAATCTCCTGGTCTTTTTATAATACTCTTCCCCTTCCAGAAATTCTCGAATACAGGCAAGAATAACTTTAGGTTCTGCAAGAAAGCTCATCTTCCTACCTAATCCTTCTTCTTCGAGGACAGTTGCGTTATTTTCTTGTTCTATGTGTTTTTCGTCAGGAAAGGACAGTACAGGGAGCCCGAATGAAAGGCTTTCAAGGATTGTCCCATGTCCTCCTGCAGTAATTACGAGGTCAGATCCTTTGTAATAAGGAAAAGGGTTTTCTGTAAAGCCTATAAACTCGACATTTTCGGAGATTTTTGCGAACTCTCTAGGATCTATTCCTGGGCCTGAAATAAATGTATAATGGATATTGTGGTCCAGTTTTGCAGCCTCTATCACACTTCTGAATATATCTGCTCTGTAACCGAAAGCCCCAATTGTTGAAAGAACATTTGGATGTTTGAAAGTTTTTGATTCGACTTCACTATATTTCCACCTAATAAGAGGACCGCTAAAAAACACAGTATTATTAATACTTCCATCAAGTGTAATATTTTTCCTGTTTATTGAATCAGGAAGTGGATAGTCAGGCACTATTATACCGTCTACACTCCTAAAAATATAATTGTAGAAAAGTTTAATCAGCTTTCCTGCTCCTGCAACAAGAAAACCCTGCTTCTGAAAAAATTCCACCATATTGAACTGGTTACCAATAAAATAAACAGGCATCTTCTTAACCTGTGCAGCCAGAATTCCAATATAATAGCCATCTGAAAGTATAACATCGGGTTTGAATTCTTCAATAAACTTTAAAATTTTTCTGAAACCTAAAGGAGAAATATTCCTAAGGGTCTCTTTAATAGACTTTTTTATATCAAAAACTCCCAAATCTCCAACTAGCTTTATTTCAGATGAGATCTCATATGCCTGATATCCTGTTTTTTCAACTAGCTCTTTTGAGTATCCATATGCTCCAAAATATACCATGTGCCCGGCAGCCAGAAACTCTTTGCCCAAAGCAAGGCAGCGACTCGTGTGCCCAAGTCCTTCTCCGCATATAAGAATTAAAAGTTTCATCTTATCATCTTAGCCTCTAATGCTCCCGATTCTCTCTGAAGCTGTCTATTTACTGGATATCCTATAAAATTTATTTCAGGGAATCAACAGGAAGTAAACTTTGTATTTTTCAAAAAATGAAACGAAGAGGTTTGAGGCACTGTTTCATTTGTAAAAAAGTAACATGGGATTTTGGTTTTAGAGATGTTCACATTTTTTCTGGTTTGTTAGTATATCTTTTCTGGTCTGTTCGTATTATTCTTGCCTCAAACTACTAAATGTAATCTAACTATTAATACTCACTTTTTCTATATATAATTTTTCTATTTCTATTTATAAATACAATAAGTATCGTTATTTAATCTAAGAACAATATTTCCCATTCTCATTTACACCTCATATTTTCTCTTTTCAGGCTAAGCCAAATAAATAACTTATTGATGCTTTATTTCCACTTTTAGCCGATTTCATTCCTTTTTTACTTGGTGTTTTTTTCGAATTTAAAATTAATACCTATATATTCAAAAAAAATAAATTTATTTTTCTAAATTATATACAATTTCAAAAAATTTATTTTCTAACAAAATATCTATATATAAATTCTTCATTCTTTAGATTGAATAAGAATTTTTGAAGTCTTACATTACAAAGAACTTCTGTATAAAATGGTAGTTTTTATGAGAGATGAACCAGGAAACAAAACAAAAATAACTGTAGGCTCAGAGGTTGCAGAAGCTCTTCTTCATGAAGGATGGAAAAAAATGGATTTACATGTACATTCTTCCTGTTCCTACGATGTCCCTCCAGTTCAGGCAATGCAACCTGCGGTTCTTTTTGAAAAAGCAAAGGATCAAGGACTTAATTTTGTTACTTTTACAGATCATGATACTATCAAAGCATACGATCTGCTAGGTTGGGATAGAGAAGGGCTGATTCCTGGTGTTGAGATTACAATTAAAGATCCAGAAAGGACAGGACACACTGTTCACGTTAACATCTTTGAGCTTGATTCCGAAGAGTTCGGAGATCTTGAGACCATTGCAAGCCAGGAACATGACTTCAAAAGCTTTATTCGTTATCTTAGGACTCATAACATACCCTATATGTATAACCATCCATTCTGGTTTGCTACTGGAGATCACCCAAATTTATGGGCTATACCGGAGCTATTACAGGAGTTCCCTGTTGTCGAATACAACATTCAGGACCTGACTGAGAAAAACCTCATTACTGAAGCACTTGCCATGAGGTATGGAAAAGGAATTGCTGCAACTACGGACAGTCATACAGGAGGAATGGGAGCTGTCTATACACTAGCAAAAGGGGATACCTTTAAAGAATGTTTTGAAAACATCAAAAAAGGAAAATCCTATATTGTAGTTGAAGGAGTAACTAAGCGACATCTGACAAAAGAATTGAGTTCCTGGATTGAGCTTGTTTTTTCTATGGATAGGCAGTTACGAGAAGATTTGAACTTCACTACTAACATCTTGAGTTTTGATAGAGCAATAAGGCTCTTTGCAAACGAGAAGGTTAGAAAATTTCCTAAAATTAACAGCCTTACAAAGCAGTTTTTTCAAAATTTCTCTAAATCTGGGCTTCCTGCTTACATGTATATGAGGTCTGAAAAGCGCCTTGTATCCAAGATAGAGAAGGTGATGCGTCAGATAGCATGAGATTATTGCAAGAAAATACAGGTGTTACAATTAAGGGGATTAAATTTTGAATATGTACACCAAGTTCATAGGGGTAACTTTGATTCAGGACTAATACGTCATGGTTAAACATAATCGTTTTTTTGCAAAAACAGGGATTTTTATTACTTTTGCTCAATTCACCCATCAATCAGGGAACGATAATCGTATTATAAAACAATGCTCACATTCCTTTGAAGTAAGTCAAACCTTTCATCTTGCAATCTATCAGTCCCCACTAATTCAGCAAGTGTAAAAGTCTTAATTAGTACTCTCAGAAATAGTCATGGTAGTCGTTTACTAAAATACAAAATTTCCGATCTTAAAGAGTACAGTAAAAAAGGAGATACAAATAAATTCCAGCAAAACAGATAGGCTAAGCAGTTTTCTCACAAAGAGTAATAAGTCGAGGAGCGAAAACCCTTATAGCATCATTGCTATTTCTATGAAGACATCAAACTCTTACCTGATAGCCTTAGGCGGCAACGGGATTCTTGTGGACATAGGATATAAGAGCAATATAAAAAATCTCAAAATTGCTCTTGAAAAAAACAATCTTACGTTTTTAGATATAGTTCTGATAGAACAACATATTGGACTAAAAAATATGTTTAAATGAACTAAGTGGGAAGAAAAAAGCAAAAAAGTATAAGAGAAGCAAAGATAAAAATTTACCCTTCAATGTGCGAGTGTTGTCGAGCTTGGTCAAATGCACCAGACTTAAGATCTGTCTACGAAGTAATTCGTGGGTTCGAATCCCACCTCACACTAAATTTTAATCTGTTGACTTCAAGCTTTCAGCTATCTCTGCAGTTCTTTTTGTAAAAGTTTCTCAAAGTTCCTTTCTATATCGACACACTGGAGTTGCCCAACCAGGTCGAAGGCGATAGTTGAGTTTCTGATATCGTAGGAGTTCGTTCGTTCGAATCGTACCTTTTGCAATAAGAGCTTGCTGAAAAGTCATTAATGGCATGTTGTAAAGTATCCAGATAGGGAGCGGAGAATAAACAGAAACGTTG